>NZ_JAWOWM010000004.1:0-530964 GCF_033340475.1 Vibrio sp. 1078-1
TCAGAAGTGAAACGAAATAGCGCCGATGGTAGTGTGGGGCTTCCCCATGTGAGAGTAGGACATCGCCAGGCTTTAAATTTAAGAAGCCCGCTCGAAAGAGCGGGCTTTTTTGCATCTATAGAGTTTTAAAATTAGCTCACTTTATACCTAAAAAGTGTTCATCTAAGGTGCGATATACTTGCTCTCTGCAACCTTCCAAAAGGCTTTAACAAGCGGATTCTCCAGCTGAGTTTTGTTGCAGCAAACACCAAGTTTAAAAGGTTTAATTGGTAAGACTTTTAAACGATTTATCTTTTCTCTTACCGGACTGTTGTTGATTACAACATCAGGTGCTATACCTACTCCACACCCCAATGCAACCATACTTACGATGGCTTCATGTCCGGAGGTTTGTGCGTAGATCTTTGGCTTTATTTTCATTTGTTTGAGCCAAGTATTGGCCCTGTCCCTTGCCGTTCCTGCTTCTGGGAGTATGAATGGAATGACCGACCAGTCTGGTTTTTCTTTTTGTAGCTCTTCAGCAAACGCACTAACCCCAACAGGTACGATGACAGAAAGTGGGATTTCACTGATCGTTTCAAATGCGATTTTATTTGGCATCTGTTCTGACTTGGCTGATATGGCAATATCGGCTTCATCTGCTAGTATTTTGTCGATCGCTTGAGCTGGATCGCCGGTTGATAGTTTGAACTCAATGAAAGGGTTCTGAATACGAAAGTCAGAGATTAGCTCCGGAAGATGGCTGTAGCTTGCAGTAACAGAACAAAAGAGACGGATTTCTCCTTTCAGTTCATCCTCGGTTCCCTTCAGGTGACTCTGATACTGCTGCCATTCGCCAAGAATCTTTAAGGCAACTGGGACTAGCTTTTTACCTTGGATAGTTAAATCAACGCTACGGTTGTCGCGTAAAAACAATTGTTGGCTGGTTTCCTCCTCTAATTTTTGTATCTGTCGGCTTAAGGCTGAAGGGCTAATATGCATTGCCGCTGCGGTCTTGGCGAAACTTTTACTCTCACAGAGATGAATGAAAAGTTGCAGGCTTTTGATATTCATTAAATTTTCATTTCCATGTTGCATAAATTGCAATAACTAATTGTGAATATATCACTTTAAGCAATCTCATGTCTGTTTTAGTATGAAGTTATTCGGTAAGGCAATTACTGACCTCAATGGAAGAATCTCAAAGGAGCACCCAGATGGCTAATTATTTCAATACCCTAAACTTGCGCGAGCAGTTGGACCAATTAGGTCGTTGTCGTTTTATGGACCGCAGTGAGTTCGCTTCAGAAGCGGATTATCTGAAAGGTAAGAAAGTAGTCATTGTAGGTTGTGGTGCTCAAGGTCTTAACCAAGGTCTGAACATGCGCGACTCTGGTCTAGACGTTGCTTATGCGCTTCGCCAAGCCGCGATTGATGAGCAACGCCAGTCATTCAAAAACGCAAAAGACAACGGTTTTGAGGTAGGTAGCTACGAAACGCTAATTCCACAAGCTGATCTAGTAGTAAACCTTACTCCAGATAAGCAGCACACAAACGTTGTTGAGACGGTAATGCCGTTAATGAAAGAAGGCGCAGCACTAGGTTACTCTCACGGTTTCAACGTTGTTGAAGAAGGCATGCAAATCCGTAAAGACCTAACGGTAGTAATGGTTGCACCTAAATGTCCAGGTACGGAAGTTCGTGAAGAATACAAGCGCGGTTTCGGTGTACCGACTCTTATCGCTGTTCACCCAGAGAACGACCCAAAAGGTGAAGGTTGGGATATCGCGAAAGCTTGGGCTGCTGCAACCGGTGGTCACCGTGCTGGCTGTCTAGAGTCTTCTTTTGTTGCTGAGGTGAAATCTGACCTAATGGGTGAGCAAACTATCCTTTGTGGCATGCTACAGGCTGGCTCTATCGTGTGTTACGAGAAGATGATTGCTGATGGTATCGATCCTGGCTACGCTGGTAAGCTTCTTCAATACGGTTGGGAAACCATCACTGAAGCACTGAAGTTTGGTGGTATCACTCACATGATGGATCGCCTAACTAACCCTGCAAAAGTGAAAGCATTTGAGCTTTCTGAAGAGCTAAAAGAACTTATGCGTCCGCTATACAACAAGCACATGGATGACATCATCACCGGTCACTTCTCTAGCACTATGATGGCTGACTGGGCAAACGACGATGCAAATCTACTAGGCTGGCGTGCAGAAACAGGTGAAACTGCTTTCGAAAACTACCCAGAAACTGACGTAGAAATCTCTGAGCAAGAGTACTTCGATAACGGCATCTTGATGGTTGCTATGGTTCGTGCGGGTGTTGAGCTAGCATTCGAAGCGATGACGGCATCTGGCATCATCGATGAGTCTGCTTACTACGAGTCTCTACACGAGCTGCCACTTATCGCAAACACTATCGCACGTAAGCGTTTATACGAGATGAACGTGGTTATCTCAGACACTGCGGAATACGGTAACTACCTGTTCGCTAACGTAGCAACGCCGCTTCTACGTGAGAAGTTTATGCCAGCCGTAAATACTGACGTAATTGGTAAAGGTTTAGGTGAAACGTCTAACCAAGTGGATAACGCGACTCTTATCGCTGTGAATGAAACAATCCGTAACCACCCTGTAGAGTACATCGGTGAAGAGCTACGTGGTTACATGACTGATATGAAGCGTATCGCGGTGGGCGGCTAAATGACTGGCCTTAAGGCTCCATTTCGGTGTCGAAGGTGCTCGTTTACTATCGTACTCCTAGAAATGAAACCTTAATACAGCGTAATTTACTTAGTCTCAAGTAACGCAGTAGATAAACTCCAGGCAGACTGGAGTGATAAATACAAAATAAAACACAACATCTAATCAAAAGGCTTGGTCGCCGTTGACCAAGCCTTTTTGTTTTTAGCCGATTTATCTGCGCGCCGATAAGAAAAACGCTCCTTTGTGAGGAGCGCTTTGATACTTATTTTTCAGCAAGCTTTTCTTCAAGTTGTGCCAACTTCTGTTCCATTTCTGTTAGCTTTTGACGTGTACGTAGTAAAACTTGAGTTTGAACATCAAACTCTTCGCGACTTACAACATCTAGCTTGTTTAGCTGGCCTTGGATTACTTGACGAACTTTCTGATCGACATCAGAGCCCAACTCTTTTACAGGTTGAGGCATTGAGTCGTGAATCTGTTTAGCAATTTGCTCTAATTTCTTTGGGTCAAACATAGTGGCTAAAACTCCTTTTGATTTGTCCTCATTTTAAGTAAATGATACGTGAAAGTCGCCATTTAGATGGCAAAAAAGAGAGCGGCAATAAAAAAGGCCACCGAAGTGACCTTTTTGAATGCCTTAATAGCTTATCTGTTATCCGCTAATTCACGATGAGCTGCTTTCGCTTCGTCAACTCGCGCTAACTTCTCCAAGTCTTTGTCTTCAACAAATACTGGCAGAGGTTTGTGTTTTTCAGCTAGGTAGCTGTAAATCACAGGTAGTACAAATAGTGTGAACAGTGTACCGATTGCAAGGCCAGCAACGATGACGATACCGATACTGAAACGTTGCGCGGCACCTGCACCTGTTGCGTACATCAGTGGGATAAGACCTGCGATCATCGCAGCAGTGGTCATTAGGATAGGGCGAAGACGCACTTTCGCAGCTTCCATCACCGCATCAATACGAGACAGTTTATTATGTAACTGCTCTTCCTTGGCGACTTCACAGATCAAGATACCGTGCTTGGTTATTAGGCCGACCAGCGTGATCAAACCAACCTGCGAGTAGATGTTCATCGAGGCCGTACCCCAGGCCAATGCGATCAAGGCACCACATATTGCCAGAGGTACAGATACCATGATGACAATAGGATCGCGGAGTGATTCAAATTGAATCGCCAGAACGAGGAAGATGATCGCAAGTGCAAGACCGAAGGTTGCATACAAGGCACTACCTTCCGTTACAAACTGACGAGATTCGCCCATGTAATCGTGGTTATAGCCTGCAGGCAGCTTGGTTTGTGCAATATTTTCAAACCAGTCGATTGCGTCACCCATAGCAACACTAGGCGATGGTACTGCACCCACAGTCGCTGAGTTTAGCTGGTTGAAGTGTGGCAAAGAGCGAGGCTCAGCCACCACATCGATAGTAATCAGACTGCCTAATGGAACCGCTTTACCATCCACAGAGCGTACATAGTAGTTCTTCATCGATTCTGGGTTTAGACGCCATTTACGCTCAACTTGAGGGATCACCTCATACGAGCGGCCATTCAGGTCGATTCGGTTTACATAACCATCTGCCATCATGGTGCTGAGAGTGATGCCAATGTCTTGCATAGTCACACCGTAGGCACCCGCTTTGTCTTTATCGATCTTGATCTTCATCGTTGCTGAATCGTAGTTCAAATCCAGGTCGGAATAGACAAACATTGGGCTACTTGCAACATCGGTTAGAATATCGCTAGCGATAGTAAACAAGCTCTCGAAGCTATTTGGTGTTGTAATTACAAACTGAACAGGTAGACCTGAGCCTGCACCTGGAAGCTCTGGCATTTGGAATGCAGTGACAGACATACCAGGTACACTTGATACTAGGCCACCCACACGTTTCGTGATTTCAGATTGGCTTGCCTCTCGTTCACTCCAAGGCTTCAATGTTGCTAGGCCAAACGCTTGGTTTGAGTTTGGTACACCATTAAAGACCTGCGCGTATTCCACCTCCGGTTGATCTGAGAGTATTTGGTTTACGTCATCCATGGTATTTTGGATATAGTCCAAGTTCGCGTTTGATGGTGCGGTACCCATCAGCATGACCACACCTTTATCTTCAGATGGTGCTAGTTCGCTAGGAATAAACTTGAACAAGACCGGTAAGCTTGCAAATACAATGATTGCAAACGCAATAACAACCGGACGATGAGCCATTACCGCTTTCAACATGCCTTCGTAACGAGTGGTCATGCCATCAAGGATATGGTGAACTTTTTGCTCAAACTTGCTTGGCTTCTCGTTCGCCTTCAGCATCTTCGAACACATCATTGGTGATAGTGTCAAAGCGATGATGCCGGATACGAATACTGAACCTGCCAGTGTCAAAGCGAACTCTTTGAACAATGAACCGGTGATACCACCCATCAATGCGATCGGTGCGTACACTGCACCTAGCGTCAATGTCATCGCGATAACTGGAACCGCAATTTCACGTGTACCAATGATTGCAGCTCGGAATGGTGATTCCCCTTCTTTGATGTGACGGTCAACGTTTTCTAGTACAACGATCGCGTCATCCACCACCAGACCGATGGCAAGCACCATCGCCAGTAGCGTCATCAAGTTCCAAGAGAAACCCATTGCCTGCATCACCATTGCCACACCAATCAATGAAAGTGGAATGGTCACGATAGGAATGATTACCGCGCGGAATGAACCTAGGAACAGTGTGATAACCACAAGTACGATTACTGCTGCTTCAAGAATCGTTTTCACTACTTCGTGAATCGATTCGTTGATGGCGATAGTTGAGTCGTACATTACGTTCATTTTGATGTTACTTGGTAGGTTGCGCTCAAGCTGAGGCAACAGTTCAAGTACGTCTGCTGCAATGTTGATTGGGTTAGCACTTGGCGCTGCGTTGATCGCCGCAACCACAGCTTCTTGACCGTTTGCACTTGCGCGATAAACGTCGTGACTCTTCTCTAGCGTTACTTTAGCGATATCACCTAGGCGGATGACATCCCCTTCACCAGTTTTCACGACCAATGCTTCAAGTTCAGCAACGTTTGATACCTGAGTATCTGCGCTACCGTTATAAAGCACGAACTCACCCGTCGCTTGACCGGTTGCAGATTGGTAGTTGTTGGCGTTAAGAACGCTCATCACATCGGTTGCGGTAAGCTTCAAAGCGCCCATTTTGGCAGGATCTAACCATACGCGCAGTGCGTACTTCATACCACCATACAGGTCAACTTTGGACACACCGTTTACGGTGAACAACTGCGGGTTGATTACACGCTCAAGGTAGTCAGTGATCTGGCTTGAAGATAACTCGTCACTCGTAAAGCCGATGTACAGTACCGCCGTTGTCGAACCTGTCGACATGGTTACGGTTGGGTCTTCGGCTTCTTTTGGTAGCTGTGAACGTACCGAGTTGGTTTTCGCCAGAATGTCAGACAACGCCGCATTTGGATCAGTATTCAACTTCATGTTTACAGTAATGGTCGATTTACCCAGTACCGATTGCGAAGTCATGTAATCAATATTATCGGCTTGCGCTACCGCTTGCTCCAATGGCTGAGTAATAAAGCCTTGGATCAAGTTGGCACTTGCACCGTAGTAACTGGTGGTCACGGTGACCACCGTATTCGTCATTTCAGGGTATTCACGAACCTGCATTTTGAACACCGCTTGCAAACCAAGCAATGCAATCAAAAAGCTGATCGATACCGCTAAAACTGGACGTTTTATAAAAACATCTGTAAAGCGCATGATGCCTCCAACTTAAAGCATTGGTGTTTCAGCAGGTGGGGTAGTTGCATCGCTTTCGACAATGCTTACTTTCGCATGGTTACTCAAACGGACTTGACCCGATGTCACCACTACATCACCTGGCTTCACGCCTTCTAGAATGTGTGCGATATCTTTAGAGCGTTCGCCAACTTTTACCACATGCTGCTTAACGCGTTTTTCGCCATCTTCTTCTGTTACGATGTAAACATTGTCGCCATACAGCGTAAATGTGATCGCGGTTTGAGGTAGCGTGACCTGATTTTCTAATTTAGGCAGAATGATGTTTGCACGCGCGAACATACCACTACGTAGTTTGCCGTCACTGTTAGGGATATCCGCTTGAACTTGAATCAAACCACTTTGTACGTTTACAGCTGGTTCAATCGCAGAAATAGACCCTTTGAAAGGTTGGTCTGGATAAGCGTCAACAAAGATATCCACTTCTTGATCGATATTGATACGTGAAATATCGGTTTGTGGCACGGTGAAGCGCAAGCGCATCACGCTGGTATCTTCAAGGCGAACAATATCGGTGCCCGCCTGTAGGTACTGACCGAGGTACACGTTACGAATACCTACCACACCATCAAATGGCGCTTTGATTTCACGTCGGTCGATGGTTGCTTTCAGGCTTTCAATATCCGCTTTTAAGGAGAAGTAGTTTGCTTCTGCTTCGTCATACGCTTCTTTAGAAATAGAGCCTTTTTTGAATAGGCCTTGGTAGCGTTTGTATTTCGCTTCTGCCGCTGGCAACTTAGCTTGCGAGCTCTTCAAATTTGCTTTTTCGACTTCAGAATCAAGCAACACTAATGGCTGACCCGATTTAACTTGAGTACCGGAATCAAACGCGATTTTATCGATAACACCGCTCGTTTCGTTCGCTACCGTCACGCCTTGGTTTGGCTCGATAAAACCAATTGCCTCGATGACTGGTACCCAATCCACCGCTTGCACTTCTGTCACGGTTACTGGGAACTCAGGTTCAGGACGGTTTGCCATGTATTCAGCGATCTTTTGTTGCTTAAATAAATTGAAACCTATCACGCTGCCGAACAAGAGAACGGCGATAAGTAACATAAAGAAAGTCCACTTTTTCATTCTATTAAGAACTCCAAGTTAGTGTTTAATAATTGCATCCCAACTGGCTTCAATAGCGGCCTCTAATGCCGTCTTATCCAGTTGATAAAATCCCAAAGCGTGTTTCCGAGCAAGTGCAACACTTGCCTCAAAACTTAATCCAGAAAGTACTTCGTTATCGAGAAGCTTGAATACTCCCTCGTCTTTGCCCTGATTGAAAAGAAGATCTACTTGGGCAAACATTTGTCTCTCAAGTTCCCGAGCTTTGCTACTATTTGAACAGGGTAAAGATTCATATTGGACTCGGTTGCTGATCGCACTTAAGTTCGAGCTCGCTAGATTCCAAATATTGAGCCACATGGTTCGATAACGCTGTTTTAAAGGCATCTCTTCACTAACACCTAGTTGCACCGCAGTAGCAACACGCTTAGCAACGTTAAGGCGTAGTTCCTCTAAAAGATGTTCTTTATCTGAGAAATAACGGTAAATCGTCCCTGCTGCGACACCTGCCTCATTGGCGAGCTTTTGCATGGAAAGCCCTTGAAAGCCAGATTCAGCAATGAGTTGTTCAGCAGCGACTAAGATTTGTTCTCGTTTATCTACAGCAGGGTTATCCTTCATAATGTCACCCTTTAGTGAATGAACGTTCATTCATTATAGCTTAAATACCCGCCATTTATGCAACAGAATATTGCACTTAATTGGTGTGAAAATTACAAGAAATCAGCATAGCTTTCACGAGGCCACCCCTTTATCATAGGCGCCACATTCATCACCCGCAGAGAATTTCTATGAAGCTGAACCCTAGTCAAGATGAAGCCGTGAAATACGTGTCTGGTCCATGCCTAGTGCTAGCTGGTGCTGGCTCGGGCAAAACTCGTGTTATTACCAATAAAATCGCTTATCTGGTTCAGCAATGTGGTTACAAAGCGCGTAACATTGCGGCGGTGACGTTTACCAACAAAGCGGCACGTGAAATGAAGGAGCGTGTAGGTCAAACGTTAGGGAAAGGTGAGTCTAAAGGTTTGATGGTATCAACATTCCACACTTTAGGATTGAACATCATCAAGCGTGAGTACAAGCATTTAGGGTTGAAAGCGGGCTTCTCACTGTTTGATGACCAAGACCAGCTAGCGCTGCTCAAGGAGCTTACTGAAAAGCAGCTTGATGGTGATAAAGATCTGCTACGTCAGCTTCTGAGTTGTATTTCCAACTGGAAAAACGACATGTTGACGCCAGAGCAAGCCAAAGCGCGTGCGCAAGGTGAACAGCAACAATTGTTTGCGTTCTGTTTTGATATGTACCAAAAGCAAATGAAAGCCTATAACGCGCTTGATTTTGATGACCTAATTTTGATGCCCGTTTTACTCTTACGTAATCATGAAGACGTTCGTCAGCGTTGGCAGAATCGTATCCGTTACCTACTGGTTGACGAGTATCAAGATACCAACACGAGTCAGTATGAGCTGGTCAAATTAATTGTCGGAGAACGTGGACGATTGACGGTTGTAGGGGATGACGATCAGTCTATTTATTCATGGCGTGGTGCGAAACCTCAGAACCTCGTGTTGCTGGGTGAAGATTATCCGAATTTGCGTTTGATTAAGCTAGAGCAAAACTACCGTTCAACGAGTCGAATCCTGCGTGCGGCCAACATTTTGATAGCTAACAACCCTCACGTCTATGAGAAGTCCCTGTTCTCTGAAATTCCTGACGGTGAAAAACTCAAAGTGTTGTTGGCTAAAAATGAAGAGCACGAAGCAGAGCGCGTAACGGGTGAACTAATTGCGCATAAGTTCCTAAACCGTACCGAATATAAAGATTATGCGATTCTATATCGTGGTAACCACCAATCACGTTTGATTGAAAAGTCTCTGATGCAAAACCGTGTACCGTATAAAATTTCTGGCGGCACCTCGTTTTTTGCGCGCGCAGAGATTAAAGACATCATGGCGTATTTGCGCGTTTTGGTTAATCCGGATGACGACAATGCATTTTTGCGCATTGTGAATACTCCACGACGTGAAATTGGCCCAGTAACGTTAGAGAAGTTAGGCAGTTATGCCAATATGCGAGGGAAGAGCCTGTTTGAATCGAGCTTTGAAATGGGGCTCGAACAGCACCTAACGGGACGTGGTCTAGAAAACTTGCGTCGTTTCACCCAATGGCTAGTGGCGATTGCTGATCAAGCTGAGCGTGGTGATACCGTCGAAGCGGTTCGTTCGCTAGTTCGTGATATCCATTATGAAGATTGGCTATACGAAACTTCAGCAAGTCCGAAAGCCGCTGAAATGCGAATGAAAAACGTTTCTGACCTTTATTCATGGATAGTGGCGGACCTAGAGGGTGACAACTACGATCAAGAAGAGAAAACGTTAAAAGAAGTCGTTCAACGTTTGACCTTGCGTGACATGATGGAGCGCGGTGAAGAAGATGAAGACAGTGATGCAGTACAACTGATGACCTTGCACGCATCAAAAGGCCTTGAGTTCCCATATGTATACTTAATTGGGTCCGAAGAAGGTATTTTACCGCACCAAACCAGTATTGATGAAGATAACGTGGAAGAAGAGCGTCGCCTGATGTACGTTGGTATTACTCGAGCGCAACGTGAACTGACTTTCACTATGTGCAAAGAGCGTCGGCAGTTCGGCGAGTTGATCAAACCGACTCAAAGCCGCTTTTTGGATGAGTTGCCATTTGATGACGTTGAATGGGAAGTAAACAAAAAGCCAGTATCAGCAGAAGAGCGTATGGCGAAAGGTCAAGCACACATTGCCAATATTCGAGCAATGTTTAAGAAGTAAAGTAACCTTGTTCTCACTGACTAAAAACAAAAAGGCTTGCCAACTGGCAAGCCTTTTTCGTTGATGTCTTTACTTATAGACCTTCAATCATGTGGTCAATTGCTGCGATGATTTCATCGTCAGAACAGTCCATACAGGTTCCTTTGGCTGGCATCGCATTGAAGCCTTCTAATGCGTGCTTCACTAACGTATCTTTGCCTTGTGCAATACGTGGTGCCCAATCATCGGCATTACCTGTTTTAGGTGCGCCGTTTACACCAGATGCGTGACAAGCAATACAAAAAGTACCATAAACTGTGGCGCCATCACGTGGACCGGTTGGTTCTTCTTTCACTGGCTCAGAACCCGCTAGATAAACATCACCGACAGGTTGGATGCGTTCTGCGATCGCATCGTATTCAGTTTGGCTGATGTCAGAAGCTAAAGCTGCCGTAGAAAACGTTAAGGCAGCGAACAAAACGCTAATCATTTGTCGAGACATATCCATTAAACCCACTTCACATTCCCGAGGTAAGTGACTTACCTATTTATATAGTTAGAGTATTAATGCCGAGCAGAGAAATCATTAAATTCCACTGAATGGCATAGAATGATTAGACAACTTGGTTGCAGCTGTTAAATCAATGTAAATAATGGGTGATTATATCCCGATAACTTGTTGCAATAAACAACAAGTTATCCATGACAGGGCGTGAATCACATCAAAAATCCACTTTAACGGAAGATAACTGTCGAAAAAGAGACCAAACGATAAAAAAAGTAAAAAAAGTACTAGACGGCATAGTGTGATATCCGTATTATTCCACTCCGCCGATAGGGCATGCGCCCGTAGCTCAGTTGGATAGAGCGTTGGCCTCCGGAGCCAAAGGTCGAAGGTTCGAATCCTTTCGGGCGTACCATTGCCTCGGAGGATACATCGGTAAAAATCAGTGGTGGCTATAGCTCAGTTGGTAGAGCCCCGGATTGTGATTCCGGTTGTCGCGAGTTCAAGTCTCGTTAGCCACCCCATTCTTTCTTTTTTAGATTGAATGCGGTAGCATTGCTCCCAATCTTGATTCAATCAAGATAAAACATCGTCGGTGAATAGCGCAGCTTGGTAGCGCATCTGGTTTGGGACCAGAGGGTCGGGGGTTCGAATCCCTCTTCACCGACCACTATTTAGTTTATGGCTATATAGAGCGGTAAACAGAAAAAATTGATGGTGGCTATAGCTCAGTTGGTAGAGCCCTGGATTGTGATTCCGGTGGTCGCGAGTTCGAATCTCGTTAGCCACCCCATTAATTAAGGTGATTTCTTAGTTGAAGTGTCCTGTCTGATTTGAGAAAATCAGCAAATACAGTTCGGTGAATAGCGCAGCTTGGTAGCGCATCTGGTTTGGGACCAGAGGGTCGGGGGTTCGAATCCCTCTTCACCGACCACTATTAGAAAGCCTGCTTTTTAGCAGGCTTTCGTCGTTTTAGAGTTTATGATCTCGCTTGGACTGTATTAGTCGGTAATGTATCAATGGATTTGAACCCAAGTGGGGTTCGCCTGAAGTTAGAATTCGGCTCTTCACCGACCGCTATTTAGAGCCCCAGTCGAAAGACTGGGGCTTTTTTACATCTCTCCTGAAAAGAATCGGCATTCCATTTCAATTTTCCCCAAAAGTGTACAGCTCTAGGGGCTTTTGACCACCTATGATCCAAATGCTTTTCGAGCTGACAAAATAAACCCCAGAGCAGTGTCTGGGGTTTTGTAGTTTTCTAATCCGCTGCTTTTATTGGGCGAGTGTTTTAAGGATTTCTTTCAGTTCTACCGTTTCTTGGATTTCAAAACTTGGCGTTATATCCGTTGAGTTGCTTGCGCCTGTCGCATTCACCCATACACTCAAAATGCCCATATTGTTAGCGCCAGCAATGTCAGCAGGTAAAGAGTCGCCCACGTGTAGAGCCTCTTCTGGTTTTACTTCGACCAAGTCGAGCGCTTTTTGGAAAATACTTGTAGCAGGTTTCTCTTCTGGCTCTTCTCCTCCCACAATAATATGGTCCACCCAGTTGCTCATTTGTGTCGCGTTTAATTTAGGGTGTTGAGAAAAAATCGGGCCGTTAGTGATCACGACGAGTTTGTAATGTTGACGAAGATCGCTGAGCATTTCTTTTACACCAGGGAAGAAAGTGAACGCGCCCATACGTGCAGAGTCAAAGTAGTCTTGAGCTTGTTGAGCCTCTTTTGCAGTGATGCTGACGCCTTGCTCCGCCAAGATGTTTTGGATCAAGCCACAACGGAAGGCATTTTCATCGGGTAGCAGAGCCACAAGGTGAGGGAACTCAGCATTCAGCTTTTTGTATACACCCTGTAAGTAGCGCTGCAAAAACGCTTTTGGATCAGTCACTTGTGGGTAGGTTTTATGAATCCAAGTTGTAAACGCTTGTCCTGCAACTTTATCGGCTTGTGACGTTGCACATAAAGTCTCGTCCATATCAAAAAAAATCGCTTTAAGCACAGGAGCTCCTTTTATTTACGGCTTGGCTTTGACACTGTTCATCTATTATCCCACTCTCAATTGTGTCGTAAAGGGTTAAAATCGGCGAGTTTTCTTATGACGTACGAATGAGGATAGCGGTACTTTCCTTTGCTTAGTCAATAAACCGCTTAAGTGGCGCATAATCTGCGTTGGAGCAGGATTTGTGTGGTTTTGCTGTTTTGTTCACGTTTTGACCGATCCTTTCTCTTCCTAAGTTTGGCTTTTTGTATTTGCCGACTATTTTATTAATAGTTTTTTATGTTGAAAAAACACTTTTTGCATATGATATTGTTTGTTAAATGTTAATAAATGCACATGAATAATATGGTTAATGATCTTGTTTAGCTCATGTTTACTTTTAGAGCATTTTTCTAGTTTTATTGGTGCATGACGCACAAAAATAGTGTGATATGAAAATGGTTAAATACTTGTTAATGCATTTTTATTCGCTAATTGTGCGTTTATTTAATGTTTTTTCGGCGGAATATACTTTAATTGTTGCTTTTTTGTGTGATTTTTGCCAAATTATTTCCGCATTAAGATTTCAGAGTATTATTCTGAATTTGAACGGATTCATTCAGGTGATGAATGGTGCCTTTGGCATGATTCGATACCACAGACAAGGCAGTAGAGGTCTGAAATGTCACTATTAGAAGTGAAAAACCTTCGTATTGAATACCCATCCCGACACGGCGTTCACGCTGCCGTGAAATCACTTTCTTTTCATATTGAACGTGGTGAAATCGTGGGTGTTGTTGGCGAATCAGGTGCGGGTAAATCCACCGTTGGTAACGCCGTTATTGATTTGCTTAGCCCTCCAGGTCGCGTTGCTAGCGGTGATGTATTCCTGGATGGAGAAAAAATTTCTGGCCTATCACCAGAAGCGATGCGTAAGGTTCGCGGCTCGAAAATAGGTTTTATTTTCCAAGATCCGATGACCTCGCTCAATCCACTTTTTACTGTTGAGCAACAGCTAAAAGAGACGATCCACGCCAACATGAAGGTCTCTGATGAAGAGGCGTATCAGCGCGCGCTTTCTCTTATGCAGCAGGTTGGTATTCCGCAACCAGAAAACCGCTTAAAACAGTACCCACACCAATTCTCTGGTGGTATGCGTCAGCGTGTTGTCATTGCCATTGCTTTGGCTGGTGAGCCAGATCTGATCATTGCCGATGAGCCAACTACGGCGTTAGACGTTTCTATCCAAGACCAAATCCTCAACTTGATCCGCGAGCTGTGTATCAAGAACAATGTCGGCTGTATGTTGGTTACTCACGATATGGGTGTCGTCTCCAACGTCACCGATCGCGTAGCGGTAATGTATCGTGGTGACTTGGTGGAGTTTGGACCAACAGCCAAAGTATTGGGCGATCCTGATCACTCTTATACTCGCAGTCTAATTTCAGCGGTACCACGTTCAGACAGAAAGCTAGATCGTTTCCCGTTAGTAAGCTATATCGAAGAAGCGGCGGAAATGGAGCCACTCGATATCAAGAACCACTGGTTAGGACAAAGCCAAGATGAGCGTGAGTACACTGGCCCGCTTTTGGACGTGAAGAACGTCAATCTTCGCTTTGTGACCAAAGACTCTTTGTTCGAGAGCCGTCGAGAATACGTGCAAGCATCTAATAATGTGAGCCTTGAAGTGCACGAAGGCGAAACCTTTGGTTTGGTGGGCGAGTCTGGTTCAGGTAAATCGACCATTGCACGTGTGATTGCTGGTTTATACCAACCTAACTCTGGTCAGGTGAAATTCGAGGGCATTGACCTGACCGCTTTAACCTCTGAGAAAGAGCGCCGCCCGATGCGTCGTCAAATGCAGATGGTGTTCCAAAACCCATATACTTCAATGAACCCTCGTATGAAGGTATTCGATATTATTGCTGAGCCAATCCGTTTCCATAAATTGACGAAAAACGAGTCGGAAACTCGCCAAATCGTGAATGACCTATTGGATCATGTTGGTTTGGGTCGAATGGCTGGGCTTAAGTACCCTCATGAATTCTCCGGTGGTCAGCGTCAGCGTATTTCTATTGCGCGTGCGTTGGCGACTCGTCCTCGACTTTTGATTTGTGATGAACCGACCTCAGCACTGGACGTATCGGTACAGGCACAAATTCTAAACTTGCTGAAAGATCTGCAAAGTGAGCTGAACTTGACTATGTTGTTTATCAGTCACGATTTACCTGTTATTCGTCAGATGTGTGACCGAGTAGGTGTGATGCAAATGGGTACACTTTTAGAAGTGGCACCAACAGAACAGTTATTCACGGCACCTCAACACGAATACAGCAAAAAATTGATTTCTCTGATGCCGGAGTTTACTGGCTTGCGAGAAGAGATCGAAACGGCATAAACCAAGCAATTCGCTTGGCTCTAACCTTTAGTCATAACAAAGACGCAAACACAACAACAAGGGATCCGTATCCCCGCATGAAGGAGTTATGCAAATGAAAACCATGAAAAGCAAATTAGCAGTGGCGCTAATGGCTGCGGGCCTAAGCTTTAACGCAATGGCAGCAGATATCAAAGTTGGCTATGCAGCTGACCCAGTATCGCTTGACCCACATGAGCAGCTATCAGGTGGCACACTGCAAATGTCACACATGGTATTTGATCCGTTGGTTCGCTTTACTCAAAAAATGGATTTCGAGCCTCGCCTAGCAGAAAGCTGGGAACGTATTAACGATACGACTGTTCGTTTCAAACTGCGTGAAGGTGTGAAATTCCATTCTGGCAATACTCTAACGGCTGACGACGTCGTGTGGACGTTCCAGCGTTTACAAAGCTCTCCTGACTTTAAAAACATCTTCGACCCGTACGAAAAAATCGTCAAAGTTGACGACAACACGTTCGATCTTGTAACTAAAGGTCCTTACCCACTAGTGTTGCAAACCGCAACGTACATTTTCCCAATGGACAGCAAGTTCTACACGGGCAAAACTGCGGACGGCAAAGACAAGTCTGAGTTAGTGAAGCACGGTAACTCATTTGCATCGACTAACGTATCTGGCACGGGTCCATTCATTGTGACTTCACGTGAACAGGGCGTAAAAGTGGAATTTGAACGCTTTAAAGATTACTGGGACAAAGAGTCGAAAGGTAATGTTGATAAGCTAACACTTGTGCCAATCAAAGAAGACGCAACTCGTGTAGCAGCGCTGCTTTCTGGCGGTGTAGACATGATTCACCCTGTAGCGCCAAACGACCACAAACGCGTTGAAGACGCAGACGGCATCGACCTAGTTACGCTACCTGGTACTCGTATCATCACGTTCCAACTAAACCAAAACAGCAACGAAGCATTGAAAGACGTTCGCGTTCGCCAAGCGATTGTTCACGCAATCAATAACGAAGGTATTGTGAAGAAAATCATGAAAGGCTTCGCAACGGCCGCTGGTCAGCAAAGCCCGGCAGGTTACGTGGGTCACGATGACAAACTGGTTCCTCGCTACGATCTGAAGAAAGCGAAAGAGTTGATGAAAGAAGCGGGTTACGAAAATGGCCTGACGCTAACGATGATCGCGCCAAACAACCGTTACGTGAACGATGCGAAAGTAGCACAAGCGGCGACGGCAATGTTGTCTAAGATCGGTATCAAGGTTGATCTGAAGACCATGCCAAAAGCGCAGTACTGGCCTGAGTTCGACAAGTGTGCGGCAGACATGCTGATGATCGGTTGGCACTCAGATACAGAAGACTCAGCGAACTTCAACGAGTTCCTAACGATGACTCGTAACGAAGAAACCGGTCGTGGTCAGTACAACTGTGGTTACTACTCAAACCCAGAAATGGACAAAGTGGTTGAAGCTGCGAACGTAGAGACGGATCCTGCGAAACGTGCAGAAATGCTGAAGGGCGTAGAAGCGACACTATACAACGACGCAGCATTCGTACCGCTACACTGGCAAAGTGAAGCATGGGGCGCGAAGTCTAACGTGAAAGCGGCAGATATCGTTAACCCGATGGTAATGCCTTACTTCGGTGACCTAGTGGTTGAATAATCACGGTTAGTCGACTTTGAGGAGGGATGGATTTCCCTCCTCAACTTAAAGCACTCGACTCAGCTTTGTTTCAGTCGGATTGAGTTGGTTATTTAGACTGAATTTTCTCTCTAATTTAGAGATCTATGGATAGTTAAGGGGCAAGGAATGTTTTCGTTTCTGGTCAAGCGCCTGTTTCAGGCACTGATAGTGATGTTTGTGATCAGTTTGGTGGCGTTTGCCATTCAGGACAACCTGGGTGATCCGCTGCGTGAGCTTGTAGGTCAGTCGGTTTCGGAATCGGAGCGTCAAGCGCTACGCGACGACTTAGGCCTGAACGATCCCTTTATCACAAAGTACACGCGCTTTGTGGGTAATGCACTGCAAGGTGATTTGGGTACCTCATATTTTTTCAAGCGACCTGCGGTTGAGGTGATTCTCGACAAGCTGGTAGCTACATTAGAGCTCGTGTTTGGCGCGACGCTTATCATCATTGTTTTCTCTATTCCGCTTGGGGTGTACTCTGCGATTCATCCTAAGAGTGTTTTTACCAAATTTGTCATGGCGATGAGCAGTGTCGGTATCTCGATTCCGGTGTTCTTAACCGCAATCATGCTGATGTATGTCTTTTCAATAGAACTCGGTTGGTTGCCTTCCTATGGGCGAGGTGAAACCGCTAACGTGCTCGGTTGGGAATCTGGCTTCTTTACCATCGATGGCATTAAGCACCTTATCCTGCCGTGTATTGCGCTAGCGTCTATCATGCTGCCGTTGTTCATCCGTCTGGTACGTTCAGAAATGCTGGAAGTACTGAGCTCGGAATACATTAAGTTTGCCAAAGCAAAAGGTTTGAACTTACAAAAGATTTATTACCAACATGCACTTAAGAACACCATGCTACCAGTATTGACGGTAGGTGGCGTGCAGATTGGTACCATGGTGGCCTACACCATTCTTACTGAAACCGTGTTCCAATGGCCGGGCACTGGCTTCCTTTTCCTAGAGGCAATCAACCGTGTAGATACACCGCTGATCACTGCCTACGTTATCTTTGTTGGTCTGATCTTCGTGGTAACCAATACCATCGTTGACTTGCTGTACGGCATCATCAACCCAACTGTGAACCTAACTGGAAAAGGAGCTTAATCATGAGCCAATCAAATTTAACACCAGCTCCTGCTCCATCAGCGTGGCAGCGTTTCAAAGAGTCAGATTTTCTGTATTACTTCAAACGCGACAAAGTGGCGATGGCGAGTTTTACCGTCTTTATGATGTTCTTAGTATTGGCATTGGCTGCACCGATTCTTGCGCCAACAGACCCGTACGATCTGACGTCTATCGACATCATGGATTCTGAGTTGCCACCTTCGTGGATGGAAGATGGCGATGAGCGCTTTGTGTTGGGTACTGACGAGCAAGGTCGCGATATTTTATCGACCATTCTTTACGGCTCTCGTCTGTCTCTAACCATCGGCTTCCTGGCTGTTGGCCTTCAGTTGGTACTGGGTATCATCATTGGTTTGTCGGCGGGTTATTTCGGTGGCCGTATCGATAGCTTCTTGATGCGTTTTGCAGACGTACAGTTGTCGTTCTCGACCATGATGGTCGCGATCATCGTGTCAGCTATCTTCAAAGCCAGCTTTGGCAGTGATTTTTACAGCCAATATGCGGTGGTCATGCTGGTGGTGATCATCGGTGTGGCAGAATGGCCGCAATACGCACGGACCATTCGCGCCTCGGTATTGGCAGAGAAGAAGAAAGAATACGTAGAAGCGGCACGAGTGATGGGCTTTAAAGCGCCACGCATCATGTTCCGTCACATCCTGCCGAACTGTCTATCACCAATCTTGGTTATCTCGACGGTACAGGTAGCGAATGCGATCATGTCGGAAGCGGCACTGTCATTCCTAGGTTTGGGTCTTCCTGTTGATCAGCCGTCACTAGGTGCGCTGATCAGCATCGGCTTTAACTACATCTTCTCAGGTGCGTGGTGGATTACTGCCTTCCCAGGCATCGTGTTGGTTACACTGGTTCTGGTTATCAACTTATTGGGTGACTGGTTACGAGACGTATTCAACCCGAAACTGTACAAAGGTTAAGAATTTTCCCGCCAAGCGTTGTAAATTTGCTTAATTCCTTCCTAAACTGAGAGCCGGATGCAAATTCCGGCTCTTTTTTTGCTAGTTATTCTTTGTTCACATTTTTTTGGCGCTTTGCCGCCATAATGACCTTACCCACTAATTTAGAGTGAAGTGTATGGAAATGAAGAAGGCACAACACCCATCTCGTATCTTCCAAGCAAGCCTGGCTTTGGGTTTGTTGCTAGTATGCGCCCAGTTTTCTAGCCCAGTATCGGCGGAGGAGTTCCTTTGCCAAGCCACTCAAGCCAGCGAGAAAGAATTACCGATGCTTGAGAAAACGTGCCCAATTGGTAACGGAGTATGGGGAAAGAAAGTGCCGCAGGGGGGCAACTACCTTTACTGGATTCAATGCGGATTGCTACCCAAGCCTATGTCTCTCGCGAAAGCTAAGCCTCTCTATAGTAAAATCACGACTGACGTATGGATGAAGCCTGAATCCAAAGGCTATCGCTGTTTGATTGGACCTTACAAGGCATTGTCTGATGCGAGGGATGACTTACGAGGAGTCAAAACCTTGTCGAATTACAAAGAGGCGTTCATCCGAGTGGTTGGGAAAGGGACGAAACAACCAGTAACACCACCTACACCTAAATCTACTGTATCGTCGAAATCAGCCGCATCTTCGGTTAAGCCAACACCGACGGTGACCCCGAAACCCGCGCCAGTTCCTGCTGTGCGAGCTGATACCGACGCCTTTAAAGCGCGGGCAGAGAAGCCAGATACCAAGGCAAAAAGTTTACGTGATAGCTCTTCGTCTACGCCTGTTGCTAAGACCAAAGCGAAGCCAATTGTCACTGGAAATGATGACATTGAAGTTCGGTTGAGAACTTCAGTACAGGGCAAAACGTACGTGGTCCCATATTTACTCGTTCACCATAATCAGTTTTACATGGAACATGGTAAGCCGTGGAACCGCCTCAACTACGAAAACTCGCACAAAGTATGTCAGCAACTGGGTATGAACTTAGCTAACCCTGCAGAGTTTAAAGCGCTGAGGGCGTCTGGGGTGATGGAAAAAAATCAATGGCCACTGCAACTGCCGTATTGGGGCAAAGATAAGAAAGGTTTGTTCGCCGATCGTGAGCCCAATCAGCTCACCGGGACCTCATTATTGAACGTGGTGTGCGTGAAATAACGACTCAGATATTGCGGTCAAAATATAGAAGAAAGCCCCGAGTTCGGGGCTTTTTGCGGTCTCAAATATTATCGCTATTTGAGTGGCGTTTCTTTGTGACAGTTAGAGCAGATATACACTTCTTTGATGCCGACCAATCGTTCCCAAAATGTTCTGCGTCTTCTACGCAAATGCACGCTATCACAGCAAGGGTTAACGATGGTTGCTTTAGTCATCATCACCAGGCTCCAAAATCGGTAGTGAACTCGCGATGCTTGTCATGGCTTCTTTGCTGTTAGAGTACAGACCATATTCCGGTGCGGATTCATGACCGTTTTGTTCTTTACTCCAACGAATACCAATATAAAAGTCACCAAAATCGCGGTTGATGTAACGATGACGAGTTTTGTAATCTGACTCTGAGCCTGTTTCTTCTAGAATCAGCAGTTCACGGTCTTCATCATTCTGGATTTCCCAATTACCTGGAGTTTGGAATCCTGTTGGCATGAACGAAGTGTAGTTGTAAGTATCAGTGTCGTATTCGTACGCACCTGACGAGTATTTCAGGACTGTGTCGTCGCCTGTGCCATTACTTTCTACCATCAAGTCATGCTCTACCGTGCCTTGTTTGATGTGTTCTGCAACCGAAAGTGATTCTGCGAATGGGGTATTGCTTGAGTCCATCCAGAACAGCTCATCATCTGAGATTTTAACGATCATTTGAGTGCCGTTATGCTCGGTTTTGTGCTGGTACAACATTTCATACTCGTCGCCGTAGCTGTTGTATAGCTTGCCGTCTTTCAACTCAACGTCGTTACAGTCTTTATTGTTGTATTCTGTGTAACCAGTTTGTTGGTCCAGATCGGCAAGAATGGCGTAAGCATCGTGTTCCCATGTGTCTTTTAGGAAGTCACTGATGTTCGCTTTGTACTCTTGACTCATCTCATCGTGGTTTGAACCCCAGCAGAATAGTAGGCCTTCAGAATCTTGCATCAACATGGCGTAGCCGATTTCACCATCTTTCTGTGCAAAGCTACCCATTTTCCATTCTTGACCGTTGAAGTGCTCGTGAGTGAAGCCCAAAGTCGGTACTACTGGTGGTGGCGTGACGCCTTCGATAACCGTTGGCATGCTGAGCGCAATTTGTACCGCGGTATGGCCATCTGTTGCGCTAATCGCAAGTGTTGCTCCAGCTTCACCTGCTTTTGTTGGTGTGCCTTTAATGGTGATAATTGCATTACCATCCTCAGATACTGTTAGACCTTCAATGTCCACATAGTCCGCTGAGTAGTCGGTGATATGACCGTCTTTATCTTGGAACAAGCTAGAAATATCGAGCGTTTGTTCAAATACTTCACCTTGTTGTAGGTACCAACCATCAACGATGGACTGCAGATGCGCTTGTTCTGTTTCTACAACCATTGGTGGTAAGTTTGCCGATTCGATTTCGAACTGAAATACGGTGCTTACCGTACCCAAAACCTTACCTGACGAATCAATGTCTTGCGCCGTTAGAACAATCTCAAAATCACCAGCTTTCTCTACGATTGCAGTTGGTTGTAGAACAATCAGGTTGCCAGTTTGCACAACTTCAATGCCTGTGCCTGCAAAGTTGTGCGTCAGTTTGGTTGTCACAAGGTTTTGGTCTTTGTCTGCAAATAGACCTTCAATGTCTAGCTCTAAGCCATCAAAGTCCACGCCTTGTACGATTTTTGGTAGATTTTCTAGCTTATCTTTAGCTGCCTTTTCGACGATTTTGTTTACGGTTAGCTTGTTATTAACTGCCGTTTCAGGTGCTAAGGTGTCGCTGTCTGGGGTCGCGTCAGTGATGATTGGACGTAGATTTGGGTCATTGATGTTTTCGCCAGATGCAACAAGACGTTCCACTTCTTGGTTTGCCGCTTGAGCAAACTCCGTGGCTTTTTTCTCGTAGTTCGTTGGGTTTTGTGCTTTCGAGTCGGTCAGAATCTGAGCGGTTTTATGTAGTTCGGCGTTTTTTGTCGCACCTTCAACAAAATCACTGTACAGATCAATTGGTGCTTCTTCTGAGCCTCCTAGCGCTTGGTTTACTTTCGCTTTCGCGTCTTCTTCACTAATGGCTGGATCTTTTGCCATTTCAATCGCAACAAGGTCCGTGATAGGTGAAATCACGTTTGACGATGTTGGTGCACGGAACACGATTTCGTGGGCCATGGCTTGGCCTGGATGATCCATATCAACCGTGTATTTGCCAGCGTACTCTTTAGCATCCAAAGCGATAAGCTGTTTCTGCTTTGCACCGTTTGGTGTAATGGTCTGCAGCGCTAGAGTGCTTTCTGGTTTTGCATCCAATTTAAGCTGACCTTTCTCATCGGTCAGACCAAGGAATGTTTCTTGAGTGTCCCATTGGCCGTTGTTGTTCGTATCTTCAAAAACAACGGCATGCTTGAAGTAGCCGTCAAAACCTGTGATCACAACGCCGTCGTTAGCACTGTTTGAACCACCATCTGAACCGCCACAGCCTGTAAGAGCGATAGCCACTGACGCTGCTAGTAAACTCACCTTATTCATTATTTATTTGTCCTTGTTTCGTTTCCGAATGAGAAAGTCGCTTTTTTTATTATTTTTTTCCTTATATCTCACTAGTGAGATATAAGAGAGTGGTGTCTTTTTAATGACTATTGAGCTTAGGTTCAAGACACGAAAATCCGCACAAAACCCGTAAAATTTATTTCTATTTTTTGTCTATGATGGAAAATTGATAATTTGATCACGCTTCCAGTTTTATTTTGGTGATGATTGTTTTGTCAAAATAACCACCTGTAAATAGAGGTTTATTGGGTGTCGCTAAGGACAGGGGCGTGATAAATCATGTTGATCTTAAATTCCTCAACGTGATCAGCGAGCTCAGGTTTCGGACGTAAAATGTAGCTATACACCTCGCCATCAAGTAGTTCATCGTAAGGGGAATAGTTAAGATCAAACGATAACGATTGTTGTCCAGTAGCAGGGGCGCTGATGAACTCGTGGCAATCAATTTGGTAAGTCGGATCGTCTGGGTTAGGGTCTGATATGATGTCTATTTGATAGTCTCCTTGACCAGCAATGACATGGCTGTGATACCAAATGGCGACATCGCTACAATACAGGTTAGGACCATAAGTTCGTAAATTGAGATCGGATTCGAGACTTTCACCATGCGGACCCACGACTTTAGTACCATAGTGATAAATATAATTGCCAGCTTCAGCAACCAGATACCCCCCGCTTGGGAGAGGTAACAAATAGTCAAAAAAGGATATCTGGCGTAAATATCGCCCTGTCGGTGCGTTGATGCGCTTTTCCATCGATTGCTTGTTTTTTTGCATGGTGTAGCTTTCGAATTGTTTACCATCAAACACGGTGGTGAAGTAGTTCCGAGTATCTTCATGAACCTGAGATGGGTATTCTTTTTTGATGGTCCAAATTTGGCGTACACCTTGGACATAAACGATCAACGAGTCATCACTGATTTTGTACTTGCCCACTTTTTTCAAGTCTCCCTTTTCAGGACACTGGCGTTTGTTGTGTGAGGCGGCATAACTTACTTCGCCCCCCTCAAACTGAAAGGCCTCGCAATACACCACTTCATACGCGTACGCGATACCTGCAAGATTTTGTGTCGTCTCTAGGCGATAAACTACATCGCCAACTAACGAGTGTTCTGTGTCATTTTGATCGGGTGTGATAACGGGTAACTCAAAGCGCGTTGTGACCCATGCATGATCGCTATTACCGTGATAATCATCGCGCGCTGCTACCGCCAAATATGTGGTGGTTTTTATTTCCTCAGGCGCTCCTTGCACCATCATTTGTCCTTGGTTGAGGACTCTTAACCCATTGGCGTTTTCAAGCCAAATCTGAGTGGTGAGGAGATCGCCATCTGGGTCTTCAAAAAGCTGGTTAAGGTTGAGCGAATAACTCACCGGAGAGTTTTGTTTCAGCTCCCAAGCATAAATAATGGTTTGTAGCTGCTGTTCCACAGTGAGGTTGATGATGGGTTTATTATTCTCTGATGGGTCCTCTTGTGGTCGGCTGTTCTTATCACCCAATGCTGACTCGTAAAACGTGTTGTCTTCTGTGGTATGAAATGGATTCGTAACAGGGCCTGGTTGTCCTAAAAGGGCGGAGTTAAATGCGTCATCTCCCGCTTTTTTATGAGTGCGATCCAACGCAGAACCTGTCAACGCTTGCTTTACTTCAACTAAAGATGTGCGCTCATATTGACGATGTGCTTGCTGGGTTGACTTGTCGGCGTTGTCTGACGAGTCTTCCACAGATGCCAAATTGTGTTTGTTTGAAATGAAGTAAATACCGAACAAACCGACGCATACTGCGCCGATTATCCAAAGCTTTTTGTTCATGATTACGTGTGCGCCATTCGTGATTGTAGCCAACTGCGAGAGAATTTGAGGTCTTTCTCTATCAGGCTTGCGCTGCATTCGAGTAGCTCACTGATTTCTTGGTTTTTCATGCCCATTAAATACTTGAGTTTGAGTGCGCTCGATTGGCGTGGATAGCGGCTACTGAAACTATCCAGAGCTTTATCCATGATAATCAATTGCTCGAAACGATCTTCTTCATCTCTCATCAATGTAATGTGTTGACGCTTTTGTGCTTGGTGCGAGCGTGCGTTGTCGATCAAAATTTGACGCATCACTTTGGCGGCCATCAAAAAGAAATCGCGCTTTGTTTCAATTTCACTCATGTCGCAGTTGGACATTTTCAGGTAAGCATCATGAATTAATGCCGTGGTGCTGTTGACGCTGTCTGCCAGTACTTTGTTGTCGGTGCCGTACTTTTCTGCATTTCGTTCACGCTCATGTTGGGCGATCTTACGCAACTGTAAATAAGCAAACTGATAGAGCTCGCTCTCAGCTCGTTTATCACCAGATTGCCATTGTTGAATGATTTGTGTCAGTGCTACTGCTGTTGCCATGGTTATACATCCTCGCTCACTTTGACAAATTCAGAAATGGTGTGGGTTTCAATGCGATCGGAACCGTCTTGGTTGCGCAGAACATTTTGTTGATAGCGATATAAAATGCCTTGCTCCCAAGTTGCACCAGCTGGCAAGTATTCCCAGGTGGTGTAATTGATTTCGGATGGGGTTGTTGACCAACGCACCATGACGTTCATTTGCGCGAGTTCGGCTTTGGGGGCGCTATTGTTGACCCACCACATGTCGGCAAATTCGCGGGTAACATCTTGGGTGTACAGGCTTGTATCGGTTGGGCAGGTGTCCGTATTTTTCGGCAGTCGCATGACTTGTTGATGGCGCATCAATAGGCATGATTGTGTCATGGACTGTTGGTGGTATTCGGTTTGCTGCCACACACCGAGGTAGTCAATGTCGTGTTCGCTAGTATTGGGATACGTAAACCAGAGCATTTCTGTACGGTTATTGTGTTGGATGTTTTTTTTACGCCCGAGACCTTGTACTTTTTCCATCAATAACTCGGTGCTCGGATCAAAATTGAGGGCAACGGAGCGGTACTTCCAGTCGCCTTCATCATCGAAGTCTTCGAGAGAGAAGCCATTCAAGTCGTTGCGGGTGCACCCTGTGATTGAACAACCAACGATATTAAACCAATCCGCAAACTTGCTTATCGGTTCGACGACATCTTCCGTGATGGGGCGTTTCATCGAGAGGAAGCAGCCTTGAAAATGATCGCCAATGCTTGGGTGTTCAATCAATGAGTCTTTGGTGATGGTGAATCGAGTTTCACCAATAGGAGGACGATATTTGGGATGATGCTGATAGCGTAGATCGTAAGCACAAGCGCGGCCTTGCCAATCCTTCTTTTTGATGACGATGTTTTTGAACGTCATGTCGCGAGGTTCAAAAATGATCTCATCAGAGGAAAAATTTTTTTCAATGTACTGCTGGCTTTCGTTTAGGTGCTCAATCGCCTCATTGACAGATACCCAATCGAGATTGAGGTAGCGTTTAGCGTCATCCAGGTAATTGAGATCAAGGCCTTTGAGCTGGCTTTGAAAGTGAGGATCAGACAGCACACGGTTTGCTAGGACAATTTCCTCACGATTCTCAGGCCTGCTGTCGAGAGAAAGCAGCAGACGCGTCATATTGATGCTGCGGCTAGGTTTGGTTGTCGCCATCGTCGGCGTCAGCACTTCTTGGCTTGATAAGGTCGTCAGCAGATAACCTTTATCATCGTTACCAAGGAAGAAGCTAATTACATCACCGGGTTGGTAATGAAATGCTCCTTGCTGAGTGACGCCAGTGATATTGGAACTGGTTTTGTAATACAGGCCAGTCACTGGGGCGTCGATAAAGTAGCCTTGCTTCAAGGTTGAAGCTGGTGGGTGTGAAGTGGCAGCTGAAACGTCTGCTGCCAACGTGGACGTAGCCGTCAATGCAGACAGCCAAAATACCACTGAACGTGTATACATCTTGTTTTAAGCCTTATTGGTTGGTGCTGTCCTTAGACGCACAATTTGGCTGACAACTCATTGGTGTAGTTAGGTGCTTCTCTGGCACCGGTGTCATCATCGCCAACAACATTTTTTGTTTTATATGTTTGGGGATATCTGGGTTAGAGAGTATCCGCCTTCGTGTTAACTCCATCATGGAGTTCACTGAGAGATGTTCGACATTTTGCCCCTTCGCGTGGAATATGAGGCGAGTCATTTCGTACATCATATCTTCTGCAATCTTTTTCTCTTGTTGCAGCTGGATATTCTTTTGCATCATGGCGCTGCCAAATAACACACCAGAGAGCACAATGATGCCTGACAATACCGAAGCAAGGGGACGTCGCTGTACCAAGCGAAAGGCGCTATACAATGGCCAGTTTTTTTTCTGCTCGATTGGACGGCGTTCGATAATTCGTTCGATATCAATGCGCAATGTTCTAACATCGGTATATCGCATTTGAGTGGCAGGACGCGTTGCGCGTCTTATCACCCAGTAAACATCAGACCAAATTGTTGGTGATGGAAACATCAAAGCGAGAATTTTGCCCAAGGAGTACACGTCGCTTTGCTCTGTTAGAACCAGTCCTGCTTGCTGCTCTGGGCTGGCAAAATTTTGGCTAAACGCAATCAGCGCTGAGGGTGAATCTTCTCGGTTGGAGTGCGCTTTTTGAGTCAAGTTGAAGTCAAGCAGCTTGGGACGCTTGCTACGATCAATCAGTATATTTTCTGGTTTTAGATCGGCATGCAAAACCTGGTGCTGGTGGGCGTGCTCCATCGCCTGGCAGATCTGCTTAAACAACAGCAGCTTCTCCGTTTTTTCTAGCTTATTTTCAGATAGATACTCATCCAAAGTTTGACCAAACACCCGCTCCATCACGATGTAAACCGAATCTTGATGGAGACCGCCGTCAAACACTTTCGCGATGTAAGGATGGTTTAGACGCGCGAGAAGTTGAGCTTCATCGAAGAGTGCGCGTTGCCCTAACACATTGCTCAAATTGCTTTGAATAAACTTGATAGCCAGATCTTGCTCGAACGTTTCATCTGCACGTAGAGCTGCGTATACGACACCCATGCCACCACGCCCCAACTCATGAGTTAGGCGGTACTTACTGATGATTTCTCCGCTTAGATCGACGTCTTGGTTCGTTGCCTGATGAGCACCAAAATAAAGTAACTGCGTTAGTTGTTCTTCCGGTGTCTCGTTGGCTAAAAGAGGAACGAGTTGTCGATACAGCTCAGGTTGACTTCGTTGCAATGCTTGGAGGTATTGCTGCTTTTGGGAGTCGTCCAGATCAAGCAGGTGGTAGTAAATCTGGGTTTCGCTAGAGCCTAACTGCACTGTGACTAATGTCTTATTCTTTTAGGTACGGCATTTTATAAGAACTTTGATATAAATGTCATTTATTTATTCGGTTTTGATTCACAATCCATGAAACGCAATTTGATGGCTAATGGAGTAATAACGTCATGATTTTGCGAATTATTTTCACTGAGCTTGTCGGCAGAGAGTCTATTCGTCATAATGTTACTTGTAACATTACTGATAAATCACATATTTATGGCTCAACAGAATAAGAAAACTCGTACGACATTGCAGGATGTCGCAGACCAGGTTGGCGTCACGAAGATGACCGTTTCACGCTATATGCGTAACCCTGAATCGGTGGCAGAAAAGACTCGGGCCAAGATTGCGACTGCGATTGAAGAGATGGGTTACATCGAAAACCGTGCACCGGCGATGTTGTCAAAGTCCTCCAGTAAAGCCATTGGTATTTTACTGCCGTCTTTGTCCAACCAAATTTTTGCTTCCTTTGTTCAGGGCATAGAGATGGTGACCAAAGCCAATGGCTATGAGACGCTTTTAGCGCATTTTAGCTACGATGAGCTTGAAGAAGAGCGCAAGATCGCGTCATTACTCTCTTATCAAGTCGATGGGCTTATTCTAACTGAAAGCCATCACACGCCGCGTACATTACAGATGATCAAAAATGCGGGCATTCCGGTGGTCGAAACCATGGAACTGCCATCGGAGCCGATTGATATGGCGGTTGGACTCGATCATGAAGATGCGTCGTACACCGTGGTTAAGCAGATGCTAGATACGGGGAAGCGTACAATCGTCTATTTTGGCGCGCGTCTGGATACGCGAACCAAATTGCGGATGCAAGGTTACGATCGCGCGATGACAGAAGCAGGGCTAGAACCTAAACATGTATTAACTGGTGATCATTCGAGTTTTTCTTTAGCGCATGATTTGCTCGAACGTGCACTGGAAACGCACCCAACGCTCGATGGGGTGTTCTGTACCAACGATGACATCGCAATTGGCACCATGCTGAGTGCGCAGCAACGTGGCATTCAAGTTCCACAGCAATTGGCAGTGGCGGGCTATAACGCGCTGGATATCGGTCAAACCATCAGTCCGAAACTGACCAGCGTTGATACGCCGCGTTTCCAAATTGGTGTAAAGAGCGCAGAGCTATTAATTGCGCGCCTGAAAGGCGAAACGCAAGAAGAAAAAGTCTTCGATATGGGTTATCAGATCACGTCGGGAGAGAGTGTTTAACTAATTGTTAACTGCTCTTTGTATTCGCTCATCAATGGTATTGGTAGGTTAGGGTATGGCACATCAGCTGGATGCATTGGATCTCAACTTAATGCGTTTATTAAAAGCCGTGGTGGAAAACCGCAGCATCAAGCTGGCCGCAATGCAGCTTGGCATTTCTCAACCGAGCGCCAGCCGCGGCGTGATGAAGTTGAAGCAAGTGTTTGATGACCCGCTTTTTGTGCGTAAAGCACATGGAGTAGAGCCATCACCCATGGCGATTCGTCTCGCCGCCGAGTTCGACAATATGGTTGCACCACTGGAAAAAGTGGTGCAAGAATTTGAAGTGTTCGACCCACTGCAATACCAAGGGCAGATTGCGATTGTAACTGACCCTTATTTGATGGATGAACAAGGGCAGCGACTGCTCACTGGTTGTCATCGAGCCTTTCCCAAAGCGCACTTTGCCTTTTCCAGCTGGAATACTTACTCGCACGATGAAATGTTAGAAGGCGAGCACGATTACTGCATTCTTGACCAAGAGACCGAGCTGTCGAAAGACATTTACATGCGCCCGTTATTCGTTGAAAAACGAGTGATTTTGGCGCGCAAAAACCACCCAACGTTGTCGAAAGTCAGCAATGATTGGGACACGGTGTCCAAACTACCACTCGTCTCTTTGCCTGCGCCTGCGTCATATAAACCGCTTTGTACCGTGGAGTCCGAGTATCGACGCATGGGTTATGAGCCAGTAGTGTTACTGAAGTCCTATAATTTGCGTTTGGCTTGCCAAATGTTGCAAGAAACCGACGCGATTATGTATGCCAGTCAAAGCTCGGCATTGTTGATGCCAGAACTCGCCTCTTACGCAATGCCACCCGTTAATCGTGAGTTCAGTCAGTTTGTGGTCTCTGGCGGTTTCCTTCAAACCAACCGCAACCATCCTTTGCACAGACACCTACATAAAGTGGTGCGACAAACCCTCAATACGCCGCTGATTTTTACGCAATGACGTCACCTGATGGCATCGGCTGAATGAGAGAGTAGATGCTTTAACCTTATCAATATTATGTGATTACATAGACAACTTACTTCTTAAGATATTCAAAAATGAATATCTCAATTACCTGTCTCTTTTTCCTACCCAGCGCTAACCTTATCTCAAATAGTCAGGAGAAGTGGCTCATTTTTATCTTTTTAACTTTTTGAATGTCGATACAGGTACGCGACATTCACCATTCTCCGTTATGCATTTTTTTAATTTCTGATGGAGGATTAATCATGCTAGTTGCACGTCTATTTTTATTGCTCGCCATCGTTGCCGAAGTGGCTGGTACCAGCACTATGTCTCTTATCGGACAAGGGCACGGGTGGTGGGGCTACATCGTAATGTATGTGCTGATCGCAATCTCTTACTACTTTCTCGCGTTTGCCGCGAAGAAAATATCGATAGGTGTGGCATACGCTGTTTGGGAAGGGTTAGGTATCTCGTTGATCACCGTGGTGTCGATCATCGCCTTTGATGCACACTTAAACCATCAAGAGTTGTTTGGTTTGATGTTAGCCGTTGTTGGCATTGTGTGTGTGACCTTAGGGGAATCACATGGTCAACCTAACGCCAAGAAAAATGCCGATAAACCGGCAAAAGAACGTTCATTTTCTACTAGTACAAGGTGCGAATCATGAGTCAATTTTTTACGATGTCATTTGGATTTGTCGTGATGGCTGCCTTGGTCGATATCATGGCCAATATGGCGCTGACACGCTCAAAAGGTTTTAAATATAAAGGCTGGGGCATTGCGGCGATTGTGTTGGTACTGACAGCATTCACGCTGTTGGCACAAGCGGTGAAAGAGATCGACTTAGCCATTGCTTATGCCTCTTGGGGTGCGATCGGTATCTTGGGTACCGCAGTGGGTGGAGCCTTGCTGTTTAAGCAGAAACTCAAACCAATCGGCTGGTTTGGTATCTTTGTGGTGATTGCTGCCGTCGTAGTGATGAAGACCGCTTGATGTAATTTACTGAATGCTAGATATCGTCATTCTGAGCAGCAAGAGACGAGCGTGATTCAGAATCTACCAACAAAAAGTGCTGTGGAAGAGGGGTTTTCTCTGGCTTCACAGCATTTTGCTATTAGATTCCTGATCTCGCCTAGGCTCGTCGGAATGACGGATTCATTCGTTTTTTAGAAAGAACTGAGGCTAATCCCAAAGCTCGTCATTCTGAACAGCGAGGGACGAGCGTGATTCAGAATCTACCAACAAAAAGTGCAGTGGTAGAGGAGTTTTCTCTAGCTTCACAACACGTTGATAGTAGATTCCTGATCTCGCCTAGGCTCATCGGAATGACGGATTCATTCGTTTAAAAAGAACCGAGGCCAATCCTAAAGCTTGCCATTCTGAACTGCGAGGGACGGTCGTGATTCAGAATCTACCAACAAAAAGTGCTGTGGCAGAGGAGTTTTCTCTGACGTCATAGCATGTCGATATTAGATTCCTGATCCTGCTGAGGCTCGTCGGAATGACGGATTCATTCGTTTTTTAGAAAGAACCGAGGCCAATCCTAAAGCTCGTCATTCTGAACTGCGAGGAACGAGTGTGATTCAGAATCTACCAACAAAAAGTGCAGTGGCAGAGGAGTTTTCTCTGACTTCACTGCACGCTGATATTAAATTCCTGATTTTGCTTAGGCTCGTCGGAATGACGAGGTTTTTCTTCTCGCCTTAAACAATAAAGCTTGCGCCTTCTTCTGCACTCGATACGTTTTGGCGGATCACGCTAAACAAGCCTCGTCCCCAAGTTTGTTGGGTCGATTCGGTATCGAAATGAATCAACTCGCGACCAGTGGTGTCGCTTAAGTTGTTCAGTTCGCCCGTTTGACAATCAAGGCGAATCAAATCACCGTTGCGCACTAAACCAATCGCGCCACCACGAATGGCTTCTGGAGAAACGTGAATCGCAGACGGAATTTTACCGGATGCACCAGATAAACGACCGTCCGTCACTAGCGCGACTTTAAAGCTCGCTTTTTGCACGTTCCCTAAAATTGGCATCAGCTTGTGTAGTTCAGGCATGCCGTTTGCCGCTGGGCCGTTGTGTGTGACCACAACGATGCAGTCTTTGTTCAGCTCGCCACGTTTGTACGCGGCCTCCACTTCGTGTTGGCATTGGAATACGATCGCTGGTGCAACAATCGCGCGTTGCTCTTCTTTCACCGCAGACACTTTCACCACGGCTTTGCCTAAGTTGCCAGTCAATACGCGAGTGCCGCCAGTATTTTGGAATGTGGCGTCTGGTTTGGCGATCACGTCACCGTCTTGGCTGCCTTGGCACGATGTCCAGGTCAGTTGGCCATCGACAAGGCTCGGTAGCGTCATTTGGTCTTCAAATTCACCAAACACGGGTTTCACATCGCGATGCAAAAGCTCGGATTCGTTCAAGCGGTGCAATAACGCTGGCACGCCCCCCGCGTCTTGGAACGCGTTCATATCGGCTGGGCCGTTCGGGTAAACGCGCGCTAATAAAGGAACCACATCCGACAGATCGCTGATGTCTTGCCACGTGAGCAAGATGCCAGCAGCACGCGCCACGGCGATCATATGAATGGTGTGATTGGTACTGCCGCCAGATGCGAGTAGAGCGATGATGCCGTTGACCAAGCTCTTTTCTGTGACCACTTCTGCCAACGGACGGAAGTGTGCAGAACCCGCCGTCATTGAGGCGATTTTCAGAGCCGCGTGATCGGTTAACGCTTTACGCAGTTGGGTATGGGGATGAATGAATGCTGAACCTGGCAGCATCAAGCCCATGGCTTCGAACACCAACTGGTTGGTATTGGCGGTGCCGTAAAACGTACACGTACCCGCAGAGTGGTAAGCGCGACACTCCATATCCAGCAGAGCGTCTTTGCCGACTTCTCCCGCTGCGTATTTTTGGCGCACGTCGACTTTCTCTTCGTTGCTGATGCCTGTTGCCATCAGACCCGCTGGCACAAACGCCGTTGGTAGGTGAGCGTAAGACAGCGCGCCCATCAGTTGCCCCGGTGCGATTTTGTCACAGATGCCAAGCAGTAATGTGGCATCAAAGACATTGTGACTCAAAGACAACGCCGTTGATTGAGCAATTAAGTCACGCGAAAACAGCGACATATCCATGCCTGCTTGACCTTGAGTCACCCCATCGCACATCGCTGGCACACAACCTGCGACTTGCGCTGTATGGCCGTAGTCCGCCAGCACTTGTTTGATTTGCGTTGGGTAGTCTTGGTACGGCTGGTGGGCGCTCAACATGTCGTTGTAGGCGCTGATCAGCGCGACATTGGCATGAGTAAAATCGAGAATATTTTTCTTTTCAGAAGAGCAAGAAGCGGCGACTGCATGGGCTAAGTTACCACAAGATAAACCAACACGGCCTTTGCCAGCTTCGGTTTGCACTTCGGTGCGAGCAAGAAACGCAGCGCGCGCTTCACGGCTGCGCTCGGTCAAACGTTGTGTGACCTCAAGAACAACAGAGTGAGTCATTACGCCACCTCGATCGCTTGCATTTTGATTAGCTCAGCGGCAGAGCGTTCCACCACGTCGCTGATGTCTCCGTCGATACTGATGATCAGAGTTTGAGGCTCGTTGTCTGGGCGCTCTAGCGTCTCGAATTGGCTCTTCACCATGTTTTCTTTCATGAAGTGGCCTTTGCGCATACGCATGCGATTAAGGATCAACTCCCTATCGCCATCAAGGAACAGGAAGGTCACGTTGTCGTTGCCTTCGCGGATCTGATCGCGGTAAATCTTTTTCAGTGCTGAACAGACAATAATGCCGTGTTCGTTTTTGCTTTCTAGGCTGTACGCCGCATCACGAATGCGTTCTAGCCATGGCTTGCGATCATCATCGTTCAGAGGCTGGCCCGATGCCATTTTCTGAATGTTCGCTCGTGGATGAAGATCATCACCATCAATGAATTTACGCCCTAGCTTTTTCGCTAGATGCTCACCAATTGTGCTTTTACCACTAGCACAAACGCCCATAACGATGACACTACTACCAGCCATAACTTATCCTCATAACCAAATTTGCGCGTGATCTCAATTTTTGAATTCACTTTAAAATATGGGTTTATCTTATTAATGTTATCGGTAACATGTTACCGGTAACTGAAATAAATGTGAACCATAACACAAACAATAATTCTTAAAGGTGAACCTATGGAGCAATTAACCCAAGCCCCAGATCCTACGTTCCTACTGACGATTGCAGGCCTTGCCATTGCAGCGTTACTCGTTCTGATCATTAAACTGAAAGTCCATGCTTTTGCTTCTCTTACTATGGTGAGTTTAGGTACGGCAATCGCCACTGGCGTTCCTTCAGAGAAAGTCGTATCGACCATGATGGGCGGCTTCGGCGGCACGCTGGCTTCCGTGGCATTGCTGGTTGGTCTTGGTGCGATGATCGGTAAAATTCTTGAAGTGACTGGCGGTGCGAAAGTGCTGGCAGACACTTTGATTGGTCGCTTTGGTAAAGAGCGCGCACCATTTGCTTTGGGCGTCGCTTCATTACTGTTTGGCTTCCCAATCTTCTTCGATGCAGGCCTTGTAGTGATGATGCCAATCATCCTAAGTGTGGCGGCTCGTTTTGGTGGCTCACCAATTAAATACGCGTTGCCTGCTGCCGGTGCTTTTGCGGTTATGCACGCGTTTGTTCCACCACACCCAGGTCCGGTTGCAGCGGCAGAATTCCTTGGCGCAAACATCGGTCTGCTATTGGTGGTGGGTATTCTGGTTGCTATTCCAACTTGGTACCTTGGCGCTTACCTATTTGGTTTGTACGCGGGCAAAAAATTCGATATCCCACTATCTAAAGCCTTCTTTAATGGCGAAGCGATGGTGGATGAGCGCAACGCACCAAAATTTGGCACGGTTATGACCATCCTTGTGCTGCCAGTCCTGCTAATCTGTTTGGATACGGTATTGAACACACTGGCGGTTGCGGGTGTGATTGATGGTAAAACGGCACTGGTTGAGTTCCTACGTATGCTAGGTAAAACCCCAGTTGCGTTGCTGATCACTTTGATTGTCTGTCTGGCTGTGTTTGCCAAAGACTACGGCATGGCAAAACTAGAAAAATTATGTGGTGAGTCATTGGCTCCTATCTGTGGTGTTATCCTAGTAACGGGTGCAGGTGGCATGTTTGGCGGCGTACTGCGCTCAAGCGGTATTGGTGATGCACTGGCTGACGTTCTTACAGACACAGGTATGCCTGTGATTGTGGCGGCGTTTGTGATTTCAACTTGTCTGCGTGTTGCTCAAGGCTCGGCAACCGTAGCGCTAACCACTACGGCGGCTCTTATCGCGCCAGTTGTGGCAGCATCAACAGGTTTGAGTGAGCTCGACCTTTGCTTTATCGTAATCGCGATTGCGGGTGGTGCAACGGTACTGTCTCACTTCAATGACTCTGGTTTCTGGTTGGTATCTCGTCTGCTTGAGATGGATGAGAAAACCACATTAAAAACTTGGACGGTAATGGAAACGTTACTTGGCGGTATCGCGTTTATTATCGTCGCAACATTAAGCTTTATTCTTTAGAGGTTCCCCATGACAACACTTGAACAACGATTAAGAGAAATAAAAATCGTCCCAGTTATCGCAATCAACGACGTAGCACACGCTCTGCCACTGGCAAAAGTGTTGGTAGAAAACGGTTTACCATGTGCGGAAGTGACATTCCGCACCGAAGCGGCGGCGGAGTCGATTCGCATCATGCGTGAAGCGTACCCAGAATTGTTGATTGGCGCGGGCACCGTTCTGACCACAGAACAAGTGGATATCGCGATCGAAGCGGGCGTGGACTTTATCGTTAGCCCAGGCTTCAACCCAACCACAGTGAAATACTGTCAGCAACGTGGTGTGACTATCGTACCGGGTGTAAACAACCCAAGCTTGGTTGAGCAAGCGATGGAAATGGGTCTGCGTACGTTGAAGTTCTTCCCTGCTGAGCCATCAGGCGGCGTAAACATGCTGAAAGCACTCACGGCGGTTTACCCAGTGGAATTCATGCCAACAGGTGGCGTGAGCCCATCCAACGTGGAAGATTACCTAGCGCTGAAATCGGTTGTAGCTTGTGGCGGTACGTGGATGGTGCCAACCGCAATGATGGACAACGGCGATTGGGAAGGCATTGCTGAATTGGTTCGCGCAGTTAAGTAAAACGCACAAACGGCTCCGAAATACCCCCGAACGTTAGAAAAAGTGATACGAAAAAGGGTCATCAAGTTACTTGATGACCCTTTTGCTTTTTGGAATGAAACAGCTTTAGAAGTGATGCTTAATAAAGCGCTTAATAAAGCGAATGAAATCTGCTTCGGCTAGCTTCGCGCACTTCAATGTTTGGGCGTGAGACAATTCTACATCTCCCAAGCCTTCTGCCATGTTGGTGATCGCACACACTGCCAATACGGGTAAGCCGCAATGCGCCGCAGAAATCACTTCTGGCACGACCGACATGCCCACCACATCACCACCGATGATTTGCATCATGCGGATTTCGGCTGCGGTCTCAAAGTTGGGGCCTGTGTAAGAGACAAACACACCTTCATTCAGGTGAATGCCATTGGCTTTTCCGACTTCAAACGCTTCTGCGCGCAGGTCTTTGTCGTACGCATTGGCGAGGCTGAAGAACCTCGGGCCGTACTCTTCATCATTCGGACCGATCATTGGCGATTCAGGCATGGTATTGATGTGATCATGAAATACCACCAGAGAGCCGACATCAATACGCTCAGGGCGAAGTGAGCCTGCCGCGTTGGTGACGAGCAGAAACTCACAGCCCAGCTTTTTAAAGGTGCGTACGGGCGTGGTCATGACCTTCATTGAGCCGTGTTCGTAGTAGTGACCGCGACCTTTCATGCACACTACGTCTACGCCGCCCATGGTGCCAAGTACCAACTCACCAGAGTGGCCTTGCACGGTGCTAACCGGAAAGCCTTCGAGCTCTTCGTATGGAATGACCACTTTGTCTTGTAGTTCGTCTGCCAATACGCCTAAGCCAGAGCCTAAAATAAACGCCGCTTTAGGTTGGAAGTTTGGTTTGCGTTCGCGAATGGTTTGTAGCGCGCCGATTACTGGATCGTGATTCATGTTAGTCACCTTCTGGTTGTGTGTTGATTCCATTGTGTGACTTTCTGCGCTGGTTATCTTTGCTTTATTCGCTACTATCATCCTTAAAAAGAGGATGATGAAATTCGCTAGGACTCAATGCATGAAGTCAGAACCATTTGAGCGCGTGACGCTGAAGATGCTGCGTTACTTTTACGAGGTCGCACAAACCAAGCATTTCACTAAGGCGGCCGAGAACCTCAATATCACCAATTCGCCGTTGAGCAATCGCATCAAAGAGTTGGAAGAGGTACTTAACGTCAAACTGTTTGAGCGTGATTCAAGAAACGTCATGCTAACGGAGGCCGGACGATTGTTGGAGTCCAAATGCCAACTGATTTTTCAGACCTTGGATGTCTCGCTCAATCAAGTGCAGCAAGTGGGGTTGAACCAGAGAAATATCCTGCGAGTTGGTGTGGTAAGTAGCGCATTTTGGGGCGGATTTGATCGTCTGTTACAGCGCTTCCATGCTGAGCATGACACTTATCACGCCGACATTTTTGACCTTAACCCAGAGACGCAAAAGAAGCACCTTAGCGAGAAGAAAATCGATGTGGGCATTGTGCGTTTTGCTGATGCACTCAACATTTATCCGTATCAGTCGGTATCTTTGGGCAAAGATGTGTTTGTGGTGGCGGTGTCGGAGCAACATGAGTTAGCCAGCAAATCTTTGCTGCGGCTCCAAGATTTAAAGACGTGTGAGTTTGCGTTTATGAGTTTGGCGAATTCAGCCTCGGCAAACTTCATCATCAATGCCTGTCTGCAAGAAGGCTTTTCACCCCATATTGGCAAACAAGTGGTGGAGCCAAGCACCTTGATGGCGTATGTGGCAAACAGCAATACCGTGACGTTGGTGCCGTCGACGTTTTCTCAGCATCATTGGCATGGGATTCGTTTTATCAAGCTGAAAGAGTCACTGCGTGCAGACTTGTGTCTGATTCATGATGGTAAGCAGGAGAGTGCTATTAAAGCCGAGTTTATTCGCACATTATTAGAGAATGCGAGTTAAGCATGGGATAACAAAAAAGGTCATCCTAAGATGACCTTTTCAAATGATTCGCTGAAATCAGCAATGCGATTAGCGCGTAATTAACGCATCGTTACGAACTCTTCTGAGCCCGTTGGGTGGATAGCCACAACAGAGTCGAAGTCTGCTTTGGTTGCGCCCATCTTCATTGCTACGCCGAAGCCTTGGATCATTTCATCTACCGTGAAACCGATGCCGTGCAGACCAACAACCGTTTCTTCTTCGCCCGCACATACAAGCTTCATCTTACATGGTTGACGGTGCTTAGTAACGGCGGTGTACATCGCCGTAAAGCCAGACGTGTAGACTTTGATATTGTCTTTGCCGTACTTCTCTTCCGCTTCTTGCGTTGTAAGACCGATAGTGCCGATTGGTGGGTGGCTAAATACCACAGTTGGTACCAAATCGTAGTCCATCTTCGCGTTTGGTTTGTTGTTGAAAAGACGCTCAGAAAGTTGACGACCCGCTTTCACTGCTACTGGTGTTAGCTCGATACCGCCTTCCATGATGTCACCCACACAGTAGATGCCTTTCACGTTAGTTTCTTGGTATTCGTCTACCTTGATGTAGCCTTTTTCGTTCGTTGCCACACCGGTTGACGCTAGGTTGATTGCGTCTGTCGCTGGGTGACGACCGATTGCCCAAATCAGTTGGTCAACGTTTTGGCTTTCACCGTTTTCTAGGTGCAGAGTTAGGCTGCCATCGGCTTCTTTTACCACTTCTTTTGGTACAGAGTGGGTGTGCAGTTTTGGACCTTCTGCGTCCATCACTTCAACCAATGTATCGATGATCATTGGATCGAAGCTACGCAGTGGTGACTCTTTACGTACGAACAGGTGCGTTTCTGTACCTAGCGCGTGCAGTACGCCAGCAATTTCAACTGCGATGTAGCCTGCGCCCACAACCGCAACGCGTTTTGGTTGCTCTGCTAGGTCGAAGAAGCCGTTTGAATCGATGCCGTATTCAGCGCCTGGAATGTTTGGAATAGTAGGACGACCACCAACCGCGATCAGTATGTGATCTGCTGTGTAGTGTTCACCGTTTACTTCGACAGTTTTTTCGTCAACAAACTTAGCAAAGCCTTTAATCACGTTTACTTTGTTGTTGCCAAGAACGCGATCGTAAGATTGGTGAATACGACCGATGTATGCCTGACGGCTCTCAACCAGTTTGCTCCAGTCGAAACCTTTCACGTCGACATCAAAACCGTAATCTTCTGCGTACAGGTTCATTGCTTCTGCGATTTGCGCGCCATGCCACATCACTTTTTTCGGTACACAACCTACGTTTACACAGGTACCGCCAAGGTCTTGAGCTTCGATTAGCGCAACTTTCGCGCCGTACATCGCCGCACGGTTTGCAGATGCGATGCCGCCACTGCCGCCACCGATACAGATATAGTCAAAATGAGTCGCCATTACTTTCTCCAAGAGCTTATAAATTTTATCTGGTACATAGATAGATTGGGATGACCTTGCCCGAACTCAATGCCACCGTTATCCCACTATCATAAATCGAATTCGACTAATTCCTAAATGGGAAAAAGCGACAATACTTATGACAAATAGCGATGAGAGGCACAAAAAGAAGAATAAGCACGACTGGAGGGAGAAGGTGAGAGCATAAAAAAGCGCAACGAGAATATCGTTGCGCTTGAAGATAGCAGTACTGAAGTGCTTACTCTGGCACAATCCAGTCCACTTTCCAGTGGCCAGTTGCTGGTGCGATCGCGTCTTGCAGGAATGGCAGAATCTCTTTCATCTGGCTTTCCAGTTTCCATGGCGGGTTAATCACAATCATGCCGGATGCCGTCATGCCGCGCTCGTTGGTATCTGGTGCAACACCTAACTCGATTTGCAGAATTTTACGAATACCCAGTGCTTCCAAGCCTTCGATCATATCTTCGATGTCGTGGCGGTTTACCACTGGGTACCAAATTGCGTAGATACCGGTTGCCCAACGTTTATGGCTCTGATGAATCGCTCGTACCACATCGCGATACTCTTTCGCGAGTTCGTATGGTGGGTCAATCAGCACCAAACCACGACGTTCTTGTGGCGGTAAGCTTGCTTTGAGGCGTTGGAACCCGTCCTCTTTGAAGATGCTCACTTGGCGATCACGATGGAATTCTTGCTCTAACAATGGGTGATCGGCCGGGTGCAACTCGGTCAGCACCATGCGATCTTGTGGGCGGATTTGCGCGCGCGCTACACGTGGTGAGCCTGGGTAGTAACGCAGCTTCTCGCCGTTGTTGAGCACTTTAATGGCATCGATGTAGCTTTTGATGTCTTCGGGAATGCTTGGGTTATCCCAAATACGTGCGATGCCTTGTTTGTATTCGCCCGTTTTTTCAGACCATTCGTGAGTCAGATCGTAACGGCCCACACCCGAGTGGGTATCGTGATAAACGAATGGCTTATCTTTTTGTTTCAGCGCATCAAGAATGAGGCTTTGAACGATGTGTTTGACCACGTCGGCATGGTTGCCAGCGTGGAAGCTGTGGCGGTAACTTAACAAATTAAACTCTCGAAACACTCTTTGGTTGAGTGTGGTCTGTGATTTTCACTCTATGGCGGTATTATACTCAAGTAACTTAAAGATGTAGAACTTCCAATCAAATCTGTTCCTCTGATAAGGGGACGCTATTGAAATTTCTTTAAGTCACCCACACTTACTATTGGTAATCGAATTGAACTAGGTAAGTTTCTCGCACTCAAAAGGGTGTGAAATCTCATTTAGGTATAACAAGACTCAAGGACAGAGTAGCGCTGGTTGACTATAAGATGGTCATCGCGGCATAGAGAAAGGGAACGGAGCTCCCCCAATCCATGTTGCTGGCTCGTCTGTACATTGAGTTGGCCTATCTACACAAAATAGACAGGCAATCACAGAGTCAAAACACAAAAGGAATTATTCATGTCTAATCCTCTTCTGACGTTTACGGACCTACCTCCGTTTTCTCAAATTAAACCAGAACACATCAAGCCTGCCGTTGAGCAAGCGATTGCTGACTGCCGAGCAAAAATCGATGAAGTTCTACAAGACAACGCTCACCCAACTTGGGACAGTGTGATTGCGCCAATTGAAGAAGCGGATGATCGCTTAAGCCGCATCTGGTCGCCAGTGGGTCACATGAACTCGGTAGTGAACAGCGAAGAGCTACGTGAAGCTTACGAAAGTTGCCTACCAATTTTGTCAGAGTACGGCACTTGGGTTGGTCAGCATAAAGGGTTGTACGAAGCGTACAAAACCATCAAAGCGAGCGAAGAATTTGCAACGTTAACTCGTGCCCAGCAGAAAACCATCACTGATGCACTGCGTGATTTCGAGTTATCAGGCATTGGTTTGCCATCCGATGAGCAGCACCGTTACGGCGAGATCAGCAAACGTATGTCTGAGCTGAGCTCTAAATTCTCTAACAATGTGCTGGATGCCACCATGGGTTGGACCAAGCACATCACAGACGAGAAAGACCTAGCAGGTATGCCAGAATCGGCGCTGGCAGCAGCGAAAGCTGCCGCAGAAGCAAAAGAGTTAGATGGTTACCTCATTACGCTAGATATCCCATCTTACCTACCTGTCATGACGTACTGCGATAACCAAGAGTTGCGTAAAGAAGTGTACGAAGCGTACGTGACGCGCGCTTCTGATCGAGGTCCAAACGCAGGCAAATGGGATAACTCAGAAATCATTACTGAGCAGCTAAAACTGCGCCATGAAATTTCACGTATGCTAGGTTTCAATACTTACAGTGAAAAGTCGTTAGCAACAAAGATGGCTGAAACGCCGGATCAAGTGCTGGGCTTCCTGAATGACCTAGCGACACGAGCGAAACCGCAAGGTGAACGTGAAGTCGAAGAGTTACGTCAGTTTGCGAAAAGTGAGTTTGGTGTTGAAGAGCTGAACGTTTGGGATATCGCTTACTACAGCGAGAAACAAAAGCAGCACCTGTTCCAAATTTCGGATGAAGAACTGCGCCCATACTTCCCAGAGTCAAAAGTCGTGAGCGGTCTGTTTGAAGTGCTAAACCGCGTGTTTGGCATGACCGTTACTGAGCGCGAAGGCGTAGACACTTGGCATGAGTCCGTGCGCTTTTTCGATATCTTTGATGCTGAAGGCACACTCCGTGGCAGTTTCTACCTAGATCTCTACGCTCGTGAACACAAACGTGGCGGCGCGTGGATGGATGATTGTCGTGGTCGTCGCGTTACGCTATCTGGCGAGCTGCAAACGCCGGTTGCGTATCTAACGTGTAACTTCAACCGTCCAGTGGGCGACAAACCAGCACTGTTCACGCACGATGAAGTCGTGACGCTATTCCATGAGTTTGGTCATGGAATCCACCACATGTTGACGCAAGTTGATACAGGTGCTGTTTCAGGTATTAATGGCGTGCCTTGGGATGCGGTTGAGCTACCAAGTCAGTTCCTAGAAAACTGGTGTTGGGAAGAGGATGCGCTGGCGTTCATTTCTGGTCACTATGAGACAGGTGAGCCGCTACCTAAAGCGATGCTAGACAAAATGCTCGCAGCGAAAAACTTCCAATCTGCGATGGGTATTTTGCGTCAGCTAGAATTCGGCTTGTTCGACTTCACGCTTCACACCGAATATGACCCTGAAGTGGGTGCGCGTGTACTGGAAACTCTGGCGAAAGTGAAAGAGAAAGTCGCGGTAGTTCCTGCGGTTGAGTGGGCGCGTTTCTCACACAGCTTCGGCCATATTTTTGCTGGTGGCTACAGTGCGGGTTACTACAGCTACCTGTGGGCTGAAGTGCTGTCGTCAGACGCGTATTCTCGCTTTGAAGAAGAAGGCATCTTCAACAAAGAGACGGGTCTAAGCTTCCTGAACAACATCCTAGAAATGGGGGGCAGTGAAGAGCCAATGGAGCTGTTTAAGCGCTTCCGTGGCCGCGAGCCACAAATCGATGCACTGTTGCGCCATTCGGGTATTGCGGCGTAAATTGAGCAAAAAACATCAAGGCCAACCGTTCGGTTGGCCTTTTTTGTACAGTTTTTATAAAAAATTTTACGGATTTACGTTTCGGTTGATCGGGTTCTGCAACGATATCAATGTCTCCGTGGACTGAACCTCATCAATGGCTTGCAGCTTGTCGATCAGTACAAATTGCAGCTCTTCAATCGATTTGCACATCAATTTGACGAATATGTTATACGCGCCCGTGGTGTAGTAAGCTTCAACGACTTCGTCGAGCGCGTTGAGTTTTTCTAACGCGGAGTGGTAATCACGAGCTGCATTGAGGTTAATACCAATAAAGCAGCACACATCGTAGCCAAGCTTTTTAGTATTGATGATCACCTCCGTTCCTTCGATGATGTCAGCCGACTTCATCTTCTCGATACGCACATGGATAGTGGCAGGGCTGACATCGAACTGCTTTGCCATTTCTGCGTAGGGCGTTCTGGCGTCAGCCATTAGTGTTTTTAATATTGCGCGGTCAAGGTCGTCGAGTTTCGGCAGGCTCGCATTCATACTATGATTTCCGTTAGGGATAGAGTTTTACCTCCCTTTTATACTCATAGCGGATAGGATTCACAAGGTTTGGCAGGAGTAACTGCGGGTTAACTCCGAGCTATGGAGATAATGTGCAGCGTTTTCTGGTTATTGCCGCGCTATGTTGGAGCGCGTTTGCTACGGCCTCAGATCCGAAGGTGTTGGTCGTGCACTCCTATCATCAGGGTTTTTTCTGGACGGACTCCATACAGCGAGGCATCGAGCAACAGCTGGGCGATCGAGCGCTGGACATGCGTGTGCTCTATCTAGACTCGAAACGTAACCAGAGTGAGCAGTTTTTTGCACAACTAAAATCCTTATATCTTACGAAATTACGCAAAGAGCGATTCGATGCCATTTTAGTGAGCGATAACAATGCGCTTGAACTCATGCAGCGTTTAGCCCCAATCATCAAAGACACCCCAGTTATATTTAACGGCATTAATAACGACCATCCTTCTTTACATCGTTCTCTGAATGCAACCGGAGTCATGGAAGATGTCGATTTGGAAGCGAATCTCGCTCTTATTGAGCGCTTACATCCGAACTACACACAAGTTCTCATCGTCAGTGACCACTCGGTGACCGGTGAGGTGTTGCGTTATCAAATCGACAATTTTGTCCTCAAGTTCCCGCAATATCGAGACAAAATCGTACAACTTGTCCCAGACAGCATCATCGATCTAAAACAACAAGTCGCAAAACTGAGTTCCGATAAAGTCGTCTTGTTCTGGACCTATTACCGAGATAAACAAGGTATGGTTGGCAGCGAGCGTGACTGGGTTGGTGTCAACAAAGTCTCAAACGCGCCGCTGTTTATGGTGCATGACATTGGTTTGGGTCATGGCGCAGTTGGAGGGGTTATTCAAAGTGGTTATCGGCATGGTATTGAGAGTGCAGAGATGCTTGAATTCGTTTTGGATAACCCTGATCAGCCTCTGCCTGCCGTGAAAAAAAGTGATTCTGAAATAAAGCTCGATTACCAAGCGGTAGCGCGTTGGGGATTGGGGGCTGAACAAGAGGTTTCTGCGGTATTTTTTAATAAGCCAATGAAGCTTTCTGAACGTTTTGCCAAGGAAATTCGCCTGTTTGGTAGTCTGTTTGTGGTGATGTCGGTGGTCATTTTGCTGATGGGTTATTATTTACAGCGGATGCGTCGCAGTGAGAGCGCTGCGCGAGAAAGCCAGGCTATTCTAGAATCGATTTTCGATCAGAGCATGCAGTATATGGGCATTTTGGATGCCAACGGTGTGCTTAAATCGGGCAACGATCACCTTCAATCCTTACTTTATCACCAAGGACTGCGTTTAGACCGACCACTTTGGTTTCATCCCAACTGGAGTGAGAAAGCCCAAGCGCTGCTAGAGGAGTATTTCCATGCGCCTCACCATCAAGTGTCGACGTTTGAAGCTGAAATTTGGAGTAAAGAACACGGCGCCTTGGTGTTAGAAGTTTCGCTCAAGCCTTTTTCTCAGCAAGTAGGGAATCATAAGCAATACTTGTTTGAAGCGCGCGATATTACCAGTCGTAAATTGATGGAGGACAAGCTCTACCAACGTGAGTCAACCCTACGCAACTATTATGAGCAGCAGCCCGTGATGATGGTGACGCTTGATAGTAATAACCGAATTCAAGAAGTGAATCGATTTGCTCAACTACTTCTTGGCTACAAACCGATGGACATGCTCGGACATCGCCTGAGGGAGTTCTATTTTGATGACAAAGTTCTGTTCCCTCGCCAAGTGTTATTGCAACCCAACCAGCAAGTGCATGGTGTTTGGCGACGTGAAGTCGAGTATCGTCATGCAAATGGTCATCGTGTTTGGGTGCGCGAGAATATTCGTCCGCTGAGTGAATCTGAGCAACTGCTGATTGTGGGCGAAGATATTACCGAAACCAAACTGCTCTCCGAGAAATTGGAATACCAAGCTCGCTATGACTTACTGACGGGGACTTACAACAGAAACCATTTTGAACTAGAGCTTAAGACCGCACTGTGCGAAGTGGACAGCCATCGTCGAGTCCACGCCATGTTGTACCTCGACTTAGATCAACTAAAAGTCCTCAATGATACGGTTGGGCATGATGCAGGTGATGCGGCGATTCAATTCTGCGCAAGTATGCTGGAAGGCGTTCTGCCGTACAATTCCATCTTGGCTCGAATGGGAGGCGATGAGTTTGCGGTGTTACTCAAAGACTGTGACGAATATGGCGCCATCAATATTGCCAAACTGATCATCTCGACACTAAGCGAACACCTCTTTATTTGGGAAGACACACGCCTGTTCATCAGTTGCTCAATTGGTATCCGTATCATCGATCATACCGCTGATACGCCACAAATGGTGCACGCTCAAGCAGACTCTGCTTGTCACGCCGCTAAAGAGCAAGGCCGTAACCGCTATAATCTATTCAGCTTAGATAACGAAGAGTTGCAGCGTCGTCAGATGGAAATGCAGAGCGTCAATTTGGTGCATGAGGCATTGTCGAATCAACGTTTAGAACTGTTTGCTCAACCGATAAAAAGCTTACAAAAGCACGAGACTCAAATGTATTTTGAGATTTTGGTGCGTATTCGCAATGGGTACGGTGATTATGTTTCTCCTGCGCTGTTTATCCCTGCTTCCGAGCGCTACAACATTGCCCATTGGATTGATAAGCAGGTTATTACTCAAACACTAGAGTGGTTTGAACAGCGTCCTGAGGTGGTTGAACAGCTTGGTCGCTGTTCGATAAACCTTTCAGGTCAATCTATGGGGAATCAAGAGTTTATTGACTTCTTATTGGAGCGATTGGAAAGTTCGACTCTGCCGTGTGAAAAAATCTGCTTAGAAATCACCGAGACAGCGGCGATGAGCAATCTGGATCAAGCCATTGAGTTGTTTACCAAGCTAAAGTCTTTGGGTTGCATGATTGCATTGGATGATTTCGGATCTGGATTGTCTTCATTTGGTTACTTAAAGAAACTTCCTGTCGATATCGTGAAAATTGATGGTCTTTTCGTGCAAGATATCAACGTAAATGAAATGGACCGCGTGATGGTTCGTTCAATCAATGACTTGGCGAAGCAACTAGGCAAAGTGACGGTGGCGGAGTTTGTCGAAAATGACCAGGTCATGCAGCATTTGATAGACCTCGGTGTGGACTACGGCCAAGGCTACGGTATTGGCCATCCTAAGCCGCTTTCTGAGCTAGTGGAGCAACTGACGGCTGTATAACCTCTGCGTAGCAAGCTCAACCTAGCATTAATAGGTAACTTAGGTATACACTCAGCGCCAGTTACCTCGATTTTTATTGGAGCCTCCTTTTGCAACTGCAATTGATCTGTGAAAACCCGTCTCAACAATCTCATCTTGATGAACTCGCTGCGCGTTGGCAGCTTTCACACACTGACGATAGCGATTTTGCTTTGGTGCTAACCACCGAGCGTTTGGAGCTACGTAAAGTGGATGAGCCAAAGCTGGGTGCAATCTTTGTGGATTTGATTGGTGGTGCGGTCGGTCATCGTCGCAAGTTCGGTGGTGGTAAAGGCCAGGCAATTGCGAAAGCTGCGGGGTTGAACAAAGGGGCAACGCCAACCGTGTTAGACGGCACGGCAGGTCTTGGTCGTGATGCGTTTGTGCTCGCCTCGCTAGGTTGTAAAGTGCAGATGGTCGAGCGTCATCCAGTCGTAGCGGCTTTGTTAGATGATGGCTTGGATCGAGCGAAACAAGACCCAGAAATCGGCACCTGGGTATCTGAGCGCATGTCGCTAATCCATGCTTCTAGCCATGATGCGCTGGAACAATTGGCGCAAGATAAAGACTTTGTCCAGCCAGATGTGGTGTATCTTGACCCGATGTATCCGCACCCAGAAAATAAAAAGAAGTCGGCGCTCGTGAAAAAAGAAATGCGCGTTTTCCAATCGTTGGTTGGCGCTGATTTGGACGCCGATGGCCTACTAGGACCAGCCATGGCGTTAGCCACAAAGCGTGTAGTAGTTAAACGCCCGGACTACGCGAATTGGCTGAACGAGCAAAAGCCAAGCATGGCGATTGAAACCAAAAAGAATCGTTTCGACGTCTACGTCAAAGCCTCGATGGCATAACCTCCTGACTCGCAAAAACTTCTCGTCACAGCATTGAACCAAGTGCTGTGACGCTGCCATTCTTTCCTGAACACTATTGATAGTTTTCACTTGCTAATTCGACACTCTGACTGTATATCTAACTAAGAATTATTATTATTTCACTTGTTGTGATGCTGTCGATAATTGGGAAGCTGGAGTAGTCGAATGTCTAAACGCTTATGTAAGATGAACCGCAAACAAATTGCGGCCAACTTGGGTGACATTCACCGTTTGGTCGTCGCACCTAAGTTCGTTTGTCGCTCTTGTGCACGCTCTTCCGCTTCTAAAGACTCATTGTGTAAGCCTGCCGCAATTCCTCCACAAAAATGCCAAGACAAGCCGTTAAACGAGCAACAAGCATGCGGTTTGTTAGCTGAAGCGCTGCCTGCGCAATCCATTTCCGTCACGTCAAAACACAGCGCAGAAAAGGCGGCGATCGTGAAACGTGTGGTCGAGCGAGTGAAAGAGAAGAAACAAGCCGCGAAAGTGGTGACACCAGTGTCGATGGCGGCTCCTGCACTGTTTGATTTGGCCGATAAAAAATCGCTCAAGAAAGCGAAAAAAGCACTGAAAAAGCACTATAAGCAGCAAAAGAAGTTGCTAAAAGTGGCGAAAAAACAACAAAAGTTACTTAAGCGTCAGCGTAAACTGGAAGCGCGTAATGCGAAACTAGAAGTGTTGCTGCCAACGCCACCTAATGCTTTGATGAACGCAATCTCACAAGCCAAAGTGCATTAATCAAATAAAAAAACGCTCTCCAGTCGGAGAGCGTTTTTTATTGTCGAAATGTTTATAGGATTAGCTGCGTTACTTATTGGCGTAGCTCATCTCTACGCGCTTTTTCACCCAGGTTTCGTTAATCCATAGGGATAGCATGATGATCGCACCGCCAATGGCGAGTCGCATGACATCAACATCGCGGTTCCAAATCACAATGTTTACAATCAAGCCCGCCGGAACCAATGCATTGTTCATTACTGCCAGTGCACCTGCGTTCACCATAGTCGCGCCTTTGTTCCAAGCAAAGTAACCAAAACCAGAAGCAATCAACCCAAGGTATGTCAGAATGCCCCATTGCGTTGTAGTGGTTGGTAGTTTGTCGAGGTTACCCATGAGCGCGAAAGCCACGGTTGCTACACAAAGTGCACCTAAGTAGAAGTAGCCAAACACGGTGTGTTGTGGCAAATCGACGGGCTCACTCTCCATGATATATTTGTAGCCCACCTGACCGATGGCAAAGCAGAGGTTTGCTCCTTGTACGACCAAAAAGCCCAGTAGGAAATCTTCATTAATGCCTGCAAATTTAATCCAGGCGGCACCAAATACGGCTATTGCAGCGGTAACTAAGTACCAAGGTGAAAAGCGACCTTTCAAGAAGTCATAGATTAGCGTGACGTAAATGGGTGTGAATACGGTGAACAGCAATACTTCTGGCACGGAAAGGAGCAAAAAAGATTGGTAGTAGAAGCAATACATCAAACCGAGCTGGAAGCCACCGACAGTCATCAGTTTCGCGATTAGGGATTTGCTAACGCCACGGAATTTCAAAAAGGGAATGAAAACCAAACTCGCCAGTGCCACGCGCATGAACACCGAGAACCAAGAATCAACCTGACCGGCGAGGTAAACGCCGATCAGGCTAAATGAGAATGCCCAAAGTAGGGTAACTGCGGATAGATAAGCCATGGATGAGAATCTTTATCAACAACAAATGTGCCCGCAGTCTAACCAAGTTTTATCGTTGCGCCAATCAGTCTTTTAGCGGTACGACCAGCATATCGACTGGTGAGCAGTTAATAAGCTGTCGAGTCGAAGATAGAATCTTGCTCCAGAAATCTTGGTGATGACCACAAACCACCAAATCGATACTGTAGTCTTGAATGGTATCGCACAACTCATTACTCAAATCGCCACTACCGACTAAAGTATGGGCAATTGGGTATTGCGCATATTCTGCGAAGTTTGCCAATTGTGTGCGCGATGCTTCCATTGCTTGATGTTGCGCTTCTGCCATATTGATATCGATAAGCCCAGTGTAGAGTTCTGCGTAGTTCACGTCGATGTGAATAAAAGAGACTTTCGCATCCAGAGGTTTAGCCAGTGATACGGCTTTCTTAATCAACACTTTACTGTCGTCTGAAAGGTCGACTGCCACAAGTATGTGTTTGTAACTCATATTGCTATCTCCTTGTAAGGTCATAGTTTTAGATTAGCACCAACCCCAAAAAAAATTTGCTGAAGTGATCTCATATCGGTGCCGTAGGTACAAAGTCTTGTCTCAGTAATCATGTTATAGTGGCGTTATACCCAAGTGACTTTGATATGCTGAAATAAGCGTAGTGTTACTGACTGGAGTTGAAGTGAAACTTCGCCGTGTCTGCCAGACCAAGCTATTCTCGCAGCGTCATTTATTTCGAGGTTACTTGGGTATATTGCATGCACAATAATAGGAGTTAACATGCTGTCTCAAACTATGGTCGAACAATTGAATGAGCAAATTAACCTAGAATTTTTCTCATCCAATCTATACTTACAAATGAGTGCTTGGTGTGAAGACAAAGGTTTTGAAGGTGCGGCTGAATTTTTACGCGCTCACGCCGTAGAAGAAATGGAGCACATGCAACGCCTATTCACTTACGTGAGTGAAACTGGCTCAATGCCAATCTTAGGCGCTATTGATGCGCCAAAGCATGACTTTGCGAGCCTAGGTGACGTTTTTCGCGAGACATTTGAACATGAGCAAATGATCACGGAAAAAATCAACAAACTGGCGCACGTTGCATTTACTAGCCAAGACTACTCAACGTTTAACTTCCTACAGTGGTACGTGTCAGAACAGCACGAAGAAGAGAAGTTGTTTAAAGGGATTTTAGATAAGATCGAACTGGTAGGTGAAGACGGTAAAGCGTTGTTCTTCATCGACAAAGATCTAGCACAAATGGCGAAAGAAGGTTCATCTTCAATCATGGATGCTCCAGCTGCGTAAACGCGTTTTGGGACGTTGTAAGTAGCGGGTAAAGACGAAGTCTTGGTCGTCTTTTTCTCTTGAGCATTGTTGAAGATGTAGGGAGGAAAAGATGATCAGTGGAGACACAATCTTATTTGCGCTAATGGTGGTAACTGGAGTTAATATGATCCGGTATCTCACCGCTCTTCGTTCTCTAATTTATATCATGCGTGAAGCGCATCCGCTGTTATATCAGCAAGTTGATGGTAATGGTTTTTTTACTACTCATGGAAATGTCACCAAGCAGGTGAGGTTGTATCACTACATTAAAAGTAAAGAATATCATCATCACCACGATGAAATTTTTACTGGTAAGTGTGAAAGAGTGCGTGAATTGTTTGTTCTATCGACCGCGTTGCTCGGCGTGACGCTACTTGCGGCCTTCATTCTCTAAGAGTCAATAATCCAGAAGTTGTTCTGTCTGAGATTTTGCGGACATACAGAGCGCTTAGAGTTTAAGCGCTTTTCCCTTTCGGTATTTGTCGGTAGAATGTCGCGCCTAGAAAGCAAGGATGTGCAATGTGCACATCCTTTTTTATTTTGATTCGATACCAATCAGTCTAAGAGCTACCGATGAGTAAGAAATTTGATGTTGTTGTAATTGGCGCAGGCGCAGCAGGTTTAATGTGTGCTGCAGAAGCAGGCAAGCGAGGCCGCCGTGTTTTGGTGCTCGATCATGCTAAAAAGCCAGGACGTAAAATCCTTATCTCGGGCGGTGGTCGTTGTAACTTCACTAACTACGACGTTTCAGCTAATCACTATTTGTGTCAAAACCCGCACTTTGTTAAGTCGGCGCTCTCCCAATACACTAACTGGGATTTCATCTCGATGGTGTGTAAACATGGCATTGAGTTCGAAGAGCGTGATCACGGCCAGTTGTTTTGTGTCGATGCATTTACGGCCAAAGATATCGTGAAGATGTTGTTAGCTGAGTGTGACATGCCGAACATCGAGCAGCGTTACCAATGCGATGTTCATTCGATTGAAAAAATTGATGAAGGCTTTCGTTTGCATGCTGGTACTGAGATTGTCGAATGTGAGTCTTTAGTTATCGCAACAGGTGGTTTGTCGATGCCAAAACTGGGGGCGACACCATTTGGTTATAAAGTCGCGGAACAATTTGGTCTTCGAGTTATCCCAACCACGGCAGGTCTTGTACCATTTACTCTGCATAAAGAAGACAAAGAAGACTTTGCTGAGTTATCCGGTATCGCGGTACCTGCGGAAATTACGGCTGAAGATGGCACCATGTTCAAAGAAGCCCTGTTGTTCACACATCGTGGGTTATCTGGTCCAGCAGTGTTACAGATTTCTTCATTCTGGCGGGCCGGACAAAAGGTGTTGATCAATCTTGTGCCAAACGATGATGTTGCTGAGTTATTAGAACGCAGTCGTGAGAAGCATCCAAATCAGTCACTCAAGAATACGCTTGCCAAAGTGCTGCCTAAGCGTCTGGTTGAAGTCTTAATTGAACGTAAAGAGCTAGTCGATAAACCGCTAAAACAGTTCAATCAAAAGGAGCTTGCGGCGATTGTGGAGCGCCTAGAGCATTGGGATATCGCCCCGAATGGCACTGAAGGCTACCGAACTGCGGAAGTGACACTCGGCGGTGTCGATACTGATCACTTATCCTCGAAAACCATGGAATGCAAAGACATTAAAGGGCTTTATTTTATTGGTGAGGTGATGGATGTGACTGGTTGGCTAGGGGGCTACAATTTTCAGTGGTGCTGGTCGAGCGGCTTTGTTGCGGGGCAGTGGGTTTAATCAAACACCAAACGCAGCCTAACTGCATAAAAGATAAGATACAAAAAGAGCACTGAATAAAAGTCAGTGCTCTTTTTGTATTCCCATAGCGAGTTACTCGTCTTGATACTTTTCGAGTTTGTTATAGAGCGTTTTCACGCTAATGCCTAACTCCTGCGCTGATTCCGTTTTATTGCCTTGATTCTCTTCAAGGGTATTGAGAATGGCGGCTTTTTCTAGCTCTTCTAGCGAAACGCCCGCCGGAACAAGGTCTTCGATGCTGGTGCCTGTTTCCAATGGTGGTGTGTCGAAGATAAGGTGTTCATCTCGGATGGTGTCATCAGCCAAAATAAATGCACGCTCGATCGTGTGTTTGAGCTCACGGACATTACCTGGCCAGTCGTGTGCAGCGATTTTTTGGATCGCAGAGTCAAGAATCGTTTTGGTTTTTGCCTCATTGGCGTTGCGGTGCGCGATAAAGTGCTTGGCCAGACCGACGATATCACCGCCTCGTTCTCGCAGTGGCGGTATCGTTAATGGGAAATGCGATAAGCGGAAAAACAGATCTTCACGCAGGAACTGCTCCTCAATGGCGATTTTAGGATCACGGTTTGTAGCAGCAATGATGCGAGTATTAGCGATATGAACCGTATTACTGCCAACTGGGCGATACTCTCCGGTTTCTAGCACCCGTAATAGCTTCACTTGATGCTCGATAGGCATCTCGGTGATTTCATCTAAAAATAGGGTGCCGCCCTCTGCCTGCTTAAATACACCTTGGTGAGTTTTATTTGCTCCGGTAAAAGCGCCTTTCTCATGGCCAAACAGTTCACTATCAACCAATTCAGGGCTAATGGCACCACAGTTAATCGCTATAAAGGGCTGTTGTTTACGCTCACTCGCTAAGTGGATGGTCTGCGCCACCAGTTCTTTGCCTGATCCACTTTCACCGACAATAAGGACGTTGGCTTCTGTTTTAGCAACGCGCCTGATCATACGATAGAGCTGATGCATCGGAGAGGAAGAGCCGACCAAAAGACCAAATTGGTCAAGATCGCTGGTGGACACTTTACGCCCTTGATCTTGTTTGTGTTGATAGTACTGGCTGACTTCGCTCAGGGTGTCCGTCAGAATGGCAATATCAACGGGCTTTCTGTAGTGAAAAATAGCACCCAAGTTCATCAGCTTATCCAAGTTCTCGTTTGGAGCGCCTGAGCTAATGATGATCAAGTCCATATCGTAGATGTCTTCGATATTAGAAAGACGTTGATAATCTGCACTAGTAAAGTGGGCGACTTCAACAATCGCAACTTCCGGTTTGAGTTGTAGGAAATCTTCAATCCATTGGTCTGCGGCATCGATGTCATGCAGACGAAATTTGTTCAGTTCCTGGCAAGAAGCGATGGCATTTTTAAGTGATGGATCTTGTATTCTTAGAAACAGGCTTGGCATCGACATAGAAATGTCCTCTTTACTATGACAGAAACAATGTACGTGGATTATTCTCACTTCACAAGACAAAATATTGTCAGCATAGATTTAAGGATTTGTTCGGTATTTTTATGTTGTTAGCCCCTTTTTGATATATATCGGTGAGAGCCATCAGTAGATATTTCCTTTTGTTCAGATTTTTATTTTTTAAATAATAATTTTGCTATTAATTGATTCTGGAGAAATAGCCTTTCTGTTTTATCAGGTTATTTCGGCACAAGTGACGGAGGCTTATCACCGATTAAAAATTACATTTTTTACGTGTAAATAATTCATGCTTATACTTTATTGCTCATCTCATTTTTACCTCTTTTCTTTATTAGTTAATTAAAAACAATAAGTTATAAAGTTGGCACATGGTTTGCTCCTAGGGAAGTGCAACGTCAATAAAGGAGAATTACCATGAATAACATCGCAGCTAAAATTGTACTTACGTCAGTTCTTGCTACTTCATCTACAGCAGTCTTAGCGAGTGATAAATGGGAAAAAGAATCCATGGACGCTTGGCTAGATGGTAAAGCTGAAACCACACTACTGCTAAACAGCAATCTCAACTCTTTTGATATCAATACCGATGTTGAGAATCAGGTCGTTACCCTTTCTGGTTCGGTAAACAATGATCTTGAAAAATCACTTGCCGAAGAGCTTGTTACTGGTCTTGATGGTGTGAAAAAAGTAAACAACGAATTGTCAGTAGTGAATGAAGGCAAGAAAGAAACTGATTCAGAAGCTTTAGCTACACTGACCGATTCTAAAATCACGACTATAGTTAAAACGCGCCTACTAATGGATACCAATGTGAGTGGTACGGATATTGATGTAACGACAGAACGCAAAACGGTAACGTTGGCAGGTAAAGTTAATTCAGATGCGGAGCATGATCTTGCAATTTCAATTGCAAATAACACCAATGACGTAAATAAGGTGATTGATAAGCTAGAAGTGGTTCAATAATAGCGAGCCGAGTGATTTAACCCACTTTTATTAGGAGGTAACACTATGGTTCGTTGGATGTTTATTTTTCTGGCACTGGCACTAATTTCTGCACTATTAGGCTTTACTGGTATTGCAGGAGCTGCTGCCTCTATCGCGCAAGTGATATTTTACCTATTCCTATTGTCATTAATTGTATCAATAGTGATTGTTCTGCTAGGAAGAAAAAACGTAAATAGATAGGAGATTCCATGCAACTTACGTCATTTATTTACCGTATCGCCGCAGTATTCGGTTTGGTGTTTGCGTTGGCAGCTTGTAGTGAAGAAGGGCCAATGGAACAGGCCGGCAAAAAGATAGATGAAGCCGCCGAAGAAACCCAAAATGCGATTGAAGATGAATGTGAAAACATTAAAGAAAATCTAAACGCTGAAGACCAAGACTGTTAGCCGAATCAGGTTAGGTTTTTTACGCATAGCTATGTAAGAGAGGGGCGGTCAATCACCGCCCTTCCTTTTGTCCCAATTGTTTACAATCAGATAAGGAGTCAAAGATGAAAAACATATTTGATGTACTGAAAGAGAGTCATGAAAAGCAGCGCCTTTTACTCGATGCTCTGATGGAAACGTCTGGAGATTCCCCCGCTCGTGAAGAGTTTTACCACAACCTTAAAGAGGAACTCGAACAGCACGCAGCGGCAGAAGAGCGATTTTTCTACGCGCCTTTAATAGATAGCGATAAGACCATTGATCTCACTCGCCATGGCATCGCAGAGCATCATGAAATTGATAAAGTGATTGCACAGCTTGATGCAACCGATATGAGCTCGCCAGCGTGGCTCAACCTAATGAAAACCTTGCGTCACAAAGTGTTGCACCATCTTGAGGAAGAAGAACAGCGTTTCTTCCAGTTAGCCGGCAAAGTAATGACCGATAAGCAGAAAATGAAACTAGCGGATGGTTATGTTGAAGAGATGGCAAGCTAGGTAGAGTGTTGGACCTTTTCGTGCCATTTCGGCACGGGAAGGCACTCAATCAAGGCGTTTACTCAAGTTCATGTATCCAAGCTCAATCCCCCGCGTATTCTAACTTCCACTAAAAAGTGCACTCGCTGAAGGCAAGGAGAGCGAATGTTTATCATCAAATATTATATTCTTGGCGCTCTGATCAGTTTATTGGCCGCTATATATACGCCTCAAATTATCGTTAGTTTGCTGTTCTTGTGGATATCTCTTTCTTTAGCGTTGGTCAGCGTAGCCTACGTATTCGACATTCCCTCTATTTTTAGAAAAAACCAAGATGGCAAGATTGTCAGGTGGATTCGCTGGGCATTCATCCCATTTCTATTGGGGGCTAGAGCGTATAACGCCTGGGAAAGACGGCGTGATACAGTGCCTCCAATCCAAAAAGTCAGCGACAATTTATACCTATCTCGCCGTTTGTTTCAGAGTGACTTAGATTTTCTCGAATCCAATGAAATCTCTTGTATTGTCGATGTCACCGCAGAATTTGCAGGCCTTGAAAGTGCGATGACCGACAAGCAGTTTCATTACCTTTCGATTCCGGTACTCGACCACAAAGCCCCGACGCTAGAGCGCCTTCGCCATGCGATTAACTGGATTGATACTCAAATCTCGTGCTCGCGGGCAGTGGTTGTGCATTGTGCGTTAGGGCGTGGTCGTTCAGTGTTTGTTGTGGCGGCGTATTTACTGAGCAAAGACCCGTCACTGACGGTTGAATCCGTGATGAAAAAAATCAATGACGTACGCAGTACCGCGAGATTGAATAAATTACAGATTAGGACGTTACGAGCGATCAGTGAAAAAGGCGTACTGGGGCTGGATCAATCCACTTGGATGGTGGTTAACCCTGTTGCAGGTGGCGGCAAATGGGAGGAAAACGAACAGCACTTGATTCGTGAACTAACCAAAAAATATCGCTTGAGTATTCATCAAACCACCACAAACCTCAGCGCCGAGCAGCTAACACAACAGGCAAAAGAAAGTGGAGCTAAGCAAATCATCGTAGCTGGTGGCGATGGCACAGTAACAGAGGTGGCGAGCCAATTGGTGGATACCGACCTCAAACTCGGTATTGTTCCGCTCGGAACTGCCAATGCGTTATGTCATGTGCTCTATGGCGTTGGCGCAAAATTCTCACCAGTCGAAAAAGCGTGTGAAGCGTTGCTTGGCGGACACTGCCAACGTATTGATACTGCGGAATGTAATCAGCGGCTTATTTTATTGGTCTTAGGCATTGGGCTAGAACAGAAAATGATCGAGCACGCTCAGCGAGAAGAGAAAAATGTTTTTGGACAACTCGCTTACCTCACCGGCTTTTTTAATGCTGTAGTGGCGGAAGAAACGCAAGCTTTAACCGTTTCGTTAGATGCTCCAACTGGAGATGGAAACCACGACAATAATACACAAACGCTTGAAGTCCATAGTTTTGTCGTTGCGAATATCGCTCCATTTAGTACGTTGCTTGCCCAAGGTGGTGATGCGCCGCAGCCTGATGATGGCAAGCTGCATATCACATATTTAGATCACACCGAGTCTTTAGGCGGACGTCTTATCGCATTGTCGGATCTGACATTAACGAGCGTAGGCGCACAGGAAGAATCGACACATTTTCAATACGCGACGGCTCAGAGCGTCACTATTTCTGCGAATAAACCGATTGAGTATGTGATTGATGGTGAACTGTATTCTGATGAGCAACTGGCAATCAAGCTGCGTCCAAAGTCATTGAACGTATTTGTTCCAAGCCAGAGACGTAAATCAGCTTCGCTTTAACACAGATAATCCGCGGATAACGCGCCATTTGCTTCGTATTCTACATGGCGCTTTTTCTGTGTTGTTTGATGATTTGGTGTGCGTCGTAAAAAGGCTATTAAGGTCGCTGCGTAGATGCAGCGGCTTTTTTCTATCTGCACCTTTTACTAGGTTGATTGGGGATGTGGTTTAAACAAAGTGAAAGAAAGAAGGGCGAGTACAATTACTCACCCTGAGGTAAGTGCTTTTCAATTTCATCGTTTTCAACTTGTAAAGCAGCTAACCAATAAGAAACAAGTGCGGTTAAGTTGGTGTCGTCAATGGCTCTAAGCAGGGCTTTTAAATCATCTAACAGTAGTTTATTCATAAAATGCATTTCTTTGTAATTGCCTAACTCGGCAACGCCGTATTCGGTGGCATTTTCTGCAATGAATTGTTCACCGTCTTGATCGAAGAACAGCTTCGCCATCTTTTTGATCATCACTTTTTCTATTTTCACGAATCGATATGCCGCTCTTGCGAGTGTCATATGTGATTGCGGGTTAACGAGAGGCAAACACGTTTGGCGATGGTGTGTCATTTTTACGAGTAGCTCCCTTACTCGATTGTTATCCAATGTCATAGTGACCTCTTTATTTATGACTATTGTCGTGGGACATTTCTCGTGATGGTTATGTTAATGCGCCTGTGGGCTTGTCAGAAATGGCCAAAGCAAGTTGGCCATTTCTTTGCTCAATACTGAGCTTTATTGCAAAGGCGACCACCAAGTTTTAGCTAATAAGGCTGATGCTGCTGAGTTTTTCTTTGCAGCTTTTTATATCGCTACGAACTTTCAGCAGAACCGAGTTATCCGCCTGCTCTGGGTGGGAAGTAATCAAATTCTCAATCTCTTTGAGTACCTTGCTTTCGACACCTTCAAGCTGTTCTAAATACATAGACTCTTTGTCAGAGGACACTTCCTTCATCACGTCGCTGTAGACCTCACGCGCCTTGATGGTGTAGGAAACCGGAGTGTCGTCGGCAGATTCTTCATTGTTACTTGCTAGAGAGTAGGGAGTGAGCTCAATGACTGCACGCTCACGTACTCTGAGCAGTTCTACCAACACATTATTCAAAGAAGTGTTGTCGATGTTCTCGATGGCCTTGTTGTAAATTTCATTTCCGCTTTCGATAAGCTCAATGATTGAGGCGATGTTTTCATTTTTCATATGCCACTCCTTATTTACTGGTGATAGGGGTGTTTGAGCGTATGGAATACAAACACGATGTTTCGTCTTCAGTTGCAGGTTGTATGCCAATGAACTTTAAGTCTTATTAATCAGTGACTTAATATCTTGTTTTGCAATAACTTGCTAACAGTCGGTAAGGCGCTAAGAAAAAATTACAAGAATGGCGGGGAAAGCCTGGAAAGAATTACACGTACAGATACGGCTTTTTATCAAAATAAAAATAAAATCAATAAAAAACAATAACTTAAAATTCTGGCATGGATATGGCTTTGTAGGGAGTAAGTGAGGTCAAACATTGTTTCACTTGATTCACTATTCAACTCATTAATGGAGGCTAGTTATGGCTACTACAAAAGAAAGCACAGTAAAACCTCAAGAGCAGTTAGAAGAAGCATATCACTTAGCGGAACAAGCCACGACGGAAGCCGTTGGCGCGATGAAAGACCAAGCCAAAGAGAAGCTGGATGTAGGTGCACAGCAAGTTCAGCAGGCGACTAAGTCGGCAGAAAATGTAATCAAGGAGCGCCCATTGCTGAGCATAGGCTGTGCCTTCCTTGCTGGTTGGGCGGTTTCGAAGCTGATCAAATAATAGTGGTCATCAAGGATTAAGCCACACAACAGAAAGGCGAGGCTTCACATGAATAACTCAGGGCAAGTTACCAATCAGCAATCAGGCTCGGCGGCTTCAGACAGCGGCCGAGCCCCTGATGGGGCAGAAGAACAGGATATCCAACAAACCATTAATGGTTTGAGCAGCATTCTTGCGCAATTGGACCAACTGACGAAATCGCTAAAAGCATGGTCAGGTTCAACGTTGGATTTGTTCCTCTTGGAGATGAAAGTTAACGTGTCCGCAGTGCGTCAGATTTTGCTGTGTACCGTTGTTTTTACCCTATTGTCGGTATTGTTCGTATTCAGTTTGTGCCTTGCCTCTGGGGTGGTGGCTTATCAGTTAACTGCCAACGTATATGTTGCCGTGGGTGTATTTATCACATCATTAGGCTTGGCATTATTTGCTTTAGCCTGGTGGCAGAAGCGTTTAGTTGGATTTCTTGGATTCAAAAATACGACAGAACAATTACAGGAGGGGTGGGATGCGCTCGCTACAAAAGCTCAATCGAGCCATGCGGATCAAGCGGATGGAAGGTAAAGCGTCTCTAGAGCAATGCTGTTTGTCGATGGAAATGTTCACGTTTACCACCAAGAAGTTTGTGAGAGAAAACCCTTGGACGACATTAGGCATTAGTGCTGTCGTTGCCGTTACCGCTGCAAAAGCAGGTCGATTGTCTCGACTGACTTCTTCTATTTCGTCAATGGGGCTATTGGTTAGCAGCGTGTCTGATATTACCGATTCGCTCACAAAGCCGGTCGCGGCAGCTTCTCTGGATGAGTCAGATGCGGAGCAAAATGGAAATGCAGCAACACAAAACAAATAAGCAACGCTGCGACGACAGAGGGCGAACCACTCTAATAGCGGATTTCACCGCAAAATTTTCTTACCGATTCTGAGCTTATTATGACAGCGAAATTGAACATTCCTGCCAACACTGCGATTGGTGCAACGCTTCTCGTCCTGTTACTCGTCCCAGGGCTGTATTTTGCCAAGCCAATATTGTTACCTATTGTACTTAGCACCTTTATTTCTCTGCTGTGCAGTCCTTTCATTAATTATCTTGAAGACAAAGGCTTACCACGTGCTATTACCGTCGTGTTGACACTGTCATTCCTCGTTGGCGCCTCAATTATTGGTCTTGCCGCCATGTCGGAGCCCGCCAAGCAATGGTGGTCTGAGCTGCCCAGTATCGTGAAAAATGTGTCGCAAGAAGTAAGTGAAGTGACTAAAGCTTCGGCTGATCACCTTAATACTCCATTGAATATCGCCAATGATATGAGTATGGATGAGGTCGGGAACAACACCGTCTTTTCTTTGGTAAAAACGCTCGCGACCACTACGCCGACGATTTTGACACAAGCGATGATCGTGCTGTTTATGGTTTACTTTATGCTCAATCATGGACGAAGCTTATTTCGAAAGTCAGTGTCTTACTTACATGGGTTTGCCAAGCAGCGCCAAGCGATTGAACTGGTCAAAGCACTACAGAAAGACCTATCTCGATACATTGGCACTATCACGTTGGTGAATGCGGGACTTGGGTTGAGTGTTGGGGCGGTGTTTTTTGTTTTAGGCCTTGAGGACCCGTTCTTGTGGGGCGCGTTTGCTGGCGTGATGAATTTTGCGCCGTATCTCGGCCCAGTCATCTCCATGGTGAGTTTCGGTTTTGTGGCTTATCTGCAGTTGGAGTCGGTCAGTTTTATGCTGACGGTGGTGTCTATCTATTTACTGCTCAATTTGATTGAAAGTCAGTTTGTTACACCAACACTATTGGGGAAAAGGTTTAACTTAAACCCGTTAGTGATTTTTGTTTGGCTTGTTTTTTGGGGCTGGCTTTGGGGCGGAATGGGACTATTGATCGGTGTGCCGTTGCTGGTTTGTATCAATATTTTGGTTGATCGTCTAGAGCTATGCCAATCAACCCAAAATCAAGCAAAACAAATCACCTCCGCGGACGTGGCACCGCGAGAGTGACTTGAGGAGCAAGCTGGTTCAACGAAACAGTTTTTCAGCGCTCACTGGCTGACTAAATAAATATCCCTGACCATAAATACAGCCTTTTTCGAATAAATAATCGGCTTGTTCCCGAGTTTCTATCCCTTCCGCGACGACTTTCAACGACAGCGTTTTTCCCATGGCAATAATGGCATTCACAATCGCGTTGCTGTCGCTATTACTTGGGACATCACTGACAAATGAGCGGTCAATTTTCAGTTTGTTGATTGGCAAACCTTTCAAGTAAGACAAAGACGAATAGCCAGTTCCAAAGTCATCCAGAGAAATCTCAATACCCAGCTCTCGTAATTGATTTAACGATGCAATGGCTTGTTGAGGGTCGATCAGTAAAAAGCTCTCTGTGATCTCCAAATCTAACCGTTGGGCAGGGTATCCGGTGTTATCGAGGATAGTACTTAATCGCTGAATGAAATTTGACTGCTGAAGCTGCAATGCAGAAACATTGACGGCGATTTTGCCAAACTCGATGCCCTGGTCCAGCCAAGCATTACCTTGCAAACAGGCTTGTTGTAACACCCACTCACCAATGCTTTGAATCAGCCCTGTTTTTTCTGCAATTGGAATAAAGTCTGCTGGTGGTACAAGGCCAAACTCTGGATGCTGCCAGCGTAATAAAGCTTCCACGCCGACAATCGTATTTTGTTCCAAATTGTATTGCGGTTGGAATTCTAACCGGAGTTGTTGTTTTTCTATTGCTTGATGCAAAGCGGATTGAATGCGTACATGGGATACGGATTTATCGGTCAAATCCGGTGAGTAAAACGCGTAGCCGTTGCGTCCATTTTTCTTCGCTAAGTACATCGCGGTGTCTGCGTTTTTCAGTAAGGTTTCACTGTCTTGACCGTCTCTTGGGTACAAGGCAATACCAATACTTGTCGAGACACGAAGTGAGTCGTGGTTTGCCAAGTCGAATGGTTGCTGGAATACGCTTAGAATATCGCCGACGGTTTCCAATAAGGAAACATCACTATGGATGTCTGGCAAAATAATCACAAATTCATCGCCGCCAATGCGAGCCACATGCGCATTGAGGTGAAGCACATCTTGCAGACGAATCGCTAACTTAGACAGCAATTGGTCACCACAGAAGTGGCCCATGCTATCGTTGATGTGTTTGAAATGGTCGATATCTAAGAATAGGGTGGCAAACGTCTGCTGGCTTTTGTGTCCGGTTTCGATGTGTTGCTCGAGTAAGCTAAGTAAATGAGTGCGATTAGGTAGATTGGTTAATGGATCGTAAAAAGCCATGCGCTGCAGCTTTTCTTCGTGTGCCTTACGCACAGAGATATCTTCAAACACACAAATGTAGTTAATAAGGTGGTTTTTATCGTCCATTACGGCGCTAATGGTCGCTAATTGCGGATAAATGCTGCCATCTTTCTTTCTGTTGATGAATTCGCCTTTCCATTGGCCTTTGTTTTCGAGTTGATGCCACAACTGTTGATAGAAACCTTGATCATGATGACCTGAGCGCAGAATTCGTGGGTTTTTTCCTATCACCTCTTCAGAGCGGTAACCTGTAATTTGGGTAAAAGCCGTGTTTACATCAATGATGTTGGCATTGCGGTCTGTAATGACCATGCCTTCTTGCGAATTGTTGAAAATTTGGGACGCTAAGGAGAGCTGCGTTTCTACCATTTTTCGGCGGGTGATGTTACGTGTCATCCCCAGAATGCCGATTAAGTTTCCCGCATGATCACGGACAGGAGACTTAATGGTTTCTAGCCAAGTGGGGTTATTGTTTTCATCAATTTGACGGCATTCTTCAACAATATTTTGCGTGCCAGTGGCTACCACCAATTTATCGGCATCAATGAATTTTTCCGCACGTTCATGGCTAAACAGGGCAAAATCGTCTTTGCCAATGATTTCACTGTTGGTTTTTTGCCACGCATTTTCTACGCTTCGGTTGGTCATCGAATAAAGACCATCCATGCCTTTTATCCATACGTGGTCTTCAAGGCAGTCGATAAACTCTTGTAGTGTTGGTGTTGGCTTTATTTCCGCGCTTTGATGTCGCGTTTGTTCTTGCTGACAGTGCAAGTTGATATCAAAGCTGATCCGCCCCGCGATTGCGCTTAGCCATGCCGAAACAACCGTTGATTGATCATTAGGGTGAGTCAGTGTCAGTACGGCAAGCAATTCGCCATTAGGTAGCCAAATCGGTCCAATGCTCAAGGTTTGCTCTTCAAAGGGGGTATGGCTAACTGTAAAATCTGTCGGCGTAAAGTGATCGACAACTTGCGTTATCACATCGACGATAGCACGATGATTTTGGGTTGAGGTGGACACCTCAGTCGATAGCCACTGCTGAGTATCGCTCAGAGTATAAAGCTGTCCCTGAGCTTGAGTTACATTACAGCATTGTCGCAGAACGTGTTGCCAGTCTGCCATCAAAGGCGAAGGAATAGCGAAGCGAAACATAATTAATAACGAGTCCTAAATCGCCCAAAGGTAATTATATTAGAATCTAGCGTAAGCTATTGGGCTTTGTGAGTATCGTATCCAACGCGTAGCTAAATCCTAGCAGCGTAAAGTGCTTTCTATCATTAAAATGTTATCTATATCTCTTTTTTATCCAACTTATTGCATCGTTTTTTAGGGCTTTTGATAGGTGATTAAGAAGCGTTTACCGCTTTGGTTTTCTTGCCCCATGAGACTTGCTGAATGACTAAGCCACTGATGATCAATACTAGGCCAATCAAGGTTGAAGGGTGAATTTCTTCGCCGATGATGGTAGCTAACAACATGAGTGAGATAAATGGAGAAGCAAAGATCAGATTACTGATACGCGCGGTGTTTTGCGTTGATTTGAGTGCGCTCAGCCACAAAACGAAAGTGATCCCCATTTCAAACAGTCCGACATACGTCACCGCTGCCCAGCCTTTAGCTGAGATCATCTGCCAGCCAGCACCTTCATAAAGACTTAAACCAATGGCGAATGGAATAGCGACCAAAAAGCCGAGCAGAACGCCAACCACAGGGTCGGCCTTATTTTTGGTATTTAAAATCCAGTAACCGGCCCACAGCAGCGTTGATAGCAGCGCAAGACCAACACCCAACGGGCTCTCAAATTCCATGCCTAAAAGATTGCCTTGTGTGGCAATCACTATCACGCCGACATAACTAAAACCGCAAGCCAGCCAGTCCTTACCACGGATCTTTTGTCCTAAGAAAACAGCGGCCATTAGCGTTAAGGTGATGGCCCAGCTGTAGTTGATCGCTTGAGCCTGAGATGCGGGCAGCAAGTCATATGCTTTGAACAGAATAACGTAATACGCCAAAGGGTTAATCAACCCAAGCAGTAGGTAATACCAAGGGTTTGAGAAAAATGTAGCACTTAACTGGCCCAATTTACCTTGCACACCACAGATTACTGTTAGCGCAATCGCAGAGACGATGCTGGCAATGCATAGCATTTGAATAGGCGTAAATTCTGCCAACGTGAGTTTAAATGCGGTTGCAACGGTAGACCAAAGTAATACTGCTGAGAGCCCAAATCCTAGGGCGCGACGCTCGTTCATGATGCCTCTGCGTGATGATGTGCCGCTCGGTTTGGATAATTTGAGCGGAAGAAAGAATATTATAGGAAGGCCTAGTGTATGCGAGGATTTTTCATCCAACAAACTGGACATTTATCCAGTGTCTAAATACCATTGTTATAGATACAAAACACAGGCTAACTCGCTATTATGCAATGGATTCTTGAGTACCAATCTCTCATTCTCTCTTCTCTTTGTGCTGCCACGCTTAGTGGTGTCGCTGCCGGTTGGTGGGTGAAACAGCGTTTTATCACCCAAACTCAGCTTCTCGAGCAACAACTTGTTTCAGAAAAACAGCTTCATCAACAGCAACTTGAACAGGTCAAGCAAAGCCTTGCCGATGCTCAGCAAGAGTTGGATGAATTAGATGATGAGCGCGATAAAGCCGCGTTTGAAGTACGCCAAACACATGGAAAGCTGATGGCAGCAATGGAAAAACTGCGTTACTTCGAGGCTGTAAAGCAAGAGCGCCAGCAATACTTTGATGAGCTTGGCCAAATGCGTGAACACAAATCACGTCTAGAAACGCAGCTGCGTGAACAGCAAGCTCGCCATGAGCAAATTAACCAAGCTAATGCCGAAAAACTGCAAATTTTAGAACAAGCAGAAGCACGCTTGAAACAACAATTTGAGCACTTGGCCAATCAACTGTTTGAAGAAAAAACCGCGAAGGTCGATTTGCAAAACCGTCAGAGTTTAGAAGGCTTGTTGTCACCGCTTAGAGAACAGTTAGAAGGGTTCAAAAAGCACGTTAATGACAGCTTTAGTCAAGAAGCTAAAGAGCGCCATACCTTAGTGCATGAGCTGAAAAACCTGCAACGTTTGAACGAGCAAATGACGCGCGAAGCGGTTAATTTGACCCAAGCGTTGAAAGGGGACAACAAACAGCAAGGTAACTGGGGCGAAGTGGTGCTCGCTAGGGTACTTGCCGAATCTGGCTTGCGTGAAGGGCACGAATATCAGACTCAGGTGAACTTACAAAATGAAGCTGGCAAGCGTTACCAACCTGATGTCATTGTTCATCTCCCACAAAACAAACAAGTGGTTGTGGATTCTAAAATGGCGCTGGTTGCCTATGAGCGCTACTTCAACGCCGAAACTGATGCTGAGCGCGATCAGGCTTTGAATGCGCATTTAGCCGCTCTACGTGCACATATCAAAGGGTTAAGCATGAAGGACTACCACAAACTCAAAGGTATTCAGAGTTTGGACTATGTTCTGATGTTTATCCCGGTTGAGCCGGCGTTCCAAGTCGCGATTCAAGCCGATCCAAGTTTGATCAAAGACGCGATGGAGCAAAACATCATTTTGGTGAGCCCAACAACGTTGCTGGTGGCATTGCGCACCATTGATAATCTATGGCGCAATGAACGCCAAAATGAAAACGCCAAAATGATTGCGCAGCGTGCGACAAAACTCTACGACAAATTACGATTGTTTGTAGACGACATGGAGGGGCTCGGTGGTGCGCTGGATAAGGCGAATCAAAGCTATCAAGGTGCGATGAACAAGCTTGCCACAGGGCGCGGAAATGTGATTCGCCAAGCCGAAAGCTTTAAACACTTGGGAGTTGAAATTAAACGACCGATTTCTTCCGACCTCGCGCAGTTAGCGCAGAGTGATGCATTTTCAGAAAATGACCCGTTAGTAGAAAGACATCCGGCTGAGGATAAAGTAAACTAATCGCCCGCAGTGCAGTGGGCGATTTTATTTGTCAACAAACGCCCCGTAGAGGAAAGCGCTGCCTAAGAGGAATTAGAATGACGGACACAAGTTTGCAATCCAATACAGCGTTAGAGAATGAAACCACTCACTTTGGTTTCTCTACAGTGGCAAAAGACGAAAAAGTGACTAAGGTTGCCGAAGTATTCCACTCCGTGGCAACAAAATACGACATCATGAATGACCTGATGTCAGGTGGTATTCACCGCCTTTGGAAGCGCTTCACTATCGATTGTAGTGGCGCTCGCCCTGGCCAGCGTATTCTTGACCTAGGTGGTGGTACGGGGGATTTGACGGCGAAATTCTCGCGCATTGTTGGCGATGAAGGCCATGTCATCCTTGCCGATATCAATAACTCAATGCTTAACGTTGGTCGCGATAAACTGCGTGACAACGGTATTGTGGGTAACGTGCATTACGTTCAAGCCAACGCAGAAGAACTGCCGTTCCCTGATGATTATTTTGATGTTATCACCATCAGTTTTTGTTTGCGTAATGTGACAGACAAAGACAAAGCGCTTCGTTCAATGTTCCGCGTACTGAAGCCAGGCGGCCGTCTATTGGTGTTGGAATTTTCAAAACCAGTGCTAGAGCCGTTATCGAAAGTATACGACGCATATTCATTCCACTTGTTGCCGAGAATCGGTGAGCTAGTTGCGAATGACTCAGAGAGTTACCGCTACCTAGCGGAGTCAATCCGTATGCATCCAGACCAAGAAACGCTGGAAGGCATGATGCAAGACGCAGGTTTTGAAAACACCAAATACTACAACTTAACTGGTGGTATTGTGGCTTTGCATCGCGGTTATAAATTCTAAGGGTTAACGGCATGCCATTTGAACCACTTATCACCGCTGTGATTGAAACGTCACTGAATACACTGATCAAAGACGACCCAGCATTGGGCCGTCGTTTAGCGCGTCTAAAAGGTCAAGTTATTCAAGTTCACCTGAAAGAGATCAATAAAACACTGACATTCGTTTTTAGTCAGCAAATTGATGTGCTTGGTCATTACGAAGGGCAGCCTAACTGCTATCTATCGCTCAACTTGAGTGTGTTACCAGAGCTGCGCGATCAGGCCAACATCACTCGTCTTATTAAACAAGATAAACTTGAACTCGAAGGCGATATTCAATTGGCGCAGAAATTCTCTCAGTTGATGGTGGATTGCAAACCAGATGTTGAAGAGTGGTTGTCTCGCGTGACTGGCGATGTCGCCGCACATACCTTTGTGCAAGGTTCAAAAAACATCGGCAACTTTCTTGCGTCTCAAGCAGAAAAACACCAGCGTCATCTTGCGCAAGTAGTGACTGAAGAATGGAAACTGGCTCCCGCTCCGTTAGAAGTGGCCTATTTCTGCGACCAAGTTGATGAGGTTCGCAGCCAGGCTTCTCGCATTGAAGCTCGTTTAACGGCTTTGCTGAATAAGCTGGATGCAGATAAGCCTGCATTGGAGAAACCATGACGCCAGCAGAACTAAAGCGCTTATACCACATCGCCAAAGTACAACTGGAATACGGCTTAGATGAGCTGCTTCCCGATCACCAACTGACCAAAGCTCCGCTTTTACTGCGCAAAAGCTTGTTTTGGATTAAGAACAAGCACCCAGAAAAACCACTCGGTGAACGTCTGCGTTTAGCACTGCAAGAGCTGGGGCCGGTTTGGATTAAGTTCGGTCAGATGATGTCGACGCGCCGTGACTTATTTCCTCCGCATATCGCTGATCCCCTAGCTTTACTTCAAGACCAAGTCGCTCCTTTTGATGGCGAGTTGGCAAAAAAGCAGATGGAGCAAGCATTAGGTGGTCCGTTAGAAAAATGGTTTACCGAGTTTGATATCAAACCACTGGCGTCTGCGTCGATTGCTCAGGTACATACTGCGCGCATAAAAGACACTAACCAAGAAGTGGTATTAAAGGTTATCCGCCCAGATATTCGCCCAGTCATTGATTCAGATCTAAAACTGATGCACCGAATGGCGCGTATAGTCGCCGGAGCGATGCCTGAAGCACGTCGTTTAAAACCAGTTGAAGTCGTGCGTGAGTACGAGAAAACCCTGCTTGATGAACTCGACTTGCGACGTGAGGCGGCGAATGCCATTCAGTTGCGCCGCAACTTTGAGGGCAGCGAAGAATTGTATGTTCCTGAAGTTTTTCCCGACTTCAGTAATGAAACTGTCATGGTTTCTGAGCGAATATATGGCATTCAAGTCTCTGATATTGAAGGCTTGAAAGCAAATGGCACCAATATGAAATTGCTCGCGGAACGCGGTGTGAGTGTGTTCTTCACTCAGGTGTTCCGAGACAGCTTTTTCCATGCCGATATGCATCCGGGTAATGTGTTCGTCAAACCCGAACATCCAGAGAACCCAATGTGGATAGGGCTAGATTGCGGAATCGTTGGTACACTTAATAGCGAAGACAAGCGTTATCTGGCGGAAAACTTCCTGGCGTTTTTCAATCGTGACTACCGCCGAGTGGCGGAGTTACATGTGGATTCAGGGTGGGTGCCTGCGGATACCAATGTCGATGAGTTTGAGTTCGCGATTCGCATTGTGTGTGAGCCTATTTTTGCTAAGCCATTGTGCGAAATCTCCTTTGGTCATGTGTTGTTGAATTTGTTCAACACGGCACGTCGATTCAATATGGAGGTTCAGCCACAGCTTGTACTGTTGCAAAAAACGCTATTGTACGTGGAAGGGCTTGGTAGGCAGCTATATCCTCAACTCGATTTGTGGGAGACCGCAAAACCATTCCTGGAGGAATGGATGATGAATCAAGTTGGGCCGCAAGCTCTAGTGAATGCGATTAAAGACCGCGCACCATTTTGGGCAGAGAAATTACCTGAACTGCCAGAGCTACTTTACGATAGCCTGAAACAAGGTAAAGCGATGAATCAACGTATGGATCAGCTTTATCAAGGGTATCGCCAGAGCAAGCGCCAGCAGGCGACAGGAAAGTTTTTGTTTGGCGTTGGCGCGACTTTAGTCGTATGCTCGGCAATATTGGTGAACGATGCTTTTGAGCAGCTTTCGTTGGCCTGCGGTATCGCAGGTGTCACATTTTGGCTGCTTAGTTGGCGAGCTTATCGTCAATAGACGTTAAACTCTTGAAATATTTTTGTTTGTTTAAAGACCCGAGGTAAAGAGAATGGGTGGTATCAGTGTTTGGCAACTTCTAATCATTGCTGTAATTGTTGTATTGCTATTCGGAACAAAGAAACTACGCGGTATCGGTGGCGATCTGGGTGGTGCCGTTAAGGGCTTCAAAAAAGCGATGAGCGAAGATGAACCTGCGAAAAATGACAAAGACGCAGACTTCGAACCAAAAAGTCTAGAAGAGCAGCAGAAAAAAGAAGCTGCTCCTGAAACGAAAAAAGACAAAGAGCAGGCGTAAAACGTGTTTGATATCGGTTTTTGGGAACTGGTATTAATATCTGTTGTTGGTCTGGTCGTTCTTGGGCCGGAGCGTTTGCCTCATGCTATTCGCAGCGTGTCTCGCTTTATCGGTGCCGCTAAGAGTATGGCAAATAGCGTCAAAGACGAATTGTCACACGAGCTGAAAGTCCAAGAGCTGCAAGAAAACTTGCGCAAAGCAGAACAAATGGGGATGGATGATTTGTCCCCTGAGTTGAAATCTTCAGTTGAAGAGTTGAAGAAGGCAGCGCAATCTGTAAATCGTCCTTACGCAAAGAACACCGATTCAGAGGCTGAGCCTGTAAAAACAGAGCCAGCAGCAGAAAAGGTAGAGAAAGCGCAAGAGAGCAAGGTTACAGCGGCAGATAAGAAAGCCGAATAGTCTCATTAGGAGGAGCTACTAGTGATTGGTAGCTCCTTTTTGATCTGGTTTTTAATAAGAGGTTTGCCATGTCTACCGTCGAGCAGACACAACCTTTAATTAGTCATTTGTTGGAGCTTCGCAACCGACTACTGCGTTCAATCCTCGCAGTGTTGGTCGTGTTTGTCGGACTAATTTATTTCTCTAACCACATTTACGAGTTTGTTTCCGCACCTTTAGTAGAACGTCTACCTGAAGGCGCGACCATGATTGCTACGGATGTAGCGTCACCTTTTTTTACGCCACTTAAGCTGACGTTAATTGCTTCGGTATTTATTGCGGTGCCGTTTATTTTGTATCAAGTTTGGGCCTTTGTAGCGCCAGGTTTGTACAAGCATGAACGTCGATTGATCATGCCACTGCTGTTCTCTAGTTCGCTATTGTTCTACTGTGGAGTGGCATTTGCCTACTTCGTGGTATTTCCATTGGTGTTTGGCTTCTTTACCGCCATCTCTCTTGGTGGAGTAGAGTTTGCAACTGATATCTCGAGTTATCTCGACTTTGTGCTGGCGCTATTTATGGCGTTTGGTATCGCATTTGAGGTGCCTGTTGCGATTATTTTGTTGTGTTGGACTGGGGCCACTACACCAGAAGATTTAAGACAGAAACGTCCTTATATTATAGTGGCTGCGTTTGTCGTAGGTATGGTGTTAACGCCACCAGACATGATCTCGCAAACCTTACTCGCTATTCCGATGTGTTTACTGTTTGAAGTCGGTTTGTTCTTCGCGCGTTTTTATACTCGTCGAAGCGAAGAAGTAGAAGCGGAAACCGAAGAATAAGGCTAATCTAGATGTGAAAAGCGGCTCAATTGAGCCGCTTTTTTTGCGGTTGGTTTTTTCTTGGGCTAATTACTTAACTTTCATGACGTAACCACATTTTGTGCATACGTATACTTCCTTGATGCCCAGCAGCTTTTGAAAAAAACTGCGCGGTACGCGTTGTAAGTAAGCACCATGTGTACACACTTCAACTTCCATATTCATGCTGTTTTACATTTGTGCTAATTAATGGGCGTAAATCAGTATAGAAAAATAATGTGTCGAGTTGTCGACAGTTTTGCAAAGCGGACGAAGTAAAGTGACGATATGAGAAGTAAGTAGAGTTGCTAGTTAATTATTATGTTTATCAATAATTTTGTATGGATTGTTCTACTATTTCAACGGGTTGAATCGTTCATTCAATAGTTTAGGTGATAAAAAAGCGACGTTGATTTCGTCGCTTTTTTCAATTCTCGTGAATTAAATATTAAACAGCTTTTTGGCATTCTCAGTCGTTATGGCATCGATGGTTGCGATGTCGACATCACGCAAGTCGGCAACACGTTGTGCAACGAGAGAAGTGTAGGCTGGTTCATTACGTTTACCACGGTGTGGCACAGGCGCTAAATATGGACAGTCGGTTTCTAAAATGACCCACTGCATATCCAAATGTGGAATGACTTTATCCATCCCGCCATTCTTAAAGGTCGATACGCCACCCAAGCCTAAGTGGAAGCCTAGCTCATTGATTGCTTGCGCTTCTTCTAAGCTGCCTCCAAAACAGTGGAATACACCACGCAGACGACCATCTTGCTCTTGTCTTAGCAAAGTGAGTGTTTCTTCAATCGAATCACGAGTGTGGATAACGACTGGTAAGTCCATCTCTTTTGCCCAGTTAAGTTGAGCTACGAACGCCATTTCTTGCTCAGCACGATAGGTTTTATCCCAATACAGGTCGATACCGATTTCGCCCACCGCAATAAACTTGTGTTTCTCAAACCAACCGCGGATGATCTCCAACGTTTGTTCAACATTGCTGTCCACATAACAAGGGTGGAGTCCCATCATTGAGTGGCACACGTCAGGATATGCCGCTTCGGTTTGTAGCATGGGCTCAATAGAGTCCAGATCGATGTTTGGCAACAGGATTTTATTAATGCCTTGCGTTAAGGCGCGTTGTACTACTTCATCGCGGTCGTTATCAAATTCGCTGGCATAGATGTGCGCGTGGGTATCGATCATCGTTACTCTCTGTGCTTCATAGTTGGTTTCGTATTCGAAGTATACTTGAGTGTGAGTGCTGGGTCATTTTCAGTTTTTTTCATTACCTTTTTCCAGATTGTCACTCGCAACATGCATCAAGAGTGATATGATTTTGTTCACCAGATGATTTGATCATCATAACCGTCCAGACAAGGAGAAAATGGTGTCTGTATCAATTCAAGGTCCATTCCCTGCACGCCGTATGCGTCGTTTACGTAAGCACGATTTTAGTCGTCGTTTGATGGCTGAGAACCAACTTTCTGTTAATGATCTGATTTATCCAATGTTCATTCTTATGGGTAAAGATCGTCGTGAGAGCGTGGAGTCCATGCCGGGTGTAGAGCGTTTGTCGATTGATTTAATGCTAGAAGAAGCACAATACCTTGCAAATCTAGGCGTTCCAGCAATCGCGCTTTTCCCTGTCGTAAACCAAGACGCTAAAAGCTTATGTGCTACTGAAGCCTACAACCCAGAAGGTTTGGTTCAGCGAGCAGTACGAGCGCTTAAAGAACACATTCCTCAAATTGGTGTAATCACAGACGTGGCACTCGACCCATTCACGACACATGGCCAAGACGGCATCATCGATGAAGATGGCTACGTAATGAATGATGAAACCACAGAAGTATTGGTTAAGCAGGCTTTGTCTCATGCAGAAGCGGGTGCTGACGTAGTCGCGCCTTCAGACATGATGGATGGCCGAATTGGTAAGATCCGCGAAGCATTAGAAAACGCGGGCTACATTCATACTCAAATCATGGCTTACTCGGCTAAGTACGCATCGAACTACTACGGACCATTCCGTGATGCGGTTGGCTCTTCTTCAAATCTAAAAGGCGGCAACAAGAAAAACTACCAAATGGACCCTGCAAACATTGACGAAGCGATCCATGAAGTGGCGCTAGACATCAATGAAGGTGCGGACATGGTGATGGTTAAACCTGGTATGCCATACTTAGATGTAGTTCGCCGAGTTAAAACCGAACTTCAGGTACCGACGTTTGCTTATCAGGTGTCTGGTGAGTACGCGATGCATAAAGCGGCGATCATGAATGGCTGGCTCAAAGAGCGTGAAATTGTGATGGAATCACTATTGTGCTTCAAACGTGCAGGTGCAGATGGCATCTTAACGTACTTTGCGAAAGACGTTGCTGAGTGGTTGGCAGAAGAGAATGCACAAACTGCTCAACACCTAAATCGTACTCCGGAAGCGACAGAAGAGTAATTATCGCTCAGTGAGAAATACCAGACCAACAAGAGTTGTTCGTCTGTATATACCCAAGTAACCTCAGGCGGATTACAACAGTAACAATCCAAGGTGCTTGGGTATTTTTATTTTGGAGAAGAGAACAATGACAATGCTGATTCGTGAAGGCACATTGGAAGAAGCACTTCAAGTTGTGGCGCGTGTTACCGAGTTTTCGAAAGGAGAAACGGTAGACTCCATGACTCAACGTTTAGAAGAGAAAAACAGTTTAATCCTCGTTGCAGAAAAAAATGGCACGATTGTCGGCTTCAAAATAGGTTACGAATTAGAGGATGGTGTTTTCTATAGCTGGTTAGGTGGTGTTGTCCCTGAAGCTCGAAATGAAGGCGTGGCACAACTGCTTTTGGAAGCTCAAGAGGATTGGGTGGCAGAACAAGGCTACAACACATTAAAAGTGAAATCTCGAAACCAGTTTCCGGCTATGCTTCGCTTGTTATTGAGAAATGGCTATATAATTGAAAAGTTTGAAGAAAAAGTAAATCTTCGAGAATCTCGAGTGCATTTCATTAAAGCAATGTGAAAATAAATGAGATTTTTTCTCATTTAACTGTTGACTACGAAATGAGAATCATTATTATTAAACCTGTCTTAGGGAATGAGGAAAGTTCACAAGGACGTTGAGTGACTTATTAACAGAAGTTAATTAACTGAAAGTTGAGAAGTGATGAAACATTTTTCCGAGAACTTGCACGAATTCTTTTTGACACGACATTGCTCACATTGCTTCCAGTGTAATTTATAGCTTCTTGGTTAAGCTGCTCTATTTACAGAATTTGCTTTACCACTTCTGCTAGGCGACCCCATTCGGGTCGCTTTTTTCTTTTCTACGATTTCTATTTGACGTCACTATTAATATCTTTTCCACATGCGATGATCATTTTAGGATCGTTGATCTTCTCGCCGTTATGCGAATTTATTGTTATTAATCAATGGTTTGGGTTGGTGTTTTCTTGTGTTTTTTGTTATTGGATAACCAGTGGATAATTTCTATAAACAGAGTTATCCACAGGGGGTGGTGTTTTCGTGAATAAAGTCGGAAAAATTTACGCGACCTAGATCGAGCGAACAAGATAGATTCAGATCAGCAGTCATGGCATCCTAGGCAGATCTCTCAAGTACTGAATTGGATACAGACAATTATGGCAAGTATTCCTGAAAATCCGTTGATCCTTATCGACGGCTCTTCTTACCTATATCGCGCTTTTCACGCCTACCCGGGCACCATGAGCAATGGTGAAATTCCAACTAATGCCGTTTACGGCGTCGTGAACATGTTACGCAGCATGATGCGTCAGTTTGCGTCTGAGCGCATCGCGGTGGTTTTCGATGCAAAGGGAAAAACCTTTCGTGATGATATGTATGCAGAATACAAAGCGAATCGTCCGCCAATGCCGGATGACCTGCGTTGTCAAATTGAACCATTACACAATGTTATTCGTGCAATGGGTTTGCCGCTGATCTGTGTTCCTGGCGTCGAGGCGGATGACGTCATCGGTACGTTAGCATACCAAGCATCACAAAAGGGCATGCCTGTATTGATCAGTACTGGTGATAAAGACATGGCGCAGCTAGTGGATGATAACATTACCTTGATCAACACCATGACGAACGTCGTAATGGATCGTGAAGGTGTGGTTGAAAAGTTTGGCATTCCACCTGAGTTGATCATCGACTACTTAGCACTGATGGGCGATAAAGTAGATAACATTCCTGGTGTACCGGGTGTCGGTGATAAAACAGCGACCGCACTACTGCAAGGTATTGGTGGTCTGACGAAGTTGTATGAAAACCTCGATGATATTGCAGGGCTTGGTTTCCGTGGTTCTAAAACCATGGCGAAAAAGCTCATCGACAACAAAGAAAATGCCATGCTTTCGTATGAGCTCGCGACCATCAAATTGGATGTTGAGCTTGAGGAAACGCCAGAATCATTGCTGAAAGCGGAACCAAATAAAGACGAATTAGTGAAGCTGTATGGCCAACTGACGTTTAAATCTTGGTTGAATGAACTACTTGAAGGCGGTTCTGGATCTGTGGAGGCCGTAGAGCTTGCAGGATCTTCACAAGCTTCTTCTTCTCAAGCCGAGATGGAAACTTCTGCGGTAACAATCGATCGCAGCCAATATGAAACAATTCTGGATAAAGAAACCTTCAATGCTTGGCTAGATAAACTTCAAACGGCTGAGCTGTTTGCATTTGATACGGAGACCGATAACCTAGATTACATGCTAGCGAATCTAGTTGGTTTGTCATTCGCTGTCGATGAAGGTATTGCGGCTTATGTGCCAGTTGCACATGACTATTTAGATGCGCCTGAACAGCTTGATCGTGATTGGGTACTAGAACAGCTGAAGCCAATTCTTGAAGATGCAGCGAAAGCAAAAGTCGGTCAAAACTTAAAGTATGATGCGTCTGTACTCGCTCGTTACGACATTGAGCTAAAAGGTATCAAGCACGACACGATGTTGGAATCGTATATCTACAACAGTGTCGGCGGTAAACACGATATGGACAGCTTGGCGCTTCGCTTCCTACAGCACAGCTGCATTTCTTTTGAGCAAATTGCAGGTAAAGGCAAAAATCAGCTTACGTTTAACCAAATCGAACTGGAACAAGCATCGCCATACGCGGCAGAAGATGCGGATGTGACCCTTCGTCTGCACAATCGCTTGTTTGCTAATATCGAGCAGGATGAAAGCCTGAAGACAGTTTACGAAGAGATTGAAATGCCGTTGGTGCCAATTCTTTCGCGCATTGAACGCACTGGGGTCTTTATCGATGAAATGAAGCTGAGTGCGCAGTCGGTCGAGATTACCGCTCGCCTTGATGAGCTTGAAAAGAAAGCGTACGAAATTGCAGAGCAAGAGTTTAACATGAACTCGCCAAAGCAATTACAAGCCATCCTATTTGAAAAAATGGGTTTACCGGTTGTGAAGAAAACGCCATCAGGCACACCATCGACGAATGAAGAAGTTCTGCAAGAACTCGCGCTAGACTACCCACTACCAAAACTGATTTTGGAATACCGTGGTTTGGCGAAGCTAAAATCAACTTACACCGACAAACTGCCGAAGATGATCAACCCATCAACGGGGCGCGTGCATACTTCTTACCACCAAGCAGTGACTGCAACGGGTCGTCTATCTTCTACTGATCCGAACTTACAGAACATTCCAATTCGTAACGAAGCTGGCCGTCGTATTCGTCAAGCGTTTGTCGCGCCATCAGGGCATAAAATCTTAGCGGTCGACTACTCGCAAATCGAACTTCGCATCATGGCGCACCTTTCTGGTGACCAAGCGTTATTGGATGCATTCCGTGATGGCAAAGATATCCACGCGGCAACCGCAGCAGAAATCATGGGTGTTTCTATTGAAGACGTTTCAAGTGAGCAACGTCGTCGTGCGAAAGCGGTTAATTTCGGTCTTATTTACGGCATGAGTGCGTTTGGTTTGGCGAAGCAATTAGGCATTCCTCGTGGTGAGGCTCAAGCGTACATGGATACATACTTTGAACGTTACCCAGGCGTGATGCAGTACATGGAAGACACACGCAGCACGGCAGCAGATAAAGGGTATGTTGAAACGATTTTTGGTCGACGTTTGCATTTACCAGAAATCAAATCGCGCAACGGGATGCGTCGTAAAGCTGCTGAACGTGCGGCAATCAACGCACCAATGCAAGGTACGGCTGCGGACATCATTAAGAAAGCGATGCTGTGGGTTGATCAGTGGATTCAGGAAGAAGGCAATGGTCGTGTGAAGTTATTAATGCAAGTACACGATGAATTGGTCTTTGAAGTTGAAGAGTCATCATTGTCCGAAATTGAAAGTAAAGTACAGAAATTGATGGAATCTGCAGCAGAGCTAAAAGTACCGTTGGTTGCAGAAGCAGGTCACGGTGAGAACTGGGATCAAGCTCATTAGTCACTTTTAGACCAAAATAACCAATTAATTATGAGCCAGCGCACAAACGCTGGCTTTTTTTTGAGATTAAAAAAGCTAGCGCAAAGTTAACTTTGATGTTGCTTAATAAAAATTTCATGAAAAAAAACTACAAAAATTCTTTGCAATTCTGACCAATTGTTGTACATTAATACTCGTAGGGTACAGAGGTAAGATGTTCTATCTTTCAGACCTTTTGTTTCACGTTATTGGATTAGGCTGATTCAGCCGCCCCAGTCAGTTTTTGACTGGGGCGTTTTTTATTGGACGAAAGAAAATTATTCTTTTGGATCAGTAGCTTAAAGTAAGCCTTCAGAAACCTTCTTTTTTGACCTTTCTAAATCACTGCAAAATCTCGATTTTTCCTTCAAATTTATCGCGTTATTCATCCTGTAAATTTACGCCAGTCACACTATTATTTTTTCTTGAAAGAAACTAAGTTACATCTTTTTGAAGATTTGCTTGGCTTAACTGTCTGAATTGTAACACTATTGGGTGTTTTTGGAGTGAATGTTTGGTGATACACAGGAAACAAGAGCGCTTTTTAACCTATTGAAATCGAATCTCAGTTCAGCAATGCTTCGTCACATAACAATAATTACCAATTTTTCTCTCCCGTTATCCCTGCCAGGAAGGCGGGGATTTTTATTGCCTGTTATTTAGTTCAGATAAACAAAAGCCCCACCAAATGGCAGGGCCGTGTCGAAGAAATTTAACAAATATTGTTAATTATTCTTCATCGCTCGCTGGTATCTCTTGTTCGTCTTCTTCTATCAGGTGTGCTAGTGCTGGTGCAAACCAGGTATCCAGTTTTGCACGTAGCTGATCGACACCTAATCCTTTCAGTGAAGAGAACACATCAACAGAAACGTCACCACCGAAAGTTTCTACTTGCTTACGAACTTTCAGTAGAGTTTGTTTGCGTGCACCACTTTTTAGTTTATCTGCTTTGGTTAGCAAAACTTGCACAGGAATGTGGCTATCGATGGCCCAGAAAATCATTTGTTGGTCGAGATCTTTCATTGGATGACGAATGTCCATTAGAACCACTAAGCCTTTTAGGCACTCGCGTTTCTGTAGGTATTCACCCAAAGATTTCTGCCATTTGTTTTTCATCTCTACCGGTACTTGAGCAAAACCGTATCCAGGTAGATCGACAATGTGACAACCTTCTTCTACTTTGAAAAGGTTGATTAATTGCGTACGACCAGGTGTCTTTGATGTCTTGGCTAAGCTTTTTTGATTAGTTAGACGGTTAAGTGCACTCGATTTACCAGCGTTTGAGCGTCCTGCAAACGCAATTTCGACACCTTCGTCTTCCGGCAGGTGACGAATATCGGGTGCGCTGGTGATGAAATGCGTATTTTGGTAATGAATTTTTACGCTCACTGTTAACTCCATCTCGACTTTGTGTAGTCGATTGATTACTTTTTTGTGAAAATGTGTAAAATAACCGTGCTCGGCATAAGGTCGCCTATTGTACCATGAGTGTACGCGGTATGTTCACATTCCGTGGTACTGGAAGCTTGATAATTATAATGGAATGTCATGAAGAAATTAGCGCTAATTTTGAGTCTTTTAGCCAGTTGCTCAGTATGGGCCCAAGGTAATATTGAGGCTGGTAAAGCAAAATCACAAACCTGTGTCGCCTGTCACGGAGCAGATGGCAACAGTGCAATAACAACGTACCCGAAACTCGCAGGCCAACACGCTAAGTATCTTGAGAAGCAGTTAAAAGAACTTAAGCTAGGCATGACAAGTGGTGGTAAACAAGGTCGTTACGATCCTGTAATGAGTGGTATGGCAATGCCACTGAGCGATGAAGATATCGCAGACCTATCTGCTTACTACGCTTCGCTACCAGTTTCAGAAAACTCAACACCTGAAGATGTAGTAGCAAAAGGCAAAACGCTTTATACCGCTGGTGATGCCGAGCGTGGCCTAACCGCATGTATTGCATGTCATGGTCCTCGTGGCAATGGTACTGAGCTTTCAGGTTTCCCGAAAATTTCTGGTCAGCATGCTGACTACATCAAAGCTCAGCTAGAAAAATTCCGTGATGGCGACCGTGGCAATGATATGAATGCCATGATGCGCGACATCGCGAAGAAAATGACAGACGAAGATATCGAAGTGCTGTCTAAATACGTTGGCGGTCTGCACTAATATACCTAAATCGCTCAAGATCCTGCATCTTGAGCTGGTTGGGTAGATGTCCCTACATCGTTCGAGCAACTTGTACAAAAATGCCCTAGTGAATCCACTAGGGCATTTTTGTTCGTGACAGATATCACAGTCGAGTTTGGATGCGAAAGCGATAGTTGGCTCGGCAGTTTGTGAGACATTTGCCATACTTGATGTTGGCTTTTTCTTGTTAGTGTTTTTAAGCTTTTGATTAAATGATAATTTTGATTTTTTAGAAAAATAGGCGGATTATTTTTTCAACCCATTACTTGTGAGCATAACGGGATGGCGTAAAGTAGAAGTCGTTCACAGGGAGTGAATGTAAGGATTTAAGACCACGGTTTAGGTCTCCAAGGATGTAGCTCGGATGCTTGGTGATTTAGAAAGGGATTTAGATACGTAGGGAGCCTATCAGATAAGGATGGTCATCTCGTCTGACGGTTAAGACAGTGAAACGGATCAGGCACAGGAAGTTGCTCAGTAGACAGGAAGTAAACGGATAGCCAAAACTCATCAGGAAGATGAAAAACAACTCTTTTTGGCAGGGAAAGCTCTAAAAACAAAGGGATCATTGGTGCACCAAATGTGTGCAACACAGTTTCGCCAATTGATGGCACTTAGAAAGCGACAGTCTGACTGTCGCTTTTTTTATATCCGTTGACTTGCTCAGTCGTAACTTGAATTGAGATTACTGCACTTATTTAGCTTTATAGGTTGTAAACAAAGTTTTTTAATAAAAATTGCTGAAAAAATACTCAACAACACTCCAATCCGAGTTCACTTTCTGGTATGTTTCGCATCCCTGTTTGAGGAAGTCAGCATGCATACCTGTCCTTTATGCCAAAATCAGCGCACTCACCATTATTTTGAAGATAAGCGTCGTGAATATCTTCAATGTGAGCAGTGCAGCTTGGTATTCGTAAATCCAGACCAACGTTTGGATGCGGAAAGCGAAAAAGCTCACTATGATTTGCATGAGAACAACCCCGATGATTTGGGTTACCGACGCTTTTTGTCGCGTATTGCTGACCCGATCACAGAGCGAATTTCTCCACAATCAAATGGTATCGACTTTGGTTGTGGTCCTGGCCCAACGCTCTCCTTGATGCTGGAAGAGGCGGGGCACAACATGGCGTTGTACGATCTCTACTACCACCCTGATACGTCGGTTTTAGAAAAAACGTACGACTTCATGACAGCAACAGAGGTGATAGAGCACCTCTACCACCCAGATTTGGTGTGGAAGCAATGGTTGAATTTAGTTAAGCCAGGGGGCTGGATAGGCCTGATGACGAAAATGGTCATCGACGTGGAGGCTTTCAAATCATGGCATTATAAGAACGATCTCACTCACGTAGTGTTCTTTAGTCGTGACACGTTCCAGTTCCTAGCTGAGCGGGATAAGCTCGAACTCGAATTTATTGGTAATGATGTAATTTTACTGAGGAAACCCCAGTAATGAGCCGTAGTAAAAAATCTAGAAAACCGGGTGCCGCTGGTGCACCTGAGTTTGTTGTAACTCGTAACCGTACAGAATCTGATGTGGAAGGCCGCTTACGCAAGCGTGCTAAAAAGCGTAAAGGTCTGAAAACGGGTAACCGTAACTCAGAAGTTAACGAGCAGAAAAAGCAAGCTGCTGCACAAAATCGCGACCCGCGCTTAGGCAGCAAAAAGAAAATACCTCTGATTGTTGAACCTGCGAAGAAAATGACGAAGCAAGAGCGTCGTTTGTCGGCAGAGCAAGAACTAGAGATGCTAGAAAATGACGCGCAATTGAACGTGTTGCTAGACCGTATTGAAGCGGGTGAAAACCTGGGCACAGGTCTACAGAAATTCGTCGATGAGAAACTCGATCGCATTGAGAAACTAATGGACCAACTAGGTTTGTTGGAACCTGAAGAAGAGGAAGACTTCACTGCACCTGCTGAGAAAAGCACGCGCAACGATGATGACTTGCTGGCAGATTTCGACGACATTAATTTCGACGACTATAAAGGATAATTAAGCTATGAATGTAACCTTATTAGCTATTGCTGGTGTTGTGATTATCATCGCACTCGCTTCTTATGCAGGTTACCTTCTGCTTCAATTGAAAAAGCAAAAGGAATTGCAGCTGAAGCATCAAAAATTGGCGATAGACAAACGTAACGCCAACATTTTTGAGAATGTGCATACCTTGTGTCAGGCGGGCATTCAAGGCCAGTGCGATTTATCTGAAATCAGTATCCGTGTGTATAACATCATGGATTATGTACAAGGTGAAGACCGCGTTGATTTCGATAAAACGTACCCTGCGATTTCTGAGCTTTACCACATCGTGAAAGATATGGCGCGTGGCGAAGAACGCCAACAACTTGCCAAGAAAGAGCGTATGCAACAGAACTTGACGCGTCATAAAGCGGAAAGCCGCCTCACTGATGCGATTATTGAGGAGCTCAAAGTGTTGCAGAAAAACGTCCAGCCACTGAATAATCAAATCAATATTCAGATGATTTAAGCGCGACCCCCAATAGTCTCCTTATGACTAATGGGGGTATCGTGATCACGCTAGCACTTCTTTAGTTTTATACTTAAAAAGCCAGTCGGCGTTGCCACGCTTGTCATCGTCGTATGGCAAAATAGCGGCTCTGAATATCGGGTGACGGCTTTCGTTGCCCTAGCATTTAACGGAAAGTACCACCATGTCGAATCAACACACTGAATCGAAACAGCAAATCGTCTGGGATCAAGCGGTATTGGATAAGTACAACTATTCCGGGCCTCGTTATACGTCGTACCCAACGGCGCTGGAGTTTCATGAAGCGTTCACCATTTCTGATTATGATATGGCATGCACTCAATACCCAGAACGCCCATTATCGCTGTACGTACACATTCCGTTCTGTCACAAGCTTTGTTACTACTGTGGATGTAATAAAGTCATTACGCGCCACTCGCACAAAGCGGATGAATACCTCGACGTGCTTGAACACGAAATTCGTCAACGTGCTGCATTACTTGTTGGTCGCACCGTGACGCAATTGCATTTTGGTGGTGGTACACCGACGTTTCTCTCTGAAAAGCAAATCACGCGTGTAATGAGCCTGCTACGCCAAGAGTTTACTTTTAGTAGCGATGCTGAAATCAGTATCGAGGTTGACCCGCGTGAAATCGAGCTGACCATGCTGGATCATCTGCGTAGTGAAGGCTTCAATCGCTTGAGCATCGGTGTTCAGGACTTCAACAAAGAAGTGCAAAAACTGGTGAATCGTGAGCAAGATGAAGAGTTCATCGTTGCGATGGTTGCGCGCGCAAAAGAGTTAGGCTTTCGTTCGACGAACCTAGATTTGATTTACGGTTTACCGAAGCAGACCAAAGAATCTTTTGCCAAGACTCTAGAACAAGTGCTAGAGATGCAGCCGGGCCGTCTATCCGTGTTTAACTACGCGCACATGCCACAGCTATTTGCAGCGCAGCGTAAGATTAAAGACGAAGATCTGCCAAAGGCAGAAGAGAAGATGGCGATTCTGCAAGACACCATCGCGACACTGACTGATGCTGGCTACCAATTTATCGGTATGGACCACTTTGCTTTGCCGGACGATGAACTTGCTGTTGCCCAGCGCGAAGGTATTTTGCATCGCAATTTCCAAGGCTACACCACACAAGGTGAATGTGACTTGGTTGGCTTTGGTGTTTCTGCAATCTCGATGATCGGCGATGCGTACGCGCAAAACCAGAAAGAGCTGAAGAAATACTACGCTCAAGTCAACGAACTTCGTCACGCTCTATGGAAAGGGGTCTCTCTGGACTCCGATGATTTGCTCCGTCGTGAAGTGATTAAGCAGCTGATTTGTAACTTCAAGTTAGACAAGAAAGCCATTGAGTCTGAGTTTAAAGTGAGGTTTGAACAGTACTTTAAAGAAGATTTGCAGCTACTTCAGACCTTTATTAACGATGAGCTGGTGGAAGTGGATGATAATGAAATTCGTGTGACGCTGCGAGGTCGTTTGTTGATCCGTAATATTTGTATGAGCTTCGATAAATACCTACGAGCAAAGGCACGTCAGCAACAGTTCTCTCGTGTTATTTAATCAGAGATACAGATTCAAGATATAAAAAATGCCAGCAGATGCTGGCATTTTTTTATGTTTTCGCTGGATTTAAGCGCGATCTTTTACTTTTTCTCTCAGTTCCGATTTTTCTGCTTCTGAAAGGAACGCAATCTCAAGGCCATTGATTTGCGCTTGGCGAATCTGGTCTTGGCTCAGGCCAGCGGCTGGTGCCGCTACTTCGTATTCGTATGGCAGTTCGATACCTTCAACCGCTGGATCGTCAGTGTTCAAACACGCAAGAACGCCATGCTCTAGGAACTGCTTGAGAGGGTGGTTTTCTAGCGTTTCTACCGTACTTGTTTGGTAGTTTGACGTCAGGCAAGATTCAATACCAATGCGGTTTTCTGCTAGGTAATCCATCAGTTTTGGATCGTGAATCGCTTTTACGCCGTGACCGATACGAGTTGCGCCCAGCTCATTGATTGCTTGCCACATGCTCTCTGCACCTGCTGCTTCACCAGCATGGACCGTTACCCCAAGGCCAGCATCGCGTACTTGCTTGAAGTGAGACACAAAGCGATCACCCGGTTGGCCTAGTTCGTCACCCGCAAGGTCGACGGCAACGATGTGATCTTTCTGGCTCAGAATGCCGTCCAGTTCTTGTTGACATGCGTCAGTGCCAAATGTGCGACTCATGATACCGATCAGGTTGGCTTTCACGCCAAAATCGCGCATACCCGCTTGCACACCGTCCACGACGGCTTCAACAACCCCCGCTACTGGTAGCTTGTGTTTCATCGCCATGTAGTAAGGAGAGAAACGCAGCTCTGCGTAATCGATTTGTGCGTTTAGCGCGTCTTCTACGTTTTCGTACGCGACACGACGACACGCATCTAGATCGCCCAGTACAGCAACACCCCAGTCGAGCTTAGAAAGGAAAGCAACAAGAGAGGGTTCCGCTTCGACAATTTGAACGTGAGGAGTGAGAGACTCAATATCGTACGCTGGTAGGGCAATGCCAAACTTTTGGCCTAGCTCAAGAATCGTTTTAGTACGAATGTTACCGTCGAGGTGACGGTGCAAATCAGTAAGAGGAAGGTTCTTCGTTATCATTTTGTCGATCCGGATAGTTATGAACTGGAACAGGGCCCAAACATCATCTGTGACAATACATGGGTAAGATTTGCAGTTAAGTATAAATAACAGTTGGGTAGATTGTCAGTAGAGGATGACTAGGAAATCAACGATTCTCGCTCTTTTCTACTTCATGTTCACCAAATGTGTTGGCCATTCTTCTAGTGGCATAGGGCGGCTGTAGTAGAAGCCTTGCACCTGATTACAGCCTAAAGAGCGCAGTAATTGTGCTTGATTGCTATCCTCGACACCTTCCGCGACGACATTAGTTTTGAGACCTGCTGTGATATTGATGACGGCAGCGACGACTGAACTGTTTAAGTTTTCTTGCGTGAGTTGATTGATGAAGGTGCGATCAATCTTCAAGCAAGTAAACGGTAGAGAGTGGAGGTAACCCAGTGATGAGTAACCGGTGCCAAAGTCATCTATCGCGATACCAATACCCATTTCACGCAGCTTAGTCATATTTTCTAGTGTGGTCGGTGCGCTATCAATGATGCGTGATTCTGTGATCTCTAGTGTGAGGTTACTTGCTGGTAATTTCGTGATATCCAATACGCTTGTCACCGTATCAACAAAACTTGGGCAAGATAGTTGATTAACGGAGATATTCACATGCAGTTGGAAGTCCGACGGCCACTGTTTGCTTTCGATCGCTTGGTAAGTGTCGCGACAAGCTTGTAACAGAATCTGTTGGCCGATGGCTTTGATCATGCCGCTTTCTTCCGCGATTGGGATAAAATCTAATGGTGACACCATACCTGAGTCGCTATGCCAACGCGCAAGTGCTTCGGCGCCACACACTGTGCCACTGACGAGATCCACAATCGGTTGGTAATGAGGAATAAACTCTCGGTTTTCAATGCCAGTTTGGATCTTGGTCAGCATTTGCGTACGAAACTTTGAAGCGCTCGCTAGTTCTGGGCTGTAGTGACAAACACCAGTCAGTGAGTCTTGTTTGGCGTAACTTAATGCGATGCTGGCGTTGCGTAACCATAAAGGCATGGTTTCGTTTGGCTGGGTTTGTACAATACCAAGTGAAATCTTCATCACTACATTCTCGCCTTCCACCATAAATGGGGTGGAAAAGAGTTGCTGTAATCGACGCTCGGTTTGTTTAATTTTGGTTTCAGTGTCGACATTTGAGAGAAACACCGCGAACTCATCACCACCAATCCGAGCCAATAATGCGTTGTCACGAAACTGCTGTTTTAACCTTTCAGCGATGCTGACCAACAGCTGGTCGCCGTTGTGATGACCCACACTGTCGTTGATATCTCTAAATTTGTTGATACCAAGTAAAAATAAACTGCCGTGACAAAGATCAGACTGATTTTCACAGATTTCGACCAAACCCTGACGACTATATAAGCGTGTCAGAGAGTCATAAACCAACTGTTCACGCAATGCTTTGAATGAAGCTCTTAGATTGTTCGCCATTTCATTAAAAGCATGAACCAGTACGGTTGTCTCATACACATAACCAGGCTTTGGCATGCCGCTATCCCAATCCCCATTTGCCAGGTGCTGAGCGGCGGCGGCCGTCGCGTTAATTGGTCTGGTAACTCGGTTGAAAATGATCCAACTGATGGCGATACCAAATAGGCTTACAATAATGCCAACGAGCCAGCTCTCTTGCTGGCTTTTTGGTAACAGGCCGAGAAGCTCAGACTCCGAAATGGAGGTGCCGATAAACCATGTTAAGCCGTCTTGGTCTCGATACGGGGTTAGCCGACTGAAAATACGTTGGCCATCATGTTCAAATGAAAAAGTATAAGGTTGCTTGGTGTTGTTGAGATCGAAAGACCGGACTCGGCTCGCACTGATTTTGATGATCGGGTCTGCGTTTTCAGCGGCAAGCAAACGCTGCCCTTTATCCGAAAATTTTGTGCCCCATGAGATGACGCTTCCCGGGCCTGAGTGAGCGATTAAACGATGATCTGGGTCCATGATGTAGACCGACGCTTTAGTGTTGTATTTTAACTCGCGCAGGAATTCGTTGAATGTATTGATACGAATGTCTGTCACCAAAACACCAGCAAATTGGTCGTGTTTGTACACCGGCGTCATGGCTGATAGCGTAATATCCTGGCGTTCATCAGCGTTGGTATAAATTTCAGACCAAGTGGCGTTTTGGCTCTCTGCAACGGGCTTATACCATGGGCGAGTGCGAGGATCGTATTGGGAGATAACCGTTCGAATGTTGTTACTCACATGGTTGGTTCCATAAATAACCAGATCACCATCGGTGTAGCGATCTTGCACCATTAAGGTGTAATCGTCGGAAAGCTCGCGGCGAAAGCCTGCAAAGTCGCCGTTTTCTGAACCAAATGCGATTACATCCAACTGCGGTATCGATTGGTAAAGATTTTTGAATGCACTCAGCAGGTAGTTTTGAATGTCTGAGGTATCGTGAGGGCGATAAAGGTTGTGATAGCTGACGTTGTGCGCGAGAGCCATAACCGCAGTAAAAGGCTTACGTAGATAGCTATTGAGGTGGTCGTGGACACTTTCGGTTAACACGGAAAGTTGCTTGTCACTGATATCCGTGACCACTTCTTCGTAACTTTGTTTTTGGACGTAGACAACGACACCGATCGCCAGTAAGAAGATCATGACAAATGGAATCAGAACAGCAGTACGCAGTGTAATTTGAGTCGTAGCAGTAGACATCGCCTAATCACATAGATGGTGGTGCGCCACAATTGTACTGATGTTTTTATTAATATCGAGTGACAAACGACGCTCGTTGTTAACGCACCACGTAAGTGATTGTCAGTACAATTCTTTTAATTTTCTGGTGAGTGTATTTCGCCCCCAGCCTAATACTTTAGCGGCATCTTGCTTATGACCTTTAGTGTGCTCTAAGGCTGCTTCTAATAAAATGCGTTCAAATTCTGGTAAAGCGTAAGAAAGTAGTTCTTTATCTCCTGCTGCGAGTGAATGCCGTGCCCAATCCGCCAATTGTTCTTGCCAACTACCATGTGCAGAGTCTGAAATGGATTTTTTCTCTTCGAGTAGTTCGCTTGGCAAGTCATTTGGTAACACCTCGCTACCACTGGCCATAACGGTTAACCAACGGCAAATATTCTCTAATTGACGCACGTTGCCAGGCCAATCAAGGCGGTTAAGAATCTCTACAGTCGACGGGTGGAGAGTTTTTGTTTCCACACCAAGCTCATCAGCCGCACGGATAAGAAAATGCTGTGTAAGCTTTTCAATGTCTTGCTTACGCTCACGCAGTGCCGGGATCTGAACGCGAATCACGTTTAAGCGATGAAAGAGGTCCTCACGGAAGTCACCTTCGTGCACCAGCTTTTCTAAGTTCTGGTGTGTTGCCGCGACAATTCGTACATCGACACTAATCGGAGAGTGACCGCCCACTCGATAAAACTGCCCGTCAGCTAGAACGCGTAGTAAACGAGTTTGAATGTCCAATGGCATGTCGCCGATTTCGTCTAAAAATAGAGTGCCGCCATTGGCTTGTTCGAATCGTCCTTGACGAACATTGTTTGCCCCCGTAAACGCGCCTTTTTCGTGGCCAAATAGTTCTGATTCAATCAAGTCTTTGGGAATCGCCGCCATATTGAGCGCAATGAAAGGTTTGTTAGCACGTGGACTGTGACGGTGCAGTGCATGAGCAACGAGTTCTTTACCCGTGCCCGATTCACCGTTAATCAAGACTGAAATAGAGGAGCGAGAAAGACGACCAATGGCGCGAAACACCTCTTGCATCGCTGGTGCTTCACCGATAATTTCAGGCGTTTCTGCTGGAATGTCTTCTGGAGAGAGCTGCTCGCGTTTGTTTTCGTGGCTGTGTGCAATGGCTCGCTCAACCAGAGTTAAGGTTTCATCAATATCAAAAGGTTTTGGTAAATATTCAAAAGCACCTTTTTGGTACGCATTCACTGCCGCATCTAAATCTGAGTGTGCGGTCATGATAATCACGGGAAGGTCTGGGTAATCGCGCTGTACTTGTTTTAGTAGCTCCAACCCATCAATACCTGGCATGCGAATGTCTGATACTAGAACATCCGGCACTTCGCGTTCGAGCGCCATTAACACGCTTTCTCCATCGGCATAGGTTTCACATTTGATGTTGGCAGAGGAGAGCGTTTTCTCCATTACCCAGCGAATTGAACTGTCGTCATCAACGACCCAAACATATCCTTTACTCATGTAGTAATCCTTGCAGCAAACCGAAAAACTGACGCGACTTGAAGTCCATTAGCGCAATCAGATCGGCAGATAAATAGTAAATGTTGTGTGACCAGGCCAGCTTTCTACGTCTATTTTTCCATTGTGCTGGTCGATCAAATTTTGCGAAATAGATAGCCCTAATCCAGTTCCTCCCTCGCGGCCACTGACCATGGGATAGAACAGCGTGTCTTGTAGTTCCGGTGGAATACCTGGGCCGTTGTCTGTGATTTCGACACGAGCAGCGAGTTTACAGCGTTTGCCGTGAATATTGGCTTGGTGCACCGTTCTGGTGCGAATGGTTATTTTCCCGTGTTCTTGATGGCTAAGAATTTGTGCGGCGTTGCTGACGATATTAAGCATTGCCTGTTCGATTTGGTCTGTATCCATCAAAATCTCTGGCAAGCTTGGGTCATAATCTCGTTCAATGATGATTGAGCGTTGTGACTCTAATTCAACCAGTTGGCGAACCTTTTCAAGAATTTGGTGCAGATTCTCTTGTGTCTTCTTACCTGGCTTTTGCGGTCCTAGTAATCGATCCACGAGCGCCCTTAAACGGTCTGCTTGCTCAATGATGATGTGTGTATATTCGGTGAGAGAGGGCTCTGGCAGCATTTTTTCTAACAATTGCGCCGCACCGCGTAAGCCGCCAAGCGGATTTTTGATCTCATGTGCAAGCCCTCGGACTAACAGCTTCGCCGCTTGTTGTTGGGCGTGTTGGTTCAGTTCTTGAGAGAGTCGGCGCTGCTGATCAATTTTGCGCATCTCGACCAGAAGCATCAACTGTTTTTGCCAAGTGATAGGGCTAACCGTCACCTCTAGCATTAAAGGGCGGCCATCAACAACGAAAGTGACGTCACTGTCGGTGATGCTTTGGCCACTTTGCAACGGTTGAGTGAGCAGCGCGAGATCCAGCGACGCATGCTGAATCAATTGAGAAAGTGATTGTTCAATAATTCGTTTGGCGCTTTGAGAAAACAGCAATTCGGCAGCCGGATTGGCATAACGGATGGCCAATCCATCATCAAGAATCAGCGTTGCTGTCACCATATTGTTGAGAATGGCACTAGGAAGACTGGTATCCACATTACGTCCTTGTTTTGCTTTAAGATTGTGCGATGCACAATAATGGTGCAATTGAACGTTAAGTATGGCGAATAAATCTTAGAAGAAAAAGTGAAAAGCACCGCTGTGATGTGATTTTTTTCACCAGATATTCTATTTTGCCCCTTTTACGGTCGGCTTAACACTTGCTCTATGTAAATGCACCGTTATAGGGCTAGTAGATGCAATAAGCTTGCCGCTTCTTTTCGCGTGCACAGCAAGTGTGTGAGTGCCTCGGTCAATATTGTTTAACTGCCACACTATATGGTTTTGTGGTGCACCATAAGGTTTTCCATCGAGTAACAATTGCAATTGCTCACCGATACCAAGCTTGCGATTGGTTTCTAATTGAATATTGATGATGCCTCGATTACTGCGGATGGTCTCGTTGTGCTTGGGAGTCAGCATCGAGAGTTGTAATGGAAGAGGCTTCTCGGTTGTTTTCTCTGGCTTGTTTTGTGATGCAGTAGATGGCGTAGTCTGAGGTGCGAGCGATTCAGTACTTTCTACCTCAGGAGCTGGTGCGCTGGCTTCAAGGTTTGGCAGTGCGATCGCTTTTGCTCCTTTGTTTGGTGTATCACTAAAGTGAACCACGCCATTTTCATCTACCCACGTATACGCGACCTGCGCGAAGGCGATAGAGGCGATTAACAATCCGCTGAGTGCACACAGTGATGGAATAAGCTGAACTTTCATTGCTCACCTTCTCTTGTTCGATGATTTCACGTTTCAATGGCTTAGCTCTTTGACCTGTAAGGAAAAATTCTAAGTGTATTTTTATTATCCTCTCATGTTAAACGTCGAAGCTTGACTGGCGAATACAAAAAAGGCCCGCCTGCGAGGCGAGCCTAATATTTTATTGCTGTGTTTACATTTTACACAGTGTCGACCTTACACAGAGTAGTAAAGTTCGAACTCAACAGGGTGAGTTGTCATGTTCACACGCTCTACGTCCTGAGACTTAAGGTCGATGTATGAATCGATGAAGTCGTCAGAGAATACGCCGCCCGCTGTTAAGAACTCACGATCAGCATCTAGCTCTGCTAGCGCGTCTTTTAGTGAGTATGCAACAGTTGGGATTTCTGCTGCTTCTTCAGCTGGAAGATCGTAAAGGTCTTTATCCATCGCTTCGCCTGGGTGGATCTTATTCTTGATACCGTCAAGACCAGCCATAAGCATTGCTGCGAAACATAGGTATGGGTTCGCCGCTGGGTCACCGAAACGAACTTCGATACGACGTGCTTTCGGGCTTGGTACCACTGGGATACGGATTGAAGCAGAGCGGTTACGCGCTGAGTAAGCTAGCATTACTGGTGCTTCGAAGCCTGGTACAAGACGTTTGTACGAGTTTGTTGATGGGTTAGCGAATGCGTTGATTGCACGAGCGTGTTTGATGATACCACCGATGTAGTAAAGCGCCATTTCAGATAGACCGCCGTACTTGTCACCAGCAAATAGGTTTACGCCATCTTTTGCTAGAGACTGGTGAACGTGCATACCGCTGCCGTTGTCGCCAACAAGTGGTTTAGGCATAAACGTCGCTGTTTTACCAAACGCGTGAGCAACGTTGTGTACAACATACTTGTAGATTTGGATTTCGTCAGCTTTGGTTGTTAGCGTGTTGAAACGAGTTGCGATTTCGTTTTGACCCGCCGTTGCCACTTCGTGGTGGTGCGCTTCAACAACAAGACCCATTTCTTCCATTACTAGACACATAGCAGAACGGATGTCTTGAGATGAATCTACTGGAGCTACTGGGAAGTAACCACCTTTAACGCCTGGACGGTGACCTTTGTTACCTTCTTCGTAGTCAGAACCTGTGTTCCATGCCGCTTCTACGTCGTCGATTTTGAAGAAAGAGCCTGACATGTCTGTCGAGAACTTCACGTCATCAAATAGGAAGAATTCTGGCTCAGGACCGATAAGTACAGTATCTGCAACACCTGTAGAACGCATGAAGTCTTCAGCGCGTTTTGCGATAGAGCGTGGGTCACGGTCATAGCCTTGCATTGTTGCAGGCTCTAAGATGTCACAACGGATATTTAGTGTTGCGTCTTCCGTGAATGGGTCAAGCACAGCAGAAGATGCGTCAGGCATCATTACCATGTCTGATTCGTTGATACCTTTCCAGCCAGCAACTGATGAACCATCGAACATTTTACCTTCTTCGAAGAAGTCTGCGTCGATTTGGTGAGCAGGGATCGAAATGTGCTGCTCTTTACCTTTTGTATCAGTGAAGCGTAGGTCAACAAACTTAACTTCGTTTTCTTGGATCAGCGATAGAACGTTTTCTACTGACATCTTGGATAACCTCCAGTGTTAATAAGCGGTAAAAGCTCGATTTATGAATTATTCATGAAACCTGGCATTGATTAATCAATTTGACTTTTCATTAATCGATGCTGTTTTAACTAAAGCCAAAACCGTGCCAAAAAAAATATTCCATTAATTTCAAGCAATTGTGTTTTTGAATGCTAGTTTGGTGCAGTTGCTTGCACCAAAATGATCTTTGATTGCACTATTATGGTGCTAAAAATCATTGTTGCACCATAATGTGACAGATACATTGCGTATTCAGCCCAGTTTTTGAGCAAGAGTCAATTTGAATTATGCATCGATTAGAATAAAGTTGCGTTTAATCAATTCGTTCTGAGGAAGAAAATGGGCATTAAGCGTAAAAATCGCAGAAATGCTCGGGAGTAGATCACATATTTCTAGGCTTTTTGCTAAAATCTGGTACATTATGGCCGTTTTTTTAATCAGCAAATGTCGCCAGAGAGCACCCGTTCTCAGCGTGGGGGCATTTCATCTATCTAAGTGAATCAATATCCATGGCTACTCCACAGATTGATAAATTAAGAAATATCGCGATCATCGCGCACGTTGACCACGGTAAAACCACGTTGGTTGACAAGCTGCTACAACAATCAGGCACGCTTGAGTCTCGCGGTGAAGCTGAAGAGCGAGTCATGGACTCGAACGACATCGAGAAAGAGCGCGGTATTACCATTCTTGCTAAAAACACAGCAATCGACTGGAACGATTACCGTATCAACATCGTAGATACTCCGGGACACGCGGACTTCGGTGGTGAAGTTGAGCGTATCATGTCGATGGTAGACTCTGTACTACTTATCGTTGACGCAGTTGATGGTCCAATGCCTCAAACGCGTTTCGTAACACAAAAAGCGTTTGCTCACGGTCTAAAACCAATCGTTGTAATCAACAAGATTGACCGCCCTGGCGCACGTCCTGATTGGGTTATGGACCAAGTGTTCGACCTGTTCGACAACCTAGGTGCAACTGATGACCAGCTAGACTTTAAAGTAGTTTACGCATCAGCACTTAACGGTTGGGCTTCTCTAGAAGAAGGCGAAACTGGCGAGAACATGGAACCACTATTCCAAACTATCGTTGATGTTGTTGACGCGCCAAATGTTGACCTTGATGGTCCACTACAGATGCAAGTTTCTCAGCTAGACTACAGCTCTTACGTTGGTGTTATCGGCGTGGCTCGCGTAACTCGTGGTAGCGTTAAGCCAAACCAGCAGGTAACCATTATTGGTGCTGACGGTAAAACTCGCAACGGTAAAGTGGGTACAGTAATGGGCTACCTTGGCCTAGAGCGTCACGAAGTGGAACAAGCTAACGCGGGTGATATCATCGCAATCACTGGTCTTGGCGAGCTGAAAATTTCTGACACTATCTGTGCACAAAACGCAGTAGAAGCATTACCACCATTGTCTGTTGATGAACCAACAGTAACAATGACGTTCCAAGTAAACACGTCTCCATTCGCGGGTAAAGAAGGTAAGTTCGTAACGTCACGTAACATCCTTGAGCGTCTTGAGAAGGAATTGGTACACAACGTTGCACTACGCGTTGAGCAAACAGACGATCCAGATAAATTCCGCGTATCAGGTCGTGGTGAACTTCACCTTTCTATCCTGATCGAAAACATGCGTCGTGAAGGCTTTGAGCTTGCGGTATCTCGTCCAGAAGTAATCATCAAAGAAGAAGATGGTCAGTTGATGGAACCGTTCGAAACGGTAACTATCGACGTAATGGAAGAGCACCAAGGCGGCATCATGGAGAACATCGGCCTACGTAAAGGTGAGCTGAAAGACATGTCTCCAGACGGTAAAGGTCGTGTGCGTATGGACTTCGTTATGCCATCACGTGGTCTGATCGGTTTCCAAACGGAATTCATGACACTGACTTCAGGTTCAGGTCTTCTTTACCATACGTTTGATCACTACGGCCCTCACAAAGGCGGTAACATCGGTCAACGTGTAAACGGTGTACTAATCGCGAACGCGATGGGTAAAGCGCTAACTAACGCACTGTTCAACCTTCAAGAGCGTGGTCGTCTATTTATCGGTCACGGTGTTGAAGTTTACGAAGGTATGGTTATCGGTATTCACAGCCGTGACAACGACCTAACGGTAAACGCACTGAAAGGTAAGCAGCTAACCAACGTTCGTGCATCAGGTACAGATGACGCACAGGTTCTTACTCCGCCAATCAAGATGACTCTTGAGCAAGCACTAGAATTCATCGATGACGACGAGCTAGTAGAAGTAACGCCTGAAAGCATCCGTATCCGTAAGAAGTTCCTAACGGAAAGCGACCGTAAGCGTGCTTCTCGTGGCGCGAAATAATTTTCGTTAAGCGATTCAATTAAGAAGAAGCCTCGAGTTATGCTCGGGGCTTTTTGTTTTCTGGAGTTGAATATGAACCCGATTATTATCACCGGTGGGCCTGGTGCGGGAAAAACAACACTGCTGAATGCGCTAGACGCGTGTGGTTACGCCACGTTTCCTGAAGGGTCTCGCGACTTGATTGAGCAGCAAAGCCAGTTAGAAAATGGTATTTTGCCGTGGACGAATTTACCTGAGTTTGCCAAGTTATGCCTTGGGTTGATGGACAAACAAAAGAGTGATGCGCGTTGTCATGATGTTGCGTTTGTTGATCGCGCCATCCCCGACATCATTGCATACCTACAAGTGGGCTGCTGTAAGGTTGACCAAGCTTTCTTAACCGAAAGCGCTGGGTACCATAGTCAGGTGTTTACTTGTCGACCTGAAGCATCCATTTACGTACAAGATGAAGTGCGTCCGCACAGCTTTGAAGAAGCATTGGAGATTCATCAGTCGTTAGTGAGTGTCTATACTGAGTTGGGTTATGAAGTGATAGAAGTACCATGGGGAACTGTGCCAGAGAGAGTAGGCTTTGTTCGAAGAGTCATCGGTTTACTCGGTAAGGTCGCCGACTAAAACCTCCTCACTAGGAGGAGGTCTAAATCATTTACTTTTGATTGAGCTTTTGTAGGAATTTATCGGACTCTGCAATCGCTTCGTTCATTTGTTTGATCGCAAACTGAATGTCTTTCTCTAAGCTAGAGAACTCACCTTGCAAAGAACCAATCGCACTGGCGTTAAGGTTGTGTTTTAAGTACAACGTGTTGTCACGTAGCGTATCCAGTACCGGTGTCATCTTTTTCTCTGCACGCTTCATAGCGCTAAGCATGGTTTTGTACGAGGCTTTGGTTTCACGTAGTTTTTGCTCGCTTGAACGACGCAGTTTCGCACTCGAGTACAGCTCTAGCTCATCTTGCCACTCATCAAACAGTGCGCCGGATACGTCTTCAATCGCAGCAATACGGTCACGTACGTCTTGAGCCGCTTTTTCGCTATCTTCGTATTTGTCATTGATGTTGTTGTAGACATTTTCTAGCTCACCACCATCAAAGTTGGTGATCGCAGACAAGGCTTCAAGTGCACTGGTGAATTCTTCTTGTGCATCTTGTTGAGATTCTTTGGCATCTTCGACGCGGTCGACCATAATATCTCGTTTATGATACCCAACCTGCTCCATTGCTGAGTAATAAGCAGATTGACACCCTGTTAAAGTGAAAATTGATAGTACAATTGCTAATAAATAAGGCATTCTTATGTCCTCGGCGCTAATTATGGGATGAACTATGAACCAGTTATCAGAGAGTTACAAGGCGAGATTAATCAATCTACTGCCAAGTTGCGTCGCGTTTTTTAAGTATCTTCTTAAGCGATTAACGCATGATCGTGTGAATGTGAACGCGGGCTATCTTGCCTACATTACCTTGTTATCCATCGTGCCAATGCTGACGGTATTGTTATCAATATTGTCGAAATTTCCCGTTTTTGCGAACGTTGGTGAGGTGCTGCAAGGCTACATTATTGAGAATTTTGTGCCAGCTTCTGGAGAAGCTGTACATACGGCATTACAGGAATTTGTGGCGAATACGGGCAAAATGAGCGCGGTTGGCGGTGGGTTTTTATTCATCGCAGCGGTCATGCTGATTTCCAACATTGATAAGAACTTAAACTACATTTGGCGAGTTAAAGACAAGCGCCGTTTAGTCTTTTCATTCTCTATGTATTGGATGGTACTCACGTTAGGGCCGATCATGGTCGGTGCGAGTATTGCGGCGACGTCGTACGTGACTTCGCTGCAAATTTTAGAGAACGAGACATTATCTGGTGCGTTTAATTTATTTCTGCGTTGGCTACCGTTGTTGCTGTCCTTTTTTGCTTTTCTTGGCTTGTATATTCTAGTGCCGAATAAAAAAGTACACCTCGCTCATGGTGCCATGGGGGCAGCAGTCGCCGCGATACTGTTCGAGTTGAGTAAAAAAGGCTTTGCGCTTTACATCACTCAGTTTCCGTCTTATCAGCTCATCTACGGCGCGTTAGCGGCGATTCCTATCTTATTTGTTTGGGTGTATTTATGCTGGATGATCGTGTTATTGGGGGCGGAAGTTACGGCTGCGCTTGGTGAGCGAGAGCACTGGAGTGAAGATTTAGACATGATACACTCGACCGCTGAATCTCAGTTAACAGATGAAGGAAGCGAGAGTAGTGATAGCGCTAATTCAACGAGTCAGTGAAGCAGCCGTCCGCGTGGATGGTGAAGTCGTAGGAGAAATTGATCGTGGTCTGCTGGTCTTATTGGGCGTAGAGAAGGACGACGATGAAGCTAAAGCAAAGCGTTTAATGGAGCGTGTTACAACCTACCGTGTGTTCGAAGATGACGAAGGCAAGATGAACCTGAACGTTAAACAGGTGGAAGGTAAAGTGCTGGTGGTTTCTCAATTTACGCTGCCTGCGGATACAAAAAAAGGCACGCGAGCTGGCTTTTCTCGCGGTGCGCATCCTGTTGATGCAGAGCGTTTGTATGATTACTTTTCTGACTTGTGTGAAGAAGTCTTACCCACACAGCGTGGCCGCTTCGCTGCCGATATGAAAGTGTCCTTGGTGAATGACGGTCCTGTGACGTTTTGGTTGCAGGTCTAATCTGGTAACACAGGCGCCATAGTCTAAGCTTTAACTCCAAGCTCATGGAATTGGCTTGGAGTAATTTTTCCGACACTGATTAGTGTTGTGCTTTCAAAGGATTGATATGTTCAAACTCATTACTCCCAAAACCGATAATCAGATAAACAAGTATTATCAGTTTCGCTGGCAACTGCTTCGTGAGCCATGGCGTATGCCGATCGGCTCAGAGCGCGATGAATACGACGAAATGAGTCATCACCGCATGATTGTTGATGGTCGAGGTCGTCCTATGGCGATTGGCCGTTTATACATTACGCCAGACAATGATGGCCAGATCCGCTATATGGCGGTTAAAAATAATCGCCGTAGCAAAGGGATGGGTTCGCTGGTTTTGGTTGCACTAGAGTCGTTAGCACGCCAGGAAGGAGCGAAACGCTTGGTGTGTAATGCCCGTGAAGATGCCATCGCCTTTTATGAAAAAAATGGCTTTGAGCGTCGAGGTGAGCTGACCGATGAGCGTGGCCCTGTGCGCCATCAGCAAATGGTGAAGCAACTGGATCCGATGGCCAATGTGTTACGTCGCCCTGAATGGTGTACTGAGCTTCAACAGCGCTGGGAGCAACAAATCCCAATTAGCGACAAAATGGGGATCAAGATTAACCAGTACACGGGTTACCAGTTTGAATGCTGTGCGCAGCTTAATCCTAACCTTAATCCGCATAACACCATGTTCGCTGGGTCAGCTTTTACCTTAGCAACCCTGACAGGGTGGGGGATGACGTGGCTGCTGCTTAAAGAGCGTGGGCTGCACGGTGATATTGTGTTGGCCGACAGCTCGATTCGCTATCGTCAACCAGTCGAACAAAACCCCGTGGCGAGTACTTCGTTGGATGGGATCAGTGGTGACCTAGACCGATTGGAGTCGGGACGCAAAGCACGCATCGTTATTCACGTAGTGATTTATAGTGGTGACACGCCAGCTGTTGATTTTGTCGGTACCTATATGCTGATACCGAACTACTCGCAGTTACTCAGTTGCTGATGGGGTAAGCGCCGACTGATCTGCTGGGCGCTTATCTGTTTCACCTTCTTGCTCTGTCGGTGAGAGGGTTTGTTCTGCTGCGGAATTCGTGTCGGGTACTTCATCTTCTTCGATAACTTCTTCGTAAAGCTCTTCCTCTTGAGTCTCCAAATTGATGTTATCAATTACGATTGGCTGCTCGATGGAAGGTTCATTTTTCTGTGGAGTCTCAATATCAGTAGGCTCGGCCAGTTTTGATGCGTTCACGCACTCATTACGGTGGGTTTCGCCACTTAGTAGATCGCCTTCAATGTTTCCGCACGACTCTTCCAATTGATAAGTAATGCCACTTAGCGGGTTGTTGGCCATATCAAATGTTCCCCAAACCTTACCACTTATGGCTTTTCCTGAGATGGTGACCGGCTTTATGGCAACTTCCCCTCGTTGCGCGCTTAAACGCAGTGGACTTAAGGTAATGGCTTTGAGCGAATGATCCGCTTGGGACTTCAAGCGGGTATCTCGGAGATTGGCTTCCACTTCACCCGATAAGCTGTAGGCCAGCATGTTGCGATCACCTGATAACCCTTGTAGATCGAGGCTGAGATCGGAAAAACCATCAATAGCCAGTGTGTCGGGTAAAAAATAATCGTGGAAGAGCGATAAGGGAATACCATCAGCATTGACGTTGAGCGCCCAAGGTTGGCTCGGGGTACTCAAATCTATTTGTCCGGTGCCTTCTAAGTAGCCTTGCTCGAGTGGCGCAAAAAGGCGAGTCAATTGCCAAAAGCCATCTTTGCTTTGCATGGCAAATGCTGCGTGAGACGTGAGTATTTGGTCATAGCTGGCGTTGACAACGCTGACTTCCAATTCGCCTTGCCAAAGGCCCCAACGTTGAGCAGACTGTTTAATATCAAGCTGTTGCCCTTCGATATTTAAACCGGAAAGTTGCCAATAAGGTTCGTGAGATAGCTGGATAATTTGGCTGCGCTCAATGTCGAGTCGTTCGATTGCAACATGCTCTAACTCGCTGGTGGCGGCGTGCCACCAATTTAGGTTGTCTTCTGGCTGTGTTGCCCACTTGAGGCCTTGAATAGAGGCTTCTTTGAGCTTCCATTGTGTTGGCGTGAACAATCCAGAAACTTGCACTCGACCTTGCTGCCAATCTAAGCTGAGCTCGTTGAGCTGGATTACTCCTGGCTCGATAGCGGCACTCAAACGTGGCTCTATTGCGGTTTGCTGCTGGAATCGAACGCTATCCGCCTGCAATGACACTTGAGCTTTTGTCTTCCAGAGAGACAGTGGCAGTGTGGCGTTTTCCACAGAAAGATCCAAGTTCTGCCAGTGCCAGTCGCCCCATTCAATATCGGCGTTAAGCAAATCTAAGCTATTAATATGATTAATGTTAAATGGTAGATCGTGCCAAGGTTTTGCAAGCAGTGATTGGCGCTGCGTATTACTCAGTTTCAGCTTGTTGATGGTCACATTTACTAAAGACCAACCTTGAGGATACTGCTCCCCTTGCCCAGATATTTGACTGTTACGCCAGTTAAAAGAGGTGCCATAAAGCGTACTGTCTTGCGGTTTGTAGTCTATATCGACTAAAACTTGATTAAAGGCTTCGCCATTCCAATAGAGTTGGTCGGCCGCAAGTTGAACTTCGCCATATGGTATTAATTGATCACTCCATTGTGGTGATTGAATTTGAAGATCAATGCCATTGGCAGAGAAATGCTCGTCGGCGTAATCAATATTTTTGAGCGCGATTTGATGGAATAATACGTTCTCTAAAGCTGGGAGCTTTGGTGCGCCATACTGCAAGCTCATACCATCAATCAATAAACTATCAACGATCCATTTACCATCGCGATAAACATCGGGATTCATCCATAAATCGACTTGCTCGATGTAAGACGCATCGTCTCCGCTGGTGTTCACGCGTTGTAAAGTTAGGTGATAGGGAAAGTCATAACGCACGCTTCCGGCCCGGAAGGGAAGAGAAAAGGTGTTTGACAGCAAGCGCCAGGTTGCGTCCGCGTAAGATGTTGTTAGCAGCGCAATCGTAGCGGCTGGAATGGCAACTAAGATAACCAGTAACAGAAGTAGAACTCGACGCGCTGTTTTCATCTTTGCTAGAACCTACGTGTGTTATGAAATAAAACTAGATAGGCTTTAGCTTGTATCAATATTCTGTGGTATTCAATAAAAAGCCCCTCAAAAGAGGGGCTTGAAGCAATTTTTGTAACTTGGCCTACGTAAAGGTGATAAGTTAATGCCAACTTTTCACTGCGTTTACGCGACGTCGCTGTTACTCGATTTAATCAATCTGAGGACCAGCCGCAACCAGAGATTTACCTTCAGCGTTGTCTGTGTACTTATCAAAGTTATTGATAAAGCGCGCTGCTAAATCTTTCGCTTTGCTTTCCCACTGAAGTGGGTCAACGTACGTGTCGCGAGGGTCTAGAATGCTAGGATCCACACCTGGTAGTGACGTTGGTACTTCAAGGTTGAAGATTGGAATGTGCTTAGTTGGTGCTTCTTCAATCGAACCATCAAGAATGGCATCAATAATTCCGCGTGTATCTTGAATAGAGATACGTTTGCCAGTGCCGTTCCAACCAGTATTCACTAGGTAAGCCTCAGCGCCCGCTGCTTCCATGCGTTTTACCAGTACTTCCGCGTATTTTGTTGGGTGGAGCGTTAGGAACGCCGCGCCGAAACAAGCAGAGAAAGTTGGTGTTGGCTCAGTAATACCGCGCTCTGTTCCCGCTAGTTTGGCGGTAAAGCCTGATAGGAAGTGGTACTTAGTTTGCTCAGGTGTCAATTTAGATACTGGAGGCAGTACGCCAAATGCATCGGCTGATAGGAAGATTACTTTATTCGCGTGACCGCCTTTTGATACTGGCTTAACGATATTATCGATATGGTAGATAGGGTAAGAAACACGTGTGTTTTCTGTTTTCGAACCATCATCAAAATCGATAGATCCATCGCCACGTACTGTTACGTTTTCTAGCAGTGCATCACGACGAATTGCGTTGTAGATGTCCGGCTCCGCTTCTTTAGAAAGTTTGATGGTTTTTGCGTAACAACCACCTTCGAAGTTGAAGACACCGTCATCATCCCAGCCGTGCTCATCATCACCAATTAGCGCACGTTTAGGATCAGTCGACAGGGTCGTTTTACCCGTACCAGATAGACCGAAGAATACCGCTACATCGCCATCTTTGCCCATGTTAGCGCTACAGTGCATTGATGCGATGTCTTTTAGTGGAAGGAAGTAGTTCATCATCGCGAACATACCTTTCTTCATTTCACCACCGTACCAAGTACCACCGATAAGTTGCATGCGCTCAGTTAGGTTAAATACGGTGAAGTTTTCTGAGTTCAGGCCTTGCTCTTCCCATTTTGGATTAGTGCATTTTGCGCCATTCATTACTACGAAGTCTGGTTCAAATGTCGCTAACTCTTCTTCCGTCGGGCGAATAAACATGTTTTTAACGAAGTGCGCTTGCCATGCGACTTCTGTGATAACACGAATGCTCAAACGTGTATCTGGGTTTGCACCACAGTAACCGTCAACAACAAACAAGCGTTTGTTAGAAAGCTGGTTTGTGACCAGTTCTTTTAGCTCGTCCCACACTTCAGGAGTGATTGGCTTGTTATCATTTTTCACTTGATCAGACGTCCACCACATATGTTCTTCTGTCGTAGCGTCTTTGACGATGTATTTATCTTTTGGTGAGCGACCAGTAAAGATGCCAGTGTCAACGGCAACCGCACCTAGTTCAGTAACCACGCCGCGCTCATAACCGGTTAGGTCTTCACGCGTTTCTTCCTCAAACAACATTTCGTAGCTTGGGTTGCGAATAACCTCTTTTACGTTATGCAGTCCGTGCTTGGTTAGATCAAGTGTTGCAGCCTTAGTATGTTCCATAACGGTCATAGGTGCTCCTTATAAGGATTTTGTAGGGATTTTGTAAGAATGTTTTAATTTTAATCTGCTCACCATGCTAGCAACGGGGCGGGGAGAAAACAGGGAGATAGCTCAAAATTTACCCATGATTTCAATAAGGTTTTAGGTAACCCGTCACATATTGGTGGGAATAGTCTATCGTGCACGCAATCCTTTGCGCTAGGGCAAAATCATTATTAATTGTTTAAAATTAAGCAGTTGTTTTATTACGCTTGAGGCTAGTTATTACGAGGGGTTGATCACAAAAAGGCCAGCATTAAGCTGGCCTTTTGTAGGGTAAATTACGTGCTTGATAAGCTATGTAAATTAATGCAGGGTTTTCTTGTCTGTAGAAGCTTGTGCATACAGTTCAGTGACTTCAGATTCGTCGAACGTATAAGTTGTGCCACAGTAATCACAATGTAAAGAAACTGATCCAACTTCTGCCAAAATGTCATAAATTTCAGCTTTCTCAACGGTGATGATTGCGGCACCGCTACGCTCACGAGAACAGCCACAATGGAACTCGACAGGTTGCGGCTCGTACAGACGTACTTTGTCTTGGTTATATAGTCGATACAATAACTCGTTCGCTTCTAAACCAAACAATTCTTCATCTTTTACTGTGTCAGTGAGCTGCTCTAGATGTTCGAAATCATCTGGAGAGCCAGTGCCGTCAGGGATCACTTGAATCAACATACCTGCTGCGTGTGCTTTGCCTTCATGCTCACCAGTGCGGATCCATAGGCGCGTTTTTAACTGCTCTGAGTTTGCAAAGTAGCCTTCTAGCACTTCTGCTAAAGTGTCACCTTCTAGTCCAACGACGCCTTGGTAACGCTCGCCGTTTTTCGGTTCAATGGTGATCACAAGGTAGCCCTTACCCATTAGATCGTGAATATTTGCGTCATCGGCAACATCGCCTTCCCAGCGAGCTACGCCACGAACACGTTGGTTATGGTCACCGTTGATAACGGCAAGAGACACAGGACCGTCGCCTTGTAGCTGGATGGTGATCGAACCTTCGAACTTAAGAGTGGCAGTTAAAAGAGTAGTTGAAACGAGTAGCTCACCCAGCAGTTTCTCTATTGCTGCCGGATATTCCTTGCTGGAGATAACACGTTGGTACGCTTCATCCAATTGTACCAACTCGCCACGTACTGAAAGATCTTCGAATAGGTAGCGGTTTAAAACATTATTTGCCATGGAGTGCTTTCCTCGTTGGTAATTCCGGCTTTTATTGGTGTTTGAACTTAATGATGTCTCTGCGCTGCTTTTTATCTGGGCGGCGTTCCGGACTTGGGTTGTGGGCATTAAGCTTACGTTGAGTCGCGTGTTCCTCACGTTTTGCGATACTCTCATTGGTTTCGCGATATAAGGTTTGTGCGATGGGAGCGCCTCGGCGTTGATCTGAGATTTGTTCGATGATCACGATTTTTTCTTCGTTGCCTTGACGAAGTCTGACTTCAGCGCCCACTTCAACGATTTTACTCGGCTTGCTTCGTTGGCCATTATAGTGGACTTTACCGCCATCTACCATGTTACGCGCGATGGAGCGGGTTTTGTAAAATCTTGCGGCCCATAGCCATTTATCTAGCCTAACGGCTTCATTTAGGGAACTCATAGAACACTACGCTATCTAATCACTGCCCGAATACGGCAATGAGTGATGGATTATTCACCTACAGATGGAGTCAAGGCGTATTTTTTTCAAGGGAGTTGGCAAAAACTGCATAAGAAAAAGGTATGAAAGACAACTTGTGATATAGTTCACTGCTCTTTGTTGAGTAATAATTTTATTGCAAATTTAGCAATTTAAAGTCGATAGCTATCGTTATAGCTTAAATGACGGACGTTAGAATAAAGGAATCCATTCAGTGAAACGTTTAGAGCTAAGTGCAGGATTATCAAGCAGACCGCTACTGGCTCAGATCAAGTCCAATCATTATACCATTCAAGCCAAACTTAGCTTGTTGCTTACCTGTCTGTTTATTGCGATAACCGGATGGATACTTGGCAAAATTGTGTGGTTAGCCATACCTCAATCGTCGGAAGTGCCGCAATGGCGTCCATCGGCGAGTAGCGTTGCTGCGAGCAATAAAGGCGACGCGATAGATTTTAATGCCCTTCAGAATGCCAACCTATTCGGTAAATACACTGAGCAAAAAGCGGCGGTTGTAGAACAGCCTATTGTTAAAGACGCCCCTAAGACGCGCCTTAACCTTACGCTGGTCGGTGCGGTTGCAAGTAGTGATGCCAACACCAGCCTTGCTGTTATTGCTAACCGAGGTAAGCAAGCTACGTACGGTTTGGGTGAAGAAATCGAAGGGACACGTGCGACACTAAAAGCGGTATTGGTGGATCGCGTCATCATTGATAACCAAGGTCGAGACGAGACCTTAATGATGGAAGGTATAGAATATAAGAAGCTATCTGAATCGCCGCAGGTAGCCAGGGCGCAAGCTCAGCGAGCAGAAGCAGCGACGTCTGACGTTGGAGAGAAATTAGAGCAAATCCGCGAGGAAATTGCGAAAGATCCACAAAGCGTTTTTAAATACATCACCATTTCACCCGTCAAAAAAGACGGAGACATTGTTGGTTATCGAGTATCACCTGGTCGTGATGCCGCATTATTTAATGATGTAGGGCTACAACCTGGCGATATTGCGGTTCAACTGAACGGGATCGATTTAAGTGACCCGTCTTCTTCAGTACAACTGATGCAAGTGATGAGCGATCCGCAAGAATTAAATTTAACTGTTGAGCGAGACGGCCAACAGTACGATATCTATATCCAATTGTAAGACTTAGGCAACCGGCGTAAGTTCAGGGAGACATACGTGAAACATTGGTTCAGCAAAAGTGCTTGGCTACTAGCAGGAAGTTTACTCTGCGTACCAGGTGCAATGGCAAACGAATTTAGTGCGAGCTTTAAAGGCACTGATATTCAAGAATTCATCAACATAGTGGGTCGTAACCTCGAAAAGACCATCATTGTTGATCCTTCAGTACGCGGTAAAATCGATGTCCGCAGCTATGACGTTCTTAACGAAGAGCAATACTACAGCTTTTTCCTTAATGTCCTTGAAGTATACGGTTACGCAGTCGTAGAAATGGACAATGGGGTACTTAAGGTTATCAAAGCAAAAGACTCAAAAACCTCAGCAATCCCTGTGTTAGGTGATGGCAGCGCGCAAGGCGATAGTGTTATCACTCGAGTTGTCGCGGTGCGTAATGTGTCGGTTCGAGAGTTGTCTCCTCTACTTCGTCAGCTGATTGATAACGCCGGTGCCGGTAACGTGGTTCATTATGATCCAGCGAATATTATCTTGATCACTGGTCGTGCGGCAGTAGTGAATCGCTTAGCAGAGATCATCAAGCGTGTTGACCAAGCCGGTGATAAAGAAATTGAATTGGTGGAGCTGCGTAATGCATCTGCTGCTGAAATGGTACGCATTGTCGAAGCACTGAATAAAAGTGCGAATCAGAAAAGCACGCCAGAGTTCCTTGAACCTAAAATTGTGGCCGATGAACGTACTAACGCGATTTTAATTTCTGGTGATCCAAAAGTAAGAGCCCGCTTGAAACGTTTAATTCGTCAACTTGATGTTGAAATGGCGACAAAAGGTAACAACCGAGTCGTGTACCTGAAAAATGCGAAAGCTGAAGACTTGGTGGATGTATTGAAAGGTGTTTCCGATAACCTGCAAGCTGAAAAGCAAGCCGGTCAGAAAACATCAGGTGCATCGCGTGGTGAGGTCGTCATTGCTGCTCACGCTGCAACTAACTCGTTAGTTTTAACAGCGCCACCAGATATTATGATGGCATTACAAGACGTCATTTCTCAACTCGATATTCGTCGTGCTCAGGTTCTTATTGAAGCGTTAATTGTCGAAATGTCTGAAGGTGATGGTATTAACCTAGGTGTTCAGTGGGGTTCATTAGAAACGGGTGCTGTAATTCAGTACGGTAACTCAGGAGCCCCGATTGGTCAGGTGATGGTTGGTCTAGAAGAAGCAAAAGATCAAACCCGAACTGAATACTATACCAACTCTAATGGCGAACGAACGCCATATGATGTTACTGAATCAGGTGACTACTCTACGCTAGCGTCAGCACTTAGCGGAGTAAATGGTGCGGCAATGAGTATTGTCATGGGTGACTGGACAGCGCTAATTAGTGCTGTTGCTTCTGACTCCAACTCAAACATTCTATCTTCGCCGAGTATTACCGTAATGGATAATGGCGAAGCATCATTTATTGTGGGTGAAGAGGTTCCGGTTATTACGGGCTCTACGGCTGGCTCAAACAACGACAATCCATTCCAAACGGTTGACCGTAAAGAAGTCGGTATCAAACTCAAAGTAGTGCCACAAATTAACGAAGGTGACTCTGTACAGTTAAACATTGAACAAGAAGTTTCCAACGTATTAGGCGCAAACGGTGCGGTTGACGTTCGCTTTGCTAAACGACAGTTAAACACCTCTGTCATGATCCAAGATGGTCAGATGTTGGTTCTTGGTGGTTTGGTCGATGAACGCGCACTTGAAAGTGAGTCCAAAGTGCCGCTATTGGGTGACATTCCGGTACTTGGCCATCTGTTCAAGTCAACTAGCACGCAAACAGAAAAACGTAACTTGATGGTGTTCATCAAGCCGACGATTATTCGCGATGGTGTGACGGCCGACGGTATTACGCAGCGTAAATACAACTTTATTCGCGCAGAACAGCTTTACAAAGCGGATCAAGGGTTGAAGTTGATGGCTGACGAGAAGATCCCGGTTATGCCTGCCTTTGGCCAGGAGCGTCAGCACCCAACAGAGATTCAAGCGTTTATTGATCAAATGGAAAACAACTAATGGTTGATATGTTAGACACAGCGCCAAGTATGCGTCGTCTGCCATTCAGTTTTGCCAACCGCTTTAAACTGGTGCTGGAGACAGAGCATCCTGAGCGTCCACCTATTCTTTACTATGTCGAGCCGCTTAACCCTGCGGCTCTGGTTGAAGTCCGTCGTGTATTAAAGAAAAGCTTCGTACCACAACCTATCGATAAAGAAGCCTTTGATAAAAAGCTGACCGAAGCATATCAACGTGACTCGTCTGAAGCGCGTCAGTTGATGGAAGATATTGGTGCTGATAGCGATGATTTCTTCTCTTTGGCTGAAGAACTGCCGCACGATGAAGACTTATTAGAATCGGAAGACGATGCGCCAATCATCAAATTGATCAACGCCATGTTGGGCGAAGCGATCAAAGAAGGTGCGTCGGATATTCATATTGAGACGTTCGAGAAAACCCTTTCGATTCGTTTCCGTGTCGATGGCGTATTGCGTGAAGTCCTGACTCCAAGCCGTAAGCTAGCGCCTTTGCTAGTTTCTCGTGTGAAGGTTATGGCTAAACTAGATATCGCAGAAAAGCGTGTGCCTCAAGATGGCCGTATTTCGTTGCGTATCGGTGGTCGTGCGGTGGACGTGCGTGTATCTACGATGCCGTCCTCACATGGTGAGCGCGTGGTAATGCGTTTGTTGGATAAAAACGCGACTCGTCTTGATTTACATAGTTTGGGCATGACACCTTCAGTGCATGACAACTTCCGTCACTTGATTGGCCGCCCTCACGGTATCATCTTGGTGACGGGCCCGACAGGTTCTGGTAAATCAACCACCTTGTATGCTGGCTTGCAAGAGATCAATAGCAACGAGCGCAACATTCTAACGGTTGAAGACCCGATCGAATTTGATATTGATGGCATCGGTCAAACTCAGGTGAACCCAAAGGTCGATATGACGTTTGCGCGCGGCTTGCGTGCCATTCTGCGTCAGGACCCGGATGTGGTGATGGTCGGTGAGATCCGTGACTTAGAAACCGCACAAATTGCAGTGCAAGCGTCCTTAACGGGTCACTTGGTAATGTCTACTCTCCACACCAACACCGCAGTGGGTGCGATTACGCGTCTACGTGATATGGGTATTGAGCCATTCCTTATTTCTTCTTCGTTATTAGGGGTGCTAGCGCAGCGCTTAGTTCGAACGCTTTGTCCAAGCTGTAAAGAGCCGTATGAAGCCGATGCGGAACAGAAAAAACTGTTTGGTATGGAAGCGCATGAACCGTTAGAACTGCACCGAGCAAAAGGCTGTGAAGCGTGTAACCAAAAAGGCTACCGAGGTCGAACAGGTATCCACGAGCTCATTATGGTTGATGAGCAAGTGCAAGAGTTGATTCATCGAGAGTCTGGTGAACAAGAAATTGAGAGAGCCGTTCGCGCCCATACGCCAAGTATTCGCAGTGATGGTTTAAGCAAAGTACGTCGTGGTATTACGTCACTTGAAGAAGTGATGCGAGTGACGAAGGAAACCTAATGGCGGCATTTGAGTACAAAGCGCTAGATGCAAAAGGCAAGCATAAAAAAGGCACGATAGAAGGGGACAACGCCCGACAAGTGCGCCAGCGACTCAAAGAGCAAGGGATGATCCCGATTGAAGTGGTCGAGACGAAAGCTAAATCGGCTAAGTCTTCAGGTTCAGTCAGCTTTAAGCGCGGCATCTCGACATCTGAGCTGGCACTCATCACACGGCAATTGTCTACGCTAGTCCAATCAGGAATGCCTTTGGAAGAGTGTTTGCGTGCGGTCTCTGAGCAGGCTGAAAAGCCGAGGATTCGTTCTATGTTGGCTGCGGTTCGCTCGAAAGTAACAGAGGGTTATCCGCTTGCCGACAGTTTTGCCGATTACCCACACGTGTTTGATGAACTGTACCGCTCCATGGTTGCGGCGGGTGAAAAATCAGGTCACCTCGATACCGTATTAGAGCGTTTGGCAGACTATGTCGAAAACCGCCAAAAGATGCGAGCTAAATTGCTTCAAGCCATGATTTATCCTGTAGTTTTGGTGGTATTCGCGGTTGTCATCGTTTCGTTCTTATTGGCGACAGTGGTTCCTAAAATCATTGAACCCATCATTCAGATGGGCCAAGAGTTACCTCAATCGACGCAATTTTTACTGGCAGCCAGTGAGTTTGTGCAAGATTGGGGGCTGATTATTTTCGTTGTGCTGGTGGTGCTTTTCTATGGCCTCAAACTGGCGTTGCAAAAGCCAGACTTTCGCTTAGCTTGGGACAGAAAAATCTTGAGCTTACCGCTAATAGGTAAGATCTCTCGAGGTTTGAATACCGCACGATTCGCACGAACGCTTTCGATCTGTACTTCCAGTGCGATTCCAATTCTAGAGGGTATGCGCGTTGCGGTAGATGTTATGTCTAACCGTTATGTGAAGCAGCAAGTGTTGCTTGCAGCGGATAACGTTCGAGAGGGCGCTAGTCTGCGTAAGGCGTTGGACCAAACCCGCTTGTTTCCACCAATGATGCTACACATGATCGCCAGTGGTGAGCAAAGTGGTGAATTAGAGAGCATGTTGACGCGGGCAGCCGATAACCAAGATCAAAACTTTGAATCAACAGTCAATATTGCTCTGGGTGTGTTTACTCCTGCGCTGATTGCATTAATGGCTGGATTAGTGTTGTTCATTGTGATGGCGACCTTGATGCCAATGTTAGAAATGAATAACTTGATGAGCGGATAATTTCGAATTAAGACGTGTCTACTAACGGCATGGCTTTAATCTAACTTTCGGAGAAAAAAATGAAGTTTAAGCGTAGTAAACAACAGGGTTTTACACTTTTAGAAGTGATGGTTGTTGTGGTTATCCTAGGTATTTTGGCAAGTTTTGTTGTTCCAAACCTATTGGGTAACAAAGAGAAGGCTGACCAACAAAAAGCGATTACGGACATTGTCGCGTTGGAAAATGCCTTAGATATGTACAAGTTGGATAACAGCGTTTACCCAACAACGGACCAAGGTCTAGAAGCATTGGTTAGTAAGCCATCTAACCCAGAGCCACGCAACTACCGTGATGGTGGTTACATCAAACGTCTTCCTAATGACCCTTGGGGCAACCAGTACCAATACTTAAGCCCAGGTGATAACGGTACAATCGATATCTTCACTCTAGGCGCAGATGGCCAAGAGGGTGGAGAAGGTCCAGCTGCAGATATTGGCAACTGGAACATGCAAGACTTCCAATAATTGAGCCTAAGCCAGCACTAATGAAACAAATGCGAAAACATAACGGTTTTACATTGATAGAAATTCTATTGGTGCTGGTTTTGCTATCTCTTACGGCTGTGGCCGTGATCTCGACGTTACCGACTAGCCAAAAAGATCTTTCCAAACAGTATGCTCAAAGCTTTTTTCAGCGTTTACAGCTGCTCAATGAAGAAGCGGTGCTGAGCGGTAAAGATTTTGGCGTTCGAGTGGATGATGCCAAATCGACCTACGCTCTACTGAGTTTAACCTCAGAAGGTTGGCAGCCTCTGAAATTAAAGCAGATTCCGAGCAAAACCAAGCTAGAAGAAGATATTACGCTACAACTCGAGCTCGGAGGTGGTGCTTGGGATAATGATGAGCGCTTATTCAAACCAGGTTCTCTTTTTGATGAAGACATGTTCGCAGAAGAAGAGGACGAAAAGAAAATTGAGCCACCGCAAGTGTTTATCTTTTCCAGCGCCGAAGTCACGCCATTTACCCTGTCTTTTTTTCCGCAAAATGGTGATGCCTTTAATGACGGTTGGCGAGTCATTGGCAAAGAAAGTGGACAAATTTTGTTATTAGCTCCGGGCGAAGAAGTGAAAGAGGATGAGAATGCGCAATTTTAAGCAAGCTCGCCCAAATTTGAGTCATCGCCGGACGAGAGGCATGACCTTACTGGAAGTATTGGTCGCACTGGCAATTTTCGCTACCGCTGCCATCAGTGTCATTCGCTCTGTGAGCCAGCATATTAATACAATCAGTTATCTAGAAGAAAAAATGTTTGCAGCCATGGTTGTGGATAATCAGATGGCAAATGTGATGTTGAATACCGGAGAACTCAAAGCGAAAAACGGCACAGAAGAGCTGGCAGGACGCACTTGGTTCTGGAAAGTCACGCCAGTCGCCACGACGCAGCCATTGCTGAAAGCATTTGATGTGAGCGTCTCGGTAGAGAAAAGCGCGAGCCCTGTAGTAACGGTACGAAGCTATGTGGCGCAATAATCATCTCCGCGCAAACACGCGCCAAAGGGTAAAAGGTTTTACACTTATTGAAGTGTTGGTATCGATTGCCATCTTTGCCAGTTTAAGTGTCGCAGCGTACCAAGTGGTATCGCAAGTACAGCGTAGCAATGCGCTATCACAAGAACGAACCCAACGCTTAAACGAAATTCAGCGTGCCATGGTTATGATGGATAACGATTTTCGTCAAATGGCGATGCGTCAAACGCGTACTAATGGTGAAGAGCCTTCTAGCCGGCTAATTTTTTGGTCCGATTACCTGTTGGACTCCGATACCAAAGGACTGATGTTTGCCCGTTTAGGTTGGCACAACCCTCAGCAGCAGTTCCCTCGTGGAGAAGTAACCAAGGTTGGCTATCGCTTAAAAGAAGAAACACTGCAGCGAGTATGGTGGCGCTACCCTGATACGCCGGTTGGGCAACAAGGCACTGTTACTCCATTGCTAACGCAGGTCGAGTCATTTGATATGCGTTTTTATGATGGTAAGCAATGGAAAAAAGAGTGGGCTGAAGAAAAAGCGCTGCCGAAAGCGGTTTCTGTTGTTCTCACTCTCAAAGACTATGGAGAAATTGCCCGCACTTATCTCACTCCTGATGGCACATTGAGTCAGAAAGAGGAAAGTTCAGGAGACAGCAATAATGGTTAACCGTCAGCGCGGTGTTGCTTTGATTATAGTGTTGATGTTGCTGGCGATTATGGCGACGGTTGCCGCCAGCATGTCGGAACGTTTGTTCTTACAGTTTCAGCGAGGCGCTAATCAAATCAATTACCAGCAAGCGTACTGGTACAGCCTTGGCGTCGAGGCGCTAGCAAAAGTGGGTATCGAACAAAGTTATAAAGACACCGACACGATTAATATGAGTCAACCGTGGGCGATAAAAGAGCAAGTCTATCCGTTAGATTATGGTCAAGCGGCGGGACGAATTAGAGACAAGCAAGCGTGCTTTAATCTAAATGTATTGAGTCGTGTGCAACCAACGGGTCAGCAAATTACAAGACCATATTTAGTGAATGTATTGCAGCGCCTATTAGAAGAGTTGGATGTCGAGCCATATCAAGCAGAAATCATTGCAGACTCTACTTGGGAATACATTGATGCTGATGACTCTGTCCGTTCGACTACTGGGGTTGAAGACAGCACATATGAAGCGATGAAGCCTTCCTATTTGGCATCAAATGGTTGGATGGCAGATGCTTCCGAGTTACGGGCTGTCTATCAGGTGAGTGGTGAAGTTTTCCAAAAATTGGAGCCGTTGGTCTGTGCATTACCAAGTGATGACTGGCGTTTAAACGTGAATACGATTGATGTTGAGCAAGCTCCGATTTTGGTGGCAATGTTCTCACCAAACTTAAGCAGTAGTGATGCGATTCAGCTAATTGAAAAACGCCCATTTGATGGGTGGGATAGCATTGATGAATTTTTAGCAGAGTCAGAAATGGCTGGCTTAAGTGAAGATGTAAAGAAAAACGCCAAAGGCTATTTGGGTGTGGATAGCGCCTTTTTTGAATTGGATGCACAAGTGTTGGTGGATGAATCACGTGTACGTATCCGAAGCCTTTTGCAAAGTACAAATAGAGAAACGGTGACCGTAGTTCGCCGTCGTTTTGGAGGGATCAGTGAGCGAGTTTCTGACCGTTCGGCTGAGTAGCGAACAACAAAGTACCATTCCTTGGGTGGTGTGGTCGACAGATCAACAGGAAGTGATTGCTAGCGGTGAAATCGCCGGGTGGGAACACTTAGATGAGTTGGTCTCATATGCTGGTCAGCGCCAAGTTGTGGCGCTGTTGGCGAGTAATGATGTGGTCCTGACGCAAGTGGATATACCACCTGGTGCAACACGCCAATTCGAGGCGATGTTACCGTACTTAGTGGAAGACGAAGTTGCTCAGGACGTTGATGGCCTGCACTTTAGCGTGTTGGGTAAACAAGCGGATAAAGCGCAGATTTGCGCAGTTGAACGTGCTTGGATTCAGACTGTACTGCAACGTTTCTCAAGCCAAGGTATCGCTATTAAACGCATTTTACCCGATGTGCTTGCGTTACCGGTTCGTGGAGAGCACAGCTGTGCTGCAATGATTGGCGAGCAATGGCTAATTCGTCACTCTGCGACAGAGGGCGCGGTTGTCGACGCTTCTTGGTTAGACCTTTACCTCTCTTCTTATCTACAAAATCATGAAGGTTGGAAGCTCGATTGCTATAGCTCGGTCCCGGAATCTGCGTTACCTGAAATATGGGAGCCGCAACCAGAAGAAATGACGATGGCTTTACTGGCGAAGGGGGTGACAGAAAGCAAAGTCAATTTGCTGACTGGGATCTTCAAGCCGAAATCTTCTTGGGGTAAATACTGGAAGCTCTGGCAAAAAGCCACCATTGCTGCGGGGGTGCTTATCGTCGTCATGGTTGCGCAGCAGTTGCTCGTGGTCCACAAGTACGAAGCACAAGCTCAAGCGTATCGTGAGGAGAGTGAGCGTATTTTCCGCCAGGTGTTCCCAAATAAACGACGCATTCCTACCGTTAGTTACCTCAAACGACAAATGGATGATGAAGAGCGCCGCTTATCTGGTGGAAGTGGTCAGCAGGCAATGTTGTCATGGTTGGCGGCATTACCCGCGACGCTTGGTCAGGTCAGCGACTTGGAGATCACTAGCTTTAAATACGACGGACAACGTGGCGAAGTACGTATTCAGGCTCGTAGTTCAGACTTCCAACCTTTTGAGCAGGCTCGTGTGAAATTGGCAGAGAAGTTTAATGTTGAGCAAGGTCAGTTGAACCGTAGCGATAACGTTGTGGTTGGCAGCTTTGTTTTGAAGCGTTTGTGAGGTGATGATGAAAAACTTAATTTCTCAAGCTCAGGTTTGGTGGAGTAGCATCTCGCAGCGTGAGCAGCGTTTGGTCATGGGATGTGGCGCTATTGCCGTTATCGGTATTATTTATTGGGGTTTATTACAGCCAATGAGCCAACGTGCGGAGCTAGCTCAGTCACGTATTCAAAGCGAAAAACAGTTGCTAGCTTGGGTACAAGATAAAGCGGATGGCATCACTGCACTGCGAAAAAGCAGCGGTGTGAGCTACTCTAGTCAACCGTTGAATCAGTTGGTTTCTTCTTCAGCTCGTCGTTATAAAGTTGAGTTGATTCGCGTACAACCTCGTAATGAGAGCGTTCAAGTGTGGATCAAACCACTCGCGTTTAATCAACTAGTGGATTGGTTACGTTACTTGAAAGAGCAACAGGGTATTGAAGTCGAATTTTTAGATATCGACCGAACAGAGCAAGCGGGCATGATCGATGTAAACCGCCTTCAGTTTAAGCGAGGTTAAGGTGAAGCGAGCAGTACTTTACGTTGTTATCTTTATCGTCTTTTTTTCAGTCAGTCTTTTAATGGGATTACCAGTCTCTTGGGTGTTACAACAAGCACCAACAGTGAGAGGCCTGGACATTCAAGTAGCCAACGGTTCGGTATGGCAAGGTCAAGCTGCTAGTATTCGTTGGCAGCGCCAGAACCTTGGAGAAGTTAATTGGGATTTCCAATGGTCGAGTCTACTGACAGGTAAAGCTGAGTTTGCTGTGCGCTTTGGTCGTGGTAGTGAAATGGACGTTCGTGGGCGCGGTTTTGTCGGCTATAGCTTAAGTGATGGCCCTTATGCCAAAAACTTAGTTGCCTCAATTCCGGCGGTAAAAGTTGTTGAGCAAGCGCGCCTCCCTGTGCCTGTTGGTGTTGATGGGCAGCTTGAGCTGAATATTCGTCATGCGACTTATGCTGCGCCTTGGTGTAAGAACGGTGAAGGCACTTTAGTATGGAATGCCAGTGGTATTCAAAGCCCCGTTGGCAGCTTAGATCTCGGTCCTGTGATTGCCGATATAAACTGTCAGGATAGTGTATTGACGGCAACTGGTGAGCAGAGCAGCAAACAAGTCTCTGCGGCGTTTTCCGCTGAACTGATGCCTAATCAACGGTACTCAACCAAAGCGTGGTTCAAACCTGGTGCAGAGTTCCCATCCAGCATGGGGGAGCAACTGAAATGGTTGGGTAAGCCGAATGCTCAAGGTCAATATGAGTTTAATTACCAAGGGCGCTTCTAACCTATCGTGACAAAATCCAATATCTTAAAAGAGCTGCTATTGTGCAGCTCTTTTTGCTTTTGGATCATCGTAAGCTAAAACCTCTATTCGCTGTACATTGGGAATAAATGGAAATTTAAAGCCATGATTTTTAATTGATTTGTTTTCTTTCGTTCAGCTTTACAGGCAATTGGAACATAGTAGGCCAAATACTCCAAGTGCTGTACAGAAGGTCAAAAAGAAAAGGCCACGAAGATATTCGTGGCCTTTCTATTGCTAGAATTTTGTGCTCTAAATTTTACCGATAGGGCGCTTAATCTTTGCGTTGTAAAATCTCATTCCAAGGTAAATCCGCATCACCAAGAACAATAAAGTTCGGGTTTTCTAGTGTTTCCCGCTCGTTATATGACAGCGGTTCTAATTGCGTGCTGAGAATACGTCCGCCAGCTTCTTCAACAATGCATTGTGTCGCAGCGGTGTCCCACTCACCTGTTGGACCTAGTCGGAGATAGCAATCTACCGCCCCTTCCGCGACGAGGCATGCTTTCAATGCTGCAGAACCGAGCGGTATTAAGTCGTAATTCCAGGCGCTGCTCATACGGTTAGTAATACGATTGATGTCTTGGCGACGACTAATAGCAATTGCGATGCTTTGCTCTGGCTGTTCGTGTTTGTGTGTATGGATTTTGACGCTGTCCGACATGTCGGGAATTTTCCAGGCGCCTTTGCCATTATAAGCGTAGTAAGTCACGCCAGATACAGGGCCGTAAACGACGCCCATGGTTGGTCGATTGTTGTCGACCAACGCAATAATAGTGGCAAAGTCACCACTGCGAGCGATGAATTCTTGAGTACCATCAAGAGGGTCGACTAACCAATAACGTTCCCACTGAGCGCGTTGCTCTAAGCTTATGTCTGCGTCTTCTTCTGACAACACGGGAATGTCAGGCGTCAGATCACTCAAGCGTTCAGTGATGAACTTGTGAGCTGCAATATCCGCACTTGTTACGGGAGTTTCGTCACTTTTGGTGTAGGCCTCGTATTGCTTCTTTTCATATATTTCGAGGATCATTTGCCCAGCACTGCGGGCAATCTCGATGACTTGAGGAAGTAGGTGAGATAGATCTTTTGTCATTGGCATAAGTGATAGTCCTTACTCACAGTGTTATTCGGTTCTAATGACCGTTATTGGTTATGCTTGTGAGTGGTGTTTGGTAAGTGTTTCAGTGCCAACATTAGCGCTGTGATGCTTCGTGCTTCACAGAAATCCATGTGAGTTAATAACTCTTCGGCTTGCGCAAGTGGCCAACGCACAATTTCCAGTGGTTCAGGCTCATCGCCTTCTTGCTTCTCTGGATAAAGCGCCTGTCCTAAAAATAGAGTCATTTTGCTCGAAAAGTAAGATGGCGCGAGGATAACTTGTTTCAACGGGGTTAACTGATTACAGCCAAAGCCGATTTCTTCTTTTAACTCACGATCCGCAGCTTGGTGTGGTGTTTCTCCTGGGTCAATCAGCCCTTTTGGGAAACCTAGCTCGTAACGTTCAGTTCCAGCGGCGTATTCACGCACCAGTAATAAATCGCCTTGTTCTGTTACAGGGACTACCATTACAGCATCTCGTCCACTTGGCTTCATACGCTCATAAGTACGATGCTCACCATTGGAAAAACGAAGGTCGAGCGCTTCCACAGCAAACAGTTTGGATTTTGCAACCGTCTGGCATGAGAGTATCTCTGGTGGGGTTCGTTTCGGCATGACGCTGGCTCCTTGGTGTCGTTGGCGTTTACGAGATGCGTAAGATTCTTAATATATGAGAACTCCGCCTGAGTTTCTAGCGGATTTTACGAGTCGAGCTAAGCATCTCAGCATCACCTCAGTATCGATACAAAAATGGGAGACCGAAGCCTCCCATTTTCTGACAGTGTTTACTCTTAGTAGTAAGAGTGATCACCACGGTCATGTTCTGTAGCATCACGAACTGCGGTTAGTTCACCAATGAACTGGTTTAGCAGCTCTTTCTCGATGCCTTCTTTTAGTGTTACGTCAACCATAGAACAGCCATTACAACCGCCACCAAATGCAACAATCGCAACACCGTCTTCAGTGATCTCAACCAAGTTTACGTGACCACCGTGGCCAGCAAGTTGTGGGTTCACTTGAGTTTGGATAACGTACTCAACGCGCTCAACCAGTGGTGCGTCGTCCGCAACTTTACGCATTTTAGCGTTAGGTGCTTTTAGCGTTAACTGAGAGCCCATTTTATCGGTAACAAAATCGATTTCAGCGTCTTCAAGGAATGGCAGGCTTAGCTCATCAACGTAAGCTGAAAAACCGCTGTAAGAGAGTTCAGTGTCGGTCGATTCTACTGCTTCTGGTGGACAGTAAGACACGCCACACTCAGCGTTTTGTGTACCTGGGTTCACAACGAAAATACGAATGTTAGTGCCTTCAGGTTGTTGACCTAAAAGGTTAGCGAAATGCGTTTGCGCAGTTTCTGTAATAGTAATATTTGACACGACGAATACCCGAGTAAATTTGTAGGTTACTGCTGCTATTCTACTCTTGTTGACGTATGGGTCTAGTCTTTTTGATGCTAAGGCATGGCGAAGCGATCTAGAGAGAACGAGGAGCAGGTGTTCTGCAGATGCAGTAAATATCGATGCTTTCTACGCCAACTTCAAGTAGTAAATGACATAATTGTCGGACGGTACTGCCTGTGGTGACTACATCATCGACGATGGCAACATGGGAAGAGTGAGGGCGCTTATTGAGAATAAACGCGCCTTTTAAGTTTTGTTCACGGCTTGTTTTGGTATTACCACGCTGTGATTGGGCGAGCCTTACTCGACGAAAGACCTTCGCATCAAAATTAGTCTGCAATTGCTTGGCGAGGTGTCGGGCTAAAACATCACTTTGATTAAAACCCCGGCGCAGGTAACGCTGCCAGTGCAATGGCACACTGGTAATGATTGGAGCTGGCGTGGTGATGCGCTGTGCCAGTTGCTCGGTTAATGCTTTTACATGCCAAGACTCTCCGTGATCTTTAAAGCGTTGTACTTCCCGTGAAAGGGGAAAGTCGTAATCGCCTAACGTGTATAGCCTTTGCCATGGCGGTGGCTTTGAAAGACATTCACCACAAATACTATCCGTACTCATTTCTTCTTTCTGTAATGATAAACCGCAGCGTTGACATCGTTTTACCGGAGTTAGGTATTTTAAACAGTGCTCGCACCAGCGCAGAGTATTTGTGTGGCTTGGTGTTTGAATAGGGAACCGACACAGGCCGCATTGACTGCTCAATACGCGATGCATGATGTTTTGCCAGTGATGAGATAACATAGCGTTTATTCATGGTGATATTTTACTCAGCCTAACGCTTGGCTGAAGCCGTAGGGAATAAAATAAGTGGGAGAGATTGAGAGCATGAGCACGAAATTACACTGGCAGTCATTTGGTCAGGGACCAGATTTGGTGTTACTGCATGGTTGGGGCATGAATGGTGCGGTATGGCAGCAGACAGTCGAGTCTCTTCAACCTTATTTCCGAGTTCATGTGGTTGACCTTCCGGGGTACGGACATAGCGCCGAATCTCATGCTGAAGATTTAGACCATATTGCTAACCTGGTGGTGCAAGGTGCGCCAGAGAAAGCGATTTGGCTTGGTTGGTCCCTCGGAGGTTTAGTGGCGACGCATGTGGCGTTAAATATGCCCGAGCGCGTGGCTAAGTTGATTACGGTTGCCAGCTCACCAAAATTTGCCGCAGAAAAACCGTGGCGCGGCATTCAACCGAATGTACTGAGTGCGTTCACCTCTCAGTTGCTAGAAGATTTCTCACTGACCATTGAGCGCTTTATGGCGTTGCAAGCGATGGGCAGCCCATCAGCGCGTAAAGACGTTAAACAGCTCAAGCAAGCGGTACTATCGCGCCCTCAGCCAAACCCTGAATCGCTGTTGGTTGGGCTAAACATCCTTGCTGATGTGGATCTGCGCGATGCGTTGACGTCTCTTTCTGTTCCAATGTTGCGTCTTTATGGCCGTTTAGATGGGTTGGTGCCAATTAAAGTAGCTAACGATTTAAGTGAACAGTTGCCTCATACCCAGCAGTTTGTTTTTAATCAGTCCTCTCATGCGCCTTTTATCACCGAACATGACGAATTTTGTGTTCAAATCCGAGAGTTTGCTCACGATTGAGCAAGTACGAGCGGAAATACCTCAAGTTGTTTAAAAAGTGGTCGATATAAAGGCTGGTGAGGTTTTATTAGCCAATAAAGCTAAGCCATATTGACGAGTTGGGCGACTCTGAGGAGGGTTCGCAATGATTGTGTCACCGACCAACGTAAGTGTGCCACTGATCGCCCCATCCGTGAATGTGCAGACGGAACAAGCAGCTCGCGACAATAAAGTCCGAGAGCCTGTAACGCCAACGGTCGCATTGGCCAAAACCAATGCAGAGCGAAAAGTAAAAGGTGACGACAAGCGCCGACGTCAGTCTTCTTGGGATCCTTCAGAGCATCCTGATTATGATATGGAAACGGAAGTCGACACGCGTTATCAAGAAGAGCCGGAAGATACACTAGAACGGCTTTTTAGTTTGCTTGCGCTCAAATCGTATAGTGAAGACCAGGGGAAAGGCTACGCGATCCGCTTTCGCTTACCAAAGCGCATTTTGGATGCTGCGATCAATGAAGGATTAATGGAAAAGCGCAGGAAGGTGATCAAGTTTCATTATGGTCATGCAGTCGCTCCCCATACCCCGTCAGAAGTGATAGCAGTATTATGACGACTCAATATCCTACTCAAACAAAAACGCTCCAAGCAGGTTGACTGATTGGAGCGTTTTCTTTTTAGTTATGAAAGCTCGTTAGCGGTGAAGCCTAGGTAAGGTTACTTTTTCGCTTTAGCAAACGCTGCAGCAAACGCACCGCCCATCGCGCTGTTCGATGACGAAGCATCACGGCGAGGCTGACGACGCTGCGGTTGGTCATTACGACGTGGCGCTGCTGATGAGCGTTGGCTGCGGTTGTCTTGACCCGGTTCGTCGTTCATACGCATCGATAGACCAATGCGCTTACGCTGCACGTCCACTTCCATCACTTTCACTTTGACGATGTCGCCTGCTTTCACCACTTCACGTGGGTCAGACACATAACGATCTGTCAGTGCAGAAATATGCACAAGACCATCTTGGTGAACGCCGATATCAACGAAGGCACCGAAGTTGGCTACGTTAGACACCACGCCTTCTAGAATCATGCCCGGTTCCAAGTCAGATACCGAGTTTACACCTTCTGCAAAGGTCGCCGTTTTGAATTCTGGACGTGGGTCACGACCCGGCTTATCCAGCTCTTTGATGATGTCTGTAATGGTTGGAACGCCGAAGTTATCGTCGGTGTAATCGACCGCATGCAGACCTTTAAGGAAGCTTGAATCACCAATCAGTGCTTTGATATCTTTGTTGTTCTTCTCAGAAATCGCTTTGACCACTGGGTACGCTTCTGGGTGAACCGCAGACGCATCAAGTGGGTTCTTACCATCCATGATTCGTAGGAAGCCTGCACACTGCTCGAACGCCTTAGGACCTAAACGAGGTACTTTCTTCAAGGTTGTACGTGCTTCGAAGCGGCCGTTCTCATCGCGGAAGTCGACAATGTTCTGCGCGATGGTGCTTGATAAGCCTGCTACGCGCGTCAGTAGCGCCGCAGAAGCAGTGTTCACATCAACACCAACCGCGTTTACACAGTCTTCCACAATCGCATCTAGGCGTTTTGCCAACATAGATTGGCTTACATCGTGCTGGTATTGACCCACACCAATAGATTTAGGATCAATTTTCACGAGTTCAGCCAATGGATCTTGCAAACGACGTGCAATCGACACTGCACCACGCAGTGATACGTCCATATTCGGGAACTCTTTTGCTGCAAGCTCAGACGCTGAGTAAACCGATGCACCCGCTTCACTCACGATGATTTTCTGAACTTTCAGGTTGCCACGTTTGATGACGTCTGCGACAAAGCTGTCGGTTTCACGTGAAGCCGTGCCGTTACCAATCGCAATCAAATCCACGTTGTACTTACGCACCAACTGATCAACGATTTGTGCTGACTTGTCGTATTGTTTTTGTGGTGGGTGAGGGTAGATGGTTTCGGTGGCAAGCACTTTACCTGTTGAGTCGACAACCGCGATTTTTGAACCTGTACGCAGACCCGGATCGAGACCAAGTGTTGCACGAGGGCCAGCCGGTGCTGCCATCAACAAGTCTTTTAGGTTAGTGGCGAATACTTCAATCGCTTCGATTTCAGCGCGCTCTTTCATTGCGCCCATTAGCTCGGTTTCCATGTGCATCGATACTTTGATGCGCCATGCCCAGCTGATCACTTGCTTACGCCAGGTATCCGCCGGTGCGCTGCTTAGCGTCACGCCATAATGGTCGGCGATAATCGTTTCGCAGTAAGACTGACGAGCGCCTTCTTCCTGTTCTGGATCAGCATTCATTGCCAATGTCAGGAAGCCTTCGTTACGGCCGCGTAGCATCGCCAGTGCGCGGTGCGATGGCACTTTGCTTAGGGGCTCGTTGTGGTTGAAGTAATCTTTAAACTTCTCGCCTTCTTGCTCTTTGCCTTCAACGACTCGTGAAACCAGTTCCGCATTGCGATTTAAGTGGTTGCGAATTTTTTCCAGTAAGTTTGCGTCTTCTGCGATGCGCTCCATGATGATCGCGCGAGCGCCATCCAATGCAGCTTTGGTGTCTGCGATGCCTTTGTCTGCATCAAGGTATTTGCTTGCTTCGCTTTCTGGCTCGGTTTGTGGATGATTCCAAAGCTGATCTGCGAGTGGTTCAAGACCAGCTTCAATCGCGATCTGACCTTTCGTACGACGCTTGGGTTTGTAAGGTAGGTATAAGTCTTCAAGACGAGTTTTGCTGTCTGCCTGCGCGATCTCTTGTTCTAGCTCTGGCGTCAGTTTGCCTTGCTCTTGGATTGATTTGAGGATGATTTGACGGCGATCATCCATTTCACGAAGGTAAGACAGACGGCTGTCCAAAGTACGAAGCTGGGTATCATCAAGGCCCCCCGTCACCTCTTTGCGGTAACGTGCAATAAAAGGGACAGTGTTGCCATCATCAATTAGGGTGACAGCGGCGTTGACTTGCTCTGGGCGAACATTCAGTTCTTGAGCAATCATGCGACAGATAGCTTGGCTCATCCGTGTTTTCTCTTTTAATTCAGTTTTGGTTGTATAGAACATTGGGGTCGTTCGAAGAATTTGCAATGTTTTAAATTAACGAGGCAAAAATTTACCGGGCGCTGGTGGACATCAGTCATATTTATGTCAAAACTGTAATTAAATTGAGAACTTATATCCGCAGTTATCGACTAACCTAATTCCACGGTTGTTGATATCACTAAATGTACCTCGGCTTATACGGATAATCATGATGAAAAAAATGTCTTTGGCGTTAGCGCTTACGAGTGCCTTACTTGCCGCCCCGCTTAGTTGGGCGCAGTCTATCTCAGGAACCACACAAGCTCCCGTTTATCAGCTCGATAACAAATTGGTACTAGGGCGTGTGGAGAGCGTCTACTACAGTGACATTCCGGAACTAAAAGCGGTGCCATTTATTGGCAAGATTGATACTGGTGCAGATACGACATCGATGCATGCGGAGAATATCCATGTCAGTAGCTCACACCCAGATTACCAAGATTTGAAAGATAACGAGTTACTTTGGGCGATTGTCGATGACTTAGGTGGTACGAAGGCAAAGTGGGACGCCGACAGCTTTAAGCCATATCAAGTAAAGGTTAGCTTTACGGTTCCTCACCCTTATACAGGGAAGGAAATACAGATTACCGATGATCTGGAAAGAGTGAGCGCGATTCGCAGTCGAACAAGCAAAAAGCCCATCCTACGCCCGACAATAAAAATGCCGATGACAATCGCTGGTCACACCGTTGATACGGAAGTGAACCTGACCAAGCGTACGCAATTCTCTTCTCCTATCTTGATTGGTAAAACTTATCTCGATGATAACGCATGGGTCTTCGCTGGTTACGATTATCTTCAAGAACAGCCAAGCGCAAAAATGATTGGCAAAAAAGAGACGGTTGAAGTCGAAGGTGTGCCATATAAGATCAGCATTTCAACTTCTAGCCGTTATACCAACGTCCATGCACTGGACATCAAGGTAGACAAAAAGCATAACGAAGTCTCTTTTATGTTAGAGGGCGAGAATGGCAAGCGTCATCCAATGACATTACCCTTGGTACGAATGCTGAAAACGACCAAAAGCGAGCGTCCTTTAGTCTATTTACCCGTCAAAGTCGGCGAAAACGAAACTCAACGTTGGTTGGTGTATCTGCGTGATCGCAGTAAGTTCAGTTCGCAAATTCGCTTAGGTCGGGACGTCGCGAGTCAGCACTTTGTTATTGATACGGACAGAGAAAATCTATTGGGTGGCGTAGAAAAAACGTTCAAAAGCGCACTCAAATCAAAACCTCTTGTCGTTTCACCAGAAGAACAGGTCACCATTGATGGTTATACCGTCCCTGCTTACCCCACTTTTACTGTGAAAACGCCATTACTGCGTGTAAATGGGTTTGAAGTAACAGAAAAAGGTAAGGATGAATCCGTCACGTTTTATTTAATGAACGATGAGGGGAAAGAAGAAAAAATCACCAAACCAGTGTTGAAAAAGCTCAAGGTTGGCAGCGCGGTTCGCCCTGTTGTCGAAGGAGACTTTCTTCTCGGTAGAAAAGACACATCAATGAAGTTTGCGCTCGATGTGCTTGATGAGGGTGACACTCAACCCTTTTTCGTCTTTGGTCATGACATAGCCAAGGGTGGTGTGTTGCTGAACACTCGCGCAGACCATCTACTAGATGCAAGGCCACTTTTCAAAGCTGGCCATATCGAAGTGGCTGAAGTTGAGGGGATGTCTTTCCCTGTGAAGTTAGACACGGGTGCAGATGTAAGCTCAATCAATGCTAAGAACATCAAGCAGTTTAAGAAAGACGGCAAAGACATGGTGAGCTTTACCTATGAGAACGATCTTGGCATGAAACAGGCGTTTACCAAGCCTGTTGTTGATGTCATGCGTATTAAAGCTAAGAAAGGCGAGAAAGCGAACGTACGCCCTGTGGTTGAAATGCATGTTAAGCTTGGCGAATTAGAGAAGAAGATCCGAGTCAACTTACAGGACCGAGGTCGCTTCCATTACAGCATGATTTTAGGTAAAAACTTCCTAAAACATGGCGCGGTTGTTTCGAGTGATACGAATTACATCGTGACGCAAAAACCGGATTACGAAAAGTAACACTCTGGCCGCCTTATCACCTTGATACCCAAAGCCTGAACAACATTGGATCTTTGGGTATATCATCTCCTTAATGCTGCCAAAGAGCAGCATTTTTTAGTTGAGATAGGAGTTAATTTGAAAACTAAGCTGATTACACGAGAAGGTTACAACAAACTCAAACAAGAGCATGATTACCTTTGGAATGAAAAGCGCCCGGAAATCACCAAGATCGTCACTTGGGCGGCGAGCCTGGGCGATCGCTCAGAAAATGCGGATTACACCTTCAATAAACGTTTACTCCGTCAGATCGACCGTCGTGTCCGCTTCCTTCGTAAATTCCTGCCAGAAGTCACGATCGTTGACTATTCTCCACAACAAGAAGGCAAAGTCTTTTTTGGTGCATGGGTGGAAATAGAAAATGAGGCAGGAGAAGTGAAAAAGTTTCGTATTGTCGGGCCTGAAGAGATTTATGGCGATGCGAAAGACTACATCTCTATCGATTCACCTATGGCGCGAGCGATGTTGAAAAAACAAGTGGATGAAGAGTTCACGGTACGCACCCCAGAAGGTGAAAAAGAGTGGTTCATCAACTCAATTGAATATATTCAACCGGCCTCGGAAGACTGAGGCTTTATCACCGATTCAAGTCTCATGAAGTTCACTAGGAGTGACTTGGGTCTCAACGTCAGAATATTTGGTATAAAGGCATGGTGCCTTTCTCGGAGAAGTAAAATGAACAAAGCAGTCATGTGTAGTGCTGCACTAACAATAGGTTTCTCACTTTCAGTTTTTGCTCAAGATGAAGTGAAAGGCTGTGACGCTAAAGAGTTAGCGGTAGAGCAGCAGCTCGAGTATGCAAAAGCGCAAGGTAATGAACATCGAATTAAAGGCTTGGAGCAAGCACTTTCCGCTATCCAGAATGAATGCTCGGAAGGTGAGCTGCGCCAAGAGCTGCAAACAGAAGTGGAAGAAAAGACTAAAGAAGTTGAGGAGCGAGAGGAAGAATTAGTCGAAGCTCAGCATTCAGGGAAAGCAGACAAAATTGAGAAAAAACGTCACAAGCTGGCTGAGGCACAGCAAGAGCTGCTTGAGGCCAAACGTGAACTGGAATGGAATTATGGTCAATAGTAGGTGCTGAAAATACCTGCTAGAGAGAGAATAAAGCGCTTAAGATAAAAAGAGTAACAATTTGCTTGAGCACGTTAGGAAAAACAGTGATACATTTTCGACAATAGACGCTTCTGAAAGGATGTTTCAATGCAAGAAAATCATAAAATTTTAGTGGTTGATGACGATGCTCGTTTACGTGCTCTATTGGAGCGTTACCTTTCTGAGCAAGGTTTTCAGGTACGAAGTGTCGCCAATGGCGAACAGATGGATCGCCTACTAACGCGCGAAAACTTTCACTTAATGGTGCTGGACCTAATGTTGCCAGGTGAAGACGGTTTGTCAATTTGTCGTCGTCTACGCCACGCGAACAATATGTTGCCAATCTTAATGCTCACCGCGAAAGGTGATGAAGTGGACCGCATCGTAGGTCTTGAGGTAGGGGCGGATGATTATTTGCCAAAACCGTTTAACCCACGCGAATTGTTGGCTCGCATCAAGGCAGTATTACGCCGCCAAACTGTAGAGTTGCCGGGTGCACCAAGCACGGAAGAAAAAGTGGTGGAGTTCGGGGAGTTCCGACTCAATCTAGGCACTCGCGAGATGTTCCGCGGTGACGAGGCAATGCCACTCACCTCTGGAGAGTTTGCTGTCCTAAAGGCGCTCGTGATGAATGCGCGTGAGCCAATGTCACGAGATAAATTGATGAACATGGCGCGTGGCCGTGAATATTCTGCAATGGAACGCTCTATTGACGTACAAATCTCACGCTTACGTCGCATGTTAGAAGACGATCCGAGCAAGCCGCGCTACATTCAAACCGTGTGGGGCCTAGGTTATGTTTTCGTCCCAGACGGCAAAGAGGTGTAATCTCTTCACTCCATAGCCAGCACTTGGCTATAGCAACTTCAGCCTTCATTACCTTCCCTTTGAAGGCTGAAATTTCGCGATTAGGACCACTAGGAACGTTCCATGCGCATCCGAAGTTCACTGACACAATCTATTCTGCTGTTCATCTCTTTGCTTCTCGCGAGCCAAGTTTTCTCTTACTACGCCGTTTTTAACTACGCGTTGATGCCGAGTTTGCAGCAGTTCAATAAAATTCTCGCCCATGAGCTCAATTTGGTGCTTGATGATGAAGGACCTTTAAAGTCTGATGCACCGTTAAGGCGTCAATTGTTAGAAAGATTAGGGGTGACGGTTCATAGTCTCGATAGCGATAAGGCGATTGAATTTCATCACGCAATGTCGATTGATTTGATGTCTGAAGAAATGAGCCAAGAGCTGGGTTCGCCCACAGAAGTGCGCTTATTGCTTGGCGATGAAAGTTACATTTTGTGGATGCACATCGAAAAGTTGCCGAACTCCATCATTCGTATTCCGTTATCTGAGCTGCAAGAAGAAGATTTTGCCCCGCTGTTTCGTAACAGCTTGATTATGGCGCTGCTGATCATTGCAGGTGGTTGGTTGTTTATTCGTTTGCAAAACCGTCCACTTTTGGCTTTAGAGAGAGCCGCGAAAGACGTCGGTCGAGGTGAGATCCCGCCCCCCTTAGCAGAGAAAGGCGCATCGGAGATTCGCTCTGTAACTCGAGCCTTTAATCAAATGTCGAAAGGTATTCAAGAGCTAGAAGAAGACCGAGCCTTATTAATGGCAGGGATTAGCCATGACTTACGAACACCTCTGACGCGTATTCGCCTAGCGACAGAAATGATGTCTCCTGAGGACAGCTATCTTGCGGAGGGGATCATTAGCGATACGGAAGAATGTAATGAGATCATCAGTCAGTTTATGGATTATCTCAAACCGGTGAACCAAGAATCGTTTGAAGCGGTTGATATCAGTACGATTGCCAGTGACGTTGCCAGTTCTGAAGGTGGCTATGAGGTTGAAATTGAAACAGATCTTAATCTTAACTTGCCACCAGCCAAAGGAAGCGCAATTGCGATTAAGCGGGCGATCAGTAATTTAGTTGTGAATGCGCTACGTTATGGTAATGGCTGGGTCAAAGTCAGCACTGGTGTGACAGCAGATAAGCAGCTAGTGTGGATTTCAGTAGAGGACAACGGACCGGGTATCGAGCATTCTCAAATCGCGAGGTTATTTGAACCCTTTACGCGTGGTGACACCGCTCGCGGTAGTGAAGGCACTGGGCTAGGGTTGGCGATTGTGAAGCGTATAATCAGCCAGCATTCAGGCTCTGTGGTGATACGTAATCGCAGTGAAGGCGGTTTAATCGCTCAAATCAGTTTTCCTACCAAGTAAGTCGATGGCCTGCACCCTTTAAAACAAAAAGCCCAACCTAAATAGGTTGGGCTTTTCTTATTCTCAATAATCTTAAGACTCTTTCGCTTCCTGAGGAAGTTCATCTTCGTCTTCCAGTTTCTCTGGCAGAAGTAGATTTAAAATGATCGCTGTGATGCCACCTGCTGCAACACCAGTTGAGAAAATACTCTTAATAAATTCTGGCATAAATTGCAGGATCTCTGGTTTTTGTGCGATACCAAGTCCCATTGAGAAGGATAAGGCCATGATCAGAATTGCGCGGCGATCGAGCTCAACACGAGAGATAATACGCACACCAGCGGCAGCAATCGTACCAAACATGACAATCGTTGCGCCGCCAAGTACTGGCTCAGGAATCAGCTGAACAAAGCTAGCGACGCCAGGAAACAAGCCAAGAATCACTAACATGCCAGAAATAAAGTAACCCACGTAGCGGCTCGCGACTCCTGTTAGCATGATGATGCCGTTATTCTGGCTAAACGTTGAGTTCGGGAAGCTGTTGAAAACGGCTGCGATTGCAGAGTTTAAGCCGTCTGCTAACACACCGCCCTTAATGCGTTTCATGTACACTGGGCCTTTTACTGGCTCACCAGACACTTCAGATGTTGCGGTAATATCACCGATGGCTTCTAGTGCGGTAATAAAGAAAATCAGTACCAGCGGAATGAACAGAGACCAGTCAAACGATAAGCCATATTGCATTGGTACGGGCAGTGCTACGATCTCGGTTGCGCCTAGCTGAGAAGTATCTACCATCCCCATAAAATACGCCATGATGTAGCCCACTAGCATCGCAATCACGATTGAAGCCACACGGATGTATGGGTTTTTCGAGCGGTTTAAAATCACAATTAATCCAAGTACCGTCCCAGCCAGAGCAAGTTTGTCTAAGCTGCCGAAGGTTCCTTCATTTAATGCTGCGTAGCCACCGCCCATTGATACTAAGCCGACTTGAATCAGTGTGAGACCGATAAGAGTGACGACGATGCCTGAAACAAGCGGAGTGATGATTCGGCGGGCATGCTCCAACACGCGAGATAGAAAAATTTCTGCAAATGATGCGACTAAAATCGTACCAAAAATGGCAGCCATCATGGTACTGATGTCTGCTCCACCGGCTTTCAGCGATAGGCCTGCACCAATAATAGGACCTAAAAAGTTAAAGCTGGTGCCTTGAACAGAGAGCAAACCAGAGCCAATTGGGCCAACGGTGCGAATTTGAATAAACGAAGACACGCCTGACGCAAACAAAGACATGCTGATGATGGTATTCGTTTGGTCTGCTGGTACACCCAAAGACTGACAGATGATCAGTGACGGAGTGATAACCGCGACGAACATCGCCAATAAGTGCTGAAGTGCGGCAAAAATGGTTTGAGGCAAAGGTGGTCGATCGTTGAGTTGATAGACCAGTTCCGAAGATCGGTTTGAAGTTGTCATTGTTTGTCTCGCTAGTCGCAATATTTCCCTAGTTCTCGCTGAATGGGAGAGCAGGGTGGAGTTGACGTCGTTACCTGTGATTGCTGTTAATCAGAGTCAACTCAGGTTGGTGGAGTGTGATCTAACACACTTAAAAATTTGTGCGCGATTATAGAGAGATTTTCTCAAAAAGCAAACGTTTGCTTTTGGCTTATTAAAAAACGAGCCATTTGGCTCGCTTTCAATCATTACGCTTTGGAGTAAATATCCCGCTCACCCAACCAGCGATCGATAATCGCTGTTGCGTTAGACGGGTAATTGTCATGAATATGACGCGCAATGCGCTGAACTTCGGGAATCAGGCGTTGATCTCGAACTAAGTCTGCGATTTTGAAATCAGCAAGACCTGTCTGCTTTGTACCCAATAGTTCTCCAGGGCCACGAATTTCTAGGTCTTTCTGCGCAATGACGAAGCCATCGTTACTTTCACGTAGTACTCCGAGACGTTTTTGCGCGGTTTTTGACAGCGGAGAGTGGTACAGCAGCACACAATGGCTAGCAACGGAACCTCGGCCCACGCGACCTCTTAACTGGTGTAATTGTGCCAAACCAAGACGTTCAGGGTTTTCTATGATCATCAAGCTAGAGTTTGGCACATCCACACCAACTTCAATCACTGTCGTTGCGACCAGCAAATGCAGTTTATTGTCTTTGAAATCTTGCATCACCGCTTGTTTCTCTGCCGGCTTCATTCGTCCGTGTACTAGACCAATTTTTACGTCCGGTAGCTTACGTTGAAGCTCTTCAGCGGTATCTGCCGCGGCTTGCGCTTCTAATACTTCCGACTCATCAATCAGAGTACACACCCAATATGCCTGCTTGCCTTCGTTTAAGCAGGCATTTCGGACACGCTCGACGATGTCGTCACGTTTGGTATCTGGAATGGCAACGGTTTGAATCGGCGTTCGACCCGGTGGTAGCTCGTCAATCACGGAAGTTTCCAGATCGGCGTAAGCGGTCATAGCTAAGGTGCGAGGAATAGGCGTCGCCGTCATGATCAACTGATGTGGGTAGGCGCCTTGTTTTGCGCCTTTTTCACGCAATTCTAATCGCTGATGGACACCGAAGCGGTGCTGTTCATCAATGATGACCAAAGCAAGGTGATGAAATTCAACGTGCTCTTGGAATAGCGCGTGAGTACCCACTACCATTTGTGCTTCACCACTGGCAATACGAGCCAGCTCGGCTTCCTTTGCCTTACCTTTGAGTTTACCCGCTAACCAACCGACTTGAATGCCCATGGTTTCAAACCAGTTTGCGAAGTTGATAGCGTGTTGCTCGGCCAATAGTTCGGTTGGCGCCATGAGTGCCACCTGATGGCCATGCTCAATGGCTCTAACAGCGGCCAAAGCGGCAACCAACGTTTTCCCCGAACCAACATCGCCTTGCACTAATCGCATCATTGGGTGCGGTTTTTCTAGATCGGCTTCAATCTCTTGTACTACTCGGGTTTGAGCGTTTGTAGGAGAGAAAGGCAGTTGGGCTAAAAGCTGCGTTTTTAGTTTATTACAAGGACCGAGAGGTAGCGCTGAATCCTTCTGACCTTTGCTACGCACCGCCAGCATCGATAAGTTTTGTGCGAGCAATTCTTCCATGATCAAGCGGATTTGGGCAGGATGTTTGCCTTCGTCAAACTCATCTAAATTAATGGTTGGTGGTGGGCGATGAATGGTGTACAGCGCTTGCGACATCGTGATTTGATGGTCATACAACCCCGCTGGAAGTAATTCCTGCACTGCGGTTTTATCAAGCAGGGCTAAAGCTTGTTCGGTAAGGTTGCGTAATGTGATTTGACGCAATCCATCGGTGGTGGGATAAACAGGGGTTAAGCTCTGTTCTACATCGGGCTTTTGCTCGCTGACGTAAAACTTGTAGTCAGGATGAACAATTTCCCAACCCATGCCACCGCGCTTAATTTCACCGTAAGCATGCACTAACTTACCTTGCGTGAAATTGTTCTTCATGGCTGCGGTAAAGTTGAAAAAGCGCAGCGTGATAGTGCCATTACCGTCGCTGATTTTTACCGTTAGCATTTTGCGCTTACCGAAGATAGTGTCGACTGCCATGACCTTACCTTGCACGGCCGCCCAAAGGCCAGCATGCAGTTTGGCAATAGGGTAAATACGAGTACGATCTTCGTAGCGTAACGGAAGGTGAAACAGCAAATCTTGAACGCTATGTAAGCCAACTTTGGCGAGTTTTTCTGCGACTTTCGCGCCAACTCTAGAAAGGGAGGTTAATGGGACGGCAGATAACATTTGGGCGGACATAGAGGGCTCAAGAAAATGGTTAACATAGCAGTATGTTAACCATGGAGCTGTGTTTTTGTACAGGAAAAAATAGTCATGCTTTAGTTAGTGTCATGATTTGACTGATAACCTATCATTCCGGGGAGCTTTAGCGACATCAGGATTCTATTTCCAACAAGTATGTCGCTGAAGTTAACACTATCAGCATCTGTATATTTGAGAATTAGATCCTGAACCACGCTCCTTCGCCGCCGTTCAGGATGACGAAAGTCTGTTACTTGCTTTGCATCTCTTGCCACCACGCGTCATCGGCGATGATTTGACCTTCTTCATCGAGTGGTGGGTAAACGAGCCCTTTTCGTTTCGCGACCTTTGCCAGCACTGGGTGACCACGTTCAAAGAGAATACGGTTGATTGTCTCTTTAGGCAGAGCGCTTTCTTCTCGGTCGTACATGCCTGCGGCTTCACGTTGACGTTGCGCTTCATACAAAATTACGGCACTGGCAACCGATACGTTTAGTGACTGCACCATGCCCACCATTGGGATAATAATGTCTTGATCGGCAAGCTGTTTGGCTTGCTCCGAAGCGCCAACTTTTTCACTGCCTAAAATGATTGCCGTTGGTCTGGTGTAGTCGATCTCGCGAAAATCGACGGCGGTGTCCGAAAGATTGGTCACCAAAACCTGCATACCTTGCGCTTTGAGTTCGGTAATCGCAGTTTCAATCGAATCGTGAGTATCCACTTCAACCCAGTTACGCGCGCCAGCTGAGGTATGGCTCAGCGTACGCATTTTGTCTGGCCAAATTGCGTGAACTTTGTGTAAGCCTGTCGCGTCAGCGGTGCGGATCACGGCAGAGACGTTGTTTGGCTTATGTACTTCTTCGAGACAAAGTGTCAGATCAGTTTGGCGAGTTTTTAGGACTTGGTGAATACGGTTGTAACGTTCTAGGTTCATATTTATTGAGGTATAAAAAATCGCCACCTAACAGAGTAGGTGGCGATAGAGGTTAGTTCTTTCTGCGTCTGACTCGGGTTGCTTGAGGCATTGCCTTAATCTTACGCATGATACCAGCAAGGTGGACACGATCTTTCGTCGTCAACAGCACAGTCACAGTGTATAGACGACCATCACGTTCTTCCGTTGAAAGGCCATGAATGTTTGATCCTGTTTTCGAGATCACGTTGGTCAGTTCTGCAAGAGCACCTTGGTTGTTAAGCATGTCGACTTTAAGTTCAGCAATGAACTCTTTATCGTAGTCTTCAGACCAAGCGACAGCCATATAACGGTCTGGCTCTTTCTGATAACCACGAACGTTCGGACATGTTTCTCGGTGAACAACCAAACCACGACCAGGCGATACGTGAGCAATAATGTGATCATCTGGGATAGGATGACAACAATTTGCAAACGTCAGCAATAAGCCTTCTGCGCCACGAATCGGAAGCTTCTTCTTCGAGTCCGTTGGGATTGAACTTGTTGTCGTGAGCTCTTCGGTGTCACCAAGGAGACGACGTGCGATCACAATGCTCATCAACTCACCCAATCCAATAGCAGCCAATAAATCATCGATGCTTTCTAGGCGAAGATCATTCAAGACTTCTTGGATATTTTCTGGATAAATTGAATCAATCGAGTGACGGCCAAGTGCGTGATTAAGTAGGCGACGACCTAAAGTAATCGACTCTTCACGACGCATCGTTTTCAGTACTTGTCGAATCTTAGTGCGGGCACGAGAAGTCACGACATAGTTTAGCCATGCCGCATTCGGACGCGCACCAGGGGCACTGATAATTTCCACCGTCTGACCGTTTTTCAATGCCTTACTCAATGGGTAAGGGTTACGATCAACACGAGCACCAACACAAGAGTTGCCTACATCGGTATGTACGGCATAGGCAAAGTCGACAGCCGTTGCGCCTAAAGGCAATTCAACGATACGACCTTTTGGTGTGAAGACGTAAATCTCATCTGGGAAAAGATCGGATTTTACGTTTTCAATGAATTCGAATGAGTTACCCGCGCTTTGTTGTAGCTCTAACAGGCTTTGCATCCAACGCTGAGCTTTCACTTGCGCAGTGGTGCCAGACTTGTCGCCTTTGTCTTTGTAAGACCAGTGTGCCGCGACACCTTTGTCCGCCATTTGATCCATATCTTCAGTACGGATCTGAACTTCAACAGGTACGCCGTGTGGGCCAACCATGGAAGTGTGTAGCGATTGATAGCCGTTCGCCTTTGGTACCGCGATGTAATCTTTCATGCGACCAGGACGTGGCTTATACAAGCTGTGTACTTGGCCTAAAACGCGATAACAAGTATCAGCGGTATCAACAACGACTCGGAACGCATAGATATCCATGATGGTATGAAAGCGCTGTTCTTTGGTTTTCATCTTGTTATAGATAGAGAACAGGTTTTTCTCACGACCAACGACGCGAGCATTCAAGCCAAAATCTTGCAGACGGCCTTCTATTTCGCTGTGAATGCGTTGGATCATCTCTTTACGATTACCACGTGCGGCTTTAACCACTTCTTTCAGTACGCGGTAGCGGTTGGGATATAGCGCCTCAAAGCCCAACTCTTCGAGTTCGGTTTTGATATTGTGAATACCAAGACGATGAGCGAGGGGCGCGTAAATTTCTAACGTTTCACGAGCAATACGACGCTTTTTATCTGGTCGAAGCGCGCCAAGCGTACGCATGTTATGCGTGCGGTCAGCCAGTTTGATCAGAATGACGCGGATATCTTGCACCATGGCCAGAACCATCTTACGAAAGTTCTCAGCCTGAGCCTCTTTCCTATCGCGGAATTTGAGTTTGTCCAGTTTAGATACACCATCAACCAATTCTGCGACAGTGTTGCCGAATTTCTCTTCGAGATCTTCTTTAGTTACATCACAGTCTTCAATGACGTCATGCAGCAAAGCAGCTTGGAGGGTTTCGATATCAAGGCGCATTTCGGCCAAGATACGAGCCACAGCGACAGGGTGGATGATGTATGGTTCACCGCTAGAGCGGGTTTGCCCTTCATGGGCATCTCTCGCTACCACATAAGATTGACGCAGAGCCTCAATCTGAGGCTCTGTTAGGTATTCTTGGGCAACGTCTTTGAGGCTATCGAATAGATACAAATTATAGGCCCGGGAGGTTGTTGAATTCTAAAGTCAGAATTAACGGTTGTGAGCGATGCTGCTTACTGCCGCTAGCTCTGCCGCTTCTTGCTCTTGCTGTTCTTGACGTTCACGAGCGTCTAGAACTTCTTTAGTAATTAAACCTTCTTCGATTTCGCGTAGAGCGATAACCGTTGGCTTATCGTTCTCTTCTGGCACTAGTGCATCTTTACCGCCAGTTTGCATTTGACGAGCGCGGCGAGCCGCAATCAGTACTAGGTCGAAACGGTTGCCAACTTTTTCAACAGCGTCTTGAACAGTTACGCGTGCCATGAGGACTCCAAATAGTTAACTAAAATTTTAGAATGACGAGAAAGTATACAACCTAACTACTTTATTTACTAGCAATTAGACAAGCCACCGTTTGTGGACTTTCTCAGGTAGTTTATTGTGTTTTTCGCACTGGGCAAAAAACGGGAAATTCTTTATGTTTTACAGCGTGACTTTTTGAAGTTACTCTGCTAACAACGCGTCAAGCATACCTTTATATTTAGCAGCTTGCTTTTCTTCCTTCAATCTTTCAGCACGCAAGATAGCTTTAAAATCCATCAAAGCGGTATCAAAATCGTCGTTTACGATCACGTAGTCGTACTCGTTGTAATGAGAGATTTCCGACTTGGCTTCAGCCATACGCTTTGCGATCACTTCATCGCTATCTTGACCACGAGTGTTCAAGCGACGCTCTAACTCACCGTTTGATGGTGGCAGGATGAAGATGCTTTTGGCTTCTGGCATTTGTTCACGGATTTGGCGTGCGCCTTGCCAGTCGATATCTAGAAAAACGTCGATACCTTTATTTAGTGTTTCTTCAATCCATACACGAGATGTGCCGTAATAATTACCAAACACTTCTGCGTATTCTAGGAAGTCACCTTTAGCGATCAGGGCTTCAAACTCATCTTTCGCTACAAAATGGTAGTGGACACCATTTTCTTCACCAGGTCGCATGTTGCGCGTGGTGTGAGACACAGACACTTTCATTGCGTAGGTTGGGTTGCGTTCCAACATCGCTGAGATCAAGCTAGATTTACCTGCGCCGCTAGGTGCAGATACGATATAGAGAGTACCTTTGCCCATTGTACTGTTCCACTTTTGATTGGATTGATTGAGTGCCGAAGGAAAGTTCGACATTCTTATAACGATAGCACTGGCATTGAGAAATCAACCACCAAAGGGGTGGATATTGGTGATAATCCCGCCAGAAAAATGGAGGCGAAGAGTATCATGATCTCTATTTTGTTACCAGTTGATCTTTCTGTCTGTGATCGTCTCAGATGAAATAGTTACTTACGCCAGAGTGTTCCTAAACAGCGAAGAAGGAGCGTGATACAGGACTTACCATCCGCGCACTCTGTTATTAAAACCATTTCTACAACCGTTTAGTGTGCTGATTTTAGGTTTAGAGTCCCGATTTGGCTTGCGTGAGTGACTCTGGTTAAAAATAGGGGTTAATAAAGATAAAACGGAAAAAAGGGGAAGCTTTCACTTCCCCAGGCGTGCGACTGACTCACACTTAATCTTCGAATTATCCTTGAGACTCTAGGAAATTTATCCAAGGGCTAACGGTTGACCTGAATTTTGGCGATTGAGCAGCGCCTTTCATCGCCTGCAAGGCCTTTTGTGGTTGCTTAAGCTCGAAATAGGCCATCCCGCGAATGTATTCAAGTTCTGCCTTTTGCTCTTTAGAGGCACTGGATGCCGCGCTTTCTACAAAACGAGTTGCTTCAGAATACTGCTTGTCTTGTATCATTAAGCGAGCAATCTGAATTTGCGTTTTAGCAGAAGGAGCGAGGTTATATGACTTTTTATAAGCGAGAATTGATTTATCTAGCTCTTTAGCTTGCTGCCAGAAACTGGCTAGGCGGTCATAGTTTTCCTTCGTCTTTTCAATGTTTCCAGCTGCCATTTCCTTGTCAAGAGTTTTGGCTGCTTTATATGGAATACCTTGATAAGCCAAGAAGTTTACAAAGCGTAAATATTCCTTCTCTCCTTCTAGTTTCCCCATTTTGTAAACCATTTCTAGGGTGGCTAGAGAGTTGCGTTCTTGACCTAGCTCCATGTAGACACCAGAAAGTTGCATCCAGTAACGCTTTTTCTGAGGGTACTTTGAAGTCAGAGTTTTGAGTACACTGGCAACGCTTTTCAGCTGGCCTAACTCGTAGTGAGATGCAACGAGAATTAAGTACCAAGACTCACTTGGGCTCTTGCTCATCGCGATGGCTTTTTTGGTTGGCGGGATTGCATTTTTGTAATCTTCCAACTGAACATAAGCGCTCGCTAACGTGATATAAGCATGAGCTTGAGGCTTCTCTTTGGTTGTTTCTGCAACCTTGAACCATTCCTTCATCGTTTTTACAGACAACGTATACTTTTCTTCAGCTAGGTAAAGCTGAGCCAAGCTGTAGCGAACTTGTTGAGCAACAGGAACGGGAAGTGCGTCGAGCTGTAATGCTTCGGCAAAGTATTTTGCTGCTTGCACATAATTGTCTTGTAGCGAATACAAAAAGCCAGTCTGCTGAAGTAAAACTGCTCGGTCGTATTTTTTCGAACTTGTGCTTTCTAAAGCGCTTGCTAGTTTTTCTTTCGCTGCTGAATATTTTTCAGTTGCGATCAACTCTTGCACTTTGTTAACGGTTCGAAATGTCCGATCTGATAACTGAGGAGCTTCTTTTGCCATCGTAGGAGCGGCCATTGCCACTCCTACGAAGAGAATTAAAGAAGCCACTTTGCTTTTCCATAAACTTTTCATCGTGACTCCTTAATTGGTTGAGAACTCTATTTCTTGCGATAGGCGCGAGCTAACAGGTTTCCCGTCAACCAATTTTGGTTTAAATGTCCATTTAGAGACTGTTTTTCTTGCCGCTCGACCGAGGCCTAAGCGTCGTGGTTGCTCTTTAAGAACTTTGATGTCCTCTACGGCACCACGTGCGTTGACAGTAAACTCTAATAAGACGACCCCTTTTTCTATTCCTGCTTTCGCAGCTTTCCTAGGCATTTGAGGTTGGAATGTCGCTAGAGGTGTTGGACCTCCGCTACCCGCGAGTTGCGCACCTCCACCCTGGCTATAATGTCCAAGCACCGAACCACCTGTAACATTTACGGGTAGGTCAAGCTTTGGCATATCCATTGGGGTCTGCTCCATCACCGGTTTTACTGTCGCTGTCACTTTCATTTCTGGCGGCGGCGGCGGACGCTTAGGCGGTGGTGGCTTTGGAAGTTCGCGTTTTTTCTCCTGTATTTTTTCGTCTGGTTTAATGCGAATAAACTCGACCATACGCAGGTCATCATTCGACACTAACTCGTGGCGCTCTTTGTTTACTAGCTTGTCCATCCCCCAGAACAACCCGAGGGAGACAATGAGCGCCAGTGCAATTGAGGCCAGATACCGCATAAGCTTAATCCTTATTGGTTGCGGCAATGGAGATGCTTTCTACACCTGCCATTTTGATCTGGTCCATAACCTTCACGACTACGCCAGCATTTGCTTCTGTGTCGGCTTGGATAACAACTGCGCCATCAGGGCTTTCTGCACGAAGACGTTCAATATTCGCGCGAACCGCGTCCACTTCGATGCGGCGTTTATCAACCCAAACATCACCCGCCGCACCAACTGCGACCATGATGTTACCTTTTTTCACGGTTTGCGCAGAGCTTGCCGTCGGGCGGTTTACTTCTAGACCAGCTTCTTTTACGAACGATGTTGTTACGATAAAGAAGATCAACATGATGAATACGATGTCGAGCATCGGTGTCATATCGATAGCGGTTTCATCACTGCTATCACTGCTATAGCGTCTTTTCATGACCTATACCTCTAATTCCATTTACTCAGGCAATATGCTTTAGCTTATCTTCCAGCTTTTGCGTTGTGACTTTGGCTAAATGATCAAGACGTGAACTAAAGAACAGTCCTGATAGAGAAGCCACCATCCCGGCTAAAGTTGGGATTGTTGCCTTTGAGATCCCCGAGGCCATTGCTCGAGGGCTTCCTGTTCCTGTTACCGCTAAGATGTCGAATACTTGGATCATGCCAACAACGGTGCCGAGCAAACCCAGTAAGGGACAAAGCGCAATCAATACTTTCACGATTGGCAGGCCCTTTTTATTCTCAATGTCCTGACGAGAAACAATTTCTTGTCGGATCATCTTAGCGTTCCAGCTCTGGTGCTCTGAGCGCCCCTGCCATGAGCCAACGGCTTTTTTCATGGCTTTTGGAGCGACGGCAGCAAAATAGAACCAACGTTCTAACAATACTGCCCACAGCATAAAGCTGAGGATGAAGATGGCGACGAGTACATCGCCACCCATTCCCAAGAAGCGCCTAATTGATTCAAGTTCTCCAACTAACCACCACATAACGCCTCCTTAGCTTTCGGCTTTATGTAGTTTTTCCTGATAGCGAGCGATGAAGCCTGCACTCTGTTCTTCAAGAGTTTGAACCAAACGACGACCTTTACTGTGTACGATGGTGTAAAGGAACAGCAATGGAATTGCGACAACCAGACCTAGCATGGTTGTAACAAGAGCTTCAGAAATACCGCCAGCCATCAGTTTAGGATCGCCAGTACCGAACAGAGTAATGGCTTGGAATGTGCCGATCATACCCATTACCGTACCCAGTAGACCAAGTAGAGGTGCTACAGAAGCAAATAGCTTGATTGAACTGATAAAGCGTTCAATGCTTGGAGCGTTACGTAGAATGATTTCGTCCAGCTTCGCTTCCAGATCTTCAAGGTTGTCACCTTTGTGCTCTTGGTAAGCCTGGATAACTTCACCCAATGGGTTACCAGGAATCACAGTTTCTGATTTCGCTTGCTTACGCATTTTACCGCCAATCACTTGAAGGCGTAGGAAGCAAACTAGAGCAATGATAGCGCCAACTGCACCCATACCAAGGATGACGTAACCTACAATGCCACCTTGATCAATACGTTCTTGAACGGTAGGGCTTTGTACAAGTAGAGACAGAATTACACCACGGGATGGGTCAATAAACAGTGGCTCATAGCTGTTTGACGCTGACTCAAAGCCCGCAACATGACGTGTAATATTGGTGCGAGGCTGTCGAGAGAGTTCTTCGAACTTACCTGTTTGAGGTACATAAGTAACGTACTTACCATCGGCAATCGCGTTAAATTCACCGACAAGAGTAACATCGCGAACCGCTTCTTTACCTTCGCCATAAACAACCGTTGCTTGGGTTGTTGCTGTCTCGCCTGAGGCAACCACTTGTTGAAGAATGGTATGCCAGAATGCTTCTAGCTCTTGTGTTGATGGCAGTTCTTTACTTTCAGCCAGTTTCGTTAGTAGAGCGTCACGCTCTGGGAACTGAACTGCGTTTTGAGAGGCTGCAAATAAGCCTTTAAACTCGCCCGCATATTGGCGGACCACACCAAACATTTCGCCCAAAGTACCAGAGCGAACACGTAAGGTTTCTGTTAGTTCAGTCAGCTGCTTATCGTTTTCATCAAATGTCGCTTTAAGTTGATCGCCCAGTGCTTGCTGTGAAGCTAGCTCTTCACGAGCCTGTTGCAATAATGCTGCTTGCTTATCTCGGTTGTTCTTGAACTCAGCTTCACGGGCTTTGTTCTCTTTTGACTCAACGATGCTTTCTGATTTTACGTTTTTGAGTAGTTCAGATAGGTTTTTAGGCGTTTCTGCTTGTACGCCTGAAGCCATAAATAAGCTCGCTAGTAGACCAGCGGCTAGAGTTTTGAATCCTTTCATCTCTTATTCCTCCCCAGCATATACAGGCAATTTGATTAGCGCTGGTGGCGCTTGCTTCTTCGCGATACGAAGGCCTTGCTGTACCGCTATGCGGTAGCTTTCCGGTAATGTTTCCCATTGACGTGTTTGTTGGTTCCACATACCTGTCTCACCACCGTCTGGAGATTGGAATAAAAGCGCCGTGCGACCAATACGTAGGAAGTCGTAAGTCACGGTTTCCCCATTTCTATCTAGGCTAGCTTTGTAAGATTCAATTGAGCGAGAGAAACCTTCTTCAATTTGGTAGGCTTCCATCACTTTACGGAATTTCTCAGAAGTCGTTACGTCGGCGCGATCCATGAGACGACGCAGTTCTTGGACACGTTTATTACGTTCTTTTTTCTGGAAAGGTAGATCGAGAGTCACAAACTCATCGAGTGCATCGATCATTTTAAGTGTTAGTGGCACTACTTCTGTTGCCGTTTGATCGATCTGAGCAATTTGGTTATTTAATGAGTCCAATTCACCTTGCTGTGATTGAACCATACGGTTAATTTGCTCGTTGTAGACTTTCATGCTGTCGATTTGACGTAGTAAGCCTTTGTATTCTGCCAACATGCCTTCAGTACTTTCGGCATAATTGTCGATTTTTTGTTGCGAAGCTTCTGAAGATTGATTTGCTTTTGCTTGTGTGGAAACGACAGCACCAGAGTTGGCCGCTATAGAGCTACTACTGATAGTAAGCAATGCTGCAGCTATGGCACTGAGACCAAATTCCTTGAATTTCATGGTTGCATCCTTGTCAGTGTTTTAGTCAGTCGAAAAGGGCGCGGAAAACCCGCGCCAAATATTTTTAGAAGTCGTATGATGCCTCGACGTATAGCTGACGTCCGATTGGATCGTCATACCCAGTTGCATAGAATGGAGAGGTATCGCTTAGAGGATCTGCAGGCGGTACTTTGTCAAACATGTTGATAGCACCAAGAGTTACACGACCACTCTCGTTGAATTGGTAAGAAGCCGTTAGGTTCCACGTTGTCATACTAGCGATTTCTGCTTTGTAACCCGCTTTTTTAGCAGAATCACAGTCATCAAAGTAGTAACGGTTTGCGTAGCTTGAACACATACGGTCGCGGTATTTACCAAATAGGTTGATAGCGACATCTTCATATGCCCAGCCAAGATTTAACGTTGCGGTGTATTCAGGCATGAAATCTCTTTCATCCGTTACAGGCTCGCTGTCGTTTTCTTGATATTCAGCAATCAAGATCTTCGTTACAGCAACACGCGTGTTAAATGAACCGAACTCATTAGTGTCGTATGCGTATTTGATCGCTAGGTCAATACCAGAACGCTCTTCATACGACTGGTTCACTGGACCATAGGATACCGACTTGATGGTGCCATCTGGGTTACGAACGACTTCAGTACCCGGGTATTTACCTGGATCGTTAATTACGTCTTGGTAAGTTGGTGCTGTTACGACGTCTTCCATCTTGATGTGGTACCAGTCAACAGTTACACCAAGATCATCCACAGGCTCCCACGCTAGGCCCAAGTTAATGTTTGTACTTGTTTCTTCTTTCAGCTCAGAGTTAGGGCCATTAAGCGTATCGAAGTACTGAGTATCACACTCTGGGTACTTGTCTTTATCTTGTGGGCCGCTACCACCAGCGTTGGCACAAAGCACAGGGTCAAAACCAGAACCAAAGCCTCGAGTTTGATCACCAAATAGTCGCTTCAAGTCTGGAGCTCGGAAGCCTAGACCGTAGCTACCACGTAGCAATAGGGTGTCAGTAGGACGGTATGCTAGGGCTACTTTAGGAGTGAATGCGCCGCCAGTTGCCGAGTCGTCGAAGTAGTGGTCGTAACGACCAGCGACAGTCATTTCTAAATCTTCAATGATAGGAATAAGAGCTTCAACACCAAGACCAATCTGATCACGGTCACCGCCGCCTGATGTTCCACCTAGACCAGAGAAACCACCAGCTGCTGTTGTCGCATCAATCGTCTCATTGTAGTCAGTACGGTTCCATTCACCATAAACAGCAAAGCCAGACATACCTGCAGGAAGTTCAACCAAATCACCAGCCAGTGAGCCGTTAACAGAGTAAAGCTTTGAGTAAGCTTCTTTGCTTGAAGTGCCGCTGTATTTGTCTACAACGTCTTGAGAGATAGGCCCTAGAAGATCGACATCACCATTTTGTACAGCTTGGTCGAGAGTTAGGAAGATTGCTGGGTTGCTTGTTTCAACGCTTTGCTCAGAGTAACCAGCGGATAGGTCCCAATCATACGTATCAGCAAGCAGGCCGTTCAAGCCTAAGGTTAAGCCAAAAGAATCGGCTTCAGTGTTACTTTCGCGTGGTCCAAATTCGACCATACGGCGAGTGTATTCGCCTTCGCCGCGGAAGTGAGTGGCATCAACTTCAACGCTGTAAGGGTTAGGTTCGAATTCAGATTCTGTAGACTTGTAGCCAAAACGGGCTTCTGCCATGGCAGTGACATTGTCGTTAATGTCCATTTCACCACGTAAAAGTAGGTCTACTTGTTTGTTTTCTGGTTTTAATGTTCGGTATGCAGAGCGGTTAACACCACACTTTCCATCCGCTCGTTCAATCGCGGCATCACCAACGACTTCTTTACAGGAAGAACCAGCATCAGCTGGTGTTAGAAGTGTTCCGTTGGCGCCTTCAAAGTTTGCACCGTAGCTAGAGTAGCCACTTAGCTGAGAACGGCTAGAACCGTCATCGCCAGCCCAATCATCTCGGTCAGATTGCTTTAGCATTTCGTTGCCCGCAAATTGGCCAACGAAGAGAATACGTTTGTCGTCAAAGTTTTTGCCAGCTACAACGTCTAAACGACCATTTTGGTAACCACCATCCGTCGCGTCACCCGCGCGTACTTTTACAGAAACGCCATCAAAGTCTTTCTTTAAAATGAAGTTTACGACACCACCGATTGCGTCGGAGCCGTAGATAGCAGAACCTGAGTCGGTCATTACTTCAACACGCTCAATAGCGGCGACAGGGATTTGGCCGATATCTTGGAAGTTAGATGTACCATCTTGTGCTAGCGGGTATTGAGGAAGACGACGGCCATCAATAAGAATCAATGTGCGTGACGCGCCAAGGCCACGTAAGTTGACTGACTGCGCTGCTGGTGTAAACGAGAAAGAGTCTGTTTGAGCCATTACACCACCTGTGTTTTGGGTCAAACTGTTCAATACGTCTTGCGCGCTGTTAAAGCCTTTAGACTCAATGTCTTTACTATTAATAACAGTAACTGGTGAAGGACCTTCCATATCCGTCGTGGAGATACGCGAACCAGTAACTTTCATCTTTTGAAGTTTTTCAACTTGCTGCTCTTCTGCCAGTGCTGTTGCTGGGGCTGCAACTGCTGCTGTCCCCAAAGCAAGGCTTATCGCAACAGATAAAGCGGTTGTGTTTTTATACATCCTTGTTGCTCCGATTATTATTATTTCCTATGTCTGGCCGCATAGCGGCCAAATGTGACGTTAATATTTCGTTAACGTTCGGCCAATGTATAACCGAGATGAAAAAAGGAAGTCAAACCAGTGGTAAACGGGGATGCTTAAATGTAAAAAAGATGTAAATAACCAGGCTTTGTTTAAAAGGCGGAATAAAAAACCGAATAAGGTTTATGCATCGAGATTAAATTTCAATAAAACACCGTATTTTGTGTTTCTTATAAACTTTAATGACTTATCTTGCCTATGGTTTTTTAGTGGGTAATTGAATCTGGAAAAAGATATTTTTCCAGTGAATTGTTCTGAGATGAGTTTTATATCGAATCCATACTTTGTTAGCTCGAACTTATTAGGTGGTATCAAAATATGATACCCATTGCTGTTAAAGGGCTCACTCGTATTTTTAGGTCAAATATAACCTTGGATTATGTGTCTATTTATGTGTGTAGGGTGCATTTTTATGTAGGGTTTTGGCTCTAAACAGCCTAGATTGATATTCTGTATGAATTATTTTTGTGGTTTTTTATAATTTTTTACAAAAACATTTCTGTTTTTCGACATCGAAGGAAGTTTGTCATGTTTTGGTTTCAAACACTTGAAGCTGATGTGGATTCAAGATAAATATGACGCTGAAATTATTGCAGTAGTAGAAAAGTCTAGCTCTTGAGGCGCAGGGAGTGTGCTTCAACAGTTTTAGTTACTACGAGATAAATATGCACCATTTTGGGCGGAAAATATCCTCTTTCACTCCGTTTGAACTGGACAGTAGACAAGGAGCAAGTTGTATATGCTGTCGTACTTTTTACGCCGTTTGGCGTTGGTTATCCCAACGTTTCTCGGGATAACTATTCTCATCTTTGCTATCACTCGTTTCGTGCCTGGCGGACCTGTTGAACGCATGTTGTCACAAATGCAGTCCCAGGGGGACGGCGCCGCATCAATGACGTCTGCGGGTGGTAATACGGCCCTTTCTGACGATCAAATCGCGGAGCTGAATGCGTTTTATGGCCTGGATAAACCAGTAACGGAAGCGTACGTCGAATGGTTAAGTCGTTTGGTAATGCTAGATCTTGGCGAGTCGACGCGTTACTACGAGCCTGTCTCGGACATGATCGCAGAGCGTTTGCCAGTGTCGTTGTTTTATGGCGGCATGACCTTCTTTATTAGTTATTTTATCTCGATTCCTCTTGGTTACTATAAGGCGCTCAAGCACGGTTCTGTGTTTGATTCCGCCTCTTCAGTACTCATTTTCGTAGGCTACGCGCTACCAGGTTATGTGGTGGGTGTATTGCTGATCACGTTATTTAGTTATCACTTGGAATGGTTTCCGATGGGAGGCTTTGTCGGCGATGACTTCGACGATTACGAAACCTTCTTTGAACGCGCTAAAGACATTATGTGGCATGCGGTGTTGCCTTTGATCTGTTACCTCATTGGTGATTTTGCCACGCTGACGATGACAATGAAAAATAACCTGATGGAAAACCTTTCCTCAGATTACATCCGCACCGCAATTGCGAAAGGATTACCTTTCAAAAAAGCAGTTCGTAAGCACGCGTTGCGTAACAGCTTAATTCCGATCGCGAGTCACTTTGGTAACTCTTTGTTGTTCTTCATGACCGGTGCCTTCCTGATTGAAGTTATCTTCAATATTGATGGCATTGGCTTATTGGGTTACGAATCAATCATGGAGCGTGATTACCCTGTTGTTATGGGTATTGTCGCCATTAATGCGTTGTTACTGCTCATTGGTAACATCATTTCAGATATTTGTGTTGCTTTAGTCGACCCACGTGTGAAGTTTGGAGCGTAACATGATTAAAGTTAGTCCATTAACTCAAAAGAAAATTCGTCACTTTAAAGAGATCAAACGAGGCTATTGGTCGTTTGTTGCTCTTTCTATCATGTTGATCCTTTCTCTATTCGCCGAACTTTTGATCAACAGTAAAGCGCTAGTCGTCAAGTACGATGGTAGCTACTATTTTCCTGTTGTCAGTGACGTACGTTTAGGTAGCGAATTCGGCCAAGAGTCATCCAGTGAAGCCGATTATCGTGTACTGCAAAAAGCGTTTGAGGCTGAAGGGGGCGACAACTTTGTTATTTTGCCGCTTGTGCCGTGGAACCCATACGAACAAGATTTTAGTGGTGATTTCCCGCCAACAGCGCCTAGTGCCGAAAATAAGCATTATTTAGGTACAGATGTGATAGGTCGCGATATTTTGGCGCGACTCGTCTACGGATTCAGAACGGCGATGGGATTTGCGTTGCTTACGATGGCCATTTCCTACGCGATCGGTACTGCAGTCGGTTGTGCTATGGGTTTTTGGGGCGGTAAATTTGACTTGTTTGTACAGCGACTTATCGAAATCTGGTCAATGGTCCCGTTTTTGTACGTCATTATGATTCTTGTCTCAATCGTTCAGCCGACGTTCGCTCTCTTTGTCGCTATTAACGTGCTTTTCACTTGGATGGGGATGACATGGTACATGCGGACCATGACCTATAAAGAAGCGGCACGAGAATATGTAATGGCGGCTCGTGCTTTAGGGGCATCGACCGGACGTATCTTGTTTAATCACATCTTGCCAAATACGATGGTGATGATTGTAACCCTAGCGCCTTTCACTATTGCAGCTAACATCACAGCACTGACTGCTCTCGATTACCTAGGATTAGGCTTGATGCCACCAACGCCAAGTTGGGGTGAACTACTGCAACAAGGTAAGTCAAACTTAGATTCGCCATGGATTGTTGCGTCAGTAGTGACTTCTATTGTTCTGGTTCTGGTAATGGTGACCTTTATTGGTGAAGCCATTCGAGCGGCTTTCGACCCGAAAAAATTCACACGCTATGTTTAAGCGAGCATTGTGAGCAAAACATAAAAAGGGAAGTTTTATGAAGAAATTATTTTTAGCGTCCACGCTGAGCGCCCTGAGTTTTGGTGCAATGTCAGCAACGCTTCCGACTGACTTAAACTGGCAAACAAACTGGGATGAGCCTCAATATGGTTCGCCAGAAGCGAAACGTGGAGGGACTTATCGCACCTTTATGTCAAGTTTCCCACAGACGTTACGTAGTGTTGGTCCAGACGCTAATGCAGGGCTACGTTCTTTTATCTTAGATGAAACACCAGGCTTGGTGGTCCGCCACCCAGATACTTTAGAGTTCATCCCTGAGCTTGCTAACGAGTGGGCGTTAGCAGGTGACAACAAAACGGTCTATTTCAAACTCAACCCTGAAGCCAAATGGTCGGACGGCAAACCTGTGACTGCCGACGATTTCGTGTTCATGCTGAAGTTTTATCGTTCCAAAGATATCTTGGAACCTTGGTACAACGATTACTACAACAAAACGATTGCGGATGTTATCAAGTACGACACTCACACGTTTGCTGTTAAGGCGGCGAAAGAGTTCAATCCGGAAGAATTGCTGTTACGAATGGGGGCTCTGCGCCCACGTCCCGCACATTTTTATGCTAACCCTTCAAAAGATGAAAATGGTGACGGTATACATGACAACTTTGTCCGCTACTACAATTTTAAAAGTGAACCAACGACCAGTGCATACTACCTAGATGACATTAAAAAAGGTAAAAGTGTGACCTTCAAACATGTCGGTGAAGACTGGTGGGGTTACAGCAATAAGTATTATCAACATCGCTATAATGTCGACAAAATCCGCATCACAGTGATTCGCGACAGTGATATCGCGATGAAGCACTTTGAGAAAGGGAAGCTGGATGCATTTGGTCTTGTTTTACCAAGCTTATGGCATGATAAATCGAATACGGAACCTTACCAAAAGGGATACATTCACAAGTTCTGGGGTTACAACCAATTTCCAGTTGGGGCTGGTGGTGTATGGATGAACACCGCGATGCCTTTGCTGGATGATTTAAACATTCGCAAGGGCATTACTTACGCGATTGACTTTGATGGCATGATAGAGAATGTCATGCGTGGCGACTACTCCCGTAAACCGAACCCGACCGGTTATGGTCATGGTAAATACACCCTACCAGATGCTAAGGCACCGAAGTTTGATCCCGCAAAAGCGGCCGAGGCATTCGAAGCCGCAGGCTTTAACAAAATTGGTTCTGATGGTATTCGTGTCAATGATAAAGGTGAGCGCTTAAGCTTCGAGCTGACCTACGGAACACCTGTTCATACTCCTCGTATTGCATTTTTGCGTGAGCAAGCCAAGCTAGCAGGGCTGGATATTGAGCTCAAGTTAGTTGATGGCTCATCTATGTTCAAATACGTACGTGAGAAAAAGCACGATTTGGCTTTCTTAGATATGGGTACGTCTGAGATCCCAACGTATTGGGAGTACTTCCATTCAGTCAATGCGAACAAGCCGCAAACTAACTCTTTCACAAACTACAGCACGCCTGAACTGGATGAAAAGATCATCGAGTATCGTTTTGGCATGGATATGGATAAAAAGATCCAGCTAGGTCATGAGATTCAGCGTGACATCATTGATGCTCACGTTATCGTCCCAGGCTACATGGTTCCTTATGTCCGCTATGGTCACTGGCGCTGGTTAAAGTTTCCAGATAAGCCAATGAATCGCATGACAGAGGCGCTGTTCAGTGGTGCAATCATAGGCGATGGCACTTACTGGATTGATAGTGATATCAAAAAAGAAACGAAACAAGCGATGAAGTCAGACAAAGCTTTTGAACCTGTCGTTGTCGTAGATGACTCTTATAAGCTGTAAGGATTGGTTATGGAAAACGATGTAATCCTAAGTGTTAAAGATCTCGAAGTTGAATTTACCACCGATGATGGGCCAGTGAAGGTTCTGCATGGTGTGAACTTTGATGTGCGAGCTGGACGTACACTCGGCCTGGTGGGAGAGTCAGGTAGTGGTAAGAGCGTAACCTCAATGTCGATCATGGGGCTATTACCTAAGCCATATGGCAACATCATTAAAGGTGAAGTGAATTATCGCGGCACCAACCTAGTTGATTTGCCTGCGGAAGAGATGTACGCCATGCGTGGCGATCGCATTTCGATCATCTTCCAAGACCCGATGACTGCGCTCAACCCAGTGCACACCATTGGTCGTCAAATATGTGAAGTGCTTGAGCTCCATCGACCTGAGCTCGACAAAAAGGAGCGGGAGGCGTACGCGATTGAGATGCTGGCAAAAGTAAAAATTCCAATGCCAGAGAAGCGATTGAATGAGTATCCCCATAACCTATCTGGTGGTATGCGCCAGCGTGTCATGATCGCGATGGCATTGGCCTGTAAGCCGGATATTCTGATTTGTGATGAACCGACTACAGCGTTGGATGTTACGGTTCAGGCGTCTATCCTTGAACTGATGAACGAGCTTCAGGAAGAAACGGGCATGGCGATGATCTTCATCACTCACGATCTCGGGGTTGTGGCAGAAGTGTGTGATGATGTTGCCGTGATGTATGGCGGACGTATTGTCGAAAAAGCAGAAATTTTTGAGTTGTTTGATAACCCGCAGCACCCATACACAGAGCGTTTGATGGGGTTGATGCCGAGCTTAGATAATGAGCCGAAGCAGATGATCGATATCAAGCCTATTGATGCCAGTATGTTTGCCAGTTAACTGGGCAAAGTGAACCAGTCATAAAAGAGGATGTTATGGCAAAAGAAGTATTAAGAATTGAAAATCTTAAGCAGCACTTTGTTTCTGGTAAAGGGCTGTTCAAGAAAGGCTACACCATCAAAGCGGTAGACGGGGTTTCACTGTCTGTTTCTGAAGGTGAAACACTGGGGCTAGTTGGTGAGTCAGGTTGTGGTAAAAGCACCCTTGGTCGCACGATCTTAAAGTTATACGAGCCAACAGAAGGTAAGATTTTCTTTGAAGGTAAAGACATCACTAAATTGTCTGTTAAAGAGATGCGCTCGCTGCGTAAAGACATGCAAATCGTCTTTCAAGACCCAATGGAGTCACTCAATCAGCGTCATACCATCGGTATGATTCTGGAAGAACCGTTTGTTATTCATAAAATTGGCACGCCAACAGAGCGTAAACAATGGGTAAAAGAGCTTTTAATCAAAGTGGGATTACCAGAAACGGCAGTAAACCGTTATCCACATGAATTTTCAGGCGGACAACGGCAGCGTATCGGTATTGCTCGCGCGATTGCATTGAAGCCTAAACTACTGATTTGTGATGAATCGGTATCTGCGTTAGATGTGTCGGTACAGGCGCAAATCTTGAACCTATTGCTACAACTGCAACAAGAAATGAATTTGGCGATCATATTTATCTCTCACGATCTCTCGGTGGTGAAACATGTTTCTGACAAAGTTGCCGTGATGTATTTTGGTAAAGTGGTAGAAGCAGGCAGTGCTAAAGAAATTTATGCAAACCCGCAAAACGAATACACCAAAAAACTCCTATCTGCGATTCCGATCACTCACCCTAAATATCGGAAGAAAAAGCGCGTAGCTGAAAAAAAGCAGCAAGTGGCGTAAGTGATGCCACAGGTCCTATAACACAAAAGCGCTCCGCCAAATAAGCGGAGCGTTTTTATAAGCAAATGCCAGGACTTGGAGTCGATTTGCACTGATGTTTATTCTGATTGATTGAAGATCGTTGCATGCTAAACTCAAGGCCTATTTTCTTTGTTTGGATAATGGACCATGCCGTCGAATTTACCGAAATCCTTTAGTCGACCTTTCCTGAAAATCTTCCATATTTTGGAGGCGGTGTTATTAGTCTCTATTACCTTGGCGACGTTGTACGCCATGATGCAAGAGTTTGTGCACGTATTTGTAGAGAAGCGTGTCTTACTCACGGATATTCTGTTGATGTTTATCTATCTGGAAGTGCTCGCCATGGTGCAGCAGTTCGTGATGAACGGTAAAATTCCGGTACGCTATCCTATCTACATCGCGATGATGGCCATCGCCCGCTACATCACACTCGGAATGAAAGAGCTGGATGCAGTTTTGGTTGTGTGGTTATCTCTGGCTGCGTTTATTTTGGCTGCGGCTACTTTGCTGATCAGAATTGGACACCATTATTGGCCCTACGTTGATAACAGTACCTTGGAAAAAGACGAATAAAAGAAAGCCCCGTATTAGCGGGGCTTTTTTGTTTCAATACTCGATGACTTTTAGATCATTCAATGTTTTGGATCTGCTCACGCATCTGTTCAATTAGAACTTTCAGTTCAACGCCCGATGCGGTGATGTCGGTGCTGATGGATTTCGACGCTAGCGTGTTCGATTCACGGTTGAACTCTTGCATCATGAAATCTAGACGACGACCCACTGCGCCACCTTTTTTCAGAATGTTTGTGGTTTCTTTTACGTGAGAATCAAGACGGTCTAGCTCTTCTGCTACGTCTGATTTCTGTGCCAGAAGGATAAGCTCTTGCTCGATACGAGATGGATCCAGTTCCACTTTAGCGTCTTCGAACTTCGAGAATAGTCGTTCACGTTGCCACTCTAGTATTTCTGGCATGCGTGCGCGCACTTTCACAACTTCTGATGTGATCGCTTCTAGGCGTTGCTCAATCAGCGCCTTCATGTTCTCGCCTTCACGAGCGCGCGCTTCAATAAATTCATCCATTGCGCCATCAAATGCTTCTAGTAGCACTTTATTTACCGCATCCATGTCTTGCTCTGGCGTTTCCATTACCCCCGGCCATTGCATGACTTGAAATGGATTGATTCGGCTCAGTTCACCAGTCATGTGCATGACTTGTTCAGCGGCTTTAATTACCTGGCTAGCAAGCGCTTCATTGATGCTAAGCTCACCTTTTGCGGCAGGGTTTGCTTCAAAACGCAGATTACATTCTACTTTGCCTCGCGCTAAGCGCTTACGAAAGCGCTCACGTAAAACGGGCTCTAACCCGCGAAATTGTTCTGGCATGCGGAAGTATGTTTCTAAATAACGCTGGTTCACGCTGCGGATTTCCCATACCGCAGAGCCCCAATCGCCTTTTACTTCTTTGCGTGCATACGCTGTCATACTGTAAATCATCGAATTTTCCTGTCTTCATTTTTTGAAAATTACTTCAAGAGTGTATCATGCTGCGTCGATAGGTGCGCGGGATGTATGGATTGTTTATGTTGTGCCAGCGGCGTAACCTATGAATCCGGAATCGATTCCGTTATAATCTTCGCCCAACCAAATCGTCTTCTCCTCATATTTAAGGTAGATGCCCATGCGTCCAAACGATCGCAAGGCGGATCAAGTTCGCCCTATCAAAATTACTCGTAACTACACAGCTTACGCTGAAGGGTCAGTGCTAGTTGAGTTCGGTAACACCAAAGTGTTGTGTAATGCGACCGTCGAAGAATCTGTGCCACGTTGGCTAAAAGGTCAAGGTAAAGGCTGGGTTACAGCTGAATACGGCATGCTACCTCGAGCAACACATTCTCGTACTCGTCGTGAGGCGGCAAGTGGCAAACAAGGCGGCCGTACGATGGAAATTCAGCGTCTTATCGCGCGAAGCCTACGTGCTGTTGTCGATCTAAAAGCCATGGGTGAGTTCATGATCACCGTTGACTGTGACGTTATCCAAGCAGACGGCGGCACTCGCACTGCATCTATCAGCGGCGCAAGTGTTGCAATGGCCGATGCGTTCCAACACCTAGTAGATAGCGGCAAGCTAAAAGCAAACCCAATGAAAGGCCACGTAGCGGCAGTTTCTGTCGGCTTACTAGGCGACGAAGTATTGTGTGATCTTGAATACGTTGAAGATTCAGCGGCAGACACAGACATGAACGTAGTAATGACCGAAGAAGGCAAGATGATTGAAATTCAGGGCACCGCAGAAGGTGAACCGTTCAGTCACGAACAGCTGATGGCATTGCTCGAGTCGGCGAAAGTCGGCATTACGGAAATTGTCGCAGCGCAGAAGGCGGCGTTAGCCAATTGATTTAGATAGCTCCCATTATGGGGGCTATTTTTTTATCTCGACAATAGAGAAATGAATGATTGTCGAGAAGAGACACAAGAAACCAAGGACATAGAGAGAAAATAATGAAAGCATACCAGCGTGAATTTATTGAGTTTGCACTTGAGAAAGAAGTTCTTAAGTTTGGTGAGTTTACTTTGAAATCTGGCCGTAAAAGCCCGTACTTCTTTAACGCTGGTCTTTTCAATACTGGTCGTGACCTAGCGCGTCTTGGTCGTTTTTACGCAGCAGCGCTTGCTGATTCTGGCATTGAGTTTGATGTGCTGTTTGGCCCGGCGTACAAAGGTATCCCAATCGCGACGACAACAGCAGTCGCGCTGGCGGATCACCACGATATCGACACGCCTTACTGCTTCAACCGTAAAGAAGCGAAAGATCACGGCGAAGGCGGTAACCTTGTAGGCTCTGCGCTTGAAGGTCGTATCATGCTAGTAGATGACGTAATCACAGCAGGTACTGCGATTCGTGAATCGATGGAAATCATTCAAGCAAATGGCGCAGACCTTGCTGGTGTGTTGGTTGCGATTGACCGCCAAGAAAAAGGCAAAGGTGAGTTGTCTGCGATTCAAGAAGTGGAGCGTGACTTTGGTTGTGCAATCATCTCAATCATTAGCCTGACTGACCTTGTGACTTTCCTTGAAGAGAAAGGCACAGACAAAGAGCATCTAGAAGCAGTCAAAGCGTACCGCGCAGAATACGGCATTTAATTGGTTACTTTTTCTGAAAAAGTAAAAAGGGCAGATGGATATTCATCTGCCCTTTTTTGTTTTTGGATTCATCGCCTTGACCACTTACTTATAGCGAATGCCTTTCTCGACATGCTCATCTTGCATGGTTTTATAGCGTTTATGGAGCCACATCCATTGCTCTGGAGCGCGTAGAATGACTTTTTCCACATACTTGTTCATATAAGCGGCAGCGGCGACTTCGTCTTTTTGTGGATAATCGGCTTCAATGCAGTTATCGGCGATGATGTCGTATTTTCCTTCGTCATTGCGAAATCCTGAGCCTGGGATGATCGCACATTTTGAGGTATACGCCAGAATGCTCGTGCCTGTTGTCGTACACGCATCGTCTACGGCAAAGAAGGGCACAAATACTGATTTTTTGCGACCGTAATCGTGATCCGGTAAATAGAACAGACGCTCACCGCTGCGTAAAACACGAATCATCTTTTTTACATCTTTACGATCAATCAGTTTATTGCCGTTATGTGTCCGTCCCCAATACTGGATAAAGTTATAAGCAGGATTATTATGCGGACGAAACGCACCGTACCCGGCCACGCCTAACACGGCGAAAGCACGCGCAGTGATCTCTAGATTAAGAGCATGGACACAACAAAGTAGGACGCCTTTACCTTCTTTGGCTTTTTCACGCAGTGCGCCGAGATCTTTCTCGACGATCAGGTTTTTAAAGCGCCAAGTCGGCCAGAACCAAGTGATTCCGGTTTCTATCAGTGCCATACCGGTATTTTTGAAGTTCTCTTCAACAATATGTTGAATCTCTTCAGGTGTTTTGTCTGGAAAGGCCAATTCTAAGTTACGCTGAGCAACGTGGACACGCTTTTTACCGTAGCGCATGCCAAGTTTGCCGAGTGAACGACCTAATGAAAGCAGCAGCCGATAAGGAAGAATATTGACGAGGATGGCCAACAGACCAAAACCAAGCCATACGCCCCAGTTACGAGGGTGAAGAAGTGAAAGAGAAAACTCGGGCTGCGTGTATTTGTCTTTACTCATAGTCTTTTACTTTATTTGTGCACTCAAAAGCGCCCAGTACTCGTCAAAGTTTGCAGTCGGCTGGTATTTAAAGTCGCTACGCACAAAGCGGTTTAGGCTCCCCTCAACTTGTCCCAGAATTTGCGCGGCTAGGATGCGCTCTTCGACAGGGAAAGACTTCCCTTCACGAATCTTACGTTCACGCAGGATTTGGCGCAATTGTGTTTCTATACGCTCAAAGAGTTGATTGATGCGTTCACGTAGACGTTCATTTTCAAACATTAGAGCATGACCCGACAAAATGCGTGTCAGACCTGGGTTACGTTCAGAGAACGCCAAAATAAGGTGCATCACCATACGAATACGCTCTAGTGTATCTTTTTCGTCGTCTAGAATACGGTTGATACGTGTCATCAAGGCTTCTTCAATGAACTCAATCAACCCTTCGAACATGCGCGCTTTACTTGGGAAATGACGATACAGCGCGGCTTCTGAAACGCCGACTTGCTTGGCCAGTTTTGCCGTAGTAATGCGTGAAGCGCCATCTGTTGATTCAAGCATTTCTGCCAATGCTTGTAAGATTTCTTCACGACGGTTGGATTTTTTACTGCCGGCCATTAGTTACTTCCTTTCAAAATACAAAGTTGAGCGGAGGGGATTATAAGACGCTATTTCGCCTCAAACTAGACCACTAAGGGTGGAATGGGAGATTTAACACCCTTAGTTGTCATTTTTGTACCAAATTTATGCCAGCTTTTGTAAAAAATTGGCAGGGTTTTCAAACGTTAGTTACATCAATTGATGCATTTTTTCGAGAATTTTAAAGCTCAATGCTTCTTTTGATTCCAAAGCGAGCGCAAGTTCACCTTCAGGCCAGTAAAGGGTAATTGCGTTGTCGTTGCTGTTAAATCCTTGCCCTGCAACCGAAACGTCGTTTGCACAGATCATATCGAGGTTTTTCTTTGTTAACTTGCCTCGAGCATAGGTCTCTACATCATTGGTTTCAGCCGCAAAACCGACGGTAAACGGACGCTTCTCCGTCATTGCTGCCACAGATGCAACAATATCAGGATTTTTAACCATATTAATGACCATTTCGTCGTTGTCTTCTGTCTTTTTCAACTTTTGAGACGCGATCGTTTGTGGGCGGTAGTCGGCAACGGCAGCGCAGCTAATAAAGGCATCATGCTGGTTTGCATGTGTCATAACGGCTTCGTGCATCTCTTGTGCACTGGAAACATTTATGCGCTCAACACCTACGGGCGTATTTAAACTGACAGGACCGCTCACGAGGGTGACTTTTGCTCCCATCTGCGCTGCGGCGCTCGCCAATGCATAGCCCATTTTCCCGGAGCTATGGTTCGTAATGTAACGCACTGGATCAATCGCTTCGCGAGTTGGTCCGGCGGTAATGAGTATCGACCTACCTTCTAGCAATTTTGGTTGAAAGAACTGTTCACATAGCTCTACTAGCTGCATTGGTTCCAGCATTCGACCTGGTCCTACATCACCACAGGCTTGCTCTCCTGCCGCAGGGCCCCAGATGTGCATACCACGACGCGCTAACGTAGCGATGTTCTCTTGGGTTGCGATATTGCGATACATCTGTTGATTCATCGCCGGAGAAACAGCAACAGGGGAATCCGTCGCGAGCACGAGCGTAGTAAGTAAATCGTTCCCCATGCCTGCGGACATGCGCGCGATTAAGTCCGCGGTCGCGGGCGCTAATAGCACTAAATCTGCCCATTTGGCCAATTCAATATGGCCCATAGAGGCTTCCGCTGCTGGGTCTAGTAAACTGTCCGAGACAGGACGGCCCGAAACGGCTTGCATGGTTAAAGGGGTAATGAACTCTTTTGCGGCTTTCGTCATTACAACTTGAACTTGCGCTCCTCTCTCTATGAGGCGACGGGTTAGCTCCGCACATTTATACGCGGCAATACCGCCACTGATGCCGAGTAGAATTTTCTTTCCTGCTAGTGTTTGCATGTGAGATCTCCAATTTGATGACCGGATTTTAACACAATTCAAAGTCTGACCGCCCGAGCATATATAACGAGAAGATAATTCACATCAAACTCCAGAGTATTAATCTGACCGAGGAAGGGAAAATTCTCGCCTACCTCACAGACAAGTTGCGCGGAGTTTGCAAGTCTGAAAAGAAAAAGAGGTAGTGGAAACCATGGTGTTGAAAAGTCGAAACAAATTGCTGCTGATAACCCTAATTCCGCTGCTGTTGATCACTACGTTGATCTCAGTGGTGTATTACATCAACAGCAGTAAAAGTTTGGAAGCGGAGTTAGCAAGAGACAGGCAAGAGCTCATCGAAACGAAAAAGAAAGAGTTACAAGCCTATATGATGATGGGCGTGACGGCGATAAGACCGTTATACGACGCGGATGTAAATGGAAGTAATAAAGAGGCAGCAAAAGAAATTCTGAAAGCCATGCGCTTTGAAAGCGATGGTTACTTTTTTGCCTACGACTCTCAAGGTGTGAATACGTTGCACGCCATCAAACCTGCATTAGAGGGTAAAAACCTTTACGACTTAAAAGATGAAAATGGGGTCGCAGTTATTGCGGGCTTGATTGACGCTTCTCAAAAAGGGGATGGGTTCCTCTATTTCTCGTGGCACAAACCGACCATTGACGCACAAGCGCCTAAGTTGGGCTATGCAGAATATCTATCGAAATGGGACTGGGTTTTAGGTACTGGCGTTTATATTGATGACATCGACCAGCAAGTTGCGATGCACAGAGAGTTAAAGACTCAAGAGCTAAAAGAGCATACGTTATCTGCCGTGTTGATTTCCGCTATTGGATTGATCATTACCAGTGTTCTCACCAGTATCGTGGTGTCTAAAGGTATTCAGCCATTACAACATGTCGCGGCTTCATTAAAAGATGTTGCCGCAGGCGGCGGTGACTTAACGGCTCGTTTAAAAGTCGAAAGTCAGGATGAAGTCGGTGAAGTGGCGGCCGCGTTTAATGATTTTATGGATAAGCTGCACCCACTGATGCAGGACATTCATCGCTCTGCGACGACAGTACAGACCGTTTCCCAAAGCCTGAACACTCAGACCAGCCAAGCGAGCGGTCAAATGCAGGATCACTGTTTAGAGACGGACAAAGTCGTGACGGCAGTGACGCAAATGAGCATGACTGCCAAAGAAGTAGCCAGCAATACTAATGCGACCGCGCAGGCAATTGACGATGCCAACAGTCAAGTCACCGCTGCTCAGCATGAGGTCGAGCAAGCAATAGAAGGCATTACCGAACTCGTGACGGAGATAGACAGCACGTCAGATGCAATTTCTGAGTTGAGTTTACAGACTGAAAAAATAACCAAAGTGCTGGATGTGATTGGCGAGATAGCCGAGCAAACGAATTTGTTGGCCCTAAATGCGGCGATTGAAGCGGCTAGAGCCGGTGAGCAAGGTCGAGGGTTTGCCGTCGTTGCGGATGAAGTGCGCTCGTTAGCCAGTCGTACACAAAATAGTACTCATGAAATTGGTGACATGCTTAAGCAGCTACAAAATGGTGTATCAAGAGCGGTCAGTACGATGTCGGTGAGCCAAAAAAGAGGTGTCAAAACGGCGGAAGAATCGGCGCTCATTCAGCAATCTCTTTCTGGTGTTCATAATTCTATCGGTACGATTCGAGATATGGGGATTCAAACCGCGTCTGCCGCCGAAGAACAAAGTGCGGTTGCAGAAGACATCAACCAAAACTTAGTGGCTATTCAACAGATCGTGAACAAAATTAATGAGACGTTGCAGCATGCCGAGTCAATCAGCACGCAGCTATCACAGTCTGGAACGGAAATTCACGGCTTGGTTGGCAACTTTAAACTCTGATGAACTGTTAAGTTGCATGGAAAGCACTGATGGTACGAAGAAAGCGAAAGTCATACTCGACTTTCGCTTTTTGTTTTGTGGAATAGGGACACTTTCCATATAAAGAGACATCAGATGATACTGAAAGCTTTGCCAAATGAGTCCATGCCCAGAGAGAAGCTACTGCAACGAGGGCCGCAAGCTTTGACCGATGCTGAGCTACTGGCCATCTTCTTGCGCACAGGCACCCGCGGAATGAACGTGATTGAGCTTGCAGATTTCCTTATTCAAGACTTTGGTTCGCTAAGACAACTATTTTCAGCATCAGAAGAAGAGTTTTGTCGTCACAAAGGATTGGGGCAAGCCAAGTATGTTCAATTGCAAGCGGTACTAGAAATGACACAACGTTACTTGGCGGAGACGCTAAAGCGTGGTGATGCCTTAACCAGTCCCGACCAAACTAAGTTATATCTGTCTTCTATTTTAAGGGATCGGCAAAGAGAGGCTTTTTATATTCTTTTTCTCGATAACCAGCACCGAGTGATAAAAGATGAAATTTTATTTGAAGGAACGTTGGATGCAGCGTCGGTGTATCCGAGAGAAGTCGTCAAGCGTGCTCTGCATCATAACGCGGCGGCTTTGATTTTGGCGCACAATCATCCTTCAGGCGTCGCTGAGCCGAGCCAAGCTGACAGAAGGATTACAAGGCGTCTCATCGACGCATTAGCATTGGTGGATATTCGTATTTTGGACCATTTCGTCATCGGAGATGGGGAAAGTGTCTCTTTTGCTGAAAGAGGCTGGATATAACTGTGCGTTTTTTAGGTTGTTAGTTGCTAAAAATCTGCTATCATCCACGCCACTAAATTTTTAACTGAATTCAGCTTGGACTGCTAAAAAAATCTGCTGTCTAAAAAAAGATCACGAAAACCTGTAAAAAGGATCTGTTCGGGTCTTGAGCAATGCATATCAAGTTAGTATAATGCGCGACCTTTGATAGCCTTGTATGGATTTTCCATAGCGGTTCTTAACCTCTAACTTCTTTTCGAGAGATAGAGAGGTTCGGCCACCAAGGTTGATATCGAGCTGAAACGATTTTGGAGAAGACATTCATGTCACGAGTATGCCAAGTAACTGGTAAGCGTCCAGTAACGGGTAACAACCGTTCACACGCACGAAATGCTACTAAGCGTCGTTTTCTGCCGAACCTACAAACTCATCGTTTCTGGGTAGAGAGCGAAAAACGTTTTGTTAAACTACGTCTATCTGCTAAAGGTATGCGCATCATCGACAAGAAAGGTATTGATACTGTTCTTGCAGACATGCGTGCACGTGGCGAAAACGTTTAAGAGGAAATAAGCAATGGCAAAGAAAGGCGTTCGTGAGAAAATCCGTCTAGTATCTTCTGCAGGTACAGGCCACTTCTACACAACTGATAAGAACAAGCGTAACATGCCAGGCAAATTTGAGATCAAAAAGTTTGATCCAGTAGTTCGCCAGCACGTTATGTACAAAGAAGCAAAAATCAAATAATTGGTTTCAGTCTCTTTGATGAATTGAAAAACCCAACTTTCGAGTTGGGTTTTTTATTACCTGAATAAAAGTGCTGAAGATAAAGTGTTCAGTACGTCATCGGATTATAAAGTACTGCTGAAGTTATTTTACTGGTCCGACTCTATACTCGAATTTTTGATTGATCGCTCTCTGCCGCTTCGTTACCACTTCCCTACACACTTGCACACCGTTGTTCTAGTCAAGCTCAATACTCTTTGGTAGTTTACTCATAACGATAAGAGAGTAGAGATGGTTATGCGTGTGAGTCCGGCTCGTCGCCGCCGATGGAACAATATTCTTATTCTGGGCATTATCGCGTTTATAGTGATCTTAAATGCGCCGATGTGGATCAAAACTTACCTATTAACAGACCAAGCAGACCCTTACCCAAATGTACTTCGCTCCGACTATACGGTGGAGTCTTTGTACTATAGTGGCTGGGAGTTTGAACTGCATGATGGACGATGGCAATCCAACATCAAAGTTGATGCACCGATCAGTGAACTTGTATCACGCTGGCAATCATTGGAAGGGACCGAGCTCACCTCAGAACAGTACGATCATTTAAAACCTAACCTGACGGTACCTGAAACGGTAGAAGTTTGGTATCAGGATCTCGAAGAGCCGCAGCGGGTGACTTTCTTTCGTTTACCTGATTTTTGGCTATTTAAAACCTGGCAAGACAAATGGGTCGCTATCTCCGTCGATGAAAACTACCTTATGCCAGAGTAGAGCCTTTTTGCGCCTATACCCCTAATAAGCTTCCCTATTTATCGTTTTTCTTTTCGATTATGCTAGCAGCGAGAACTATTAGCCGGTGAATTGGAGAATCTAATGCCTGAGTTGCCAGAAGTTGAAGTCAGCCGTATGGGGATTAGCCCCCACATGGTTGGACAAACGATCCAGTCGTTTACTTTTCGAACGCCTAAATTGCGCTGGGATATTCCTACAGAGCTTAAAAAATTGGAAGGGCAGGTGATCCGTGCGATTAGCCGTCGTGCGAAATACTTACTGATCGAGACAAACACAGGTACAGCCATTGTTCACTTGGGCATGTCTGGGTCTTTACGTGTCCTAGATGCTGACTTTCCGCCAGCAAAGCACGATCATGTGGATCTCAAACTAAGCAGTGGAAAAATACTGCGTTATAACGATCCGCGTCGTTTTGGGGCATGGCTGTGGTGTGCTCCTGGCGAGTCACATGCTGTGCTAGCAAACATGGGGCCTGAGCCTCTAACTGAAGAGTTCAATGCGGAATATGTAGCGGAGAAAGCTAAAAATAAGCGTGTCGCCGTCAAGCAGTTCATCATGGACAACAAAGTCGTGGTTGGTGTTGGGAACATCTACGCGAATGAGTCGTTGTTTAAATCTCGAATTCACCCTTCAAGGCCCGCAGGTAAGTTGACTTCTCAAGAGTGGAGGTTACTTGTTGAAAATATCAAAATGACACTTGAGATTGCCATTACGCAAGGTGGGACTACTCTGAAAGATTTTGCGCAAGCCGATGGAAAACCGGGTTACTTTGCACAAGAGTTATTGGTTTACGGAAAAGCAGGAGAGCCATGCCCAGAGTGCGGCGAACGACTTCAAGAGCTAAAGATTGGCCAACGTAATACCTTCTTTTGTAGTGAGTGTCAGAAGTAAGTCGAGCTATTATCGAGCTTAAGTTGTTGTAATCTTGCGTTCGAGCCTCAATAATTCAATCAGTTTCGAATAACTTAGTAAATTATATGAAAGTCATTTATCCGGGCACTTTTGATCCAGTGACTAATGGTCACCTCAATCTAATTGAACGTACTCACGAAATGTTTGATGAGGTTGTGATTGGCGTAGCCGCAAGCCCATCGAAGAACACTATGTTTTCATTGGAAGAGCGCGTTGCACTGATGCAGGACGTTGTAGCGCATTTACCTGGTGTGACGGTAAAGGGGTTCTCCGGGTTATTAGTGGATTTCGCGAGAAATGAGAAAGCTAAGGTTCTTATTCGTGGTTTACGAACAACGGTAGACTTTGAATACGAGTTTGGACTGACCAACATGTACCGAAAGCTATTACCAGGAATCGAGAGCGTATTTTTAACTCCTGAAGAAGAGTTTGCGTTTTTATCGTCGACTATCGTGAGAGAAGTAGCGATTCATGGCGGAAGTATCGAACAATTCGTTCCCAAGCCAGTAGCCATCGCGATTGGGGAAAAACTCAATGAAAGACAGTAAGTTCCCTTATTATTTCTCAAACGCTCTCTCGATACTTATCCCTCGTTTTGTATATCGAGCACAAGCAAAGCGTTTACTTTCGAATCTAACTGAAGCCGAGAAGCAACTCTGCCTTGAGCGGGTGAACTATTACAACAAGTGTGAAACGCCGTTTTCAGTCGATAGCCGAGAACAAAGTTACGCGACTGTCGATACATTCAAAAAAACGAAAGGTTGGACGTATTTTTTCGATCTTCGCCAAGTTGTACGCTGTTTCCCTTCCAGTTTTGCGTTTAACTACATCAACGGTGATGTTACACACATTCCCAATGTACCGAGCTTTATAAAAAGCCGCCCTATTTTTGGTAACAACCAAAATTCAGTGGTATTGAAACTCAACCAAGTTCGTCATTTTAAATTTGTTGATGATCCTGTTCGCTATCAAGATAAAAAGGACATGGTCGCTTGGCGTGGTGTGGGTTTTCAGCCGCATCGTAAAAAGGTGATTCATGCGTTTTACAACCATCCGCAATGCAACATTGGCCAGACCCGCCCGGTAGAAGGGCTGCCTTGGGAAAAAGGCTTTATGAGCATTGAGGAGCAACTTCAATACAAGTTCTTGTTGTGTATAGAAGGCAATGATGTGGCCACCAACCTTAAGTGGGCTATGTCGTCTAACTCCTTGGTTATTATGTCAAAGCCAAAATATGAGACTTGGTTTATGGAAGGTAAGTTAGAGGCTGGTGTCCACTATGTTGAAGTGAAGGATGACTATTCGGATTTGCCCGAAAAGATGGACTATTATCTAGCGAATGAGCAAGAAGCATTAGCGATCATTGAAAATGCGCACCAGTGGGTTGAGCAGTTCATAGATAAACGTAAAGAGCGTTTGATCTCATTGATGGTTGCCGATAAGTACTTCGCTTTATCTCAGCAACAATAAAAAAGGGGCGAAACGCCCCTTTTTATAATCTTAAGCTTCTAGAAATTGATCAACACCATTCTCACAGCGTTTAAGCTTGTTTTTAATGGTGTTCTCTAAAATCTCGTCATTTTGTCCGAGTGACGCACGAGAGTTTTCTACGTGGTACAAGTGGTAGCCTACACCTGCGAATTTTAGGTAAAGACGTGACTTACCCGCATTCAACATGCGATGAACAAACTCGCTGTCTTCGCGTCCCCATCCAACAAAATCTTGGTTGAAGCCATTCACCTCGATGACATCTTGTCGCCAAAACGCCATGTTGCAACCGCGAGTGGCTTTATCGTTATTGCGCTCGTAAGAGAACCATTTCGATAGCAAAGCGTTGGTGATGCAGTTTTTACGATTGCGAATGCCTTTGCTGAAGATAGAAGGTACTAAGCCGTTTTCCATGATGGCCTTGCTGCAGTTTTCATCCGTTAACACACGTCCACCCTGCACAAACCAATTTGGCTTTGCGACTTGCTTATGTGATTCAATAAACGTTTGAGACAATACCATGTCGCCATCAATCATGATGAGGTAGTCACCTGATGCTTTTGCGATAGCACGGTTGCGGCTCATTGAAAGTTGAAAGCCATTATCTTCGTGCCAGCTATGAATAAGTGGTACGGGAAAGCCGTCACGCAGTTGGTCGATCATTGCTTTGGTATCGTCTCGAGAACCGTCATCTGCAACGATGACTTCATCAGGCAAAACGGTTTGACGTTTCACGCTTTCTAACACCGCTTTTAATGCTTCTTTCCAGTTGTAAGTGGTGATAATTAAAGTCGTTTTCATGATTTTTTTGCCTGTTCACGTAAGTAGAGGTCGATATATTTTACAAAAGTAGAGTGCATGCTTAGCCAAGCTAGAATGAAGCCATGCTTACCATCAAGGAAGCCTCGTTTGAGCACATACATCTTCAAAAAGCTAGCAAGAGCGTGAACGATAGCGGTCGTTAAACCCGCTTTCTTTTTACCTTCACGTTCATCCGTCCAGGCCTTGAGGTAGCCAGTGGTTTTATTGATGTAATGATGAAGGTGCTCGTAAGTGTAGTGATGCAGTCGACCATCCAGTTTTTCAGTTTGATAGTTTTTCTCATCAACTTTTTCATGAACGAGCGAATCATTATATTGCGTATATTCGGTGCGATATAAGCGCACAATCCAGTCTGGAGACCAACCAGAGTGGTAGATGAACTTACCAAACGCTGAGCTTAGTCGGTTAAGCTTGTATAAAACGTTCGGCTTATTGGCTGATACTGCGTGTAAGATACTTTCTTTTAGCTCTGGAGTGACTTGTTCGTCTGCATCAAGCCATAAAACGTAGTCTGCCGTAACGTATTGCTGCGCAAGTTGGCGCTGTTTACCGAATCCTGGCCAATCTAGGTTGGTGTAAAACTTATCTGTGTATTGTCGGGCGATTTCTTCGGTACGATCAGTGCTGCCCGAATCTAGAAGGACAATCTCATCGACCCAATCTTTTACTGTGTCTAGACAAGCTTGTAAGTGCTTCTCTTCATTTTTTACAATTAAGGCAACGGCTAAGGTTGGTTTGGACAAGGTCATTTCCTTCTTAACAAATCAAGACAGTAAGTTTACTGGTATTGAGGATACAAATCTTCTAAGACTTGATCGAACATGCTCATTACTTGAGTGTTAGTAATGCGGTTCATTGCCGTTTCATCTTTAGCGCGAGTTCGCCAGCTTAACTCGTGACTGTTTTTGCCTGTTTCCGCAAAGATCGTTTCTTCATAAACCGAGACAACGTATTTTAGGTAGCGGTAAGGTCCCACTCGCAGCGGATTATGGTGTGCATAGAGCCCGATGATTGGCGTTTTCATGGCATTTGCCATGTGTGCTGGTCCGGTATCGGGGGCGATGACCATTTCAACCTTATCTATTAACGCAAGCATTTGCAGAATTGAACTTTGTCCAACTAAATTTAGACACGGTTCTTCCAAGCGAGATTGAATGGCTTCAGCCAAATCCAGTTCAACTTGAGCTGGGCTACCTGCCAGAATCACGTTCCAGCCTTTAGCTCTGGCGTGATGAATCACATCCACATAACCTTCCGCGTTCCAGTTTTTATAAGCTTTGCTCGCACCAGGCACAATCAGCAGGTTAGGTTTATTACGAGAAATATGAGACTCTGCCCAAGCTTGGTCGTGATCTGAATAAGAAAGTACCCAGTCCAGTTCTGCCTTTGGTACTCCAATTTGATGGGCAAAGGCCATTAAGCCATCTGCGACATGCAGAGATTGCGGGGAAGGCACTTTGACATTGGTAAATAGCATCTGAAAATCTTGGCTTCTATCAGAAGAGAAACCAAGTTTGTATTTTGCTTTAATGCCCAACGTCGCGACACTCGCTCGAATCGCGTACTGCATATGCAATAGCGCATCAAACTCTCTGCCTTTCAGCTGTCGCCAAAGCGATTTGTAGCCATCGAGTCCTGCTTTTTTATCAAAAACAATCACTTCTACGCCATCAATGGCGGCTAATAACTGGGCTTCAAGTTTACCCGTTATCCAAGTAATCTGGGTCGAAGGCCAGTGTTTCTGAATAGCTTGAACGGTGGCGATGGTATTGCAAACGTCTCCAATAGCGGACAAACGCAAGATGCATAATGACGATGGGGCAGAAGTGAACATAATTATTGTCTGATTCGATGAATAGAGGCAGGTAAATTATGCAGACATCCCCAATAAATGTAAAATACACGGCTCGAATATAGCTAAGTACTGATAAGTGTTCTGCAATGTCAAAGACAACACCACATCAATCGCAAGAATCTGGCAAGCCGGGTAACACCGGGCTAAAGCGCATCGTTAAAGCGACGGGTTATTCGATCCAAGGATTAAAAGCGGCTTTTAAGCATGAAGCTGCCATTCGACAAGAGTTGGCTCTTTTGAGTATTGCTGTGATTTTGGCTTGGCTAGTGGATGTCGGCATGGTTGAGCGTATCTTAATGATCGGGGTCGTGGTATTAGTCTTGATTGTAGAGCTTGTAAACTCAGCGATTGAGGCGGTAGTGGATCGTATCGGTATTGAACGGCATGAACTCAGTGGTCGAGCTAAAGATATAGGCTCTGCTGCCGTTATGGTTGCTTTGGCGTTTGCTGCATTTACTTGGTTGTATATATTAGCCAGCCGGTATTTAGGCTAGAGGGTGAGCGTATGACTCAACAGTATAAAAACAACAACCAAGTGATCTGGTTTGATGACGAGATCATTACAGACCCTAGCCAACCGATATTTGATGCGGAATACTGGCAGTCCTCCGACAAGGTGGTTGGCAGTGCGACGGGGCGAGGCACGACATGGTTTATCCAACTAGAGAACATGCAAGCGGCACTACGTCATTACCGTCGTGGCGGTTTGTTTGGGAAGTTAGTTAACGATCATTATTGGTTCTCTGGCTGGGATAACACCCGTTGTGCGCAAGAGTTTCAGCTTTTGTTGGCGCTAATTGAGGCTGGGGTACACGTTCCTCGTCCTATTGCAGCAAGAGCCGTAAAGTCAGGACTCTTCTATCAAGCTGATTTATTAAGTGAGCGAATCCCAAACGCCAGAGATCTGGTTAGTATCTTGCAAGAACAGTCTTTATCGGTAGAAATGTATCAGAAAATAGGGCAAGAAATTGCCAAGATGCATCAGGTTGGCGTTAACCATACCGATTTGAATATCCACAATATCTTGATCGACGACAAAGATAAGGTATGGATTATCGATTTTGATAAGTGTCGTTTTGAAACTTCTGGTGACTGGAAGCATCAAAATCTAAATAGACTTCTGCGTTCATTTAATAAAGAGCGTTTAAAGCGACAGATTATTTGGCAAGAGTCCGATTTTGAACATTTTCAGGACGGTTATGCTTCTCAATCTTAATTGAGTTTTTTATCATTTTATATTGATTGCTCTAAGTAAGCCTTCTTGAGTCTCACGATGCTCGAGTGAGTCTATAAACTACAATAATCATAAAGTATTCATGTGTATCTGATGGCACAAAAATTAACGTAGGTAACATTTGTAATGAAAATATTAGTAACCGGTGGAGCAGGCTTCATTGGGTCAGCTGTTGTCCGACATATCATTCGTGACACCCAAGATACCGTCATCAATTTAGATAAACTGACCTACGCAGGGAATCTAGAATCACTGGTTGATGTCTCAGAGAGTGAACGTTACTACTTTGAGCAAGTAGATATCTGTGACCGAGCTGAACTAGATCGCGTGTTTTCAGAGCATCAACCCGATAGGGTGATGCATTTGGCCGCCGAGTCTCATGTCGATCGCTCTATTGATGGTCCTGCTGCTTTTATTGAGACCAACGTGATGGGCACTTACCATTTGCTTGAAGCGGCCCGTCAATATTGGTCGGGCTTAGATGAAGCGCGCCAATCGGCATTCCGTTTTCATCATATTTCTACGGATGAAGTGTATGGCGATCTAGAGGGAACGGATGATTTGTTCACCGAAACCACCTCATACGCGCCGAGCAGCCCATATTCTGCATCTAAAGCTTCGAGCGATCACCTGGTTCGCGCTTGGCAACGGACTTATGGCTTACCAACACTTATCACTAATTGCTCCAACAACTATGGCCCGTACCACTTCCCAGAGAAGTTGATCCCTCTGATGATTTTAAATGCCCTCGATGGCAAGCCGTTGCCTGTATATGGCGATGGTATGCAGATCCGAGATTGGCTGTTTGTGGAAGACCATGCTCGCGCGCTTTACAAAGTGGTCAACGAAGGTGAAGTCGGTGAAACCTACAACATCGGTGGTCATAACGAAAAAGCTAACATCGAAGTAGTGAAAACCATTTGTGCATTACTTGAAGAGTTACGACCAGACAAACCTGCAGGTGTTGAGTCTTATGAATCTTTGATCACGTATGTGAAAGATCGCCCAGGTCATGATGTGCGTTACGCAATTGATGCCACCAAGATCGCTCAAGAGCTTGGCTGGACGCCAGAAGAAACCTTTGAAAGCGGCATTCGTAAAACCGTGGAATGGTACCTCAATAATCCGCAATGGTGGCAACGCGTGCTTGATGGTTCATACAGTTTAGAGCGATTAGGAGCGGGCGAATAATGAAAGGCATTATTTTAGCAGGTGGCTCGGGCACTCGCCTTTACCCTATTACACGCGGTGTTTCTAAGCAGTTACTGCCGGTTTATGACAAACCAATGATTTACTACCCGTTGTCAGTACTCATGCTTGCGGGCATTCGTGAAATCTTGATCATCACCACGCCAGAAGACCAGGAGGGTTTTCAGCGTCTATTAGGTGATGGCTCAGAGTTTGGCATTGAGTTGCAATACGCGATTCAACCAAGTCCAGATGGCTTAGCTCAAGCCTTCATCATCGGTGAAGAATTCATTGGCGATGACTCAGTATGTTTGGTGTTGGGTGACAACATCTTTTATGGACAAGGGTTCACTCCGAAGTTGCAGCAAGCCGCTGCTTTAACGGAAGGTGCGACGGTCTTTGGCTATAAAGTGAAAGATCCTGAGCGCTTTGGTGTGGTGGAATTTGATGAAGAGATGCGAGCGCTATCGATTGAAGAGAAGCCATTCAAGCCAAAATCCAATTACGCTGTGACCGGACTGTATTTCTACGATAACCGCGTCGTGGACATTGCCAAAACTATTCAACCGTCTCATCGTGGCGAGTTAGAAATTACGAGTATTAACCAAGCTTACTTAGAGCAAGGGAAGTTGACGGTTGACGTGCTAGGGCGCGGCTTTGCGTGGTTAGACACGGGGACACATGGCAGCTTGCTTGAAGCTGCTCACTTTGTCGAAACGATCGAGAAACGACAAGGTTATAAAGTGGCTTGCTTAGAAGAGATTGCTTATCGCCGAGGGTGGTTAACACGAGATCATATTCAAGCTGCAGGAAAAGCCTTATCTAAAAACGATTATGGCCGCTATCTTCTAGAGTTATTGGAAGAATAAATGTCAAATATACCGCTAATATCTTTTCAGAAAATGGGTGATGAGCGAGGTTCACTAATCTCGTTAGAGCAACACAAAAACATTCCGTTTGATATCAAACGTATTTACTACATTTTTGATACACAAAGCGGTTTAGCTAGGGGCTTTCATGCACACTACGACTTAGAGCAAGTCGCTATCTGCATGAAAGGTAGCGTGACTTTCGTTATTGATGATGGCACCACAAAAGAGAAAGTGACGCTTTCCTCTCCCGATGTAGGACTGCATATCAAAGGCTTAAAATGGCGTGAGATGCACGACTTTTCTGAAGATTGTGTGCTAATGGTTGTCGCTAGTGAATTATATGATGAAGCCGATTACATACGCGATTATGCTGAATTTTTGAATGTGGTAAACAAACATGCTGAAAAGTAAGACAATACAACTTCGCCTTGTTCAAGAAGATGATGCAGAGTTTATAACTCAGCTTCGAGGTGATGAAAAATACAATACACACTTGTCCAAATGCGATACGAGTGTTGAAGCACAAAGATTATGGATAAGAGCGTATAAAGAGGACGAGCAACAAAAGAAGCAGTTTTACTTCATTATAGAGAGGCTAGATGGAACCAAATGCGGAACAGTTAGACTTTACGACTTTAAAGGTGTTTCTTTTTGTTGGGGAAGTTGGATCCTGAATCATGAAAAAACACGTTACGCAGCCCTCGAAAGTGCTCTTTTAGTTTATCAATTTGGCTTTGATGTGTTGGGTTTTAAAAAATGCCACTTCGATGTTCGCAAAGATAACCATGCGGTAAATAAATTCCATGAAAAGTTCGGTGCTCGACTCGTTGGCGATACAGACTTGGATTATCTTTATGAAATATACCCGTCAGATATTGAGCCAATGAAATTGAAGTGTGAAAAAATCCTAGGTAGATAATGAACGTTAATTTTTTAGAGCTAAAGCGCTTAAATGCCGAGTACGAAGACGAATTGAAACAAGCCTGTGCACGCGTGATTGAATCTGGCTGGTATATCCTTGGCAAGGAAACGGAACAGTTTGAACAAGCATTTGCTGACTACTGTGGTGTTAAACACTGTATAGGCGTTGCGAATGGCTTAGATGCTTTAACACTGACGTTAAAGGCTTGGCGAGAGCTAGGAAAAATCAACAAAGGTGATGAAGTTATCGTACCGGGTAATACCTATATCGCATCGGTATTGGCGGTCACCGAAGCGGACTTGGTTCCGGTGTTTGTGGAGCCGGATGAGCAGACGCACAATATCAGTCCTGAAGCGATTGAAGCGGCGATTACAGAAAAGACGAAAGTCATTTTGCCGGTGCACCTGTACGGCCAGTTGGCCGATATGCCAGCGATTATGGCGTTGGCAACAAAACACAATCTTCTCGTGTTGGAAGACAGCGCCCAGTCTCATGGTGCGACACTTGATGGTAAGAAGTCTGGAGCATGGGGTGACGCCTCAGGCTTTAGCTTCTATCCGGGTAAAAACCTAGGTGCATTGGGTGATGGTGGCGCTATTACGACCAACGATGAAGAGCTTGCCGAAACCTTGCGTGCCCTTCGAAACTACGGTTCACATGTTAAATACCAGAATCTTTATCAAGGATTGAACAGTCGTTTGGATGAAATTCAGTCGGCGATGTTGTCAGTGAAACTGAACTACCTTCCAGCGCAGACGAAAGCGCGTCAGGAGCTGGCGGCATTTTACTTACGCGAAATCAACAACCCGAATATTATCTTGCCGGAAGTGACAGAGCCTGAGGCACATGTATGGCATTTGTTTGTGGTGCGAACTTCACACCGAGATGCATTGGTTAAGCATTTATCAGAGCATGGTATTCAAACACAAGTACATTACCCGATAGCGCCGCATAAACAGCAGGCTTATAAAGAGTTTGGTCATCTGTCATTAGCGTTGACTGAGCAGTTACAAAATGAGGTGCTGTCATTGCCAATGTCGTCCTACTTGAGTGAAGACGAGAGTCAAGAAGTAGTCGATGCAATCAACTCTTTTAAGGTTGAGTAATGACACAAGAGCATGTGCAAGTATTAGAAGACGTGGTTTATGTCTTCTTTTGTTATAAACAATCTCGTTATCTTGAGAAAACATTGCCAGCGGCATTGAACCAGACCGTGTGGCCAAGCCAATTATTGATCTTGGATGACTGTTCACCTGATGATAGTCATAAAATAATTCTATCGCTTTTAGAGTTTGCGCCTAAAGGATTAAATATTGAATATCGCCACAATAAGCAAAATGTTGGTTTAGTTAGCCAAATCAACTCCTTGCGGGGGCAATACCAAAATAAGCTTATTATTGTACAAGCTGGCGATGATATAGCGATGCCGAGCCGAGTTGAGGAAACTTATGAAGCCTGGTTGAAAAATGGCAAACCAAGCTTAATTATTGGTGGTTACGACAAAATTTCTGAGCAAGGCGATGTTATTGAGTCATTCGAATCGATTAAGCAAAATAAAAAGCCGTACACACTCGAAAATATTATTAATAGAAAGTGTGCAGTAGATGGTTGTTGCGCCGCTTTTACCTCTGATGTACTGAACGAGTTTGCTCCTTACAACAAAGACATCATCAATGAAGATCGCATCAATGTCCTTCGAGCCTTTTTGTTAAATGGTATTCATCATGAAAACAAAAAATGGATCCAATATCGATTGGGTGGCATATCAACGTTCGCAAAAGAAACACGTGAAGAAAGGTATGACAACACAGTAATTAATGCTCAGCGTGAACTGCAAGATCTTAAAATGAACTTGCGAGATGCAGAGAGTAAAAACGCCACTAAAGTTGTGAGTGCGATTAAAAAGCGTATGTGTACCGCTGAGTTTATGGCATCACTTTCACAATCAAAGTCTGCTTTGTACAGCGAAGCGATTTGTTATTTTGTTAAAACGCTGGATTATCGAACGGTTTTAAAAGTTTTGCGTAGGTTAAGATGAATAAAATTAAAAATATAAAGCAATCGATAAGTATGAAGAGGCATTTTTCTTCAACTTTCCGTTCATTCAAAAAGCGAAGCGATAAAAGCACTGATTCACCTAAAGACTTTTATCGTACACATGAGAAATGTACGGTTTTAGGTAATGGACCATCCTTAAAGTCAGATATTAATAGTATTGGTACAGATAGTGATGTGATTGCTGTTAATCATTTCTCAGAGTCTGAGCATTTTACGGCGTTGAAACCTAATAAATATATTTTAATTGATAGCTATTTCTGGGATGAAACCACCCATAGCTCTCTGGTGGAAAAAAGAGATAAATTGTTTAAAGATCTAAATGAACTTGTGTCTTGGGAAATGCAATTGATTATTCCTGACTTTGCTGACAGAGAGTTCATTCAAGGCAATATCAAAAACAGCAACATAGCGATAAAAGTGCTGCGAGCAATTCCTAGTAATGTAACTAATATTAAATATGGCCCAATGGCACTATCTTCTGGTATCGTCGCACCTCCAGCTGTCAATGTGCTTATCTTTGCTGTGTATGTAGCAATTCTATGTGAATATGATTCAGTGGAAATATTTGGAGCGGATATGAGCTTCCATAATGATGTCCATGTTGATCAAGAGAGCAACCAGCTTTATATGGTCTACAAGCATTTCTATGGAAAAGAAGAGAAGTTGCCGCTCCTAGAAAATCCTCAAAAGGTCAAACCTTTTAATATGACGGACTTGATGCGATTAACTTTCTTGACGTTTTATGCACATCAACTGTTAAATAAATGGGCCGATCTCAAAGGGGTAAAAATCGTGAATAGGTCTAGTTTCTCTATGATCGATGCTTATCCTAGACGATGAAATGACAGGTAAATAGACGCTACAATTGTAATGTCTATTTACCGATGATCATTTATTTTTCTGTAACCACATAGATTCAGCGAAAGTAAAGTCCTCTGGCCAATCTATATCAATTGAGCTCTCTGCATCCTGTATGTACATCGAAGGCTTTAGTCCAATTCGATCATTTAGCTTTTTGTAGTTTTCTACACTATTTAAAAAGACTGAGCTATCGATTTCATAAAGAGGTTCAATTGTCTGAGTTCTAGGCCATTTTTCTATATTACGATCGTAGCTAATTGGCTTATCTTTATTCCAAATAAACCCACGTAGTTCTTTGACCGTCATTAATGAATCATAACCTTCCGTGAGTGCTTGATTATACTGTTTGATAATAGCGCTATAACCTGACTCGTCTAAGAATGGTGAGGTTACATGAGTCCAAAGTACGTGACCCGTAGTAATAATCGAAGGAACATATCTAATAAGATCATCAGTGCTTGTTGAACTTGCCCCTAGGTGCTCTGGGCGTTCATCTATTCGTATGCGAGAATCTTTATATGTTGAAGCAAAATCCAGTACAAAGTCATCGTTTGAAGATACGACTATCGAATCTAGGTCAGTTATATTGATTAACTGATCCAGTTTGATTTTTAATAACCCACCTTTTACACCTGCAAAGTCTTTGGTATTTTTGTTTGGGATACGTTCACTGCCTTTCCGGCATGGTAGAAAAACATGGACACTCATGCTTACCAACTCCTTAGAATATTGAAACCTTCACTTTTTGATAAGCTTTCAAGCTCTTCTTTTACATTTGAAAAAGGAAGATAGCCAAGAAAATCAATATTATTCTCTTTGGCTGCGTGAAAGTCTGATAATGCGTCACCGATCATTAGAGCCGCGCCTGAAGACTCCTTTAGGATGGTTGCAACGTTATCTGCTTTCGCGGTAGGTGATCCTAGAATTAACGTAAAATATTGCGCCAGCTCTCTTTTAACAAATACTTCTCGTAATTCGTCTTGAGCAGATCCACTCGCTACATAGAGTTTGGCTGGGCAATCTGTAATTGCTGCAATAAAATTAGGCGTCAGTTGAGCTTCCATGTATAGCTCTTCACACTGCTTTGAGTAGCAGTTTAGTATACGTTCGTACAATGCTTCATCTGCATTTGTGATGAAATGTTCAACAAAGTAACTCACATGATGAAAACGCGATTTGCCAAAATTAGCTTTAAAATAAGTGCAACACTTATCTATTTCGAGCTCTGATACTTGGGCCATGCGTAAAGCATTACGCATGGCATCAATTTTGAGGTTATTTGAGTCTAGGATCACGCCATCGCAGTCAAAAATAACAGTATCATAGCCATTAAATAGCGGGTGCATAAATAGACCCTGCTTTTACTGGATAAGTGGTTGGGGTTAACGCTTGAATTGATGTACTTCCAAACTGCTGACTAACCATGCTAAAGATCTCATTCATTTCCATTTGGCGTCGGTCAGTCACATCATAACCATCAAAACCAACGAGAGATATCTTCTGCGCTTGACCTATAAAAGCGATACATAACGCATATGCAGCGGTATTATCATACGGTAGTGTACAGTAGTTTTTATGGGCGGTGAGAGTATCCTTCTCTATGGTGCTACTGTAATCAATCATAGAAATATTACTAAATTTACTTAGCTCGTCTTCGTCAAAGCGGTTCTTTGGCAAAAATACGGGTTTGGCTACCTCTGAGTAATGGCTGCTTTCTGACAAGTATTTAGAGTTATGAGATACAGCAAAGTAATCGAAAAGCTCAGTGTTAATCTCATGCTTTGTATTGATGCCAATTACGATAGGCTTTCGAGTCTTAATGTATGTCTCGATCGCGACTCTATGTGTTGCAGCATTAGGCGTATTAGTGACCAGTAAAATTTCTTTTCCTGAAAAGATCCCTGATAGGTCTGATTGGCTTTCAGTTGGTTGGCTTATTTTCCCTACAGTAAGCGCTTCTTCTAAGACATCACCATTATAGCTTGTCGTACCTTCTAGCTTTTTTAAATGCTCGATAGCACCAACAATTTCTTCTGTTCCGTAATTAGGATTAGAAAGCATATTCTGAATATAAGTTGGGTGAATATCGTTTTTGGCTCCCAAGTAATATAGAAGGCTTGAGCCCCAACCGTATCTTCTTTGCATTGGCTCAAAATGGCGAATAACTAGTTCATATATTGCTGTTGGCAAGTATTTATCTAGTCCATCAAGTTCAGCGAGCAGGTTTTCGGTCTGGGCGTTCCCAGCGCCTCGTCCCATTCCGGTAACGGTTACATCCAACCATGTAACACCATTCGAACGAGCTGTCATCGTATTAGACATTGCTTGACCCATGTTGTTATGGGTGTGGATGCCAATGTCGCCATCCCAGTTTTGCTTTACAATTTCGGCAATGCGAGTGACTTCTGCACTATCCATATTACCGAGAGAGTCAGCAAAATAGATGACGTCAGGGTTTGCTTTTGCTACCGCCTGTACTTTTTCCGCTATAACCTCGGATGGTTTTCCGCCCGCTTGCATCAGATTTAAACCAACGATATATCCCATTTCTTTGAAAGCTTTAATCATGCTTTCACACTGCTCTGCTTCATTGAAATGTGCCGCGATACGAACGAGATCAACTTTACTTTCTTGTGCTGGTACAAAAAGATCATTGATGGCAGCGACAACAGGTTTACCCGCATCTAGCAAAGTTTTTGCGTCAACCATTACGCCGTATGTCGGACCTTTCGGTAGGTGTAGCGTGTTTAGAAACTCTTCAGTCGTATAAGCAAATGGACCACTGTAAACAGACTTAGGATAGTTACGAAGCCCTAACTCAACATAATCAATTTTAGCTTTTGCAACTGCTGTGAGGTAAGCGTCAACGACTTCTGGTGAAAAGTCCCAGTGGTTATAGTAGCCACCATCGCGAAGAGTACAGTCTAAAATTTTTTGCATAATGGATATTCTTTTTAAGTTAAACAGGTAAAGTGCTTAGTACAGTAAAACATACAAGCTTAATAGTAAAAGTGAGGTATTTATCAAACTAATTATTAAGTTATTACTTATCACTTTGGGGGAGTAAGCTCATTGTTCGGTTTAGAGCGCCTTGATTGGATGAGGCCCATTTATTAGCATGCAAAGCTCGGAGTAAATATTTATCTTGTTGAGAAATGATCTCTGTAGTCCTTAGGGCAAGGGTCGTTGAGTCTGGCACAATTAAGATACCATCCACAGCTAGTAAGTTTTCAACAATCTCCTTAAAGTTGAAATAGCTAGGGCCAGTGATTATGACTTTTTCTAACATGGCAGGCTCTAGCACATTGTGCCCACCAACCTTATCTCCAATTAGGCTTCCACCCATAAAGCAGATGTCCGCTGCGCCTATCAACGTTAGCATCTCACCCATTGTATCGCCGAGATAGACTTGAGTATTTGTCTCTACTGCATGCGTTGAAGTACGACGCACAGTGCTAAAGCCTTGCTGTTGGCAAAGCGTGAATACATCATCAAATCGTTCTGGATGTCGAGGAACCAAAATAAGTAAAGCATTTGGATGAGATTTTAAAACTTGTCTATGCGCATCTAATACCTGCTCGTCTTCGCCTTTGTGGGTGCTAGCTGCAATCCAAATCGGACGATCGTTTCCAAGTTGGGCTCGAAGCTGCTGTCCTTGCTGTTTCACTTGCTCTGATATTTGAATATCGAACTTAATCGAGCCAGTAACGGATAGTTTCTTTTTCTCAACGCCTAAGCGTTCGAAGCGCTCTGCATCTGAATCCGTTTGGCAGAGTACTTGAGTTAGGCATGGATGAAGCTGGTTAAAAAGCCGCTGTATTTTGGCGTAGTTCTGACACGACTTTTCAGATAGGCGCGCATTCACGACAGTTATAGGGATACCCGCTTTGTGAACATTGTGAAGCGTGTTTGGCCACAGCTCAGTCTCAATGATCAACATCTGTTTTGGTTGCACTGCTTTAAGAAAACCTTTGATAGCAAAACCAAAGTCAATTGGCATATAGCGGTGTTCAATTAAATCACCCAACTTAGCAATCTGTTCAGCTCCGGTACTTGTTGTTGTAGTAACTAGAATAGATTGTTCGGGGTTTTGTTCCTTAAGGGCTTTAATTAAAGGTGTTGCTGCTATGCTTTCACCAACAGATACGGCATGTATCCAAATAGGTTTGTCGTTGCTTTTTAGCTTGGGAGTTATGCCAAAGTGCTCTTTCCAGCGAGAGCCAAACTGAGGCTTATTTGGTTTGCTCTTGTACAAACCAAATAAAAGCAGCGGTGACGCTAGGGCGAGTAGTAAGGTATAAACAATACGAACTAACATGAGCTTATCGTAATGGCGTCAAGTTTTTGGATACTATCTAGCACTTGCTTAGGCGAAAGTTCTGTCAAACACTTAAGGTGTTTGTATTGACATTCACGCTGGAAACAAGGGCGACAATCAATATCGGTATGAACAATCTCCACTTTTTCTGCGAGTGGGGGGGTGTACTTCGGTGAAGTTGAGCCATACACGGCAACAACATTACAACCAACCGCAGCTGCCACATGCATTAAGCCTGAGTCATTCGCGACAACAGTCTTACATGCAGCAAGTAAGTCGACCGCTTCAATTAAGCTGGTTTGGCCTGCTAGAACGTGAATATCCTCATGGAATTGCGTCGGAACAAGTGCGCGAATATTGTTACAAGTCTCTAAGTCCTTTTGAGAACCAAACAACCAGATTTGATGCCCAGAACGAGCCATTTGCGTCGCAACTTCAGCGTAGTGTGTTTCGGGCCATTTTTTGGCAGGACCAAACTCTGCTCCTGGGCACAGTCCAATAATTGGTTGGTCTTGCGTTAAGTTGAACTTTTTGAGCGTGGCTTGTTGCTCTGCTTCGTTGATTGCAAGGCGTGGGCGAGGTAAAGTTTCAAGCCCGCCAAGAGAGTTAGAATCCACCATTTCTGCTTTTGGATAAGCTAACGCTACATAGCGCTCTACCATGTACTGAAAAGACTTCATGTTAGGGCGTAAGTCATTCAATAAACCATAGCGCATTTCTCCTTTCCAGCCAGTACGAAGAGGAATGTTGGCAAACCATGGGATCAGTGCTGATTTCGCTGATTTAGGCAAGATATAGGCGTGGTCATATTGCTTTTCACGTAATGATTTACCAATTTCCCTGCGGCCTAATAAGTTAAACTCACCATGACCGATAGGCATTTCAATCGCTTGGTGGATTTCTGGCATACGATCAAGAATCGGTTTACACCATCCTGGAGCGATAACGTCAATTTGGCTATCTGGATGGCGTTGCTTTAATACGATATATAACGATTGCGACATTACCATATCGCCGACCCATGCAGGGCCAATGACTAAAATCTTCATGCTTTGTTTTTCCAGTATAGGAATTTCAAAATTGACTCATAAGTTCTAAAAAGTTCAGCGTATATTTTATTCGCAAGAGTCATTTTGGATTTATCTTTTCTTTTACCACCAATCGTCGAAGCAATCTCTGCTCTAGTAAAGAGATCTGGAGACACGCTGTAAACTTGAACACCATGTCTCCATGGTTTTTCCATGTAGTCATCGACTGGTTCAATAAACTCTTGAGCGTGCATAACAAACTTTGAGGCTGCTTTAGGTGTGACGATATAAGCGGTGGTACCACAAGTGCCTGCTGAGTATCCCCCTAGCATATGATTATCATCAATAGGTACGATTGGGGTGAATACACGCTTCTGAGTGGCAGACAACTTGATGTAGTCATAATTAGAAGTCAATGGAAGGGTATGTTCGAGTACTTGCTTCAGCCCTTCTACGGGGTCGACGTTGTCTTCTAAGATGACGATCGGTTCATCAAGCTCAACACAGCGAACCCACAACTCGTAATGGCTTGCAAAACAGGCGACTTCACTGGTTTTTAATTGATACCCTTTGCGGCGTAGAGTAATGGTAGGACGACTTTTTTCTGAATGAAGAAAACGGTCAACAGAGCCATCTACTGCATCAAAAAATTCAAACGTAATGCCTTGTTGTTTTAACTTTTCTTCAATACGTTCTCGGCGATCTAGCGATCGAGCCAAGCTTACGACAAATACTTTCACTGCACTTTCCAGTCGCTGTTATATCTTGGTTTAAACAAATTGTAATAGTTATTGCCGTCTTCTTGAGAGTGCAGCAACTGTAGTACCCACATATATTGTTCGGGTTTATCACCGACAAAATATTCAATGGCTTCATTACAGGTACGAGCGTCTTGCTCTTCGCCTTTATCCAGCTCAAACTCTGGTAAAATCTCAATATCAAACGTACCATCTTCAGTGTTCATCGACGCAAATAGAGGCAGTACTTTTGAGCGTGATAGTTTCGCAATTTTGCCTAAACCAGGTAGCGTTGCTTTACGTGTTGCAAAAAAATCCACAAACACACTATGCTCTGGGCCGTGATCTTGATCGGGTAGGTAATACCCTACATAGCCATCTCGAATGGATTTCAGGAAAGGCTTAATGCCACCTGAGCGTTCATAAACACGGCCACCGTATTGGACTCTTTGCTTGTGCATTAGCCAGTCAGCAACATCATTCTTTTGTTTCTTCGCCATTGCAGAAACTGGCATTCCCATTGAAGCGAGCAAGATAGCAGGCACATCAATTGCCCAAGAGTGGGGAACCATTAAAATCACATTTTCGTTGTTATCAATGTGCTGTCGTAAAATGTCTAGGCCGCGAATTTGGCAACGGTTCTGAAGCCACTTTGGTGAGCGTAAACTTAGTAACCCGAAGCGAAAAAAGAACATGGCCGCTGTGTAGAGTGTTTTTTCTATCAAAGCTTCACGTTCTTGGAACGACTTTTCTGGAAAACACAGCTCAAAGTTAACCCTCGCTCGGTGAGCTGGCCCCTTGTGGGATTTCGACAGTTTTTTGGCTATGGTTTTCGCCAACCACTTTTGTAAACCCAGTGGCATTAATGATAAAGGTAAAAATAAGATAACACCTAACCACGTGCCCCAGTACTTAGGCGACAGAAAGTGGCGCTTAAACTCAGGGTTATATGCTTTAGGGTCGAAGTCGTTACGCTCAGAAGTCATTAGGGTAGTTACAGCCTATGTTATTTTCAACAGTGCACAGTTTAATTTTAAATCACTAAATGTTCACAATCATTAGTCATTACTATTGTCGTGAGTGCCCGTCCTATGTGCTCTTAGGAGCGTATGTTAAATCACGTCTCTGAGAGCTTTCACTTTATCCTCAGTTTCTAAAGGTGTACGAAGCCTTGAATTGCTGTTACTTTGGCATATTGTTTAGCGATTTGCCAATAGGTATGCCTTAAGTCTAATTTGTTCATACAGGCGAAATGTCTCAATATTAATCTTATCAAGAAGCGTTAATGAGGTTTTGCTCTTTCTAACGTGACCTATTGTCGATGGGATCACGGCTCGGGAAACCACGTTAGGATAAACACTAACGATGTTAGTACGATGAATCCATACCTTTTCCATGTAATCATCCACTGGTACGATGATTTCATTTGCGTGCTCTACAAGGCTTTGAGCGGTTTCTGAGCTCATCAGATACCCCATTGCACCTGTTGTTGGCTTAACATAGTTGCCCAAAGTAAAGCTGTCATTGAGCTCATGTGTTTTCTTAAAGCGAACCCCTTGTTTAGAGGCTGAGAGTTTGATGATGGTTCTTGGCTTCGTGCATTGTGAGTAGACTTGCTTTAAGTCGGCAACTAGGAATGTAAACTTGGGGTGTATATCCACATTATCTTCCAGAACTAATACATCTTGCCCGTGCTGAGCACTCCATTGCCATATGGCCATATGACTAAAAAAGCAGGCAATTTCACCTTCTGTTAGTTCATAACCTTTTAAGTTGCGTGTTTTTTCTGGATTTAACCTTTGTCTTTGTTCGTGCGATAACTCTTGGGGGGTTAAAGCGTCAAAGAACTCAAATTCAATATCAGTTAAACCTAATGTCTCCTCAACGCGCTTTCTACGATCGGTGGATTGTTTAAGGCTTAAGACGAATACTTTCATTACAACGCTCTTTTGAAAAATATAAAATGAAGAAATACAAATAGAAACTTAACGTACTGGCATTGCTCAACGGTGTATCCGTTAAACCAGATACGGCGTAGATGCAGCACACCAACAGCATCGCATCGGTATTGGGCCAGGAGTGCCGGAGGTAATACGTTACGGGTTTGAGTAGCAAAAGTATGATAATCATTGTGCCAATGAACCCGTCGCGTACCCACGTAGAGATGAGTTGATTATGGTAGTGGTACAGGATAGTAAGATCTAACCCACCGTAGTTTTCAAAACGTTCCTCAAGTAAAGGTTTGTCGTTGTAACCATGCCCTAGCAATGGCGCTGATGGTATAAACGATAGCCCTGCCTTCCAGAGTTCCAGGCGAGAGTGAATATTGTAGTCTTTATTTGATTGACTCTCTTTGTATTCCTTGACTTGAACCAACTTGTGACTGAGAAATGAGTTATTAAGTATTTGAGGAGCTAGCACACCAACACTGAGAATCATAATGATTACAGCGTTTATGCGATTTTTCTCAAGCAGAGTTTGTAAGGTCAAGACTCCCATTGTAAGCGTAAAAGCGAGCAATGGTCCGCGAGAAGAGGCGCCAATAAACGGAAAGCTGACCAGAATAAAAGAGACGGTACCGATAAGCATTAAGTGCCGCTGTTTTTGCGCGATTAAAAACAGACTGAGCACGGCAACAGCAGCGGCATAGGTCGCAAAGTTAATCCGATTTAAGTGCCAGATGCCTTCACTGCCGAGCAATACATAGTAGGTGCAAGCCGATGTGGCAGATAGTGCGATAAAGCACGCCAACATGTTTTTCGACAGTCTGAGCCTTGGAAGGAAAATGGAACACAGAGTAATGGATAGCACCACTCTCAACGTGCTTGAGCTAAAACCATGATAAGTTTTACTAAACACATAGTAAGTAGATATTACGACTAAGGCCTTACTTATCCAGTCCCAGTGAAGCTCTAAGCGGCTGTGTGACCTGTAATAAATCAGCTGATAGCAAGCAATCGAAGCTAACGTAATGAAGACGATATCTTTTGTCGCATCCGAGTACCAGAATGTGGCTGTGAATGTAAACAATAATGGAAGCGTAGCGATGGCGCGAAGTGCGTTGTTCATTAATAAACCACTGATAAGGGAGCGTATTACGCTCCCTTTGATTATAAGAGTTTTATTGTATAACTAGTCAAAGCCGTAGCTTTGAGAGGATCAAACGAATTGTTTAATGGTTTTGAATGGTTAAGTATTCGGCAACGCCTTCTGCAACTGTCTTGAATTCAACATCACAGCCTGCGGTGCGCAGTTTGGTCAGATCCGCTTGTGTGAATTCTTGGTAAGCGCCTTTTAGGTGCTCAGGGAATGGGATGGTTTCAATTTGGCCTTTGCCATGATGCTTGATAACTGCTTTTGCTACCTCTTCAAAAGATTCAGCACGGCCAGTACCACAGTTAAAAATGCCTGATACGCCGTTTTCTAAGAACCACAGGTTTACTTTACAGACATCACCAACGTAAACGAAGTCGCGTTTGAATGATTCGCTGCCCGCGAACAATTTAGGATTTTCACCTGCGTTAAGTTGGTTGTTTAGGTGGAACGCAACTGATGCCATGCTACCTTTGTGGTCTTCACGTGGGCCATATACGTTGAAGTAGCGGAAGCCGGTGATTTGAGAAAGGGTCTCACCATGTTCTTCAGCGTCTTGCCATAGGCGACGAACGTAGTTATCAAACTGCTGTTTCGAGTAACCGTATACATTCAGTGCTCCTTCGTATTCGCGTTCTTCAACGAAAGTATCGGTATCGCCGTAAGTGGCTGCTGAAGAAGCGTATAGGAATGGAATCTCGCGATCTAAACAGTAATGAAGCAGCTCTTTAGAGTACTCGTAGTTGTTTAGCATCATGTACTTACCATCCCACTCAGTCGTTGCAGAGCAAGCACCTTCGTGGAAAATTGCCTCAATCGGACCAAAATCATCGCCCGCCATAATTTGGGTCAGAAAGTCGTCACGATCCATGTAATCTGTGATGTCCAGATCAACTAAGTTCTTAAACTTTTTGCCATTTTTTAGGTTGTCGACAACCAGGATATCGTTAATACCAGCTTCGTTTAGTGCTTTAACAATGTTGCTGCCGATCATGCCAGCGCCACCAGTTACGATGATCATAGAACTTCCACCATAGATTAAAATTTTCTCAGGAATTCTAGCAAGAAACGAAAAGTAGCGCTATTGGAAGCAGGAAGATAGGTTTGAGTCTTCTATGACTCAGTATCTAGATATGAAAAAGGGAGCCGCAGCTCCCTTGATTACTTTATTGTTCCACATCCGAACGATTAGGCCTTTGGTACCAAGGGTTTCGTTCGTCGGTTAACTCAATTAAGCTGTATTTACGGCCGAGCTTCTGCCCTCCGTCACGAGTAAGAGGCTGCCAACTAAAGTTTGCGCGATTATTACTAGGTTTCACCGTCATGATGTCAAACGGAATCGACAAGTAGAATCCCTTTGTGAAACTACCTTCGCCAAACTCTTCTGCTGATAAGTCTGTGAATGAAGCAAAGGCACCGGCAATCACACCGCTCTTGAACTGCTTAGATACGTTGACTTGAGTACCCACATCGCCAGCTAGGAACTGACCAACATCGACTTGGATCATCAAATCTTGTAGGAATTCCCATTGAGGGTAGTAGTAACCAGATACAAAACCAGTGAAGCCTTTATCAATAACTTGGAACGGACGTCCATATACTGGCACGTTTTGCCATTTCTCATCGTAAACACCGAAGTAACTTTGTGGATCACGTTGAGAAATTACGTTGACGTCAGCGCCAATCGCCCAGTTAGCTCCTTGTGGTCGGTAAAGAAACTCGGTACCGACTCCAGCAAACATGCTCTCCAGATAACCCGCGTAGAATTGCTGATCCATGGTATTGGAATACTCTTGGAACCAAGTCAATTGTAGGTTTGACATGGTTACAGCATGTTCATTTTGGTAAGCTCGGAACATGGTGCGAACACGAGGAACGGTAGTGCCATCAGGTGGAGTTACATAGATAAACTTATCGTAGTTGTTATACCAATCCCAGTACAGTGAGCCACCGATCTCTAGGTTGTCAGCTAACCAATAAGAAGCACTGCCACTCAAGCCAATACTAAACAAATAAAAGTCTTCTGCGCTTCCCAGTGTTTGAACTAACTTTGGTGCAAAGCCCCAATCAAAGCGCTCAAATCCATCATAGACAGACTCTCCTGTTGGCTTAGTAGTAGCTATGGAGGTGGTATCTTCTATTTTCGGGTTGATATAATTGACTTGAGCAAAGTCGCGATATTTCTCTTTAGAAATAATAGTTTGCTCACTGATTAAGCCTCGGTTACGTTCATTGATCGCATAGATATCAATATCGTCAGGCATTTCATTGTGAAGTACAGCCGCCGCTTTTTCGTGTGCCTCTGTACGATCACGATATTTCTTCTGCTCACCAACGACAGTTACTGTACTGTCATCAACATAAATACGCGTGTTTTGGTAACCAGCAATTTTGTCTAAATCTTCTGTTACACGTTCCCAGTCAACATCAGATAGTTCTTCAGGCTGGTTATCTTTCACTTCAGGGGTTGGTGTGTCTCGCCAGAATGATGGCATATCATTGAAATTAGTGTTTAGCGTTAAGCCCGCGACCAACGTGTCTCCACGTTCATAGCTTAAACGAAAATCGGCCATTCCTAGGCGGTAGAGCACTCCAAAGTTCCACGGTGTGTGCGGGGACATGTCTACACCAGCCATTACAGCTGGAAAGTCTTCGCTATAGTCGTTGCTATCATATTCTAATTTCAAACGAAGAGGGGAATGTAGAGTTTGATATTCTATCCCACCGAACAAAGCTGCTGAGCCTTTAAAAGCACGATCTAGGTTCGTGGTGCCTCCACTGGCAAGTGTGTCTGAAGGGCGTTCGCAGAAACTCTCAGAAAGCTTACATGTTGGATTAGATATGTTATTTCTAGTTCCTAAATACCCCCAACCTATCCCCAGTGTAAAATCGAATGTTCCAATATTGCTATTGGACCAACGTTTTGTTGCTGCGATGAATTCACCATCAAATAGTCCTGTTCCAGCAAAGTCTCGGACACCGAGAGAGACCTCAGGAATATACTGAGACTCTTTTAGCAATCGAACTTTGAAGTCTATACCTTTATCGGTGTACTCATTATCAACATTAGGAAAAGTTGGATCGTAGGGTATTGATGCTACTCTCGTGTAACGAATAGTCGTCTCCAACCAAGGCATAACTTGTAATGTTGCATTATAAAAAAGGTATTCATCACTACCAGTGACAGAAAAGTTGAACTCACCTTCTGGTGCCATACGTCCTGTTGGCATCTGCATTAAACCAACACCACCAAAATCAGATTGGGAAGGTTGTAAAGAGGGAGCTTCAAACGGCATGTCTTGAGCCCAAACCAATGCTGGGCCCATTAAAGAAAGGGTTAAGCTTTTTCTAATTGGCATCATTGCGGTCTCTTTGTGGAGTTTGGTATCAGTTGAGTGAGTAGGCGGACAATATCTTGATCCATTTCGGAGTGTTCAAAATCACCAAACGGGACATATACCAATGTCAGAGGTGGTAAGTAATATTGTGTTGTCAACCAAGCTCCATGATGCGGCTTAACTACGTGTCCATCTGGGTAAATCAACACTGGCGCCTTTGATAATGTATCAATGTTACTTTCCAAGTTCTCTATTTGTCTTTGTAAAGGGATGCCTGCCTGATCCTTAACGGAATACACATTATTTAGGTTTCCTAAGTAATACACTTTCTCTTCGCGTAGAGGAGTCGCTAGAGCGTAGGTACCGTGCAAAAGAGGATTATCGAATTTATTTAGTCGAATTTTATCAACATCAATTGCAGAGAGTGCTCGTGGCGCAAAGCTTTGCTTCTTAATGAATTTGTAGAATGGATGTGCAACCAAATTGTGCTGGATCATTTGATTGAGTACCGAGTTCTTTAAAGCGGTAGACGTTTTCTCAGCACGATCCGATTTATCAAACAAAGTCGTACCAAGAGGGTATTGTAGTGAGACGTTGTGTTCTGAAGCGAGTGCTAGCACACTTTCTAAACGAGCAGGTCCTTGGAATTGTAGCTGTTTACCCACCTGAAGCAACTCAACATTTAATGACTGTGTTGTAGAGGTTTCTGTTTGAGCTAAACTATATGAGCTCAAAAGTGGCATGACCAAACATAATAATGTGATTAGTTGCTTGCTCATGATTTGCTATACCCCTTTAAAATGGTCAACTCAACCGGGATCATGTTAGGTCCTAAATATTGTAAGGTTTTAACAACCTGACCTAGTTCATCAACCCAATAAATATTTTCGATACCGTGGGAAAGACTACTAAACTCAACAGTTTCTTTATATACATTGGTCGTAGCGCTAGACATTGGTGTCGTCAACGTTTCTTGACCTGAGTAAGAACGAGTCACTCTTGCTGGAAAGCCATAACGATATTGTGTTGCCCAGTCGTATGAGAGTGCGTAGTTAACAGAGGCTGAATCAGAGGAAAAATCTGGCACATCACCATAAACACCCGCTAAGTCCCCATTCTGTAGACCTATCGTTTTGACGATATGCCCATTCTCCGTAACGATCATAGCTTTGTCAGCACTTACCCATTTCAGTTGTATTTTTCCATTGAGAGGATTTTGCTCTGCAAAAGCTAAAACAACAAAGACCTGTTTTTGATTCCCCAGTCTCAAATAGGCACTGGCATAAGGAACTGCGTTTATTTCGTCTGAGGACATCTCTACATCGATGTAGTTACCGTATGCTTCTTGGACGGTTGCTGAAACATCATTGAACTTTTGTGTACAACCCTGAATTATGAAGAATAACGGAAGAGTGAGAAGTGGGCGTATCCATTTAGACGCTTTGAAGATATTCATTGTTCCCTCTTGCAAATAAAATCGCCCTGATTATTTCAGGGCGATCAGCTGGACTATACTAGAGCTAAATTATTTAGCTACTGAGCCAGAGCCAGAATTAGAGTTTGTTGCTGTAGACGAGTCACTATCTGACGCTGCAACTGCCACTACAGTTACAGCTGCTGCTGCACCTACTGCTACGGCTGTTGTACCTGTTGCAGATGCAGAAGCTGCGCCTGCTGAACCTGCTTCTTCTGCTGCAAATGCAGTTGATGCGCTTAGAGCCATAAGAATAGCTAGAGCTGTATTCTTCATTATTAATCCTTGTATATCCGGTATAAAAACATCGATGTTTGGTAGCATAAAAAATGCTCCAAACTATATTCTAGATAAAAAAACGTTAGCATGTAAATAGTTTCTTATTTTGCCAGGCTTCCGATCTCATTCCTAACACCAACGTGACATAGCGCGGTTATCTTATTCCCTTACTTGCTGATAAACCATCAAGCGTGCATAATTTGGCGGCCTGTTCCTTCAGTATGGCTTAAGTGTTTGGAGGGAGCTAGGCGCTTGAATATAAAGAAAGCGATACAGTGGCTAACGCTCAACGCCGCCGGGCGGTAGCGTGCCAAAAATCAATAATTAATGAGTCTTCGAGGCGTACGTTGAAGTCCGTAGCACTCATTATTACCAGTACTAGGAACTTTTACGTGATAAGAAAACAGCATTGTTTAGGAATACTTAGTGTACTGGGCTTAAGCCTGAGTTCTTTTTCAGCATCTGCCGACTTTTACGCTGGTGCACTAGTGAGTTACTCAAATGCCGAATTGAAAAGCTCGCCTTCTGAGTCCGTGAAAGAGGGAAGCCCCTTTCTTCTTAGTGCGCAAGCAGGGTACTTCTTTAACGATTATATTGGTTTAGAAGGACGCTATGGAACCTCAGTTCAGCGTGATAGTGGGCTTGCGGTTGATAGTGCAATGAGTGGCTTTTTTAAGCTAAATATGCCTGTTTCAGAGCGAGTTGCACTTTACGGTTTAGCAGGGTACTCGAGCGTTCAACTTGACTTACAAAATGTAGGCTCCGACAAAGAGCAAGGATTCAGTTTTGGGTTAGGTATGCATTACGCTTTGAACAAACAAAGCGCAGTTGTGTTTGAGTTCGTTGATAACGTTTCAGAAAACCAAGTTCGCCTTAACTCGATTACACTGGGTTTCCAGCACAGATTCTAATTTAAATACCTAGAACTCAAACTTGAGCGCTAGGGCCTTTTATCCAATTATTATAGTGGCATATCATGTTTAAAGGATATCTCTCCATTGCCGTTTGTGTCTTGGCAAGCATGTTTGCGTCTTACTCGACTGCGCAAACACCTACTCCAGAACAAATCAAAATGTTTCAGAACTTACCAGCAGATCAGCAGCAAGCACTGGCGAGTAAGTATGGCTTTAGTATCCCTTCAGGCTCTTCTTCCCAGTCTACGTCATACTCAAATCCGCAAGTTATTCAACCTAGAACTCAATTGAGTGGGGCGAGTTCTAATGAAGTAGAAAAAATATGGGATACTAAAAAAGAAGATGATGAGTTACAACGCTTTGGCCTTGAACTCTTTGCTGGCTCTCCAAGTACCTTTGCTCCGATAAGTGATGTTCCAGTTCCGGCTAATTACACTGTGGGTGCAGGCGATGAAATCATCGTGCAGTTATTTGGTAAGGAGAACGAAACACATCGCTTACGTGTAAATCGCGCAGGAACAATCAACTTTCCTTCTCTTGGGCCAGTAAATGTTGCAGGTATGCACTTTTCTGATGTTAGAGACTCTCTAACGCAACGTGTAAAAGAGCAAATGATAGGTGTTCGTAGCGATATTTCATTAGGTGAACTACGTACCATGCAAGTATTTGTCATGGGCGATGCATATAAGCCAGGAGCGTACACGGTTAGCGCATTAACGACAATATCACAGGCTATCTACTACAGCGGTGGTTTTGGTGAAAGTGGGGCACTAAGAGATATTCAGCTAAAGCGTGACGGAAAAATTATTCGTAAGTTGGACATGTATGATCTGTTACTAAAAGGTGATGCGAGTGATGATGTGCGCTTACTACCGGATGATGTTGTTTTAATCGGCTCTGTTAAAGATACAGTCTCTATAGAAGGCGAGATTAATCGTCCTGCAATTTATGAGGTTAAGCCGGGTGAAACCTACCAACAACTTATTCAAATAGCTGGTGGTTTTACTGCCAACGCGTATAAAGAACAGCTAGAAATCAAACGCTATGCAACACATGGGACTCGTGAAGCGGTCACTCTCGATTTTAGTAAGAATCAAGATAAGCAAAGCAAAGTAAAAAATGGCGATGCTATTAAAATCTTGAAAAAAAGCGAAGAGCTTACTCGATATGTTCAAATCGAAGGGGATGTAAGACACCCTGGTTATGTAGAGTGGCATCAAAGTTTGCGTATTGCTGATTTGTTTAAATCTGTAGACTCTGCATTTAATGCCACTGCTGATGTTAACTACGCCGTTGTTGTTCGAGAAGTTAATACTCAACGTGATATCGAAGTATTTCAGATAAACCTCGCGAACGCGATTTTATCTCCTAACAGCAAAGACAATATGTCTCTACGTTCTCGTGACCGAGTTCTAGTATTCAACCGGTTCAATAACGAAGATTTAGATACACTCGCTAATGATGAAGAAATTACAAAAGCGAAAACACTCGAGCAAGCTCAAAAACAGGCGGAGATGGAGCAACAGAAAGAACAGCAACAGATGAGCTCGTCTGTTGCTATGGTTAATAACCCTGCAGGGTCGATAATCGCAGGTAGCAATGCGATGACTAGCAATAATCCGCAACAAACTAATTTCAATAACCAACAGAATTATGTTGGCTGGAACCAGCAAGCAAAAGAAGAAAGAAAAATTATTTTCCGCGGTAAAGAGATTACAGAGGAAGACTTTGAAAAGCTGAAGCAAAATACTCGTCGCACTTTGCTTGCACCAGTATTGTTACAACTCCAACAACAGTCTCGTTTGGGGCTAGCCCCTCAAATTGCAGAAGTATTTGGTGAAGTGAAGCACCCTGGGCGCTACCCGATTACTCCAAGAATGACGGTATCAACGCTGATTGAAGCCGCTGGTGGTTTGACTTATAACGCATTCACAATTAGTGCAGAGTTAGCACGAACCGCGATTAATAGTGCAGATGAGCGTGCTTATATTGATGTTGAACGGATTGATTTACGTAAAGCAATACAAGGCGGTACCTCAGACGATGCAGTTATCGTGGGCCGAGACCGTTTGAACATCTTAGAAAAGCCAAATGTGAAGCTACAAAGCACAGTAACTTTACAGGGTGAAGTTCGCTTCCCTGGAACCTATACAGTGCGCCAAGGTGAAACCTTAAGTGAGTTATTGGGTCGAGCTGGCGGTCTGACAGAATTTGCTCACCCTCAAGGAGCAATATTCACGCGTGAGGCATTGCGCTTACAAGAGCAGAAGCTCTTAAATCAATACGCCGCTGATATGCGCGCAGAAACTGCGAAGAAAACATTCAGGGCCGACAGCAATATTGGTTCCGTAATTACCGATCCACAGAAAACGCTAGCATTTGTTGAAGAAGCAAGTCGCAGTAAGGCGCTTGGGCGTATGGTAGTGCAGCTAAACCGTATCTTCAAAGGTGATCGCTCAGCAGACTTTATGTTAGAAGACGGCGACTTCCTCTTTGTACCTACCTTCCGCAACACAGTTTCAATTATGGGTGAAGTTCAGGTTCCAATTACTTACTTGTTGGATAACAGACTTGATGTTAATGATTACTTGAACAAAGCAGGCGGTGCGAAGAAACAAGCGGACGAAGATCGCATTTTTGTAGTGCGAGCGGATGGTTCTGTTTACAAACCATCCTCTGGTTACTGGTTCGGTAACAACCAGGAGGAGCTGGAGGCTGGTGACACAATTGTCGTACCAATTGATACCGATTACCGAGATGCGCTAAGCACTTGGACAGCTGCAACACAGATCCTGTATCAGACAGGGGTAGCAATAAATGCTCTGAAGTAAAGCAAGAAAGTTCTTAATCGATGATTAAGAGCCTTTACTTAATTTATGACGAATAAGCTGGAATAGTAAAAGTATTCTAAGATGCTAACTATCCACGAATGGAACAATCAATAATGTCAAATGAAGATCGTGACCAATACAATTTGCCTACCAATGAAGTATATCGTCCAGAAGACGAGATTGGTTTAACTGACTTATTTATGGCTCTATGGAAAGGCAAGTGGATTATTATAATTACCACAGTTATATTTGCTGTTGGCTCTGTAATCTATGCGTTAAATCAACCAAACATATATAAAGCTTATGCATTGCTCGCACCGACAGAGAGAAGTGATAGTGGAGGACTAGAGAAAATAGCCGGTCAGTTTGGCGGCATAGCAGCTCTAACAGGTGTTAGCCTTGGTAGTGGAGATACATCGAAAACTGATCTGGCAGTTCAGGTGATGTCTTCGAGAAAGTTTATAAGTTCATTTATTGGGAGTCATGATTTACTGGTACCTTTGATGGCTACTAAAGGCTGGGTGTTGGAAGATAATACATTGGTCATTGATGATGACATATATAGTGAAAGTAACAATAAGTGGTTACGAACTCCTGATGGTTTAAGAGGGGAGGCCCCCACAGAACAAGAAGCATATGAGCTTTTTATCAAAGATATATTTAGTATAAAGCAAGATAAGTCAAGTGGTTTATATACTGTCTCAATGACATATTACTCCCCATACATTGCGAAACAGTGGGTTGATTGGATAGTAAATGAGATCAATAGAGTTATGCGTGAGAGGACAATATCAGAAGTTTCCAACAACTTGGTTTATTTAAAGCAGCAGCTCAATAAGACATCTGTAGCTGAAATGCAAAGTACGTTTTACAAGTTAATAGAAGAACAAACAAAGAAACTAATGCTTGCAGAAGCGCAAGAGGAGTTCATTTTCAAAGTAGTTGACCCAGCGGTTGTTCCCGAAGTTAAAGTTAAACCATCAAGAGCACTCATCTGTATTGTTGGTACATTATTAGGTTTTATATTGGGAGCAATGGTTAGCATTGTTCTATCTATATATAGAAAACGATAAAAATAAATTGATATTATAAAGTTTTGGTGAGTGATATGAAAATTGGCATTTTATGCTATCAGGGTCATGAGTTAGAAAAAATGAAAGATTCTGTAAGAAACTCTGGTTCGGATTATAAGGTTATTGATTTAATGTCTAATGACTGGCTTGATAGCTGTGACGAAAGTATTGATGGATATATCGTTCGCCCTCCGTGTAATTATCAAGAGCATAAAACAATCTTTGATGAAAGAATATATTTTATCAATGAAATTTTGAAAAAACCTATATATCCAACTTTGAATGAAATATATACATATGAAAATAAGAGAAATATGTGTCTATTTCTGAAATATTTTGACATACCTCACCCCAAAACTAGAATTTATTCCAGTAAGCATGAAGCTCTCTCAAGTATTAATGACATCGCGTTTCCTGTTGTTTCAAAGAGTAATATTGGAGCTGGAGGAAGTGCTGTATCCATTATAAAAGATAAAAAGCAGTACAAAAAATACATTGATCGTGTTTTTGGTCGATTTAGTCCTGAGTTGGCACTAGGTTTAGTACCATGGATCTCAACTAAAGGTATTAAAGTCCCTCGATTCGGTAGAGCTCAAAAGCATTATGCGATCATTCAGGACTTCCTGAATATAAAGTGGGAATGGCGAATGATACGTATTGGAGATAGCTATTTTGGTCATCAAAAGTTGTTGGGAGAAAATGGCTATGCTAGTGGCTCTGAACTAGTTGGGTGGAATAGACCTACGGATGAGTTACTGCACCTTCTTAAAGATGCTACAAACAAAATGCAAATGAGATGCATGGTTCTCGATGTCTTTGAGACCACTGATGGTGAGTATTTTGTCAACGAAATGCAATCGATTATTGGCGCATACAGACCGTATCAAATGAAAGTGGATGGAAAACCTGGCAGGTTTAAGTTTGAAGATAATCAGTTTGTCTTTGAGGAAGGTATACATTGTGACAACTCTTGCTGGGATCCAAGAGTAAATGATTTTATAAAAATGCTGCATGAAGGAGTATAAAATGAAAAAGCTAGCTGTATTTGGTCGGTCAGCCAAAAAACATGAAAAACGAATTGCTATACATCCAGACTTTCTAGAGCGATTCCCAAGTGATGTAAGAGAGCATATGTATTTTGAAAAAGGCTATGGAGAAGCCTTTGGTATAAGTGATGCTTTTTTTGAACAAGAGTTCGGTGGCGTTCTAGAACGCGAGAGTTTGTACACATACTGTGACGTATGGCTATTACCAAAACCTACAAAGGAAGACTTCAAATATTTTGATGAAGGTAAAGTCCTTTGGGGATGGCCTCATTGTGTGCAAGGTAAGGAAATTACTCAAGCAGCAATCGATAAGAAAATGACAATAATTGCTTGGGAAGCCATGTACGGTGGGAATGACAATACCCACATTTTCTATCGTAACAATGAGCTGGCTGGTTATGCAGCAGTTCAGCACATGATGATGTTAAGTGGCAAAAATGGCTTTTTTGGTAAAAGAATTAAAGCTTGTGTGTTAGGGTTTGGGGCTACTGCTCGAGGCGCTATTAGCAGTTTAAAATCTCTCGGCATTAATGATATTTCGGTTTACAGCAAAAGGCCTAGCTATTTAATGAATGCGCCAGTAGAAAGTGTTGATTACAAACAAATGAAGCTGGATGGCAATAACGTTGTTCTAGAAACCGATGACGGGCAATACATAGATAGTCACAAATCACTTGAACAATATGATGTGCTCATCAACTGTGTATTACAAAATCCTACAGATCCGTTGATGTTTATCCGTGATGAAAGCTTTGTCGATTCTTTGGAGAAGCAAATTGATATAATTGATATCAGTTGTGACGAAGGTATGGGTTTTTATTTTGCTAAACCTACAGATTTTGATGAGCCAACATTTACCGTAAAAAACAAAGTTCATTACTATTGTGTAGATCATACTCCAACTATCTATTGGAAATCAGCCTCATATGAGATTACCAAGTCAATATTTGACTACATACCTATGCTGGTATCGGATAGCTGGAAAGAAGATAAAACACTGCTCAAAGCATTAGAGATAGAAAATGGCAGAGTGGTCAATAGAAAAATTTTAGAATTTCAGCAGCGTGGTGAAGAGTATCCTCACGATAGACTTGCTTAATTTGTAGTTCAAACCACTGGCATTTATACAATGCCAGTGCTGTTTTATATAATATATGTCAAAGTTAAAAGAAATTGCTAAAAATTTCATTGGTTTTGGAGTGATAGACCTAATTGGTTTAGTAATTCCGATCGTGACCATGCCCCTACTGACAAGGACACTTGGAGCTACATCATATGGGATTTACCTCCTTATTCTGACGGTTCTCTATTTTGGACATACCATTATTGATTACGGTACTCATTATACGTCAGTGCGAGAATTGTCAAAAAATAGGAATAACTTCTCAGTAAAAAATAGTCTATTTGTTCAAACGCAAAGTCTAAGGTTATTCCTGGCTATAGTCTATATCCTATGCTGTTTAGGTTATGCTGTACTTTATGGTGGTGAAGAATTTTTTTTCTACATGTCAGTTGCTGCCATACCTTACTTAATTGGTTATGCTCTTACTCCTGTTTGGTATTATCAGGGTATGAGCGAGATGATGCTAGTTACAAAGGTTATGCTAGCCAGCAAATTTGCGAATTTATTGGTAATATTGTTTTTTATAAATAATGAAAGTGATATATGTAACGCTTTGATGGCTACAAGTCTACCCTCACTATTGAGTGGAATATATTTGACTTATAGCTGCAAGATAAATGAAAAGGTAAGTATAAAATTTTCATTGGGCTTTTTGAGTACATTAAAAAGTAGTTTTCATGTTTTTATTGGACTTTTAGCTCCTAACTTGTATAACTCAATTCCAACTATTATTCTAGGCACATCATACCCTCCAGAGCAGTTTGCAAAGTTTGCAATAGCATCCAGATTGTGCTCAGTGGTTGTTACATTACAAAACGTATTGGCTAAAGCTGTCTATCCGGTTATTTCAAGAATAAAGGAGAGCCAAGTGTCAAAACTAATTATAGCCAATGTTTTTGTTAGCGTCCCTCCGATAATATTTATATTCCTATTTGGTGAGTATGTTTTAGGTGTGTTCTTAGGTAAAGAGTTTTCATCTGCAAATGAATATCTCATAATCCTTATTGTTGGAGTGCTATTTGTTGGTGTCGCAAACTCATATAGTCAAGGGTATTTTCTACCCAAAGGTCTGGATAAGCTCTACAGGAATATCTCTCTTCGAGTATCATTGATTTCTGGAGGGTTATCCTTAGTACTAATAACTCACTATGGCCTGATTGGAGGAGCGTTGTCTATTACAACAGCCCGATTCCTATTCTTCATGGATTATTACGTTAGCTATAAACTACAGTCTCGAAAGCTAGAATGAAAGCGAAGTCAAATGATATGAGTAAAAATAAAGTATGCCTATTGATCAGTTCATTGGCCGGCGGGGGGGCTGAAGGGGTCTGCGTAAATATCGCAAATGGTTTGGCCGAACGCGGAGCTGACGTGACACTCGTTGTTCTTAATCTAGATAATGCAGACTATTTAAGTATTGTTAGCGATAAAGTGAAACTGGTATCTTTGGATGTACGCCAAGCTCGTCACGCTTTGGCTCCTTTAAGAGATTTTATTAAAAATAGTGATATAGACAAATGGCTGGCATTTAATTACGAGTTAACAATGTTATTGGTAATTATTCGATGGACGCTTTTTAAAAACTACACCATTATATCAAGGAATATTAATACAATTTCACGTAACACTAAAGATATTAAGGGCTTTTTGGGGAAGTTTGTCGTTGTGCCTTTAATCAAGCTTCTTTACGGCAAGGCTGATCACATCGTTAACCAGTGCATTGGCATGAGAGACGATCTTGTTAAGTCCATTCCGTCGACGGAGAGTAAAACTTCCGTGATTTATAATCCTGTGTCGAGCAAGGTTGAAAGCTTTAGCCAGAGTTTTCCTGGAGATTCGGCAAAGGAAAATTATATATTATGCGTGGGTCGCTTGGAAAAACAGAAGGCGTTTCATTATGCAATTGATGCATTCTCGGTAGTCGCTAAAAGTATTCCTGAGGTATCTCTTGTATTTATTGGTCAGGGTAGTTTGTTAGGTGATCTAAAACAACAAGTTGAAGAGCTAGGACTCTCCGAGAGAGTGAAGTTTGAAGGATTTCAATCAGACACAATAGGATATTATAACAAGGCTCGCTTAACCTTGATGACGAGTTTATACGAAGGATTTCCCAATGTATTGGTCGAATCTATAACGTTAGGAACGCCAGTTGTTTCCTTCGATTGCCCAAGTGGCCCAAGTGAAATAATCGTAAATAACGGTAATGGTAAATTAGTAAAGCAAGGGAATGTTCAAGCACTTGCTATAGCCATCATTGATGCTTATGAACACCCACCGGCTAATGAGTCAGTTAAAGAAACTGCACTTCGTTATCAAAGGGATTATATATTACAATCTTGGGAGAGATTATTGTTTAATGCATAGAGTCAGAAATACACCAAAGTTGGCAATATTTTCGTTATCGATGATTTATGCCTTGAGCTTGGTGTTACTTTTCCCTATAGATGGTTCTATCATAGATAGAGCAAATTACTTAGACTATGCTAGTAATGCATGGTTAATTATGTTGCGTTATTTATCTAAGGGAGATGTGAGAGTCTTATTTAATGAGCCTATTTGGTTATTAATGAATATGTCTCTCAGAGTGTTCTTTTCACCTGAAAACATCATAAGAGTTTTAGTTTTCTTTTCGTCTTTTTTGAGTTGCTATGTTTGCTTGAAAAATAACAGAAAGGAAGTTTTTCTAGTTCTAATTATACTTCTGTTCCCACAGGTTGTTAAAAATTATATTATTCACTTAAGGCAAGGTGTGGCAATATCAGTCTTTTTATTGGCTTACTATTATAAAGACTGCTTTTTTAGGAAAGTCCTTTTTTTAATCACACCTCTTATACATGTATCATTCTTTTTTGTTCTTCTTGTATATGGCGTCGTTCTTTTATCAAAGAAGATAAAACTTACACGCAATTTTAGAGGCGTTACAATATCTGCTATTGGTATTGGGATCGCACTATCTCTAGCCATCATAAGTGCGTTTTTAGGAGCAAGGCAAGCTAACGAATATGCGTTCGTAAATGCAAATGTTAGTGGAGGAGCATTTTTGTTTTGGTCGTCGATTCTCGTACTTTATTGGATGCAAGGTAGACGGTATTGCCATAAGTATGCTTTTGAAATATCAGGCGCTCTGTTTTACCTCTCGACATACTTTTTAACTGAAGTGACTGGACGTGTGTTTGAAAGCTTTGTTGTATTGGTTTTGATTGCTGGTTGTTATTTAACAGCGTCAAGAAAAGTACTCTTCAGATGTGCTTTCATATTGTTTTTTATTTTTAGTTATATGGGCCGAATTAGTATGCCTTATTTTGGTTGGGGAGTATCCTCTTGAAAATAACGTTAATCTCAACTGGACTAGAAGTCGGAGGGGGGGAAAAGCAAGTGTGTGACTTAGCTGACCAGTTTTCCTCTAAAGGGCATTTGGTCCAGCTTATTTCATTGACAGGAAAGACAGTTTTATCCCCAAAAAGTAGCATGGTAGAGCTCATTGAGCTTCAGGCAACTAAGGCACCATTGAGTCTTCTGCAAGCCTTGTTAAAAGCTAAAAAGCATATAGACCGTTTTGAGCCAGACGTTGTCCACAGTCACATGATCCATGCAAATATCTTTTCGCGATTTCTGAAGTTGATTGGTTCATCTGCGCCCTTAGTGTGCACCGCTCATAGTACAAATGAAGGTGGAAGTTTGCGTACATTAGCCTACAGGTATACGGACTGGTTATGTAATCTGAACACCAATGTAAGTGAAGAAGCGGTAAAGGTTTATTTAGACAAAAAAACCTGTAAGCCAGGAAAAATTGTTGCGGTAGTCAACGGGATAGATGTAGACAAATTTCACTTTGATGTCAGCGTTCGTGAAGATAAAAGAAAGCTTCTCGAGCTTGGTTCTGATGAGATGCTATTTTTAGCCGTCGGCCGTTTATCAGAGGCTAAAGACTATCCAAATTTGCTTGATGCGTTTTCTGAGTTGATAGCAAGCCACAACGTAAAGGCCAAGCTTGCGATTGTTGGCGTTGGTGAGCTAGAAGACGAAATAAAGGCAAAGGTTCATGATATGAACCTCAGTAACAGCGTTCGGTTTCTTGGACTTCAGCCTGATGTTGAAAACTGGATGTGCGCAGCAGACATTTTTGTTATGTCGTCGGCTTGGGAAGGATTGCCGCTTGTTCTTCTGGAAGCCATGGCGTGTGAACGAGTAGTCGTAGCTACAGATTGTGGTGGGATCCGTGGCGCTGTTCAGGAAAATGGTAAGGTTGTACCTACTCGAAACAGCAATGCTTTAGCGCGAGCGCTAGCCACATACATCGAACTACCTGCTTCTAATCGAGAAAAACTAGGAAAACTAGCTCGAGAATATATTGTAGATAACTACTCATTAAGCGCAGTTGCCGAAAAGTGGATTTCAATTTACCGTTCATTGTAGTCATATGATCTTACCTTTATGTTAAAAATTGCACATATAATCACGAAGTCTGAGATTGGCGGAGCTCAGACTTGGGTGAAGGATCAAATATCTTTATTAGACAAAAATTTCGATCATTTTCTGGTTACGAATCAGCCTGGGTGGCTTTCTGAACGGGTAAGTGTTCAACAGACTCTATTCGTTCCGGGAATAGAAAAAATTTTTTGTTTAAAGACACTATTTAAATTAGTTAGCTTTGTTCGAAGTAATAAAATAGATATTCTTATCGCAAGCTCAGCCAATGCTGGCGTGTATGCCCGCTTGCTAAAGTTATTCACTAAATGTAGGGTCATATACGTCTCCCATGGTTGGTCATGTATTTATAATGGCGGTCGTCTGAAGATGTTATTTATAACAGTCGAAAGGTTACTTTCTTACTTATCTGACTCAATACTCTGTGTTTCAGAAAAGGATCGCCAAGATGCGATTGAAATAATAGGCATTCTAGATCATAAGCTAACGTATGTAAGAAATAGTGTCTTTCCTCGTAATATAGTGAGAAAAAAGGAATCCGAAATATTTCGTATTCTTTTTTTAGGACGTTTGGCCAAACCCAAAAGACCAGATATTTTGATTGAAGCTATTGAAAATCTAGCTGATGTTCAGTTGGATATTGTTGGAGATGGGCCATTAAAGCGAGATTGTAAACAAGTTCAAAATGTGAACTTCGTTGGTGCTGTAAGTGATTTCGATGATTTTGGTCGCTATGATCTTTTCGCTTTAGTTTCTGATAGTGAAGGTCTACCGATGTCAGCATTAGAGGCTGCATCTGCGGGGGTTCCCTTGCTGTTGAGTAATGTTGGTGGGTGCTCTGAGTTAATTAATGGAAATGGTTTTTTAATCGATAATCACCCTGATGATATTGCCACTAAACTACAGTTGCTTAAATCCAACTATAAAACAGTAAAAGGTCAGGCTTTACATTGTTCAACTGAGTTTGATATCCGTAACTATCGAGATTCATATATAAGAATCTACACTGGCCGTCACTAAGGGGCTAATTGTGTTGCTTGTTGCATTACTTGAATATTTTAAGTTGATATGCGCTTGGTTTAGTTAGGTGTATGGATTAAGCATTTAGTAGTGCTTGAGTTTATAGTGCAAAGGACAAAATAAAAAGAGCAGCTACCATAAGGCGCTGCTCTTTTTTATACCTATGATCCGTTCGGTTGAATTCGCCGTTTTCTAGCGCCCCATCCCAAACAACACTGTTTTAACCGTAAGGAAAAGAATCTTCACTTCCATCATCCAGTTTTGGTGTTTGATGTAGTAGATATCGTATTTATGCTTCCAAATAGCATCTTCTACCGATGCGCCGTAAGGGTATTTTACTTGGGCTAGACCAGTTACCCCAGGTTTAACGGCGTGACGAAAGCGGTAGTAAGGAATGGCTTTTTCCAATTCAGAGATGAACACCTCGCGTTCAGGGCGTGGACCAACCATCGACATCTCTCCCTTTAGTACATTGATTAACTGGGGGAGCTCATCAATGCGAGTTTTACGAATAAAACAGCCGACTTTCGTTACGCGAGCGTCGTTCTTGGTCGCCCATTGGGCACCGTTCTTTTCCGCATCGTTTCGCATCGAGCGAAACTTGATCACGTCAAATTCTTCATTATATTGGCCAGTGCGACGCTGCTTAAAGAATACCGGGCCTGGTGACTCAAGCTTAATGAGCAGTGCCGTAATAAGCCCTACTGGGATAGCAACCCACGACAGCATAAAAACAAACAAGAGATCGATGAAGCGCTTTTGCCAGCTGTTCTTACGATTAGAGAGGATAGAAAAAGCTTTTTGGTGTAAGAAGTAACCACTATGCAAGAGCTCAGTTTCAGTGTAGCCAAGTGAACGATCAAAGTAGCTCACTAAAGGCTCAACCCAAGCACCTAGTTCTGTCGCAGCTACAAGAAACGCTTGCTGCTCAGGGTTTAGGTGTGAGCTTTTAAAGTGGCAAAGGGTTTTACTCTTGAAATCCCTAAGGGCATAGTTATTAACTTGTGCGTTAATCTCAGGATGTCTCTTAAGCACTTGAGCTATCTTTGCTTCGTCTTCTTTCGGACAGTAGATATAAAGGCAAGCGTCTGTTTCACTTGCGGATAACTCGTCCAATGCTGATGTTATGCTGATAGAATTATTTTTAGTTAATTCAGAAGCTTCTCGTTCTTGAAGCGTGTCGCTCATACTGTCTGTCATAGGAATGGAATAAGTTGTTTTCGACTAGCCAATTGCTTACAAGTCGGCGATTATAATTTAATTCGTATAGAAATTATATCCCTTAATCCAGAACATGCTTGTAACTTTGTTAATTTTCTTGAACCTGAGTCCTTACTTATGGCTTGTTTTTGAATCTTGACGTAACTATATCAATGAATTCGACAAACTATGTTTGCGATATATTATGTTGCCTTGAAATTAAATTATTATCTAATTCACTATATTACGCAGTTATATCCGAGGTTGATTAGTTTTTGATAAAGCGCTTTTTTCGAATCTTCCTCACCATGTATAAGGTGAACCTCTTTAGGAGGAGTAGGAATGGCAGTTACAAATTGTATTAAGTCGTTCATATCGGCATGCGCCGAGTAGCCTGACATGGTATGTACTTGAGCTTTCACTTTCACGCGCTTACCTTCAATCAATACACTTTCTTCTCCATCCTGGATACGCCGACCTAACGTCCCTTTCGCTTGATAGCCAGCAAATAGCACATCATTTCTTTCATCAGGCAGTAAAGCTTCCAAATAATTGACGACACGGCCACCTTCACACATTCCGGAGGCCGCAACCACGATAGCGGCTTCTGATGTACTTGCGAGACGGTTAACGAGCTGTAAATGGTCTGCGTGGCTTTCGATCGTAATGCATTGGTCAAACGCGAGCGGGTGTCGATGATGATCGAGTCGCTCTTTCGCTTCTGATCCCCAAAGTTTTTTAAATTGGCGATAGGTATTGGTCACCTTTTTAGCCAAAGGAGAGTCGAGAATAATAGGCAGTGAATCTTGCAAAGCGTGCTCATGTATAAGCTGCTCTATATCAAAGAGTAACTCTTGGGTTCTCCCTACACTAAAAGCTGGTATCACAATTACGCCACCATCCCGAAGTGCATGCTCAATAATAGAAAGTAATCGCCTGCTGCGAGACTCTACATCCTCGTGAATTTTATTGCCGTAAGTCGACTCGATAAACAGGTAGTCAGCTTTTTCCGGTGATAAGGGATCCGGTAGGAGAGGTGTGTTGCGAGGTCCCAAATCCCCAGAGAAAACAACAGCCTCCTGGTTTGATAAATGAAACTCAACATATGCTGAGCCTAAAATGTGCCCAGCAGGTTGAAAGCGAAGAGAAGTGCTATCTTCTATTTCTATCCACACTGAGTAAGGACAAGGACGAATAAGCGCTCGAATAAAATCGAGCACTTTCTCTCTTTGATGACGTCGCATACCCAATTGGAGCTTTAAACCATCTTCTAACATAAGCGGCACGAGCTCAGCGGTGGCTTCCGTACAGTAGATAGGGCCCTTATAGCCCGCTGCTAATAGCCAAGGCAGCCTACCAATATGGTCGATATGAGAATGGGTCAGCACTACCGCTTTGAGATCAGAGATAGAAAAGTCGATACCCAAACTCTGCTGCTGAGTATTGTCCTGACCTTGTAGCAAACCACAGTCGATCAGCACACTTCCATTTTGTAATACGAGCTCGTGACAAGAGCCAGTAACCGTATTTTTCCCACCGTGGTGCAGTACTTTCATAACAAAACGACGCTTTTACCTTTGCTAGCTTACGCTTGAGAGTATCTATTTTACACATAGCCAAACCTCACTATTTGGCAGTGATTCGGTAAATCGCTCAGTAGGTAGGGTAAGCAGGCAGATAGTGAATAAGTGAGCGTATTGTAGGCAAGCAAAATAGGAGAAAGAAAATGGCAAAACTGAAAGTTTAGAGAGACTTAGATATTCATCATAATTTGACTACGTTTCATTGCAACCTGTTGTGATGCAATTCATATTATTGCAACTATTTTCATTTAAGCTTTTGGAATCAGCGTCACTGGCTGTTTAGTGCTCGTTGGGTAAATGGGTGTCTGATAATTATAATTTCATAAAACACGCCACATTTATTACGGAATAAGTGTCAGAAAAAAGACATTTTTTTGTAAGCTTTTTACACGTTCTACTTTTAGTTGCAACGTGTTTACTATACAATTCGTCCCTCATTTAGAAATGCAACACATTTACATTACGTGCAAAACTTGCTTCTAGGAGCCAGACCTAGGGGCGGTAGCGTGCCCAAATCATCCGTTGGCCTCTTTCCCAATAGAAAAGAAACCAAGCAAGATGATTTTTAATAATAAGCACCTAAGTGCACTTCTGGCAAGATTGATTTATAAAAAACGAGAACTATTACAAATTTATGTAATTCCCTTTTGTCAGAGGGACGCTCAAAGCTAACAAAGTGGCGAGCAAATGTTGGTTAGGCATAGGTTACAATTTAAATCTCCATTTCTCATACCTATCAAAACCAAATACTAGGTTTATAGAAGTACATAACTACCGGCCCAAACCGTTAGTTAGTGTATTCAGCTTTGTATTTGGCCTGCCTATAAAGGCTGAGAACCGATGACCGTCACGAGCTAGTGTCGGTGGAGCTCAGTTACTTACATATTCAATATTAGAAATTAGCGTTTGCAATGCGTTACAACCCACGTTGGCTAATGTGGTTTTGTCACGCCAAAAAATCACCTGCTTGTTCTTAGGTTCGGCTTATTCAGATATGAGCGAAAAAGAATCAGCAGTATCGGACCTGTGATGCAATGGAATCCGTATAGGGAATCAGTCGGATGCGTTATAGATTTACCTCAAACTTATTTAATAACACAGTTGGCTATCATGAATAATGCATATTTATTTGTATTTATTTTGTCGTTCGTTCTACTTTTTGTTATGCGCAAGGTCGCTAAGCGCGTAGGTCTAGTAGATAAACCCAATGCAAGAAAGCTTCACCAAGGTGTGGTGCCACTTGTAGGAGGGATCTCCATTTTCTCTACCATACTGGTGGGGTTCCTTCTGTTCCTACCAATGAATGACAACCTATCACTCTACTTATCTTGTTCGGCTGTGCTTATAGTGCTCGGCGCATTAGATGACTACTACGATGTAAGTTTCAAAATTCGTCTTATTATCCAAGCCGGAATATCCCTTGCGATGATTTACATCGGAGGCCACAGCTTACACGATTTAGGCTACTTAATGGGGAGCGAAACCATTGCCCTGAATGAAGTTGCTGGCGCAGTGATCACCGTTATTGCGGTAATAGGCGCAATTAACGCATTTAATATGGTTGATGGTATAGACGGCTTGCTGGGCGGGTTAGCCTCGGTCACCTTTACGGCATTAGGTATTGTATTTGCCTACAACGGAAACGAATATTTAGCCACGATCTGTTTATTGATCGTGACTGCGATGCTCCCTTATATCTTCCTGAACTTAGGTTTCCCACTTGGTCGTCGCTTTAAAATCTTTATGGGTGATGCTGGCAGTATGTTTATCGGCTTTACAGTGGTCTGGATGCTGATTCGCGGCACGCAAGAACCAGGAGCGGTAGCCTTCAAGCCAGTCACAGCACTGTGGTTAATAGCTTTACCGTTGATGGACATGGCAACCATTATGATCCGTCGTATTCGTAAAGGTCAGTCACCATTCCAACCAGATAGAGAACATCTACACCATATTTGTCAGCGTATTGGGCTTTCTCCAGGTGCAACGTTAATTTTCATCTGTTCGATGGCATCAATTTGTGCCGCTATCGGTTTATGGGCTGACTTTTTTGGTGTTAGTGAATCGATTATGTTTATTGCTTTCTTGATTTTGTTTGCATGCTATTTTTCGGTCATTAGCCATATCTGGCGTATTTCATCTTTGTTAAATAGTTGGAGAAAGCGCCAAAGAGTTACTAGCGAACAATTATGAAATATATCTATCAACATTAATTATGACTTTATATTTGGTTAGGAAAAATAGAATGAAGATGAAAAAAATTCTAACGGTTTTTGGTACGCGTCCAGAAGCTATAAAGATGGCACCTTTAGTTCATGCTTTATCAAACGAGCAACGTTTTGAGTCTAAATGCTGTGTGACGGCACAGCACAGAGAGATGTTAGATCAAGTGTTAGATTTATTTGATATCAGGCCAGATTACGATCTTAACCTAATGAAACCGGGACAAACTTTAAGTGATATAACTGCTCGTATCATTCAAGAAATAAGACCAGTACTTCAAGATTTTAAGCCGGATGTTGTATTAGTTCATGGAGATACTACGACCACTTTTGCCGTTAGTCTAGCTGCATATTATGAACAGATTGAAGTTGGACATGTTGAAGCAGGTCTTCGTACGGGTAATATCTACTCGCCATGGCCTGAAGAGGCAAACCGCCGATTGACAGGCGTATTAGCAAAGTATCATTTTACCCCAACGCAAACGTCTAAAGACAATTTGCTACGTGAAAACTTCTCAACAGACAATATTTACGTGACGGGGAACACGGTTATTGACGCACTTTTGATGGTGAAAGATAAGATCGATACTGACAAAGACTTAAATGCAACAGTAGCAGCACAGTTTCCATTTTTAGATCCAGGTAAGAAGCTCATCCTAGTCACTGGCCATCGTAGGGAGAGTTTTGGTGGAGGGTTTGAGAGGATATGTAAGTCATTAGCGATGATTGCAACTGCGCATAAAGATACGCAAATTCTATATCCTATGCACTTGAACCCTAATGTAAGGGAGCCAGTCAAACGCATACTTGCAGATATTGACAATGTCTACCTTATTGAGCCTCAGCAATATTTACCATTTATCTATTTGATGACACGTGCTCACATCATATTAACAGACTCTGGAGGTATACAAGAAGAAGCCCCGGCTCTTGGGAAGCCAGTGTTGGTAATGCGAGACACTACAGAAAGACCAGAGGCTGTTACCGCTGGTACAGTTAAGCTTGTTGGTACAAGTATTGATTCAATTGTGAACAATATAGAGTTATTAATAAGTAATAAAGAAGAGTACAAAAGAATGAGCTTTGCGCATAATCCTTATGGCGATGGGAATGCATGTAATAGAATAGTATCTTTATTAAATGGCTTTACATGCTAAAAAATATATCTATAAGTCTTATTTTTTTAATACTGAAGAGTATCTTGTCATTATATCTATTTAAAGTAATAACAGATACAACATTACCAAGCACTTATGCACCCTATGGTGTCTCCTTGGTTTTTATCGGGTTATTAACAACTATTGGTAGTGTCGGCTTGGGGCCCGCTCTAGTTCGGTCTAAATATATTTCCGTTAAGAAAATAAACACATATATTATTTTTTCTTTAATACTAGGTTTAGGTTTAGGTTTAGGGCTAGTGTTGAGTGCTGATAGCATTCAACAACTACTTAAAATTCCAGACTCAAAGTTATATATTCAACTAGTGGCTCCTATAGTTATAGTAAAACTAGTCTCGATGATATATGAAGCAGTATTGCAAAGAAAATTAAAGATTAGAGAAATTGTAAATATAGATTTCTATAGCTTTATCGTCATGCATTTTTTATTACAAATTGTAGTACTAAAATCTGGTATTGAAATATACTGGCTGATAATTTGTGTTTTTATAGAAGAAATAATAAAGTTATCTCTTTATAAAGCCAAGTCAGAAACTCCATTTTCTACAAGCTATGACTTTAAAAAAATAAAAGAAGACATAGGTTTTTCTGGAGTCTTAACAATTAATAGGATTATTAACTATATCAACTCCCAGCTTGATAAACTATATGTTTCTAATCAACTAAATCCAACAGACTTTTCCGGATACAGTAGAGTTTTCCAGTTAATTAATTTTCCAATAACAATAATAGGACAGTTATTTGATAAAGTGATATATCCAATACTATGTGATAGATTAAGAGCTAATCAGTCAGCTTATAATATTATCACAATAGGAGTGTTGCTTTTACTCGGTTTTGTAGGAACAATAATATGCTACTATTTAGGCAGTTATATCGAGAAGTTATTCTTAAATGGAGAGTGGAGTGATTATATCGATGTATATTATTTACTGATATTTATCATACCAGTAAGGTTAGTTGATAGATATTCATCAGTTGTACTTAATGCAATAGGAAGGCCATTAGTAAGAACATGGTCTCAATTGATATTCATTAGCTCTTTAATAATTGGATTAATATTTGTTGGTGATGAACTAAAACATATTGCTTTAATATCAATATTTTCTTACAGCCTATCAGCATTAGTTTCAATAACATACTTAGTGATAAAATATGAAAAATAAAGTAATAATACATGGGTCTCAATATAAAGATAATTTTGGTGACACATTATTAGTGAAAGTAATAATGGATAATATAGATGATAATTATGAACTATATTCATCGACGGCTTCAGATAAAGTTTCATCCGACCTAAATATTAAACGTGCCACTCTAATTGATATGATCTCTGCAAAATATTTTATATATGGTGGTGGAGGTTATTTCGGACAACCTAATAATAGAGTAAATAAATGGTCTATTAGATTTATCATACGTCACGGTATTGTTGGTATCGCTCGGCGTGTTCTAAAAAAGAAATATGCATTTTTTGGTACAGGGTTTGGGCCACTCACACACCCTTTAGCATCAAAAATCGCAGGGTTCATCCTTAAAGGTGCTGATATAGTCAACCTAAGAGATAAAGAATCAGTACAATTTGCTTCGCGGTTAATAGAGAAAGATACTATAAATGAAACGGCAGATTTGGTTCCATATTATATTTCAAATAATTATGTCCGGAAAGAAGAAAAAAAAATAATACTTCATATGCATTTACCAGTTGGAGATGAGTTTAGATTTAGAAAAATAGTAGATGAATATCTAATCTTTAGAGATAAACAATTACCAGAGCACGAGGTTGTAATAATATCTGATTCAGAAGATGATATACAACAAACATGGTTTTTTGAAATTTTAAAATCGGATTACCAAGAAATAAAACTATCTGAATATAGTTCTTATAATAAAACTATTGAAGAACTTCGTGGCGCAAGCTTTGTTGTTACTAATAAATTACATGTGGCTATTGTAGCCTCTAGTATGAAAATCCCAGTTGCATCGATATATATGCATAATAAAACGTTACGATATTTTGAGCAACTAAACAGAGTAGGGTCAGCTATGTCTCTTGAGATGTTAGATGAACATAGTAAGTTAACTGATTTTTTCGCTCATGCATACAATTCTGGTTTGGATATTGATGCGATTGAAACGCTATCGGATAAGTCAGAGTTGAATATCATTTCTCTGAAAGAATGGTGTAAAAGCTAATGAATGTATATCTATTTGATCAGTATGGAGCTGGAACATCCTACTCTGGGCCAGGAAACTATTTTGTTAACCTTATAAATGCTAATTCTATGAAGGATATTAGTTTTAATTTGGTGCACGGTAACGCTGCACAAGAGAATATTAAATCGTTCGATAGTTTAAATTTCATCCATAAATGTGATAATCGACTTAACAATGCAGTTTATTCCTATAGAGTAGCTGAATTTGTAAAATCTAATGATATAGATATAATACAAACAACTCACTCCTACTTAGGGTCTATTTCTGCAGCAAGAGCTGGAATTAAAAAAGGGGTACCGACATTCCTACGAATTGCTAAATCGAACTCCGAGTTATTGAATCGAAACTGGGTTGCTAAAACCCTTCGTCTTAGCCAGAGAAAGGTAGAAGTAATAAAGAATAGTCAAGGAGTTGTTGCGATATCAAAAGAGATTGAAAATGAGTTGCTTTCTTTGGGAGTACCAGAAGAAAAAATAAAATACATACCTAATGGCGTTGATGTATCTAGGTTTAATGTTGAAAATTTTAATAGAAACTTTAAATCTCCTTTCCCACATGATGCAGTAATTATCGCTTTTTGTGGTGCATTAATACCTAGAAAGAGACCACACCTCATTCTTGAAACACTAAAAAACTTACCCGATTATTTTGTCGCATGTTTCATAGGTCCTTATGATGACAATTCCTATTTTAGGACTATGAAAGAGTTCATATTAAATAATAATCTAACAGATAGAGTTCATTTTACGGGCTATGTCAGAAACCCTGAAGATTACTTAAAATGTAGTAAATATTTTTGTTTACCTTCTGAAAATGAAGGTATGCCTAATGCTCTTTTAGAAGCTATGGCGTCACAGTGTGTTGCTATTTCTACTAATATATCAGGTGTTACAGATATTATAAAAAGCAGCGATGTCGGTTTTATAGTCGCCCCTAATGTTGATGAGATATGTAGTGTTATTAGAAACTCTGAAGTTAAGAAAGTGGATATTGCTCGGAATGCCAGTCTACATATATCTGAAAACTTTTCTGCAAAATCGGCATTTAATAAATATATCGAAATGTACCGGGAGGTCTTGTAGTGAAAGCTACTTTAATATGTGATCATGCTTTAGATCCTAGGCTTAGAAAGCGTGTAGCTTGGCTAAGTGATTATGGGTATGAAGTGTCAATATTTACAGATCGCAGTAGAGGTAATCACTTCTCTAGTGATATATATCAAGAAAAAGACATTGAAGATTTAGATTATAAAGACTTTAAGAAGTCTGACCTAGTATATGTTAGTGGAGCAAAAGTAATTGTATATAAATTTTTTCAATTGTTTTTTTTGTCGATAAGAGATAAAAAAATAATCTATGAGATACCAGATCTTCCTCTTAGAAGTCACTCTAGTTTAAAAAATAGAATCACACTATATATTTTTTCTTTGATTGTGCGTCTTGTTTTCAAAAACATAGTGATTACTTCTCCAGCATTTTTGAACTACCTACCAAAAGGATGTAATTATTTTTTGAGTGAAAACTTACCTTCTATAGATATAGTTAAAAATGTAAAGGATAATAAAAAAAATAAGAGTGACTATATAAGAATTGGTTTTGTCGGAGCACTAAGGTATCCAAAGCAAATGGCTATGCTAATTAGGTATTGTGTGGAGAATAACTGCAAGGCGGTATTTTTTGGTGGCCCCAAAGAAAATGAAAAACAACTTATTGAATTATGTTTTTCACAAAATATAGAGATAAATGATCTTGTTGAGTTCAAAGGATCATTTGATCAGAGTGAACTGCGAAAAATATATAACAGCATAGATTATGTATACTCTGTGTACGACTCTAATCAACCAAATGTCAAATTAGCATTGCCAAATAAATTGTATGAAGCTCAACTATTTGAAACACCAATTATCGTCTCTTCTGACACATATCTTTCTAAATGTGTGTACGAAGGTGGGTTTGGTTTTTCTGTGAATTCTTGTGATTTTGATGTTTTTACAAGAGATATGAGACAAGGCTTAGGCAAAAGCTACGTCATTAGAAAAAATAAAGTAGTTGAAAAAGTATTAAAAATGAAGTCTGAATTCATGGATTGGCTTGATAATATACAATGATTGAAACTCTTATAATATTAATTACTCTTATAATATCATTTTTTTTATTATATTTAATTAATGGCTCCGTATCGTTGAGATATATTAACGGTATTAATTATATTTTTTATCGTCAAATACTAATCAGTGCTCTCATTGGATCTTATATTATATCTTTATCTTTGGAGTATGATAGATGGTATGCCTTGGACTGGTCATCATCAGTACGGCTATATGGATTAATAGCAGTATGCTACTCTAGTCTAGCAATATTGAGTAGTTATTTATTATATAAGAAAATTTTTCTAAGTAGAGAGTGTCATAGAAAAACACTTCTTAATGTGCACTTCTCAGAATCTAAATTTAATATTTCTATAACCCAAAATTTTTTATTTTTTCTATCTTCATTCGGATTTTTTTACATATTATTCCATTCGCCATCTTGGCCGATGCTCGAAGCAATCAAAGGAAATAGCTACGATGCGTTATCTGGCAGAATTTCGTTCAGAAATGACTTTACAGGAAGTGATTTTATTAAGAACCTGGTTGCTTTTTCTGCGTCGTCTCTCTATTTTTATATTTCTTTATCAAGAGTTTTGATTAAAAATTCTGGAAGGTTACATTTAATCATTTCGTTCTTATTAGTAATTTTAATTTACACATATAACAGTCAGAAAGGCGCTATTTTTAATGTGCTTATTGGAGCTTTAATTATAGTCTGTATCGTGAGAGGTAAAGTATCACGTAAGTTTTTTATTTCTATGATTATATTAGCAATTACTTCTATTGTTCTAATGTTTTCTCTTGTTAAAGGCATTCCTATTTCAACATTGATTAGTTCTGGCTATAAGTTAATTATTGGTCGTTTGTTCTTAGGGAATATTGAAGGTTTATTTAATTCTTTCGTTCTTTTTCCACAAGAAATAACACAGAGCACTAGTTTTGTAGGCATCCCTTCAGTAATACAAAAAGCTATTTTTGGTGAAGTACAAGAGCCTTCTAAATTATTGTTAATGAAATATTTTGATTTGTCTGGTGTTCAAAATGGTACTTCGGGATTTATTACATCATACTTCATGGCTGAAGCTTGGGCTAACTATAGTTTTCTAGGTTTAGTATTAGCACCACTATTTGTAAGTGCTAACTTATTTATTGTCGATTTTGTCTTGTATCGCTATGGAAAAAATATTGCTACTGTTACTTTTTATGCTGTAATGTATTTGCAGTTTCAACTTCATGGCGAATTTGTTGGATTTTTATATTTTAAATACTTTATGTACTTTCTTGTTTCTATTTTTCCTATCTTGTCAGTCTATATAATACTTAAATGTTCTAATGTAATCAAAAAAGGATAATATGCTAGTTTCAATAATAACGCCAACCTATAATTCAGAAAAATTTTTACAAGATACTTTTGAGTGTATTAAAAATCAAACTCATCATCAATGGGAGTGGCTCGTTACTGATGATTGTTCATCTGATGACAGTTACAGGTTATTAGAGCAGTTTGCTAAGGAAGATTCTAGAGTTAGAATTTCTAGGAACAACGTTAATTCCGGAGCTTCTGTAACGAGAAACAAATCAATCTCTAGAGCTAATGGTTCTTATATCGCCTTTTTGGATAGCGATGATCTTTGGGATAAAAATAAACTAAAAACTCAGCTAGAATTTATGAAACTGAATGATATTAGCTTTTGTTTCACCTCTTATGAGGTCATTAATGAAGAGGGTGAAAAGTTAGGTAAAATTATAGACTCTCGACCACTTAACTTCGTTACTTATCATGATATGCTTAGAAAAAAAGCTACTCTTGGTTGCTCTACTGTTATGCTCAAAAATAATGGTTGTGATAAAATTATAATGCCAGATCTTAGAACTGGTCAAGATTATGCTCTCTGGTTAAAGTTGTTACGTAATGGCAATAAGGCTTTTCATTTAAACGAAATATTAACTTTGTATCGTATTACTTCAAACTCTATATCTAGGAATAAGTTTAAAAAAGCAATAAGACAATGGGAGATATATAGAGAAATTGAAAAGCTGCCTCTTTTTTCAGCATTGGTTAATTTTTATTTCTATGCTTATAGAGCTGTATTTAGAAGGTGATAAAGTTAATTTTCCCTGGTTTTCTTGATGAATGCTTATTCTCTAAGTGATTTTCTTGAAAACCGTGTAACTAATTAAAGGCGTTAGTGATTGTTTTTATAGATTATATAATATCCCACTTTACTAGACACTACTAAAAATTTAATAATGGTAAAGGGATCTCATTAAGAAGCAACTTTTTAGTGTTTTTAAATTTTCTTTATGATTTTCTACGTGCTCTTTTGCAGTGAAAAGTGGGTTTTAATTTGGTCGGAACGCCAGAACTTCCATCGGAAAACAGACATTAATTCACTAAGTTCTCTCTATATCTCAAATCAAGATATAAGAAGTTAAGGTATTGTTTATCTCTTTAATTACAGGTGTTCTAAATATCTAAGGTTAATTATGTTATTAATAGTAGGAAATACTACGGTAGGGAAACCGAGTCTAAGGATGGATAATACATTTACTTAAATAATCCTAAAATTTGCAGCATCATTTATTTATGTTTATTGAGTGAAAGGTGTCGCTTGCTTATTCTTAACCGATCCGTATGGCAGCTTCTTATTGAAAGCTGGCGCGTTAATCTCGAACTGAGGACGTATTAATTAAAATGAAACTTGATGCAATTGTGAAGTTGAAGAAAAATACAAAATTGATAGCGGTGCTTCGGTTCCTTTTTATATGTATCAAACTTCACTAGTGGCAATGGCTAATGATAAAAAAAATGATAACTATGGTGTGTGTGTCTTCATTCCCCTTTTATGTGAATGCAACCAACATAACTGTTCCTTTAGAGCCTTTACCTTCTAACCAGAGTTTTACTGGCTTAATGTTTACCCCAAATGCTCAGTCGTTAGAGTATAGTGACTTTTCATTCACTTTTTCGCAAGGATTACCTTGGCGAGAGCAGATCCACAATCTAGATTCTCTTAAGTTCTCGTTTGGGGTGCTGGAGGGCTTAGAGGCACATGCGCGTGTAGTGACTGAAACTTATCACTGCAGAATTTTTTTGGAAGAGGGTTGCGGGATCCGCGATCTATCAATGTCATTTAAATATCAGTTACCCAATTGGTGGAATATCGATAGCTTAGATCTTGCAGTTGGTGTTCAAGATTTAGGTGGGGCGGCCAATCATTTCCAGACGAGTTATTTGGTTGGTGATTACACAACCGATTTTGCCCCATTACGTTTCTCTGCTGGTTATGGCATTTCAGATATCAAGTTAGGGGCCATGGATGGTGTATTTGGCGGTGTGGAATATCAGCCATTTCGTTTTATGCAACTTACAGCAGAATACGATGCTGTAGACTTTAACTCATCAGTGAAAGTGTTTACGCCAAAAGGAGTGTTGCCACATGACATATCCGCTTCACTCAGCTATCAGCTTTATTCTGGACATGATGCTGACGAAGTAACGGTGTGGAATGCCGCTTTTTCAATACCTTTGATATCTGCCTATACGCGTTCAGTAAACTTTTCTCAAAATGATCTGTCGTTGAGAGATAGGCTTTTTGTAGAACAGAAAAATGCTCAAGATGCTTCGATCTCCACTTTGGTTAGTGCGTTAAAAAAGGAAGGCTTCGTTAATGTTCAAGTGGGCGTATCAAATGACAAAGTTGTGGTGGCTGTAGAAAACCGCCGCTACAACCATAACCAAGTTGACGGACTAGGTGTCGCTCTGGGTATTGTGTCTAGTCATTTAGGTCAAAATGCGGCGCAAGATATAGGCGCTGCATCGGATCAATTTGAACTTGTGATGCTTGCCAACCAAAAACCAGTGGTCAGTGTTTTGTCTGACGCTAACTGTTACCAAAGTTTTGTCAATGGCAGCGCAGTTTGTGATGACATTCAGTTTATCACGCGCGATTTGCCGGAAAGACTAGACATGGTTGATTGGAAAACGGAGCGAGTTAATTCAGGCACTTTAGATTCGCAGATCGTGCTTTCTCCTATGGTAAGGCATGGTTTTGCAACCGAGTACGGTGTGTATGATTACTCTTTTGCTATGTCTAGCAACTTATACACCTACCTATGGTCTGGCGCGGCAATTGATGTTCGTCATATTTTACCTTTAGCAGAAAGTGACGATTTTGAAGAGGGCGGGTATTTCGAAGATAGCGCGTACGAGAACGAGATTGATCGTGCAATGGTGCATCAGTTCTTCCGTTTGCCATATGTCGATATAGCTAACCAGATCTCTTTAGGCTTGGTTAAGTCGGATTATATCGGTGCGCGCAGCGAATCAGCTTGGTTCTCTCAGTCAGGCAACCATGAGTTGGGGCTAGAGATGAGCTACTTTCAACATCAAGACGAAAAAGACAAAAATGGTTATGCGAACCCAGACCGCCAAACCTTTTTAACTCGTTATACATTCTCTATGCCGGAGTGGGATTGGCAGTTTAATGCGACTGCTGGAGAGTTTTGGAAGGGGGATGTCGGCGCAAAATTCACGACCTCACATTGGTTTGAAGACATAGAAGTATCGGCAAGTTATCAGGTGACAAAGTTTAACGATACAGACGAAGAGCAGTTTGTCACAGTGTCAGTAAAACTACCATTAACGCCGTGGCGTGATATGTCGCCTGGTGTTGTACAAGTTAGTGGCAACGAGGCTTATGATTTCAACGTTATGACACGAGTTGGAAACGATAAAAATTACTTAGCAGCTGGCCAGGGTGATGAACTTACAATGGATAATAGTATGCTTCGCCGTTACTTTAACCGAGGCCGTTATGGTCAAGAGTACTTTGAGCAGAACAAGCTGCGCATCCGCAACGCTTATTTGCGTTACTTGGGTACTCAATTGAATTAAGTTGTGTTGCTAGTTAGGCTTTTAGTTAATCGCCGCACTCTACCGAGAGTGTCGGTGTTTTGATATGCTAGCGTCAGTTAAATAATAGGAAATAAAAATGAAAATTGCTGTAGCAGGCACGGGCTACGTCGGTTTGTCCAATGCCATGTTATTGTCACAAAACCATGAGGTTGTGGCGGTTGATATTATCCAAGAAAAAGTGGACTTGTTGAACGACAAGAAGTCTCCAATTGTTGATGCGGAAATCGAACATTTTCTTGCAAACAAAGAGCTCAACTTTGTCGCGACGCTAGATAAAGAGCTGGCTTACAAAGACGCAGAGTTTGTTGTTATTGCCACACCAACGGATTATGACCCTCAAACGAACTACTTTAATACTTCTTCAGTTGAAGCAGTGATTAAAGATGTGATGGCAATTAATCCAGATGCAGTTATGGTCATTAAGTCTACAGTGCCAGTAGGTTACACTGCGCGTATTAAAGAAGAACTCGGTTGTCAGAATGTCATGTTCTCTCCAGAGTTTCTTCGCGAAGGCAAAGCTCTTTACGATAACCTACATCCGTCTCGCATTATCGTTGGTGAGCGTAGCGAACGTGCAGAGAAGTTTGCTAACCTTTTAGTTGAAGGTGCGGTAAAAGAAGACATCTCGGTTTTGTTTACTGACTCTACAGAAGCCGAAGCGGTTAAGTTGTTCTCAAACACATACCTAGCGATGCGCGTGGCTTACTTCAATGAATTAGATTCTTATGCTGAAGCACATAACCTTGATGCGCGCCAAATTATTGAAGGTGTAGGCTTAGATCCTCGTATTGGCAACCACTATAACAACCCGTCATTCGGTTATGGTGGTTACTGCTTACCTAAAGATACAAAGCAATTGTTAGCAAACTACCAAGAAGTTCCTAATAACATCATTGGTGCAATTGTTGATGCAAACCGCACTCGTAAAGATTTTATTGCAGACTCCATTATCAAACGTCAGCCAAAAGTAGTGGGCATTTACCGCTTAATTATGAAAGCTGGTTCAGATAACTTCCGCGCTTCGTCTATTCAAGGCATTATGAAGCGCATTAAAGCGAAAGGTATTGAAGTAGTGGTATATGAGCCAGTACTTAAGGAAGGTGAGTTTTTTAACTCACGTGTAATCAAAGATATGAATGAGTTTAAACAAAGTGCAGATGTGATTGTCTCTAACCGCATGGTTGAAGAGCTTGCTGATGTAGCTGATAAAGTCTACACACGAGACCTGTTTGGTAGCGACTAATCAAAATGACATTATAACAAGCCAGTCGTAGTGACTGGCTTTTCGGTTTATTAAGGTAATTAATCTGATGAAATACTTAGTAACAGGTGCGGCCGGTTTTATTGGTAGTGCAACAGTAGAGAAGCTAAACGCGGCAGGGAATGAAGTTGTTGGTATCGACAATCTAAATGATTATTACGACGTAAACCTGAAACTTGCTCGACTGGCTCGTATTGAGCATCCTATGTTCAAGTTTTTGAACGTTGATATTGCTGATCGCTCTGCGATGGAAACACTCTTCTCGACAGAGAAATTTGATCGTGTGATTCATTTGGCCGCACAAGCTGGCGTACGTTACTCTTTGGAAAACCCTCATGCTTACGCAGACTCTAACCTAGTAGGACATTTGAATATCCTTGAAGGTTGTCGTCAAAATGATGTTAAGCACTTAGTGTATGCATCATCTAGTTCTGTATATGGCTTAAATGCCAAAGTGCCATTTGCTACATCTGATAGTGTTGATCACCCGGTGTCACTGTATGCGGCAACCAAAAAGTCTAATGAGCTAATGGCTCATAGTTATTCGCATCTATACGATATTCCGACCACCGGCCTGCGTTTCTTTACCGTTTACGGTTCATGGGGACGCCCTGATATGGCTCCTTTTATTTTCACTAAAAAGATTCTTGACGGTGAAACCATTGATATTAATAACAATGGTGATATGTGGCGCGACTTTACTCATGTGGATGATATTGTTGAAGGTGTGGTTCGTATTTCGGATGTGTTGCCTGCACGTAATGATAGCTGGACCGTTGAAGCTGGTACTCCAGCAAGTAGCTCTGCGCCTTACGCCGTTTATAACATAGGCCATGGTTCACCGATTAACCTAATGGATTTTGTTAAAGCGATTGAAGATGAACTGGGTATTGAAGCTAAGAAAAACTTCCGAGAAATGCAACCCGGTGATGTCTATCAAACCTATGCGGATACAGAAGACTTATTTTCTGCGACTGGCTACAAACCAAAAGTAACTGTAAAAGAAGGAGTTGCTGAGTTTGTCTCTTGGTATAAAGAGTTTTACAACAAATAATAAATAGCGAGCTGAGTGCTCGCTATTGGTTGAGTTAGGTTTAATAAAATGATTAAAAAGTGTTTATTCCCTGCGGCGGGTTACGGTACACGTTTCCTTCCTGCGACTAAGTCGATGCCGAAAGAAATGATGCCAGTGGTAAACAAGCCATTGATTGAATACGGTGTTGAAGAGGCGATTGAAGCCGGTATGGATGGTATGTGCATCGTCACTGGTCGTGGTAAGCACTCGTTAATGGATCACTTTGATAAAAACTACGAGCTAGAGCATCAAATTAGCGGTACAAGTAAAGAAGCGCTGCTTGATGATATTCGTTCTTTGATTGATTCTGCGAGTTACACTTACATCCGTCAGCGTGAAATGAAAGGCTTAGGTCACGCTATTCTTACGGGACGTGAATTGGTCGGTGATGAACCGTTTGCTGTAGTGCTTGCGGATGACCTTTGTGTGAATGAGGACAAAGGCGTTCTAGCGCAAATGGTTGAGCTGTACAAACAGTTCCGCTGTTCAATCGTTGCGGTACAAGAAGTGCCGGAATCAGAAACGCATAAATACGGTGTGATTGCTGGCGAGATGATCAAAGATGACATCTTCCGCATTGATAACATGGTGGAAAAGCCAGAACCAGGCACTGCACCTAGCAATCTAGCGATTATTGGTCGCTACATTCTGACCCCCGATATCTTTGAGCTGATTGAAAATACAGAGCCGGGTAAAGGTGGCGAGATTCAAATCACCGATGCGCTGATGCAACAAGCTCAATCTGGTTGTGTTTTGGCATACAAATTTAAAGGTCAGCGCTTTGATTGCGGTAGTGTAGAAGGCTATATTGAAGCAACAAATTACTGCTACGAGAACCTTTATAAGAAGGATTCCAGTGCGGAGCTCGCGAAAAAACCAACCGTGAAAATTGCTGAGCCAGCGTAGGTCGGAACTTTCTATTAGGTACTCCGACGGTACAACACAAACAAAAAGGGATGCATGATGCATCCCTTTGTTATTTCTACTCTCAGTAAAAACGAGATTACGCTTTTGCTTTAGCCGCTGCTTTAGCGATTGCTGCGAAGCTTTTCGCGTCTAGAGAAGCACCGCCAACTAGAGCACCGTCGATGTCTGGTTGTGAGAAGTAAGCTTCAGCGTTTTCTGGCTTAACAGAGCCGCCGTATTGGATGATTACTTGTGCTGCAACTGCTTCGTCTTTCGCCGCGATTAGTGCGCGGATAGAAGCGTGGATGCGTTGTGCATCTTCAGCTGTTGCTGCTTTACCAGTACCGATAGCCCAGATTGGTTCGTAAGCGATGATTGCGCCGTTTAGAGCTTCAACACCGTAAGTGTCGATAACTGCGTTGATTTGACGTGCACATACAGCTTCAGTTTCGCCAGCTTCGTTTTGCGCTTCAGATTCACCGATACAGAAAACAGGTGTTAGGCCGTTTTCTTTTAGGAAGTTGAATTTCTTAGCGATAAACTCGTCAGATTCGTTGTGGTATTCACGACGCTCTGAGTGACCGATGATGATGTGAGTAGCACCGAAATCTTTCAGCATTTCTGGAGACATATCGCCAGTGAACGCACCGCTGTTGTTTAGGTCAGTGTTTTGAGCACCTAGGATGATCTTGTTACCGCCTTCAGCGATTACGCGCTCTGCTAGGTCGATGTAAAGTGCTGGTGGAGCGACTGCTACGTCAACACCTTCAACGCCTTCAAGCTCAGCGTTAAGACCAGTTAGCAGCTCAGTTACCATTGCTTTGCTGCCGTTTAGTTTCCAGTTACCCATCACTACAGGACGACGCATAGGAATATCTCCCTTATCTTTAATGTAAATAGTCAATTAATGTAAAAAATCTACGTAGGAATATAACAGAATAATGTGAACAGATCATGATTGGCGTCATGTCTTGTCCGGCTTTCTTTACTGATTTGACCAAGCATCGATCCTGTTATTTTTGTCAAAAGCAATCGATTGGTGATCACGTAGACAGAATGATAGTTCATTCCTCGGAAATTGCTGCTGAGATTGGTATTACTACGCGCTGGAATTAATTGTTGTAGAAAGGAATCAAAATGCCAAATCTCGTTTTAGAGTATTCAAACTCGGTTGAAGAACGTGTCAATGTTCAGGGGTTGCTGGAGGACTTACATAAAATGGCGTTAGAGAGTGGCCTTTTTGAGCTCGCGTCAGTGAAATCTAGAACGCTCCGGTGCCACAATTGGTTAATTGGGGAAGAGGGCGATAGCCTCGACTTTATCCATATCAACTTTGATTTGTTATCTGGTCGCTCCCAAGAGCAGAAGCGAGAACTGTCACGAGCCTTGATGGCGACACTTCAAGAGCAAGCCAGTCACGTGCACAGCTTAACGGTCAATATCCGAGACATGGACGTAGACAGCTTCCAGAAGGTAGTGAATTAGGTTGAACCGAGTTTCTTGAGAATAACGAGTAGGGTTAAGCATCGCGAGATGCAAGGGAACTGAAAGCTAATAGGCCTTATCGAGTCGTTGCTTGAGCTTAGTCTCTCTGCTTGTTATAACGGCGTTGTTGGCGATTACACTGCAGGTGTACTTTCCAAACCATATCGACTCGGCTAATCTATAACCTTTCTATTTTGGGGTGAAATTTGATGTCGACTAAAGAGTTACTGTTTTCTTTTCAAGGACGTATAAACCGTAAAACCTACTGGATTTGGAACGTCATTTACTATGTCTCTATTCTAGGTTTTGGTGCTGGAATCAGTAAGCTATTTCCTACTTTCTCCTATTTACTTCTCCCTATTTTCTTGGTGATTTTGTTAATCCCTGATTTGGCGATCACCACCAAGCGTTGGCATGACCGCAACAAATCAATCTATTGGCTAGCACTGAATATTCCGCTGATTATCGGACGAATCGCTACGCCAATGACTAGCCCTGTTGCACAAGAGCCGTCGACACCGCAAATGTTCGTTGCTTCCATTTCTCTGATTTGTGGTTTATGGATTCTAATTGAATGTGGCTTATTAAAGGGGACATCAGGACCAAACCAATATGGCCCTGAGCCGGAGTAATCGCTTCAAGTATCACGCTTGCTGTAAGTAGATTCTGAGTCTCGCTAGAATGACAAGCTCTTTTGATCTAGAGCTTGCTATTTTAACCGTCATTCTGAACAGTGAGGGACGAGCATGATTCAGAATCTATCGTCCGCTTGAGCTGTGGCTAAGGTGGGCGGGAGAGAATAGGAGCTTGCTGTTACCAGATTCTTAGTCTCGCTAAGGCTCGCTAGAATGACGAACTCTTTTGATTTAGAGACTGTTAAAGCCACTGTCATTCTGAACAACGAGGTACGAGCGTGATCCAGAATCTATCGTCTGCTTGAGCAGTGGCTAAGGTGAGCGGGAGAGAATAGGAGCTTGCTGTTACCAGATTCTTAGTCTCGCTAAGGCTCGATAGAGTGACGAGCTCTTTTGATTTAGAGGCTGTTAAACTCACCGTCATTCTGAACAGCGAGGAACGAGGTGATTCAGAATCTACGCACAGAGCGCTCCGAGTTTGAACTGAGCGAGTGAATTACAATGGAAAAGTAACAGCGAATCATGAAGGAGAATGAATCATCGATAGGACACCTTGCGTTTATATCCTAACGTCAAATAACAACGCCGTTCTCTACATAGGTGTTACCAGTCAGCTGCCCCAAAGAATATGGCAACATAAAAACGGAGTAGTGGAAGGATTTACTAAGAAATACAACGTTCATAAGCTCGTTTACTTTGAGTTATTCGAAGATATGGCAACTGCCATAAACCGAGAAAAGCAGCTCAAGCAGTGGAAGCGTGAGTGGAAGTTAGCCTTGGTAAGAGAAACGAACCCTAACTTTCTCGATCTATCTACTGAGTATCAGTAAAAATCATCCCTACCTTTAAATGCCTCTAAACTAACCACATCCGCTTTTTGAGTCGGTGCCGTTTCCCCTTGTAGCGCCGCTCTGAACTTCACGACCTGTTTTTGTAATTCGTTCATCAATACCACATTGGTGTGGTGAGGGTTTTTACACGTGCTGATGACCCTATCGATGTGGCTTTGCTGAGCCCACAGTCTTTCTTGCATGTTTTTTGATGCGCTTTCGATCATCTCTTTCGCCATTTCATGACGAAATTGCTCAAAAGCTTCTGGATCTCGCTCTGCCATTCGAACCATTTCATCGAATGGCGGAAGTGTTTGAGAAGAGTAGTGACGTAGAGTAGACATCAATGTTCTCCAAATCCTTATGGAAATTGCCTTTAGTTACTAAAAGCCTATACCACTAGAAAGAGGAGAGAGGATGAATTCTTCAGCCGTCTCACTTATAAGAGAAGCTTTTAAGCTTGCGATTAAATAAGTGCGGCATGTCGATGTTTGGTTGTGGTAGTTACTGCAGTTGTTGGATGCGGTACACGCAGCGTCTTTGACCGCTGATGATATGCTCGGTGCGCTCTATTTTGGTGTCACGTCCAAGCAAAGACTGAAAAACGCTCAATTCCGATTGGCACAAGCTTGGGCAGCGAGTTGCGGCTTTACAAATCGGACAGTGATTTTCGATCAAGATAAATCCGTTCTCATCTTGCTCAAGCTCGGCCATATAGCCTTCTTGCTCTCTTAGTGTCACAAGAGTTTCTAGTTTGCTTTGCAGAGAGTTGCATTGCTCAAGGTGCTGACGATAACTTTGTAACGTGAGTTTTTCTCTTTCCGATGTGACTTTTTCCAGTCCATCTTTGCCAAAGATATGTTCGACAGCTTCTATAAACTGAATGGTCAACTCACCGTGACGGTCAGCAAATTGCTCATGACCTTTTTGAGTAAGAGACCAATGACGAGCAGGGCGACCAACTTTTACTTTTACGTCATGGATAGAAAGAATGCCATCATCTTCTAAACTTTGCAGGTGCTGACGAGCCCCCATGGTTGTCATACCTAGCTCAGAGGAGAGTTGTTTTGCAGTGACGGAACCATCACGCTTAACGATTTGCAATATCCTATCTACGGTCTTCATATACCCACCATTTATACGTCAGTACATATTATGCGCGATAGGGTTAGTAAAGAAAAGTGTTGACTTAATTTGAGTGGGGATCTGTTGGGTCTATGTTCATGCGAACCAATATATATCGCCACTCTGAACAGCGAGAAACGAGTGTGCTTCAGAATCTATCGTTCGGTTGTGCAATGGTTATGGTGAGAGGGAGAGAATAGGAGTTTGTTACTACTAGATTCTTAGTCTCGCTGGAGCTCGCTAGAATGACGAAATCTTTTGATTTAGAGCTTATTAAAGTCACCGTCATTCTGAACAACGAGGAACGAGTGTGATTCAGAATCTATTGCCCGTTGTGCGGAAAGAAAGGCTCAAACTCAGATTGAGCTAGAGCCTCGAGAAATGCTTAAAGAATAATATCACGCACTTCTGGATCTTTACGATCTAGGTAGTGAGTCGACTTAATACGACGAATAGTACGGCATCGACCACGCACGAGCAGCGTTTCTGTGGTTGCGATATTGCCTTGGCGAGAGATGCCTTCTAGCAAGTCACCTTTAGTAATGCCTGTTGCTGAAAATACCACATTGTCGCTACGAGCCATGTCTTCCATTTTGAGGACAACATTCGCTTTTACGCCCATTTCATCGCAGCGTTTTAGTTCATCTGCGCCGTAAATGCGGTTTTCTTCAGTATCGCCTTTTACCTCATGACGAGGAAGCAGGCGACCGTGCATGTCACCATCTAGCGCTCGAATTACTGCTGCTGATACAACCCCTTCTGGCGCACCGCCAATACAGTACATCATGTCCACTTCACTGTCTGGCATACAAGTCAGAATAGAAGCAGCCACATCACCATCAGGCACCGCAAAAACACGTACGCCCATTGCTTGCATTTCTGCAATAACGTCATCGTGGCGAGGTTTCGCAAGGGTAATAACGACTAGGGTATCAAGTGGCTTGTTCAGGGCTTTTGCTACGTTCTCTAGGTTCTCTTTTAACGGCTTTTCTAAGTCAATCACGCCTTTTGCACCAGGGCCAACAACCAGTTTTTCCATGTACATATCTGGCGCTTTAAGAAAGCTGCCTTTCTCACCTGCGGCAAGTACGGCTAGTGCGTTTGATTGCCCCATTGCCGTCATACGCGTCCCTTCAATCGGGTCGACTGCAATATCTACTTCATCACCACCAATACCCACTTGCTCACCAATGTATAGCATTGGCGCATCATCGATTTCACCCTCACCAATGACAATTTCACCACTGATATCTGTTTTGTTCAGTAGGGTGCGCATAACTTCAACAGCTGCGCCATCGGCTGCATTTTTATCGCCACGGCCAAGCCATTTGTAACCAGCCAAAGCTGCACCTTCAGTCACACGGGAAAATGCCATTGCTAAATCGCGTTTCATGATGTCTCCAAGTAAGCAAGAGGGAAGAAGAATTTGCGCGGCGATTCTATCACAACGTAGGGTAAACGTTTGCCTTTTTGCGGCGCTTTTACTTTATCTAACTTGAATTTGATCAATACTTAGGGCGATTTTCAGCGTGGCGGGAGGCAAAATCCTTGCTCAAAAATGCTTCGGCGATAAGAAAAGTCAGCGTTTAGTGAGATTGCGCCGATTTTTTGACCGAATGATGCGAAATATCGAATATAGTGAGTGTTTCTCATCGCGACGCTGAGTAGAATGAACCTTATATAGGTTAGGTGTGCATCAATCTCGCACATCGTCCCAACGGAATAACATAGGTAGGCCAAGATGTCTTTTGAAGTACTAGAACAACTAGAATCTAAAATTCAAACTGCAGTTGACACAATCACTCTTCTTCAGATGGAAGTCGAAGAGCTGAAAGAAGATAAAGCTAAACTTGCGGAAGAAGCGAATGAGCTTCGCTCTCAACGTGAAGAGCTAGAGCAAAAAGCACAACAAGCACAGCAAGAGCACGCACAATGGCAAGAGCGCATTCGTGCACTACTTGGCAAAATGGACGAAGTGGAATAATCCGGCTTCTTCATTCCAAATTAAACACAAACACCCGCGTTAAGCGGGTGTTTGTGTTTTGGGAAAGTAGAAAATCTTTAGGACAAGCTCGATACTGATAGCCAAGAGAGGGCTCTATAATCTAGACACCTAAGATTCGTTATTCTTCTTCATCCAACTCTAAATCAATATTCAATGGCTCAGGCGATAGGATGATCCCAGTGCTATCGGCATAAATGTAATCTTCTGGAAGGAAGCTAACGCCGCCGAAGTTTACGGGTATATCTAGCTCACCGATGCCTTGGTTCGTCGCTCCAACAGGAATAGAAGCGAGGGCTTGAATGCCTAAGTTCATATCTTCAAGTTCATCGACTTCACGAACACAGCCGTAAACGACAATGCCTTCCCACTCGTTTTCTTCCGCAATGGTTGCGATTTCTGCATCGATAAGAGCTTTACGTAGGGAACCGCCACCGTCAATTAACAAAACGCGACCAAGTCCATCTTGCTCTAATGTCTCGCGGATCAACGAATTATCTTCAAAACACTTGATGGTGGTGATTTGCCCGGCAAATGAAGCGCGACCGCCAAAGTTACTGAACATTGGTTCAACCACATCTACCTGGTCGAGGTAGATATCACAGAGTGCTGAGGTATTGTATTCCATAGCGTACCTTTCTAAACAGAAATTGGTTGTCTTTGAGTATATCTAGGCATTAAGTCAATGCAATGACAATCCTGTTTTAACTTACTAGAGTTTGAGCTACCACAATTGTTGCAAACAAAACGTTGGTGACTAGAGAGCATTTCACGATGACTGGCATCATTGGTGCTATTTGAGCAGGCTTTTGTGTATGCCAAACCGCTTTACCATGATCGGCCACGAAATAAATACTAAGTAAGAATGGCAAGCTAATCCAAACGGGTTTGTCTTGAATTAACAAGTAAGCCGCAAAGGCAAGGATAGCTCCGCCAAGTAAAATAAAGTGGTACTGTTTGGCTTTACGTTGACCTAAGCGTACCGCCACCGTGCGTTTACCACACTCTCGGTCGTTCTCTATATCACGCATATTGTTGATATTGAGTACTGCAACGGCGAGTAAACCGCAGCCTAAAGCAGGTAAGAATAGCGTGGTGTCTACGTGACCGGTATGCAAGAAGTAGGTACCGGATACGCCGAGTAAACCAAAAAACAAGAACACTGATATATCGCCAAGCCCCACGTAACCGTATGGCTTGTTACCCATGGTATAAGCAATGGCCGCGAGAATGGCCAAGATGCCCAGCCCGATAAACGTCACAATGCTTTCCAGTGAGCTGAGTGCATAGAAAACTAACACCAAGCCTGAAATGGCGGTCAGAGCAATGTTAAAGATAATCGCCTGTTTCATTTGTTTAGCACTTACCGCGCCTGACTGCATCGCTCGTAATGGGCCGAGGCGTTTGTCGTTATCTGTACCTTGAACGGCATCGCCATAGTCGTTTGCCAGGTTGGACAGAATTTGCAGCAATGTCGCAGTTACGAAAGCCATGATGGCAATCGTCAGTGAGAAATGACCTGCCGAGTAGGCGAGTACGCTACCCGTTAAGATAGAGACTAATGCCAGAGGTAATGTTTTTGGACGAGCGGCTTCAAGCCAGATCTGTAGAGATTGTTTCATGGAAATTTCGTGCTAGTAACCAATGTGCCCAGTATAGACATAAATTTTTATGTACACTATTAACTTAAATCAAATAGAAGACGATTAAGTAAACTAATATGAGTATTAAAAGCAATACAGCGAGGTTCCTATAGCCTTAAGAATTCATTATTTATGAGTGATTCTATAACTTTATTTCTTTTCATGTTTTTTGAAATTGATATAGCTTTAAGTTTTTCATTGCTGCTTTCAGATAAGTTTATACAATATTGCTTTTTAGATTGAACTTTATCTCTAAACTTCTTTTGATCCCATGCCTTTTTTATCCTTTTAATTGTAATGTCTCTTTTGTTCTCTTCAATTGTATCAAAAAAAGCGATAATGAAATCTTTCAGGTCTTTCGTTGAATTTTTATTATTCCAAATGTATTTAATAACCAAAGGCTCATGTTTAAGTATGTAGCTCCATGCCCACTTTATTTTTTCTTCATCATCATCTTTTAACCATGAAATGATCTCAGTTTTATCAAGTGATAAATTCCATTTTCTTACAATCTTTATCTCTAGCTCAATATAATTGCACTTGCTTTTTTTTACCTCTTTTATATATAATATTACCCGTTTTGCTCTTTCTTTAAAACTGTTTTCATTTGGATTTAATGATAGTTTTACTAATGGTTTTTTTTGAATGTAAAACCATGAAAAATTACAAAATCTTTCATTTTTATGCATTTCATTATTTATGTATAAAATTGAATTATACTTTTCTTCTATTTTCCCGACAATCCTTTTGCAATCTTCAAATGAATATGATTTAAGAGCAGAATTTATTATTCTTTCATTTTCTTTAATACTTAATGATTCTTCCCATACTGCACTAATATCATGTTTTGATAGCTGATTAGCATAGAATCTTCCCATAGTTTCATCTTCAATTTTGACATTGTAATTTCCCATAATTAAACCCTCTGAAATGTTAATGTATAGCAACTAGTATCTTATATTTACTACAATGTAGTTTCAATCTATTTGGAACTGTACCTATAAAACTACAATGTAGTTTTACCCAGGAATGTAAGTTAAACGCTGACATTAACTAATTCCTCATGGTTGTCGCTAACTTCAGAGTCGCTCTTTTACATCTGTTATACAGGAGGCTTAGACTGAACTCTTACCCGATATGTTGGTATGGTTAATATACTTAATACATACTTAACGAAGTACTCATATCCTAGATACCACTACCTAGTAGAATTAGTATGCTCTCCTTAAATACCATGTATTAAATAACACAGTAATTCATATCTTTGGATTAATACCAAAGAGAATGAATGATGATTTATACTTACAAAGGTTTAGAGGTTCTTTATCCGGTCAGTGAACTCAATACACACTATTTAGATCGGATCATATTAACCATGTCTAAAGCATTAAAAGACTATAAGAGAGTTCATGCGTTAAGGCTGGATTTGAGACTTCCTGTTTCTGATAGTGAAAAAGATATACTTCGCAGAGATGAGGTTTTGAACAATACATTTAATCAAAAAAACATAATTAAACGATTCTTTGAATCATTGAAGGCAAAAATAAAAGCGCAAGAAAAAAGAATGAAAGCGAGTGAGAAAAGGGTATATCCATGTCACCTACGATATGTTTGGTGTAGAGAAAGAAATAAATCTGACAATGACCACTATCACCTTGTCCTGTTTTTTAATAAAGATAGATATTTTAGTAGCGGTTATAGAGATAATGAAGAGAGTTTAGTAAGACTCATTATGGATGCATGGAGTAGTGCACTAGGAGAGTATGTTGATAATGCAGATAGGTTGGTTCAACTTGTTTATAAAGGTACACATTACTTAGATCAAAATAAATATGACTTCGAGAATAAATACCAGGCCCTCTTTACAAGACTCAGTTACTTTGCCAAAAATAGAACGAAGCATTATGGTGAAGGAAAACGTTGCTTTGGAACGAGTCAAGGGTGATAGCCAATATACACACCTGTTTAGTATTTCGAAACGTGATTGCTCTTTAGATTGATTATAAGTGTAGAGATAACTGGAATAGCATATGGCCTCTTAGTTTTAATCTGCCATTCGGAGTATACTAGATAAGCACACAGCATTCGGTAGTAAGGTCATGCGCCGCTGGTATATTGGCCTCGATAACAACAGTAGTGTTAATGATATCCGTCCTCAGAACCCTACGTCTGTGTCAGTGTAAATGCCGTCTCACGTACTTAGTTATTCACGTCTTCTTTCTAAATACGCTTCGTTGCGCTCCACAATGACATTAGGAGTCAGACAAAAAAATAGGAAGCTAGGCTTCCTATTTTTACGAACTGCTGAAGATTACGGTTTGGTTAGAGTAACACATGCTTTCCATGGAAAGTTAGCAGGTGCAGGTTTTACTGTATTAACCGTAACGCAGTCTTCGAATGACTGACCTTCAAAGTCTACATCCGTTAGACGATACCAAATACCAACGCCAGTATCAGTGTATTCAATCGATGCGATTTCACCGTGTTTGAATTCACCAATAACTTCGAACGTCATAGGACGACCTTGGTAGTCGATAGCACTAGCGCCAGCTGGACGTAGTCCTCCGATTTCATCAGAACCGATACCAACGCCTGAAGTGTAGCGGAACACAGGCAAGTCTTTGTTAGGTAGCACGCCGTCACCATCGATGTCGATGAAGTAATCCACGTGTGGAATATCAAAGTCTAGACCGTTGTCTGCGTAGTACTTCTGAGTATTTTCATAAGCGGCAGTTTTGTATAGTGCGAGGCTGTACTGGGTTAATGCTTGTTTCATCTCTTCAAACTGAACGGACTTAGGCTCTAACAAGACCTGACCAATTTTCTCGATTTGTTGCTCTAACGTGAGTCCGTTTTCGGTCGCCATGGTTAAAGTACTTGCAGAGATAACGAGCAGCACAGTGCTGGTATCGCCAGCGTTAGAAAGGTTGACGTTATAGAAGTTAATATCGTCTGCCCATTGCGCAGGGTCATAACTGTAAAGGCTTAGCAGCTCAGAGGTGGTTTCATGTACCGCCTCATCAAAGGACTGCCCGGCTTGTACCTTTGCCATGATACTGGCTTTCATGGCCGCTGTAGCAACATTGAAGTTCACTTGTGTCGTCGCGTTCATATCGACAAAAGCGCTCATGCGCATCTGCTCATCACTTTTTCCTGTCAGCTCATTAAAGTAATCCCCCTGTGCAACGAGCTCGACATAAGGCGTATTGAATCGCTCATTCATGTTGTAATTACCTTCATAGTCCTCTATTTGAGTAGTGTAGGAGATGTCGGTTTTTTCTAAGTCTTGGTTAAGTTCATAGGCGGTGACGACTGAACCAGGTTGTAGAGGACCTTTCTGTACTGCACCACCAAATTGATATGATTGCCCTGAGTCGTTATTGTCACGCTCGCCAGAAGAGCCGCCACATCCGATTAAGGCTAAAGGAACCGTAAAGAGAGCGATGGTAAGTAGGGGTTTAGATAGGTTCATTCTATTTCTCCATAATAAGTTTTAGAGGGTACTATTTTGTTTAATTCAAGATGAGAGCTAGCGATATCAAACAGCTCTTGAACTTCAGAGGCGAGCAGAGTTGCATCCGTTTGAAGTTCAAAGCGAAAGCTCGACATGGTGGCCTCCTGGATGTTGCTAAGAGGTAAGGTGTTCAACTTGGTATGCGAGTGTGTCCGCCAAACGAGATAAGGACTTCCTTGATGGAGTACGAGACTTATTGGTTGAACGTTAGTTAGGCGCAGAGCGTCATCGCCTTCGTTTATCTGTAATGAGATAAGACGCTGTTGAAGTGTCGCTAGGCATACAATCTGGAAAACCTGAATATCGACTTGAATGTGGTTACTTAATGGGTTTTGGATGGTGATAGGAACTTTAGATGACCAATGATTTTGAATGTTATTGATGTCTTCAGGGGTTATGTTCGAGAGAAAGTCATCTAAGAGTAGAGCTAGGCTGTTAGGCAGGTGATGCTTGGTTGACTCGATGAGCCAATAGAGCAATACCGCTTCGTGAGCCGTTGTGCTCATCTTCAGAGCTTCGGTTTTTTGGTAGCCAAAGGGTTTGTCTCTATCATCCACCATGACATTGGGAAACATGGCACAGATAGCGGACAGATTACGTTGGATAGTGCGTAAGGAACGCTCTAAACCAAGCGGGGACAATTGAGCTTGAATTTGCCTAGCGGTGACTTTCTTATTGTAAGGAATAAGGTTGTAAATCGCCAAGATAAGCTCAAGGTGATACTGAGTTTGGTTAGGTTGCGTCATGGTCAGTTCAACAAGGTTCGTTCTGTTGGGCATGACAATATCAAAAAGGTGCGACAAAGCTCGTCGTATCAATGCTTTAAGCAAAAATGATACGACGCAATTTGTCACACCTACGTCATGAAGTGTCGTGATTAAAGGGGCAGAGGCTTATTTTCCAACGATGGATAAATCGATCTCGTCAAAATCCATGCTTGAAAGATGTCGAGCGAACGTTTTCATCCATACCTGAAGAAGGTCGATTACTTCTGGGTGTTCAAGGTTTACCGCCCCTGTATCGGGCTGATAACACCATCCCTTGGCAAGGTGGAAGTACAGTTCAGGCTGAACGTTGAGCGCGCTCTCAAATGGGTAAGAAAAGCTGGCAAAGAAGACAATCTGCCAGGGCTCTGAATTTGCAGTGCGTTTGAACTGCACTTCAACAGGATGAATACCTCGACCATGGCGGTAGTAGCTTAATTGGCGGCAAGTCAAGAGCAACTGTTTGGCATTGTCAGGTAAAGAGTACCCCTTAAATAGATTCTCCAATAGTTGATGCAATTGTGGCGCTAAAGAAACGCCACCATAAATCGTGTTGATCATAGCCACCCCTTTTCTGCAAACGACACACTGCTTTCTCCGACAACGATATGGTCAAGCACCCTGACATCTACTAACGCTAAAGCGTCGATAAGCTTACGTGTGATACGCCTATCCGCTTGAGATGGGGAAGGGTCACCAGAAGGGTGGTTATGCGCAAGAATGACCGCCGCCGCATTCACTTCCAAGACGCTTTTGACGACCTCGCGCGGATAAACGCTGGCGGAGTCAATGGTGCCTTTGAAGAGTGATTTAAACTCGATGACACGGTGTTGGTTATCAAGTAGTAGCAGAGCGAAAACCTCGTGCTCTGCACTGGCTAGTTTGAATCGAACATACTCTTTGGTTGCTTCCGGGTTACAAAGGGCATTACCTCGAACGTAGCGGTTAGCGAGGATTTCAGCAGCATGCTCTAGGATTTCATTTTCTTGATGTTTCTTTTGTTTTTGGTAGTGAAGGTGATTGCTCGACATAGGTCCTCCAAGTGTTAAACGATAGGTACTTCACTAAGAGGACATATATCTGAAAGTAATTAGATTAAGAGTGAAGAAGAGTCCTGAACGTTTTTCTAACACAGCGTTACCCCATGGGTAAATGAATTAGGAGTAGGTCCCATGAGATTTTTAAAGATGAAAGAAGTGATGGAAAAGACTGAATTAAGCCGCTCGGCTATCTACCGAAAAATGAACGAGGATGCTTTCCCGAAGTCGGTCAACTTTGGTGACCGTGCGGTAGCATGGGTAGAAAGTGAAGTAGGTGATTGGGTTGAGAGCATTCTATTGACACGTTGATGTGAGGGAAGTCAGCTACTTTGATTTGAGCTATTTATGAATATATATCATTCAGGTGAATGACCTTATCATTACGATAAACGAGAAGTTTCAAAGTGTGTTATTCAATCGAAAGGGTTGCCATCGGCAACCTTTTTTTTACTTGTTAATAATGGAGTTTTTATGTCTTTGTATCAAACGCTTGGTAAGGCAATTACAGGAACTGCGAGTGTTGCTGGTGTGATCACTGCTGCGCCAGTATTTGGCCCGAAAGGAACAATTACATCTAGTGGCATTGTCGTGTCCGTGTTGGTTGGAACGTCAGCGGCATTGATTGACCAAGCTATGCAATCCACACGTTTGCAATGCCCTACTGTCACAGCTAACGAATATTGTGACGAACTATAAGATACAAAACCTATAATTATATTCGTTTCAGGTTCTATACTTGAGAGTCCATGCCTGAGCCCGCTTTCTTTATTCAGGGAGAGGAATCATCTAATTAATATTAAACATAGATTTCGATTAGTTGCCTGAAAGCTCTCATCCTACAATAAGGTGAAAACGCGTGTTAAATGGCGCTACGAGATTAGAGTAAATTTAATTCGTTATCCATAGAGGTATAGGCATTGCGCTCTCATCGTCTATGGATATTTTTTTTTTGAAATTTAGTATCATTTTCGCGTAGCTCAAGAAAGCCATTACCCAGTGTCGCTCTTATTAAAAGTGGCGTGATGGTAATGGCTTAAATGCACCAAATGACAATTTCCAAATATGTACATTTACACTAGGTAATTCTCTAGGCTAATTGACTCTTACTACTTACAGAATAAAGCGGCTTAGATCTTCATCTTCAATCGTGTCGCCTAGGCGCTCTTTCACATAAGCGGAATCAATAACGAATTTAGCGCCAGATTGCTCCGCTGCGTCGTAAGAGATTTCATCCATCAAGCGTTCCATTACGGTGTGTAAGCGACGAGCACCGATGTTTTCTGTGCTTTCGTTGACCGTCCATGCCGCTTCCGCGATTTGCGTGATGCCGTCTTCTGTGAATTCGATGTCCACATCTTCCGTTTTCATCAACGCAACGTACTGCTCTGTTAGAGAGGCTTTTGGTTCTGTCAGAATGCGTTTGAAGTCGTTGCTGCTTAGTGCTTCTAGCTCAACACGAATTGGTAGACGACCTTGCAATTCTGGGATCAAGTCAGATGGTTTTGCCACTTGGAATGCACCAGATGCAACAAACAGAATGTGGTCTGTTTTTACCATGCCGTGCTTGGTTGATACCGTGCTGCCTTCAATCAATGGAAGTAGGTCACGCTGAACACCTTCGCGTGAAACGTCTGGGCCTGAGCTCTCGCCGCGTTTACAGATCTTGTCGATCTCATCGATAAATACGATGCCGTTGTTTTCAACGTTGAAAATCGCCGCTTCTTTTAGCTCTTCTTGGTTAACCAGTTTTGCCGCTTCTTCTTCCGCTAACGCTTTCATTGCGTCTTTGATTTTCAGCTTACGTTTTTTCTTAGTGTCGCCTGCCAGGTTTTGGAACATGCCTTGCAGCTGGTTAGTCATCTCTTCCATACCTGGGGGCGCCATGATCTCTACGCCCATTTGTGGTGCGGCTACGTCGATTTCAATTTCTTTATCGTCTAGTTGGCCTTCACGCAGTTTCTTACGGAAGATCTGGCGAGTGTGAGAAGACTCTTCCGTTTGCTCTGCTTGACCCCAGCTATCACGTGCTGGTGGCAGTAGCGCATCAATAATGCGTTCTTCCGCTTGCTCTTCTGCGCGGAATTTAACTTTCTCCATCGCTTGTTGATGCGTCATTTTCACAGCGACATCGGTTAGGTCACGGATGATGGTTTCAACTTCTTTACCAACGTAACCCACTTCGGTGAATTTTGTCGCTTCAACTTTGATGAAAGGGGCATTTGCCAGTTTTGCGAGGCGTCGTGCGATTTCAGTCTTACCAACACCAGTAGGGCCAATCATCAAGATGTTTTTTGGCGTCACTTCGGCACGCAAGCTTTCTTCAAGCTGCATGCGTCGCCAGCGGTTACGAAGTGCAATCGCAACCGAACGTTTGGCTTTTTCTTGACCGATAATGTGGCGGTTCAATTCATGAACGATTTCGCGAGGCGTCATTTCAGACATATTCTTTCCTTACTTCGTTACGATTACGCGGTTGGTTTTTCAGGCTCTACTGTTGAGTCTAGCTCTTCTACCGTGTGGTGATGGTTAGTGAAGACACAAATATCACCCGCGATATTGAGAGCTTTTTCCGCGATCTCACGAGCATCTAGATCTGTGTTTTCTAGTAGGGCTGTTGCGGCAGCTTGTGCGTAAGCACCACCAGAGCCAATCGCAATCAGGTCGTGTTCTGGCTGTACGACATCACCATTACCGGTAATGATTAACGATGCGGTTTCGTCGGCAACGGCAAGTAAGGCTTCGAGCTTGCGCAAAGCACGATCGCTACGCCAGTCTTTGGCTAGCTCAACTGCCGCTTTGGTTAGGTGACCTTGGTGCATTTGCAGTTTGCTTTCGAAGCGCTCAAAAAGGGTGAAGGCATCCGCAGTACCGCCGGCAAAGCCCGCTAGTACTTGGTTGTTGTATAGGCGGCGAACTTTGCGCGCATTACCTTTCATTACGGTATTGCCTAGAGATACTTGGCCATCACCCGCGATGACGACTTTATTATTTCGACGTACAGATACAATGGTAGTCACAGTCGACCTCTTGATTATTTCTCTTTGGATTTAATTCAGTATATGGGGGAGGAGAAATGGGGATTCAAGGGGGCAAAAAGAAAGGCCCTAGGATCTTAGCTCCTAGGGCCTGAGTTTAAAGATTTTCTTTCCAAATCGCACACGGCTCGATTTTCGCGCGTTGCAGTTTATGACGGTCACGTTCTGCATCACGTTTGAACTTATACGGACCTAGCACCACGCGATACCATGAACTGCCTTCTTTCTTACGAATCTTGCTCGACATCCCTTGGAACGCGATTGCAAGCTTGCGCTCTTCCGCTTGTGCCTGGGTTTTGTACGCGCCACACTGCATGATGTAAGGAATTTTAGAAACTTCAATTTCTTTGGCCACAACTTCAATTTCACGTTTCGGTAGTGACTCAACATATTCCCATTTTTCTTCTGGTGGTGGCGGCAAGTCTTTTTTCGGCTTTGGTTTGCTTACAGTGGTTGTTGGCTGCTTCACGACTGGTTGTTTAGGTTCTGGGTCGCTACTCAAAAGGTAAAGACCATAGCCAAAACCGCCCACGAGCAAGATAGCGAGCAGGCCACTGCGCCAAGGTTTTTTTCTTCTCGGCGGCTGTTTTTTTGTCGACTTTTTTGGGGCGCCTCGCCCCCGTCTTACATAATCTCTATTTGCCACGGTTATTTCTGGTCATCAAGGATTCTTGCAAATATGTTAATCCAGAACGAGTTGAGAAAACACCCTATTGATAGAATCTTGATAGCTAAAGCGCGACAACGCCCGAGTGTAGGAGTGTGTTTCCGTTTTCGCTTATATTTATTCGTGGATATACAAAAAGCAGGAGGGGTAAATAAAAAGCGGCGCCTTAGCACCGCTTTGGGTATGAATACCTAATCTTTAGGTTAAGGGCGCTGTGGTGGCGCTGCACTTCCGCGAATGACGAGATTAGTTTCAAGCAGACGCGAGCCTGAATGCACGTCGTGGCCTTTTAACATCTCGAGCATCATTAGCATCGCTTGTCGACCAATCTCATAGCGAGGTTGAGAGATGGTGGTCAACGGTGGATCGCAGTACTGAGCGAAGTTAATGTCATCAAAGCCCACAACAGAGAGATCTTGCGGTACTCGTAAGCCAAGCTTTTTCGCTTCTTGAATTGCGCCGATGGCCATTGTGTCACAGTGACAGAAAATAGCCGTTGGTGGCTCTGGCAATTCGAGCAGTTTATGAACGGCTTTTGCTCCGCCATCAAAAGAGAACTCAGTAATGACACTATATTGTGGATCTTTATTGATGCCGGCACGGCGCAGGGCTTGTTGGTAGCCTTGCTGGCGGAACTGACACAATATTGCTGTATCTGGTCCAGAGATTTGCGCAATGCGTTTATGACCTAATTGGGTTAGGTAATTCACCGCTTCAAATGCTGAGGTCAGGTTATCAATATGTACTGTCGGAAGCTCGAGTTCAGGCGCAAATTCACACGCCATTACCATCGGAGGTAAGTTCTTTTGCTCTGGCTTACTGACATCGAACGGTAGATCTGTGCCAAGCAGTAGCATTCCATCTGCCTGCTTAGTAAATACGAGGTTAACGAAAGAACTTTCACGTTTCTTCTGTTGTCCGCTATCGCCCAGCAGGACTAGATAGCCATGTTCCATGGCAGCATCTTCAATACCGCGAATAATTTCAGAAAAATAAGGATCACAGATGTCGGGAACGATAGTGACAATGGTTTTTGATTCGTTTCTACGTAAGTTACGCGCTAATGAGTTTGGAGAATAACCCGCTTCAAGTACGGCATCTTCTACTCTCTTTCTTGTAGAAGAAGAGACTTTCTCTGGATTCATTAAGGCTCGAGATACCGTAGCCGTAGACACTCCCGCAAGCTGGGCAACATCCTTCATTGTCGCCATAGTTTTTAACCTCTCATTTATTTTTTGCCAAGATGACGTTATTCCGGTTTGAAATCAGAGTAATCAAACCGAGTGAGAGCTGTATTTGCTCTTCGCTCAGTTCGTGTTAACGAGTGGGAAAATGGATTCTTCACCGCGATATCAATTTGTGGGAATAGTCATTGTTTTAATCTAAGCCTGTGCAAACAAGTCACTTTAGACTTTTCTAATTTGGATAGTCTATTCATTTCTAAAGTGAAAGTTACGGTCTGTTTAACAAAAATTGTAATCTTGGTGTGATTCTGGTCACATTAAATGGTAATTCATTACATAGTTAAACGTTTGCTAGCTGAGATCTTGTGGTTCTATGTCTAAATTCCAGCGTACTTTCTTAGCATTTGGCAACAACTCAATAGCAGGTTTGGCACTGGTTAATAACTTTTGCATCAATGAACGATGCTGGGTTTGAAGTAACAGCTGCCAGCGGTATTTGCCTGCACGTTTGGCGAGAGGTGATGGTGTTGGACCCAGCACCATGCAAGTGTCGTCAAATAAAGGATGCGATTCTAAGGTAAAGCGAACCTGACGTAAGAAGTCTTCAACCACTTCACTTTGGTTTGCTTCTGCTTTAAACAGAGTCAAGAAACTATAAGGCGGAAGCTGGGCGAGCTTACGCTCTTCCAGAGCTGTCATGGCAAAGTGACGATAGTCTTTTTGGAGTAGGGCTTGCAGCAAGCTGTGCTCAGGATGGTGAGTTTGCAGGATCACTTCGCCAGGTTTACTTGCTCGGCCAGCACGACCTGCGACCTGAATAAACAGCTGAGCTAATCGCTCCGAAGCGCGAAAATCACTACTATACAAAGAGCCATCAACATCCAAAAGAGCTACGAGCGTTACATTTGGAAAGTGGTGCCCCTTAGCCAGCATTTGAGTGCCTATCAGTATTTGGTATTCACCTTTACGAATCGACTCAAGGGCATCTTCCAAGCTACCTTTGCGACGTGTGCTATCTCTGTCGATGCGAATGGCTTTGTATTCTGGAAACAACTGAGCCAATTGTTGTTCGAGCTGTTCCGTTCCTACGCCGACGGTAACCAGTTGAGTTGAACCACATCCCTGACACTGATGAATGACAGGTTGTTGTGAGCCGCAGTGATGGCAGCGTATTTCGTTGCTGTAATGGTGGAACGTATAGTATGCATCACAGCGTTTACATTCTGCAATCCAACCGCATTCATGGCACATCAAAGCGGGCGAAAAGCCTCGGCGGTTAAGAAACAACATTACTTGATTGCCAGCTTTTAAATGCTTGCGCATCTCGGCAATCAGTTGGGCAGATAAGCCACTTTCTAAATACTGACCCTTTACATCTAACACTTTATTGGTGGTTGGTACGGCAGAGCCAGCTCGTTGGGTGAGTGTTAAATGGTGATATTTACCAGACAGCGCATTATGTAGGGTTTCTAACGCTGGCGTCGCTGAGCCAAGGACAATCGGCACTTGCTCTTTATGGGCGCGCATGACAGCAACATCACGAGCGTGGTAACGCAAGCTGTCTTGTTGCTTATAAGAGGAGTCATGCTCTTCATCAACGATAATAATCCCCAAATCAGCAAAAGGTGTCAGTAGGGCTGAGCGCGTACCAATGATGATCCCCGCGGCTTTATCGCGAGCCGATAACCAGGCGTTCAAACGCTCTGTTTCATTCAAACCGGAATGAATCACATCTACCGGGACATTAAATCGATGTTTAAAGCGGTTGATGGTTTGGGGCGTTAGACCGATCTCAGGTACTAAAACTAATGCCTGTTTCCCTTGCTCTAGGACGGGCTTGATAAGGTTTAAGTAAACTTCTGTTTTACCAGAGCCAGTTACCCCCTCTAATAAATAGCAAGCAAAGCCTGTTTGGCTATTTACGCTTGCAATAGCGAGTGCTTGTTCATGGTTAAGCTTTGGTTTCTCTACCGTGCACTCTACATTTTGACTCCATTTCGTAATAACCGGCTTTTTCTCGATACGCTCGACCCAACCTTTTTCTTCGAGATTTTTTAAGATGGTCGAGTTTACTTCTTGATCCAAGAGTTCTTGATGCGAGATTGGGCCGTTGACCATCATTTGGAGTGCACGCTGTTGTTTTACTGCACGCCCAAGCCCTTGCATGAGCTTATTTCTTCCTGCTTCTGTCAGTTGCCATTCTTGTAGCGTTGCAAAGTCGGCCGGTTTGCCTTTCCTCAGCGCGGCAGGCATTGCATTGTGTAGAGTGTCACCTAGAGGGTACTGATAGAACTGGCTGCACCAATTTAGCAGAGAATAAAGCGTCTCTGGCCATATCGGTTGGGAGTCTAATACCGCTTTGATTGGCTTAAGCTGCTCTTTAGGAAAGTCGGAGTGGTTCACCATTGCGGTGACGATGCCGACTAAGGTTTGGCGTCCAAAAGGTACGGAAACGCGTCCACCAATGATCGGAAACAGGTGCCCCGGAATGGCGTAATCAAATTGTTTGTCGAGCGGAACGGGTAATGCCACTCTAGCAATGGTTGGACGCATAAATTCTTAGCTATTAAAAAAGAGGGAAAGGAAATGAGAGTCTATTAAAATCGGTATGGAAATTCGAGTAAAGCAATGCGATTCAGCGTGAATCGTGCCTCTATGATTAGTCTGGCTAAAAAAGTGGCGAAAAAGTTGCCAAATGTGTTGATCCGAGCAATGTGATTCTTTACTATATCGCGCCTTGAGATATGGCTTCGGCAATTAGTTGATGCGGTATCCCATTTTATTATTAATTGCGTGTGGTGTGCGGCTTAGATTCGTATAGCGACACGGCCTACTATTGAGGTTATCCCATGAAAGCTGGTATCCACCCAGAATACAAAGCAGTAAAAGCGACTTGTTCTTGCGGCAACTCTTTTGAGTTCAACTCTACTCTAGGTAAAGAGTCTATCCACCTAGACGTATGTGACAAGTGTCACCCATTCTACACTGGTAAGCAACGTATCGTTGATACAGGCGGCCGTGTTGATCGCTTCAACAAGCGTTTCGGTGCACTATCAAGCGGTAAGAAATAATAGCAGCCGCTATTACGATTACAGTTTAGAAAAGGACGCTTCGGCGTCCTTTTTGTTTTAATGGCTACCAAGCGAAGAGGAATGTATGGGGTTTGGAATATTCCCGATTATTTTTCACTCAGCGCTTGCAACCTAAAGTGTGATCTGTATAATGCAGCGCACTGGTTAAGCCAGTTGTGAACCAATGAGCAGTGAGGAGCGAGCAAATCTAAGGATTTGTGAGGTAATGTATACTCAGCTTATGTTCGCGGTTAATACAATTAGCTATCTTTTCTTCGGAAAAACTATCCTCAAAGGTGACTTTGGCATATAGGGATAGTTAATCGAAAATTAACTGACAATGCGTCCTAATCTTGGATGCTACGGTTTCACATAAATCAATCGGCATTCTCTCGTCTCGACGAGTTTGAGTGGCGATATTGTTTGTGTAATTTATTAAATTTGGAGCTCTGTCTCATGCAGAACCAACGTATCCGTATCCGCCTAAAAGCTTTCGATTACAAACTAATCGATGCTTCTACAGCGGAAATCGTTGAAACAGCTAAGCGCACTGGCGCACAGGTTCGTGGTCCAATCCCACTGCCAACTCGTAAAGAGCGTTTCACAGTTCTTATCTCTCCACACGTTAACAAGAAAGCACGTGACCAGTACGAAATCCGTACTCACAAGCGTCTAATCGACATCGTTGAGCCAACAGACAAGACTGTTGATGCTCTAATGCGTCTAGACCTTGCTGCGGGCGTTGACGTTCAAATTAGCCTAGGTTAAGGGAGATTAGAAGTATGATTGGTCTAATCGGTCGTAAAGTGGGCATGACCCGCGTATTTACTGAAGAAGGCGTTTCTATCCCAGTAACAGTTGTTGAGGTTGAAGCTAACCGTGTTTCTCAAGTGAAAACTCTTGAAACTGACGGCTACGCAGCAATCCAGGTTACAGCTGGTTCTAAGAAAGCTAACCGCGTAAACAAAGCTGAAGCAGGTCACTTTGCTAAAGCTGGCGTTGAAGCTGGTCGCGGTCTTTGGGAATTCCGTTTAGAAAACGGCGAAGAGTTCGAAGTTGGTTCAGAACTAACTGTTGAACTATTCAACGAAACTAAGAAAGTAGACGTTACTGGTACATCTAAGGGTAAAGGTTTCCAAGGCGCTGTTAAGCGTTGGAACTTCCGTACTCAAGATATGACTCACGGTAACTCATTGTCTCACCGTGCTCCTGGTTCTATCGGTCAATGTCAGACTCCAGGTCGCGTATTTAAAGGCAAGAAAATGGCAGGTCACATGGGTGCTGAGCGTGTAACGACTCAAAACCTAGAGATCGTACGTGTTGACGCTGAGCGCAACCTGCTTCTTATTAAAGGTGCAGTCCCAGGCGCAACTGGCGGCAACGTGATCGTTAAACCAGCTGTTAAAGCATAACGTCTCAGGAGTAAGTAATGGAACTAATGGTTAAAGGTGCCGATGCACTAACTGTTTCCGAAACTACTTTCGGACGTGAGTTTAACGAAGCTCTTGTACACCAAGTAGTTGTTGCGTACGCAGCAGGTGCTCGTCAAGGTACTCGTGCTCAAAAAACACGTTCAGAAGTTTCTGGCGGTGGCGCTAAGCCATGGCGTCAAAAAGGTACTGGCCGTGCGCGTGCTGGTACAATCCGTAGCCCAATCTGGCGTACAGGTGGTGTTACTTTTGCTGCGAAACCACAAGATCACAGCCAAAAAGTAAACAAAAAAATGTACCGTGGTGCTATGAAGAGCATTCTTTCTGAGCTTGTTCGTCAAGAGCGTCTAATCGTTGTTGATAACTTCTCAGTTGAAGCACCAAAGACTAAAGAGCTAGTTGCTAAGCTTAAAGAGCTTGAGCTAACTGACGCTCTAATCGTGACTAGCGAAGTAGATGAGAATCTATTCCTAGCTGCTCGTAACCTATACAAAGTTGACGCACGTGATGTTGCTGGTATCGATCCAGTATCTCTAATCGCGTTTGACAAAGTTGTAATGACTGCAGAAGCAGTTAAGCAAGTAGAGGAAATGCTAGCATGATCACTGAAGAGCGTATCCTAAAAGTTCTACGTGCACCGCACATCTCTGAAAAAGCAACTATGGCAGCTGAGAAAGCGAACACTATCGTTTTCAAAGTAGCTAAAGATGCGACTAAAAAAGAGATCAAAGCAGCTGTAGAAAAGCTATTTGAAGTTGAAGTTAAGTCTGTAAATACTCTTATCACTAAGGGTAAGACCAAACGTCAAGGTCTACGCCAAGGTCGCCGCAGCGACGTTAAGAAAGCGTACGTTACTTTGAAAGAAGGTCAAGATCTTGACTTCGTTGGCGGCGCGGAATAACAGGAGTAGTTAAAAATGGCTATTGTTAAATGTAAGCCGACTTCCCCTGGTCGTCGTCACGTTGTTAAAGTTGTTAACGCTGACCTACACAAGGGCAAGCCATACGCACCTCTTCTAGAGAAAAACTCTAAGAACGGTGGTCGTAACAACAAGGGTCGTATCACAGTACGTCACATCGGCGGTGGTCACAAGCACCACTACCGTGTAGTTGACTTCAAACGTACTAAAGATGGTATTCCAGCGACAGTTGAGCGTCTTGAATACGATCCAAACCGTAGCGCAAACATTGCTCTAGTTCTTTACAAAGACGGTGAGCGTCGCTACATCCTAGCACCTAAAGGTGTTGTAGCTGGTGATGTTATTCAGTCTGGTGTTGATGCACCAATCAAAGCTGGTAACACTCTACCAATGCGTAATATCCCAGTAGGTTCAACAGTACATAACGTTGAACTTAAGCCTGGTAAAGGTGGTCAGCTAGCTCGTTCGGCTGGTGCTTACGCTCAAATCGTTGCTCGCGACGGTGCGTACGTAACTATCCGTCTACGTTCTGGCGAGATGCGCAAAGTTCTTTCTGAAGGCCGTGCAACAATCGGTGAAGTTGGTAACTCTGAGCACATGCTACGTGAACTTGGTAAAGCAGGTGCATCACGTCATCGCGGTATCCGTCCAACGGTTCGTGGTGTTGTAATGAACCCGATTGACCACCCACATGGTGGTGGTGAAGGTCGTACTTCTGGTGGTCGTCACCCAGTATCTCCTTGGGGTATGCCTACTAAAGGCTTCAAGACTCGTAAGAACAAACGCACTGACAAGTACATCGTACGTCGTCGTAACAAGTAATCTATATAAAGAGGAATCGCCATGCCACGTTCTCTCAAGAAAGGTCCTTTTATTGACCTACACTTGCTGAAGAAGGTAGAGAAAGCGGTGGAAAGCGGAGACAAAAAGCCTATTAAGACTTGGTCCCGTCGTTCAATGATCATCCCTACGATGATCGGTTTGACCATCGCTGTCCATAATGGTCGTCAGCACGTACCAGTATTTGTAACTGATGAAATGATCGGTCACAAACTGGGTGAATTCGCACCAACACGTACTTACCGCGGTCACGCTGCGGATAAGAAAGCTAAGAAGCGCTAAGGAGTAGATAATGGAAGCAATTGCTAAACATAACTTTGCTCGCATTTCGCCTCAGAAAGCTCGCTTAGTTGCGGATCTAATCCGTGGTAAATCTGTTGACCAAGCTCTAGAAATCCTAACGTTCAGCAACAAAAAAGCTGCTGCACTAGTTAAGAAAGTTCTAGAGTCTGCTATCGCTAACGCGGAGCACAACGAAGGTGCAGATATTGACGATCTGAATGTCGCAAAAATCTTTGTAGATGAAGGCCCAACCATGAAGCGTATTATGCCTCGTGCTAAAGGTCGTGCGGATCGTATCTTGAAGCGTTCAAGCCACATCACTGTTGTTGTAGCAGATCGCTAGAGACTAGGAGAGTAAGCAATGGGTCAAAAAGTACATCCAAATGGTATTCGTCTAGGCATCGTTAAGCCTTGGAATGCTACATGGTTTGCTAACACCAAAGATTTCGCTGACAACCTAGACGGCGACTTCAAGGTACGTCAGTTCCTTACAAGTGAACTGAAAAAAGCGTCTCTATCACGTATCGTTATCGAGCGTCCTGCTAAGAGCATCCGTGTGACTATTCACACTGCTCGTCCAGGCGTTGTTATCGGTAAGAAAGGTGAAGACGTTGAGAAGCTACGCGCAGCTGTAGCTAAAATTGCAGGTGTACCAGCGCAAATTAACATCGCTGAAGTACGTAAGCCTGAACTAGATGCGCAACTTGTTGGTGACAGCATCGCGTCTCAGCTAGAGCGTCGTGTTATGTTCCGTCGTGCTATGAAGCGCGCAGTACAAAACGCAATGCGCCTAGGCGCTAAAGGTATCAAAGTGGAAGTAAGCGGTCGTCTAGGCGGCGCTGAAATCGCACGTTCAGAGTGGTACCGTGAAGGCCGTGTGCCTCTACACACTCTACGTGCTGACATTGATTACGCAACTTCTTCGGCTCACACTCAATACGGTGTGATCGGCATTAAAACTTGGATCTTCAAAGGTGAAATCCTAGGTGGTATGCCAGCAGCTAACGCTGTAGAGCCTAAAGGCGACAAGCCTAAGAAGCAGCGTAAAGGCCGTAAGTAAGGAGTCGACAGATGCTACAACCTAAACGTACTAAGTTCCGTAAGGTTCAGACTGGTCGTAACCGTGGTCTAGCTAAAGGTACTGATGTAAGCTTCGGCGAATTCGGTCTTAAAGCTGTTGGCCGTGGTCGTCTAACTGCTCGTCAAATCGAAGCGGCACGTCGTGCAATGACACGTCACGTTAAGCGTCAAGGTAAAATCTGGATCCGTGTGTTCCCAGACAAACCAATCACAGAAAAACCACTTGAAGTTCGTCAAGGTAAGGGTAAAGGTAACGTTGAGTACTGGGTAGCCCAAATCCAACCTGGTAAGGTTATGTACGAAATGGGTGGTGTACCTGAAGAATTGGCACGTGAAGCGTTCCGTCTTGCGGCACGTAAACTGCCTTTCAAAACTACATTTGTAACTAAGCAGGTGATGTGATGAAAGCACAAGATCTACGCGAGAAAAGCGTTGAAGAGCTTAACGCTGAGCTAATGAATTTGCTACGCGAACAGTTCAACTTGCGCATGCAAGCTGCGACTGGTCAACTACAGCAAACTCATACTCTGAAAGCTGTACGCCGTGATATCGCACGTGTGAAAACTGTTTTGACTGAGAAGGCAGGCGCATAATGAGCGAAGTAAAACGTACTCAACAAGGTCGTGTTGTTAGCGACAAGATGGACAAGTCTATCACTGTTGCTATCGAACGTTTCGTAAAACACCCAATCTACGGTAAATACGTAAAACGTACGACTAAAGTACACGCACATGACGAGAACAACGAGTGTGGCCTAGGCGACACAGTTGAAATCGCAGAGTGTCGTCCACTGTCTAAGACTAAGTCTTGGACTTTGGTAAAAGTTCTAGAAAAGGCGAAGATTTAATCTCGTTAATTCTATGAAACTAAAGCGGCTCCAAAATATTTTTGGAGCCGTTTATTTTTTGACTACCCAATCACAAAAAAGGGTGGTACAATTCGCGTCCCTTTTAAAGAGGCAGCCCGACCCGTGATGGGTCTAGTTATTAATATTTAGCGGAGCACTAACATGATCCAAATGCAAAGTATGCTGGACGCAGCTGATAACTCAGGCGCACGCAGCGTAATGTGTATTAAGGTTCTGGGTGGCTCTCACCGCCGTTATGCACATATCGGTGACGTCATCAAAGTTACTGTGAAGGAAGCAATCCCTCGCGGTAAAGTTAAAAAAGGTGATGTTCTGAAGGCGGTGGTAGTGCGCACCCGTAAAGGCGTACGTCGTCCTGACGGTTCTGTCATTCGCTTCGACCGAAATGCTTGCGTATTGCTAAACGACAATACTGAGCAACCAATCGGTACACGTATCTTTGGTCCTGTGACACGCGAACTTCGTGGCGATAAGTTCATGAAGATCGTTTCACTGGCTCCAGAAGTTCTGTAAGGAGCACGTAGAAATGGCAGCTAAAATCCGTCGTAATGACGAAGTAATCGTTCTTGCTGGTAAAGACAAAGGCAAGAAAGGTAAAGTAACTAAGGTTCTAGCAACTGGTAAAGTTATCGTTGAAGGTATCAACCTAGTTAAGAAACATCAGAAACCTGTTCCAGCTATGGGTATCCAAGGCGGTATCGTAGAGCAAGAAGCAGCTATCGACGTTTCTAACGTGGCTATCTTTAACGCAGCTACTGGTAAAGCTGACCGTATCGGTTTCCGTTTTGAAGACGGCAAAAAAGTTCGTTTCTTCAAGTCTAACGGCGAAACCGTTTCTAACTAATAGAAGTAATTTGGAGTTCTACTATGGCGAAACTGCATGATTACTACAAGTCGTCTGTAGTCGCTGAACTGACCAAACAGTTCGGTTACACAAGCGTCATGCAAGTCCCTAGAATCGAGAAAATCACCCTAAACATGGGTGTTGGTGAAGCAATCAACGATAAGAAACTGCTAGAAAATGCAGCGTCTGATATGGCAACGATCTCTGGTCAAAAGCCACTTATCACAAAAGCGCGCAAATCTGTTGCAGGTTTCAAAATCCGTGAAGGCTACCCTATCGGTTGTAAAGTAACCTTGCGTGGCGAACGTATGTGGGATTTTCTTGAGCGTTTAATTAACATCGCTCTTCCACGTGTACGTGACTTCCGTGGTGTTAGCGCTAAGTCTTTTGACGGTCGCGGTAACTACAGCATGGGCGTTCGCGAGCAAATCATCTTCCCGGAAATCGACTTTGATAAAGTTGATCGAGTACGCGGTCTAGACATCACTATTACGACGTCTGCTGGTACTGATGAGGAAGGCCGTGCTCTGCTGGCTGCCTTTAACTTCCCATTCCGTAAGTAAGGTGAAGGGTTACTGTTATGGCTAAAAATTCAATGAAAGCACGTGAAGCAAAACGTGCGAAGCTAGTAGCTAAGTTCGCTGAAAAGCGTGCAGCGCTAAAAGCTATCATCAGCGATGTAAACGCATCTGAAGAAGATCGTTGGAACGCGGTTCTTACACTGCAATCTCTTCCACGTGATTCAAGTGCATCACGTCAGCGCAACCGTTGCAACCAAACTGGTCGTCCACACGGTTACCTACGTAAGTTCGGTCTAAGCCGTATTAAGGTTCGTGAAGCTTGCATGAAAGGCGAGATTCCGGGTCTTCGTAAGGCTAGCTGGTAATTGCCACTTAATCATTTGGAGTAAATCATATGAGCATGCAAGATCCGATTTCGGATATGCTGACCCGCGTTCGTAACGGTCAGGCAGCAAACAAAGTTGCTGTAAAAATGCCTTCTTCAAAGCTTAAAGTTGCAATTGCTGCACTACTAAAAGCTGAAGGTTACATCGTTGACTTCGCTGTTGAAGGCGAAGCAAAACCTGAGCTAGAAGTTACACTTAAGTACTTCCAAGCTAAACCAGTAATCGAGCAACTTAAACGTGTTTCTCGTCCAGGTCTACGTGTTTACAAGAAGAAAGATGAACTTCCTTCTGTAATGGGTGGTCTTGGTATTGCTATCGTTTCTACTTCCAAGGGTCTTATGTCAGACCGCGCTGCACGTAAAGCAGGTCTTGGTGGTGAAATCATCGCTTACGTAGCTTAATAAGGAGTAGACTATGTCTCGTGTTGCAAAAGCACCTGTCGCTATTCCAGCTGGCGTAGAGGTGAAACTAAACGGCCAAGAAATCACTGTAAAAGGTGCGAAAGGCGAACTAACTCGCGTTCTTAACAACGCAGTTGTAATCGCTCAGGAAGAAAATAACCTGACTTTCGGTCCTAAAGAAGGTGTTGCTAACGCATGGGCTCAAGCAGGTACTGCTCGCGCTCTAGTTAACAACATGGTTGTTGGTGTTACTGAAGGCTTTACTAAGAAGCTAACTCTTAAAGGTGTAGGTTACCGTGCTGCTATCAAAGGCAACGCTGTAGGTCTAACACTAGGCTTCTCACACCCAGTTGAGCACGAGTTGCCAGCGGGTATTAAAGCTGAATGTCCAAGCCAAACTGAAATCGTGATCACTGGTGCTGACAAGCAACTAGTTGGTCAAGTTGCGGCTGACATTCGTTCTTACCGTGAGCCTGAGCCATACAAAGGCAAAGGTGTTCGTTACGCAGATGAAAATGTGCGTACTAAAGAAGCTAAGAAGAAGTAAGGTAACACTATGGATAAGAAAGCATCTCGCATCCGTCGTGCTACACGTGCACGTCGTAAGATTGCAGAACTGGGTGCGACTCGCCTAGTTGTACACCGTACTCCTCGTCACGTGTACGCACAGGTTATCGCGGCTAACGGCTCTGAGGTTATCGCAGCAGCTTCTACTGTAGAAAAAGCGATCCGTGAGCAAGTGAAATACACTGGTAACGTTGATGCAGCTAAAGCAGTGGGTAAAGCTATTGCTGAGCGCGCTCTAGAGAAGGGCGTAACTGCAGTTGCATTTGATCGTTCTGGTTTCCAATACCACGGTCGAGTAGCGGCGCTAGCAGAATCTGCTCGCGAAGCTGGTCTGAAATTCTAAGGTAGGGTTGGAAGATGGCTAAAGAACAACAAGTTCAAGCGAATGATTTGCAAGAAAAGCTAATCGCAGTTAACCGTGTTTCTAAAACGGTTAAAGGTGGTCGAATCATGAGCTTCACTGCACTAACAGTAGTTGGTGACGGTAACGGTCGTGTAGGTTTCGGTTACGGCAAAGCTCGTGAAGTACCTGCAGCGATTCAAAAAGCAATGGAAAAAGCGCGTCGTAACATGACTACGATCGCTCTAAACGAAGGCACTCTTCACCACCCAGTGAAAGGTCGCCATTCGGGCTCTAAAGTTTACATGCAGCCTGCTGCAGAAGGTACTGGTGTTATCGCAGGTGGTGCGATGCGTGCAGTACTAGAAGTTGCTGGTGTACACAACGTACTATCTAAAGCGTACGGTTCTACGAACCCTATCAACATCGTTCGTGCAACGATCGATGCACTAGGTAGCATGAAGTCACCAGAAATGGTTGCTGCTAAACGTGGTCTAACTGTTGAATCTATTTCGGAGTAAGAACACCATGGCAACTATTAAAGTAACTCAAACTAAAAGCTCAATTGGTCGTCTGCCAAAGCACAAAGCTACTTTGCGCGGTCTAGGTCTTCGTAAAATCAACCACACAGTAGAACTTGAAGATACTCCGTGTATTCGCGGTATGATCAACAAGGTTTACTACATGGTTAAAGTTGAGGAGTAATCAGAATGCGTTTGAATACTCTAGCACCGGCTGCTGGCGCGAAAACTTCTGCGAAGCGAGTAGGTCGTGGTATCGGTTCAGGCCTAGGTAAAACTGGTGGCCGTGGTCACAAAGGTCAAAAATCACGTTCTGGCGGCAGTGTTCGTCCAGGTTTCGAAGGCGGTCAGATGCCTCTGAAACAACGTCTACCAAAATTCGGTTTCACTTCTCGTAAGAGCCTAGTGTCTGCTGAAGTTCGTCTAGCTGAGCTAGCGAAAGTTTCTGGTGACGTAGTTGATCTAAACAGTCTTAAAGCTGCTAACATCATCACTAAGAACATCGAATTTGTAAAAGTTGTTCTTTCTGGTGAAATCAACAAAGCAGTGACTGTTAAAGGTCTACGTGTGACTAAAGGCGCTAAAGCTGCAATCGAAGCTGCAGGCGGTAAAATCGAGGAATAATCTCGAGGAACGAGGTACAGATGGCTAAGAAACCAGGACAAGATTTTCGTAGTGCTCAGAGCGGCTTAAGTGAACTAAAGTCGCGCTTGTTATTCGTAATTGGTGCACTTTTAGTATTCCGAGCCGGCTCTTTTGTGCCGATTCCTGGTATTGACGCTGCTGTACTTGCCGATTTGTTCGAACAGCAAAAAGGTACCATCGTTGAAATGTTTAACATGTTCTCCGGTGGTGCTCTTGAGCGTGCATCTATATTAGCATTGGGCATCATGCCGTATATTTCGGCATCTATTGTTGTCCAATTGCTAACTGTAGTTCATCCAGCGTTAGCTGAACTCAAAAAAGAGGGTGAAGCAGGCCGTCGTAAGATAAGCCAATACACACGCTACGGCACGCTTGTACTTGCAACCTTCCAAGCTATAGGTATTGCAACTGGCCTACCAAACATGGTCGACAATCTGGTTGTTATCAACCAAACCATGTTTACGCTAATTGCTACCGTAAGTTTAGTAACCGGTACCATGTTCTTGATGTGGTTAGGTGAACAAATTACAGAGCGCGGAATTGGTAACGGTATTTCGATACTGATTTTTGCAGGTATTGTTGCTGGATTGCCTTCTGCAATCGGTCAAACAATCGAGCAAGCGCGTCAAGGTGAATTGCATGTACTTCTTCTGTTGCTAATCGCGGTATTAGCTTTTGCAGTAATTTACTTCGTTGTTTTCATGGAACGTGGTCAACGCCGAATCGTCGTTAACTATGCGAAACGTCAACAGGGTCGTAAAGTGTTTGCTGCGCAAAGCTCGCACTTGCCTCTTAAAATTAACATGGCAGGTGTAATTCCAGCGATTTTTGCATCAAGTATTATCTTGTTCCCAGGAACATTGGCTCAGTGGTTTGGTCAAAACGGTGAGAGCAGCGCGTTCGGTTGGTTAACTGACGTGTCTTTGGCTCTTAGCCCTGGTCAACCGTTGTATGTAATGCTTTATGCAGCAGCAATTATCTTCTTCTGTTTCTTCTACACGGCGTTGGTTTTCAACCCGCGTGAAACAGCAGATAACTTGAAGAAGTCTGGTGCATTCGTACCCGGTATCCGCCCAGGTGAGCAGACAGCGAAATACATTGATAAAGTAATGACACGTTTAACCCTTGCTGGTGCACTGTACATTACCTTTATCTGTCTGATTCCCGAGTTCATGATGGTCGCGTGGAACGTACGTTTCTACTTCGGCGGTACATCGCTACTAATCGTAGTTGTTGTAATTATGGACTTTATGGCACAGGTACAGACTCATCTGATGTCTCAACAGTATGATTCTGTGTTGAAGAAAGCGAATCTGAAAGGCTACGGCCGTTAATCCGGCGGTAGACTCAGTTTCATTTACGGAGTTTAGCAATGAAAGTTCGTGCTTCCGTTAAAAAAATCTGCCGTAACTGTAAAGTAATCAAGCGTAACGGTGTCGTTCGCGTGATTTGCAGTGAGCCAAAGCACAAACAGCGCCAAGGCTAATTAGCAGAAATTTTTACTTGAAAATGAAGGTTGGGTCGAGTATATTCCTCGGCCTACCTTTTGCGTGCAAAAGAAGTAGTATTCCGCAGCGTATCCATAACGGGCTTTGCTGCGGCTAATTCTTTTATAGAAACACTTAGGAGTGAATAATGGCCCGTATAGCAGGCATTAACATTCCTGATCAGAAACATGCAGTAATCGCTCTAACAGCGATCTACGGCATCGGTAAAACTCGCTCTCAAGCTATCCTAGCTGAAGTGGGTATTGCTGAAAATGTTAAGATCAGTGAACTAACTGAAGAGCAGATCGATCAACTGCGTGATGGTGTAGCTAAGTACACTGTAGAAGGTGATCTACGTCGTGAAGTATCTATGAACATCAAGCGTCTTATGGACCTTGGCTGTTACCGTGGTCTTCGTCATCGTCGCAGTCTACCACTACGTGGACAGCGTACTAAAACCAACGCTCGCACCCGTAAGGGTCCGCGTAAGCCGATCAAGAAATAATCGGGAAGGTAGAGTACAATGGCTAAACAACCAACTCGCGCTCGTAAGCGCGTACGCAAGCAAGTTGCAGATGGCGTTGCGCACATCCATGCTTCTTTCAATAACACAATCGTAACCATTACTGACCGTCAAGGTAACGCTCTTGCATGGGCTACTGCAGGTGGTTCTGGTTTCCGTGGTTCTCGTAAGTCTACTCCGTTCGCTGCACAGGTTGCTGCTGAGCGTTGTGCTGAAATGGCTAAAGAATACGGCCTAAAGAACTTGGAAGTTATGGTTAAGGGTCCTGGTCCAGGTCGCGAATCTACTGTTCGTGCACTAAACGCCGCTGGTTTCCGCATCACAAACATCGTTGATGCTACACCAATCCCTCATAACGGTTGTCGTCCACCTAAGAAACGTCGCGTATAACGTTTCTAGGACAATTGGAGAAGAATCATGGCAAGATATTTGGGTCCTAAGCTGAAGCTTAGCCGTCGTGAAGGCACTGACTTATTCCTTAAGTCTGGTGTTCGCGCGATCGATACCAAGTGTAAAATTGATAACGCACCAGGTGTACACGGCGCTCGTCGCGGTCGTCTATCTGAGTATGGCGTTCAGCTTCGTGAGAAGCAAAAAGTACGTCGTATGTACGGCGTTCTAGAAAAACAATTCCGTAACTACTACAAAGAAGCTGCTCGCCTAAAAGGCAACACTGGTGAAAACCTACTTCAGCTTCTTGAAGGTCGTCTTGATAACGTAGTTTACCGCATGGGCTTTGGCGCAACTCGCGCAGAAGCACGTCAGCTAGTTAGCCACAAAGCTATCCTAGTAAACGGTAAAGTTGTAAACGTTCCTTCTTTCAAAGTAGCGGCTAATGACGTTGTTTCTATTCGCGAGAAAGCTAAACAGCAAGCTCGTATCAAAGCAGCTCTAGAAGTTGCTGAACAACGTGAAAAACCAACTTGGATTGAAGTAGATGGTGGCAAGATGGAAGGTACATTCAAGCGTATGCCTGAGCGTTCTGATCTATCAGCTGACATCAACGAACAATTGATCGTCGAGCTTTACTCTAAGTAAGGTTTAAACTAAAGAGAGGACACAATGCAGGGTTCTGTAACAGAATTTCTTAAGCCACGTCTAGTTGACATCGAACAAATCAGCTCGACTCACGCAAAAGTAACTCTTGAGCCATTAGAGCGTGGCTTTGGTCATACTCTGGGTAATGCACTTCGCCGCATCCTTCTATCTTCTATGCCAGGTTGTGCTGTAACAGAAGTAGAAATTGAAGGCGTACTTCATGAGTACAGCACGAAAGAAGGCGTTCAAGAAGATATTCTTGAAATTCTTCTAAACCTTAAAGGTTTGGCTGTGCGCGTTGCCGAAGGCAAAGATGAAGTGTTCATTACTTTGAACAAATCAGGCTCGGGCCCTGTGGTTGCAGGTGACATCACCCATGATGGTGATGTAGAGATCGCTAACCCTGAACACGTAATTTGTCACCTGACGGATGACAACGCTGAGATCGCAATGCGTATCAAAGTTGAACGTGGTCGTGGTTATGTTCCAGCTTCTGCGCGTATCCATAACGAAGAAGACGAGCGTCCTATCGGTCGCCTACTAGTAGATGCTACTTACAGCCCAGTAGACAAAATTGCCTACGCTGTAGAAGCAGCTCGTGTAGAACAGCGTACTGATCTAGACAAGCTTGTTATCGATATGGAAACAAACGGTACTCTAGAACCTGAGGAAGCAATCCGTCGTGCAGCTACAATCCTAGCTGAACAATTGGATGCATTCGTAGATCTTCGTGATGTACGAGTTCCTGAGGAGAAGGAAGAGAAGCCAGAATTCGATCCGATCCTACTGCGTCCTGTAGACGATCTTGAACTAACAGTTCGCTCTGCTAACTGTCTGAAAGCAGAAGCGATTCACTACATCGGTGATCTAGTACAACGTACTGAGGTTGAGCTACTTAAAACGCCTAACCTTGGTAAAAAATCTCTTACTGAGATTAAAGACGTACTTGCGTCACGTGGTCTGTCTCTGGGCATGCGCCTAGAAAACTGGCCACCTGCATCAATCGCTGAAGATTAATCGATACTAGTTAGAAGGATTAGGTCATGCGCCATCGTAAGAGTGGTCGTCAACTCAACCGCAACAGCTCACATCGCAAAGCGATGTTCAGCAACATGGCTAGCTCTCTAGTACGTCATGAAGTTATCAAGACTACTTTGCCAAAAGCAAAAGAGCTACGTCGCGTAGTTGAGCCTTTGATTACACTAGCTAAGACTGACAGTGTTGCTAACCGTCGTCTAGCATTTGCACGTACTCGTGACAACGAAGTAGTTGCAAAACTATTTAACGAACTAGGTCCACGTTTTGCTGCTCGTCAGGGCGGTTACACTCGTATCCTAAAAGCTGGCTTCCGTGCTGGTGATAAAGCTCCAATGGCTTACATTGAGCTTGTAGATCGCCCAGCTGCTGAAGAAGCTGCTGAGTAATCAGTTCGTAAGAACGAGAAAGCCGAGCATTAGCTCGGCTTTTTTGTATCTGTAATTCTGTAAACCTTTATATCCAGCCTGCATTTATTTCAACCCATGCAGACTGGCAATTTAAAAAGTGATTATCACTTACGCTTATTTACTAGTATTCCACAACCCGCCCAACGAACTTAGAAGCCCTTCGCTAGCGCCTTGCTTGTTCAAGTAATCCAAGATTACTGGAGCAAACTGACTGATCATAGATGGGTCTAAACCTAACGTATCGAATGCACTTTTTACTGCACTGATATTCTCAATATTTCCTAGTAAGCTTTGTGCTCCTTGCAAGTTTGAAAGTCCAGGAATCAAAGACTGTAATTCACTACTATTTTCTTGCGAAAGCTGGCTTTGAGCCAAAGCGAGTAGCGCACCACTGCCTCCGGCTGCTTGCTCAGTGGATACTGGTAATTGGCTAGTTAGCATGTCTGTTAATGGAGATGACTCGGTGTTCAAGCTGCTGCCGACCATGTCCATCAGACCACTTTCTTTACTTTTTTGAGTGACTGAATCTAAGAATGCGTGCGCACTACCAATGTTGATTGATAGGAGTGCTAGAGTTAGGAGTGTTTTACGCATAGTACCTCCAAAGGTTGAGCGTTTTTTAAAAGTGATTTTATTTTTAAAGGCTATCAGAGTGAAAGGTTCAGAGGTGAGAAAGTCTATTCAGTTTAGACAAAAAAACGGCGCTAGTGCGCCGTTTTATTTAATCATAATTGAAAATGGTTTCAATTAGATAATATCTAATAGTTCTACTTCGAAAACTAAAGCTGCAAATGGAGGGATAGCCGCACCAGCGCCACGCTCACCGTACGCAAGATCTTGTGGTACGTATAGCTTCCACTTAGAGCCAACAGGCATTAGTTGTAGTGCCTCTACCCAACCTTTGATCACACCTGTAACAGGGAATTCAGCAGGTTGACCGCGAGATACAGAGCTATCGAATACAGTACCGTCAGTTAGCTCACCGTGGTAGTGAACGCGAACTGAGCTTTCTGCTGTAGGAACTGCACCAGTACCTTCAGAAATGATTTCGTACTGAAGACCAGAGTCTAGAACGTTAACTTCAGGTCGTAGAGCGTTGTCTTTTAGGAACGCTTCGCCTTCTGCTGCCGCAATTTTTGCTGCTTCTTGGCGAGCTGTTTCTGCACGAGTGTGAAGTTCTTGTAGTGCTTTGTTGATTTCATCAATTTCGATTGATGGCATGTCACCAGTTAGTGCTGTTGCAATACCCGCTGCGATAGCATCAACGCTAAGACCTTCAAGACCAGAGCCTGCAAGTTGCTGACCCATTTGCAGACCAATGCCGTAGCTTGCTTTTTGTTCTGCAGTTTCAAATTTAATTTCAGACATGAATGTCGCTCTTATTAGGAGTGATAAAGGTAACAGGATATCAGTTTCGAGCTTAGGTTTAAATGATTGCGACTGAATGCTTAATTGAGGCGGCCAGGTTGTGACTTATCTCTTACTCCAAGTGAAATTTCTGCTAATTTAATCCCAATTCCATTTTAGTTTGGTGAAAAACATATACTCTCCGCGTCGGTATTTTTATACTGGCCGTAGAAGTATTAAGGGACTCATTACAATGAATCGTCGCAGAAAGAAAAAGCAGCAAGTCGACTATGTCGAGTTGGTTAAACAAAAATTCGCTGCTATCGACTGGAAGCAGCCGTTCAACAAAGAGCAATGGTTGGAGCGTATACAGCCTGTTAAGCAGTTTTGGTTGCGCCTGCCTAAATTTCATCAGCGTGCTTTGATGGTCTTAGTGCCATTGATTCTGGTACTCCTTGTTATTCCTTTGCCGAATAAAACAGACCAGCCAGTTGAGCAGACTGAGGTCGATCATCAACGCGTAGCGATTGAGCTGAACGCGCAGAGTTTAAGCCAGCAGAGAACCTCTCAGAACTCTGGACCGAAATCTGAAGACTGGAAAGAGTACACGGTTAAAAATGGTGATACATTAGCGCAGGTTTTCAGAAGTAATCAGCTCTCTATGGCGGATCTTAGCGCTCTAGTCAAAATAGAAGGCAGTGATAAGCCGCTAAGCCAAATAAAGCAGGGACAGTTGATTCGCTTTAAGCTTAGTGACGAAGGCGAGTTAGATATGCTACAGCTGGAAAAAAGCGGGCGGTCCGTTATGTTTTTCCGTTTATCGGATGGGTCCTTTGGGCGTAACAAGTAAACGCTTCAAATGAAAAGACGCGAATATCGCGTCTTTTTAGTCGGTTTTTCATAGCGATTAGTTTTCATAGTAACCAATCGAATTGAAGCTTATAGCGCTACGGATTCTTTCCGCATATCCACATGAGGGATACCATCTTCAAGATAGCACTCTGAGATAACCTTGAATCCATGACTTGCATAAAACTGGATGAGGTGTTCTTGAGCACCTATATCTATTGTCTGTCCTGGCCATAATGTTTCGCATTGTGCCAAGGCCTTGTCCAATAACTTATGGCCTAAGCCACCGCCTCGCGCGGTCTGCTTTGTCACCACTCGACCAATACTCACATTGTCATACGAGGTGCCTGCGGGCAGTAATCGTGCGCAAGCAACCAGTTCATCACCGTGATAGCCTATTAGATGATAAACGCCTTCCAGTGTGTCCTTACCATCAAGTTCAGGGTAAGGGCAGGTTTGTTCAACAACGAATACATCCACACGCAATTTCATCATTTCATACAGCTGTGTGGTTGTTAGCTGAGCAAAGGGCAAAGTAATCCAAGTGAGCATGTTGTTATCCGTAATGAGAATAGAGTGACTGACTTTACTTTGTTTTGAGCTCATACTCATTAACAAAGGTTAATTAGCACTGGTTTTCCCACCAAATCTGGTGATAATGTGCCCTCTTTCCATCTCACCTGAGGATATCCCCGTGAGCAAACAAACATTCGATCAAGTTGGGCTGAACCCAGCGTTACTCGCCACACTTGATTCCCTGAACTATACCCACATGACGCCAATTCAAGCTTTGAGCTTGCCTGCAATCCTAAAACATCGTGATGTCATCGGGCAGGGTAAAACGGGCTCAGGTAAAACCGCTGTATTTGGTTTAGGGGTTTTATCGAACCTCAACGTCAAACGCTTTCGTGTCCAGTCATTAGTATTGTGTCCAACACGTGAGCTTGCAGATCAAGTAGCGAAGGAAATTCGTACTTTAGGTCGCGGCATTCATAATATTAAAGTGCTTACTCTCTGCGGTGGGATGCCAATGGGGCCACAAATTGGTTCGTTAGAGCATGGTGCGCATATCCTAGTTGGTACTCCTGGTCGTATTTTGGATCACCTTGAGAAAGGCCGAATTGATCTTAGCGAACTGAATACCTTGGTGCTAGATGAAGCTGATCGCATGTTGGACATGGGTTTCCAAGACGCATTAGATGCAATCATCGATGCAGCGCCAAAGCAGCGCCAAACTCTACTTTTCAGTGCTACTTTTCCAGAGAAAATTGAGCAAATTGCGCAGCGTATAATGCAGACACCGGAAGTGATTAAGGTGGAATCGACGCATGATACCTCAAGCATTGCGCAGTACTTCTATAAAGTTGAAGGCTCGGAAGCACGTGATGAAGCGTTGGCGAATTTGCTGCTGACTCACCAGCCAGAGTCCGCGGTGGTTTTTTGTAATACCAAAAAAGAAGTGCAAAGTGTCGCAGATGAGTTGCATCACAAAGGATTCAGCGTTATCGATATCCATGGGGACTTAGAGCAGCGTGAACGCGACCAAGCATTGGTGCAGTTTGCTAACAAGAGTGTGTCTATCCTTGTTGCAACAGACGTTGCGGCGCGTGGCTTAGACGTTGATAATCTTGATGCTGTCTTTAACTTTGAGCTATCACGCGATCCTGAGGTTCATGTGCACCGTATTGGTCGTACAGGTCGTGCGGGTAGTAAAGGTTTAGCGTTTAGCTTTTTTGGTGAGAAAGACGGTTTACGTGTAGCTCGTATTGAAGAATACCTAGAGATGGACGTGGTACCAGCAACATTGCCTGTCAAATCAAATCAGCAGCCATACCAAGCGAAAATGGTGACGATTAACATTGATGGCGGTAAGAAACAGAAAGTACGACCGGGTGATATTTTAGGTTGTTTGACAGGAAAAAATGGTATTCCAGGCTCTCAAGTCGGAAAGATTCACCTATTCCCTGTGCGCGCTTATGTTGCCGTCGAAAAGTCTGTGGCTAAAAAGGCTCTACAAACCATTAGTAACGGCAAGATGAAAGGGCGCCAGTTCCGGGCGCGAATTCTTAAATAGCTCAAATAGCAGAGAAAAAGCTCTTCGTTTGAAGAGCTTTTTTCTTTTTTGAGTTTATTTGAGAGTGTGATCTTTGGTTAAGCGTGCTTTGATTCGACTCAAACTGATTGGCGTAATGCCCAGGTAGGCCGCAATTTGACTATCGGTAATACGTTGCTTTAAATCTGGGTAATGAGCGCAAAATAATTGATATCGTTCCTCTGGAGAGTAGAGCAACATAAAGCGTTCTTTATTCTCTTTATTAACCAGTTGGTTTTCGAGTAGCTTTAAGTAAATGGCGTGCTTTTCTGCTCGCCAGTGATGCAACGTTTCAATTGGCAAGCAAAATAGCTGACAAGCGCTCAGCGTTTCCAATAAGTAAGGCGAAGGTTGGTCCTTTATTATGCTCTCAAACCCGATAACCCAGTCCTTCTCCCAATAAAATTCTTTACTGAATTCTTTGCCGTGCTCCGTGAGATAGCTTGCGTGGCATAACCCCTCAATGATGAAGTAAAGGTGTGAGCTCAACTCCCCTTGGTGATTAAGAATGTGGCGTGTAGGCAGTTCGAGCAACTCACCATTTTCAATAAGTTGGTTTGCTTCTGTCTCTAAAAAGCCATGATTGACTAAGTCTGAAAAAAGATCGATGTGCATGTGATAACTCGGAAACGGTTTTCTTTATTTTAACGGGTTTTATTGATAACAAAAAAGCGGCTCATGAGAGCCGCTTAGTGTTGCTGTCAAATCAACCTTATTTATTCAGATCGATTTGATAAATTGCGAAACCAATGTCGTCTGTTGACACGCGTTTCATTGGGTATTGTCCTTTCTCTTTGATGAACTGCGCCGCTTTATCGCTAGGGGAGGTTTCGAAACGAATATCTAGCTTGTTATCGGACTTAATCGGTGCGAAAGACCAGTTGTTGTCAGCGCTTGGTGTCACTTCTCCTTTTTCTTCACTCACGCGAGAAATATAAGTGGCGACGACAGAGCGGTTTTCATCTGGTGCGTCAAATGCAATGAAATCTGGGCCTGTACCAGGGAAAGTATTGCTATAAGCACGGTAGTTATTGGTTGCGATGATGAAATCTTGCTTCGGATTGACAGGCTTACCATTGAACGTCAGATTCACAATGCGCTGAGAATCTGGATTAATCACTTTACAATCCGCATCGTACTTCGGCGGTTGGGTAACGTCGATTTGGTAGTTAACCCCATCAATAACATCGAAGTTGTACGTACGGAAATTATCCCAATCAATCAAAGATTGCGGTTTAGGATTGTTGATGTCGATGTGGTTGAATTGACCCGCACTGCACTCTAGCCATTCGCGAACTTCTTTACCTTTCACTTTCATCGCAACCAAGGTGTTTGGATATAAGTAAAGATCGGCCGCATTACGGAAGGTGAGCTGACCGGATTCGACTTCTGTAAAGTTATTCGGATCGTTCTTACGACCGCCGACTTTAAATGGTGCTGCCGCACTCAGTACTGGAATGTCAGAAAGGTCTGGGTCGCCTTGAATAAAGCGTTCTACGTAGTCTTTCTGAGCAAGGTTAACGATTTGAATGGTGGGGTCGTCCTGCACTAATGCCAAGAAGCTGTACATGACATCATTTGCTTTGCCGATTGGTTGGTTTACAAATTCACGAGTGCCTTTGTGATCTTCTTCTAACGCTTTCACAATATCTGCATCGGCTTTAGCTAATGACTTCTTATTTACTTTATCGAAGATAGGGCGTGCTTCTGCTTGGCCTTCGACGACTTGCCATCTGCCGTCTTTCTCTTTTAGCATCAAATCCATCACACCTACGTGACTTCCCCAGCGGCCCGGCATCACGGACGTTACACCATTGATGGTCCCTTTATCTATATCGACACCAGGTAGGTTTGCGAAGTCTTTCCCTGGGAAGACTGCGTGAGAGTGGCCAAAAGCAATCGCATCAATACCTTCAACTTCTGTGAGGTAGTAAACAGAGTTTTCAGCGCCTAGTTTGTATGGATCAGTAGAAATGCCTGAGTGTGGAATCGCCACAATAACGTCTGCGCCTTCTTTCTTCATCTGAGGAACCAGCTTTTTCGCTGTCTCAGTGATGTCTTCAGCGAAGACTTTTCCTTCTAGATTCTTCTTATCCCATACCATGATTTGTGGCGGGACGAAGCCGATGTAACCCACTTTGATTTCGTGGCTTTGACCATCAGTGTCTTTGAACGTGTGCGTTTTAATTAGATAAGGTTTGAAGTAGTGCTCACCGGTTTGTTTATCAAATACGTTTGCGTTGATGTAAGGGAAGTTTGCCCCCTTCAACGTCTTTTGTAGAAAATCTAAGCCATAGTTGAACTCATGATTGCCAATGTTGCCCACATCGTAGTCTAGCTGGTTCATCGCTTTGTAGACTGGGTGCACGTCGCCGGGATTAATCCCCTTTGCTGCCATGTAATCGCCCATTGGGCTGCCCTGAATTAAATCACCGTTATCTACTAGTACCGTGTTTTCTGCCTCGGACTTAGCTTGTTTCACTATTGTCGCTGCGCGACTTAAACCGATTTGCTGTGATGGTTGGTCTTTGTAGTAATCGTAATCCATCACGTTGGTGTGAATGTCGGTGGTTTCGATAATACGAAGCTTGATGGTATCGGCCATTGCTGGGCCAGCAAGCGTTAGCATGCCACTTAAAACTGCGAGGGAAATAGGATGAACTGCCACTTTCATTTGGTGCTCCAATTCAATGATAAGGGGAAATCGTACTGCGTAATGTATCAAACACAGGTGCAACTCGATGATAAAGATACAGAAAACTGTGAACATTAATCAGTTTACTGAACCTTATTCATATTAACCGCCGACTTTTTCACGCTTTTGAATGAGACCAAACAAAAACTTCTTAGCAGATTTTTGAATAAAAAATGAAATTTTAGAATTTCAGGTAATATAAACGCCCCGCCATAATGCTTGCATAACGATATCAATGGACGATGAGCAAGCACATGGCAACGAACGATTCAGTCACTTCTTTTCCTAAACCAAAGCCCCGGTTAGTTTCTGACAACCCAGTCGCTGGTGTTACTCGTTTTGCAAAGCAATCGCTACAGCCTGGTGAAGTCGCCTTAGTCGGTGCAGGACCAGGCGATCCTGAACTTCTGACGGTGAAAGCACTGAACTGCTTGCAGCAAGCTGATGTGGTTTTGTACGACTACTTGGTGTCTGAAGAAATCATGGCATTGATTCCAAGCGATACGATTTTGGTGTGCGTTGGGAAGCGAGCTGGGCATCACAGTGTGCCGCAGGAGAAGACGAATCAGCTTTTGGTGGATTTTGCCAAGCAGGGCTACAAAGTAGTGCGCATTAAAGGTGGGGATCCGTTTGTATTCGGTCGTGGTGGTGAAGAGTTAGAAGTGCTTGCTGATGCCGGCGTTCGTTTTCAAGTTGTCCCTGGCATTACCGCAGCAGCTGGCGCAACCGCTTATGCTGGTATTCCACTGACTCATCGTGATTATGCGCAATCGGCCATCTTTGTGACTGGCCACTTGAAAGAAGAAAGTGATGAGATGGATTGGTCCACGTTGGCGCGTGGGAATCAGACTTTAGTGATCTACATGGGGCTGATGAAATCACACTATATTCAGAATCAACTCATTAAGCATGGTCGTTCAGCGTCGACTCCGATTGCCATTATTGAGCGTGGCACGCAGATTCAACAAAAAGTATTTACGGGAGAACTCTCCCAACTCTCTGATTTATCGAAGGAAGCACAGTCGCCATCTTTGATTGTTGTCGGAGAGGTAGTGCGACTGTCTCAAAAGTTAGACTGGTTTTTGTCTAGTACTGAATTCAACAAAAGTGCTATTGCCAACTCCATATAATTTCAGACCAAAGATTAGAGACGTAATGCGCCTTCAAGCTTAAAAAGGAAATACAAAACATGGACCAACAACGTTTAACTCACCTTAAACAACTCGAAGCGGAGAGTATCCACATCATCCGTGAAGTTGCGGCTGAGTTTGATAACCCAGTCATGATGTATTCGATTGGTAAAGACTCATCAGTGATGCTGCACCTTGCGCGTAAAGCTTTTTACCCAGGTAAGATTCCATTTCCATTGCTGCATGTCGACACCGATTGGAAGTTCCGCGAGATGATTGAATTTCGTGATCGCACCGCGGCCAAATACGGTTTTGAGCTTTTGGTACATAAGAATCCAGAAGGTCTAGCCATGGGCTGTAGTCCGTTTGTTCATGGTTCTTCTAAGCACACTGACATCATGAAGACTCAAGGCTTAAAACAAGCGCTGAACAAGTACGGTTTTGATGCGGCCTTTGGTGGCGCGCGCCGCGACGAAGAGAAATCACGGGCGAAAGAGCGCGTGTATTCATTCCGCGATAAGAACCATACATGGGACCCTAAAAACCAACGTCCTGAGCTATGGAAGACGTACAACGGTCAGGTTAATAAGGGTGAGAGCATTCGTGTATTCCCGCTGTCTAACTGGACTGAGCTTGATATCTGGCAATACATCTATTTAGAAAACATCGAGATCGTGCCGCTTTACCTCGCGGACAAACGTCCAGTTGTTGAACGCGATGGCATGCTGATCATGGTTGATGATGATCGTATGGAGCTTCAACCGGGTGAAGTGATTGAAGAGAAGAGTGTGCGCTTCCGTACCCTTGGTTGTTATCCATTGACCGGGGCCATCGAGTCTGAAGCAAACACTTTAACTGGCATTATTGAAGAGATGCTGGTGGCAACGTCGAGTGAGCGCCAAGGCCGAGCGATCGACCACGATCAGTCAGGATCGATGGAGCTTAAGAAACGTCAAGGTTACTTCTAAAGGATCTAAGGAAAGATAATGAACAGTGCAGTTGAAGCTCAATTAGCCGAGCTTGGTATCGAAGGCTATTTAACACAACACCAGTACAAGTCGTTACTTAGATTCTTGACTTGTGGCTCGGTGGATGACGGTAAAAGTACATTAATCGGTCGCTTACTCCATGACTCAAAACAAATTTATGAAGATCAGCTAGCGGCAGTGCACTCAGACAGCCAACGTGTGGGCACCACGGGTGAAAAACCTGACCTTGCGTTGTTGGTCGATGGCTTACAAGCTGAGCGTGAGCAGGGGATCACGATTGATGTGGCTTACCGCTATTTCTCGACGCAGAAACGTAAATTCATCATTGCAGATACTCCTGGACACGAGCAGTACACACGTAACATGGCTACAGGCGCATCGACATGTGACTTAGCTGTGATTCTGGTTGATGCACGTAAGGGCATTCTCGATCAAACTCGTCGTCACTCTTTCATTTCCAACCTGTTGGGTTTGAAGCACTTTGTTGTGGCGATCAACAAGATGGACTTAGTGGATTACTCCCAAGAGCGCTTTGAAGAGATCCGCGATGAGTATCTGAAGTTCTCTGAGAATCTGACAGGGGATATTGATATTCAAATCATCCCGATCTCAGCGCTTGAAGGGGACAATGTGGTGGATAAAGGCCAAAACCTGACTTGGTTTAAAGGCCCATCATTGCTTGAGCTTCTTGAAACGGTCGATGTGGATCAAGAAAAAGGCGCGGGTGAATTCCGCTTCCCTGTGCAATACGTTAATCGTCCTAACCTCGATTTCCGTGGTTTTGCGGGGACCATTTCTTCTGGTTCGATCAAAGTCGGTGATGCCATTAAAGCATTGCCATCGGGTAAAACGTCAACTGTGGCACGTATTGTGACCTTTGATGGTGATATCGAAGAAGCTCGTGCCGGATTAGCTGTCACTCTGACGCTAAGCGATGAGATCGATATTAGCCGTGGCGATTTGATTGTTCTAGATAATGCTCAAGTGGAAACCACAAACCATTTGCTTGCCGATGTGGTGTGGATGACAGAGCAACCCCTGCAACCGGGTCGTGACTATGACATCAAAATCGCAGGTAAGAAAACCGTAGGTCATGTTGAAGCGATTCGTCATCAATATGACATTAATAATCTCTCGACTCATAGCTCGGCAGAGCTGCCATTGAATGGTATTGGTTTGTGTGAATGGTCTCTTAATGAGTCAGTCGCGCTGGACAATTATCAAGACTGTGCAGATACCGGTGGCTTTATCATTATCGATCGTCTGACAAACGTGACGGTTGGTGCTGGCATGGTTAAAGAGAGCCTCGCCGTGGTTGAGCGCGATTTGACGGACATCTCTGCGTTTGAAGTTGAGCTTAATGCGCTTGTCCGTAAACACTTCCCACACTGGGAAGCAAAAGACGTCAGCCAGTTTCTGAAAAAGTAACTGGCTCACCCAAGTACGATAATTTCAGGCACTGTTTGCTGTTGTACTTGGGGTGTCGCTACCTAACTGAATTGCGAAATGTCGTTAGGTATTCTCCTAATACCAGAATGCTTCGGTGGAGCCCAAGAAACCGAGCATTCTGATGTTCTTTTCGCTTGCGCTGATTTTTGTCTGTTTGCTCGTTTGTCGGTGATTCATGGATAAATGAGTCGTTGTTGTGCCCTTTAGGGCTATTTGGTAAGGAAAGGCTATGTGGGAACAAGGGTTTGTGTTAGCGATTTTGCTTGGCATTATCACTTGCTTGCTTGTCACGAAAATTAAGCCTAGTTATGTCTTTGCGGGTGCCGCTTTTATTGCATTCATGTCTGGGATGATGGATTCAGCCACTATCGCATCCAATTTTACCAACTCTTCATTGTTAACCCTGGTTCTATTGATTCTTGCATCCTGTGCTCTAGAAAAAACACTGCTGATCAGTTGGGTGAGCCGAAGTATCTCTGAGGGCCAGTTAGGCAGCGTGATTGCTAAGCTCGGTGTATCGACAGCCTTGCTCTCTTCATTTACGAATAATACCGCTGTGGTTGTCTCATTGATTGGGGCGATTAAGCGTAATCAGCAGCATGCACCTTCGAAATTACTTATTCCCTTGTCTTACGCCGCCATTTTTGGTGGCACATTAACTTTGATAGGTACGTCGACCAACTTAATCATCAACAGCTTTGTAGAAGATGCCGGTTTGCCGAGCCTGAACTTTTTTACACCCACGATGATTGGCTTGGCGGTGTTGGTGGGAGGAATGCTGATTCTTATCCCGCTCAGTTACTTACTGCCGAACTACGATGATCAAAGCCAAGAAGATTTACCGTACTTTCTTGAGTCTCGCGTAGAGCCTGGTTCACCGTTAGTTGGGCGCACGGTCAGCGAGAATAATTTACGTGCGCTGCGCAAACTGTTTCTTGCGGAGGTTGTACGAGATGGCGTGACGGTTTCCTCTGTAGGACCGGATTTCGTACTCAATGCGAAAGACCGTTTGTTGTTTTGTGGTGATGTTGAGAGCGTCGCGACCCTGCAAGAAATTCCGGGCCTCAAGCTTTTTGGTCAGCAGCACTTGAATGGGCAAAATTTTATTGAAGTTGTGGTGAGCTCATCCGCGACGTTTTGCTATAAAACACTTAAAGAGAGCCGATTCCGTGACCGCTTTGATGCCGTTGTTGTGGCTATTCGTCGTGGCCATGAGCGCCTAGAGGGCGGTTTGGGTAGCATTACCTTAGCGCCAGGTGACACGTTAGTTCTGGTTCCGGGGAAGCGTTTTGAATCGGAGCGTCGAGCTCATCGTAAAGAGTTTGTTTTAGTGCATGATTTGGACTCTAGCGCTCGGCTTGATACAAATAAATCCTCCATCGTGCTACTGGGCTTTGCTGCCGTAATTGGGTGTGCGCTATTAGAACTAGTACCGATTATTAAAGGCCTTGCCGCGTATCTTATCGCACTTATCGCGTTTGGCATTGTACAGATTTCAGAACTGCGCCGCCGTTTCCCAATTGATATCGTTGTGATTGTCGGCTCTGCTTTGTCCATCGCTCAATTGATGATCTCTTCCGGCTTGTCAGAGAGAATGGGAGCGATGTTTATTGAAGCGTTCAATGGCTGGGGCGTGTTTGGAGCCTTGGTCGCAACTTACATCATGACATTAGTTCTTACTGAACTGGTGACGAATAATGCCGCGGCTGCGCTTTCTTTTCCTATTGGCTATAGCATGGCGGTGGGTTATGGCGTTGATCCGATGCCATTCATTATGGCGGTCTTGTTTGGCGCCAGTGCGAGCTTTATTTCTCCCTACGGTTATCAAACCAACTTGCTGGTGTACAGCGTAGGAAATTATAAATTGACCGACTATGTGAGAATTGGTGTGCCGATTTCGATTGTGTACTCTGTATTAGTACTTACTTTGATTCCGGTCTTCTTCCCGTTTTAATTCCGATATTTACAAGGATACGTTATGACTGCCGAAACGACGGTAAAAGATGAAAACATTGTTTGGCACCAGCATTCGGTTGATAAACAGTTTCGTGCTGAATTAAAGAAGCAAAAACCTGCCGTATTGTGGTTTACCGGCTTATCTGGAGCGGGTAAATCAACCGTAGCGGGGGCGTTGGAAAATCGCCTTGCAGCATTGGGTTACCACACTTATTTATTGGATGGTGACAATGTGCGACATGGCCTGTGTAGTGATTTGGGCTTTTCTGAGCAGGATCGTCGCGAGAACATTCGTCGTATTGGTGAACTGGCTAAACTGATGGCGGATGCAGGCTTAATTGTGTTGTCGGCGTTCATTTCACCGCATCGTGCAGAGCGACAGCTAGTGCGCGACTTATTGCCAGAAGGTGAGTTTATCGAAGTGTTCGTCAATGCATCTCTAGAAGTCTGCGAAGGTCGCGATCCTAAAGGTTTGTACCGCAAAGCACGTGCGGGAGAAATTCCTAACTTCACTGGTATTGATTCTGAATATCAAGCACCGAAGAATCCGGAAGTCGATTTACCAGCGGGCGAAAAAAGCGTCGATGAGCTGGTGGACTTGTGCTTGGAAGCGCTTAAGTCGCGTGCAGTGATCCGATAAATAAGCATTTGGATCATTGGTGACCTCAAGCTCTTTGATCGGCTTAAGAAGCATTTGGATCATGGGTGGTCAAATGCTTCTCAAACTGCCTACACGGTATGATGAACCGTACTTTTAGCGTCACTATGGACACTAAATCTATGATTTAAAAGCGCAAGCATTTGGTCGTAGTAGTCGGCATGTGGTTTGTTACCGAGCAAGGTACAGAGTTCATTGCCTGTTGGCGTGAAGCGGTAATATAAAAGACGGACGCCTTTGCTGTTCACGTTCAGCGACAAGTTTTTACCTTGGTAGGTGAGGATCAATGGCGTCTCGATACCAATTTCGCCAGATTCAAGCTCGGTACTATGCAGTAACCCTAGTTCAATCAACAGCAACAAACTTGAATAGGGCAACTGAAAACTTCCCATGTTTAAGCTGTTGGCGATGTCTCGTTTGCCGAAGCTAAATATTCCTCCTTGCGCTTTATAACCAATTAACAGCTTGCGACTGTGATCCCCTCCAAAACTGCACGCCAGAGAGGCGGCTCTTTGCAGAGTTTGCGCTTCTTTTGGTGACATATCTTTGAGGATTTTGAGCGCTTTCATAGACGTCGAGCCTGGGTTTGTCACTTCACGCTTCATCACTTGAGCCCATAACTTTTGCATCGCGTTGTTATGGATGTCTTGAGCCATTTCAAAAAAACGATACAACCAGTCTTGGTCGGGCTCTCCGGCAGTTTCATCTCGGCATGAACTGTGTGCTAGCTTTAGAATCTGCTCTAGGTTTTTTTGTCGCTGTTCTTGGCGTCTCTGTTCACGCAGTTGGGCTCTTTCAAGCGCGGATTTGGCTGGTGGATCGGTTTGTAGTAAGGCATCAAGACCGTGTATTTGGGCAATGGTTTTTACCTTGCTGGCACTGTCTTTGATGTAGCCCTGCTTCTTTTCTTGTTGCGTATTTTTTTGTGCGTTTGACTGATGTTCGATGACAACAGGTTGCTTTGTCGGTTCTGCCATTAATTTTCCTACCAAGAACTGCGCTGTTCGCTTGTTTAAATTTACACCTTATCTAACCAGGCGACCAGATAGGAGTTCTCAGTTTTTGAACGAATAGGGCTATCCAAAATGATAATGAGTTGTTAAAATTGTTATCGTTATTTTGGAGGGACAATGAAGTTCTCAGAAGCAGGTAAACTCAAAAAGCACCTGTCGATAGCGTTTCTTTTGGTTATTTATGTTGGCGTATTAGCGTATTTGTCTCGTTATATCGTGTAACACAGAACTAAAAAAGGCGCCGATGTGACGCCTTAGGTGTACCGATGCATGTCAACGACTTAAACTACATATCGTCGTAGGCTTCTATTTTCGATCCCTCAATAACGTAAGCCGTTTCAGCCAGCTCGTGGCTTATCGTCTCGGTTTTCAACTCTCCAATCACATATATGACATCCCACAGTTCTTGAACGGGTGCGCCTTTGGGAAACTTCACGTAAATGATTTGGTTTGGTGGCGGTGGTGGTACGTGGATACAAGCTCCAAAGTATGGCACCAACAAAAACTCGGTGACGGTATTCGCGTCACCTTCAAGCGGGATGACAAAGCCCGGGATTTTAACTTGGCTTCCATTTAGCTCTGGTCGAACGTTACCAATTTTAGACTGTTGCGCTGCGCCGCCACTGTGATCAGAAGCTGGCATGCCCACGCTGTCGAACAGTTTGCGTTCTTTCTCAGGTACTAGATCAATCCAGTCGAGCGTTAATGGCTCCTCGCTTGCGAGTACTGGTGCTATAAATGAGACGATCAGCAAGCAACTTGCGAGTATTTTTCTCCACATTTTATTAAATCCTTATTGTCATTCCGTCACTTAGTGACTGTCGGTAGGCGCGAAAAGCCGGGATGAAACCAATTACAATTCCAGCGCATTGTACGAAACCTAATAGCATCCATTCATAGGGCGATAAGAGGCTTAAAGTCAGATGTATTCCATAATGCTGTTGAATGATGGGTTGCACGATGGCGAGAATGGCATACAGCCCTGCCACTCCAGTCACAATTCCGGCGGCAGTAAGTAGACTGGCTTCGCTGATCAATAATGAGAAAACATGACGAGGTCTTGCCCCCATAGCGCGCAAAATCGCCATTTCACGGCGGCGCTCCTGTAAGCTGGTTAATAAGCTGCTTAGCATGCCGAGTAATCCTGCAATCACCACAAAGCCAGACACTGCCATTAAGGCTTGCTCGGCAACAGACATCATTCCCCACAATTCATGCAACGCAACCCCGGGCATAATCGCGCTAAGCGGTTCTTTGGGATAAGTGTTGATTTGCCTTTGTAGGGCGAAAGTCTGAATACGAGATTTCAAACCGACCAGCATCGCGGTAATTTGCTTGGGCTGAAAGTCTCTGTTTTTGAGATCTTGTGCTTTGGGTGTTGGGCCTAAACGTGCACCGCTTTCCCATCCGACGTGAATCGCTTCGATAGCTTCTAGCGAGACATGAACGGTTTTGTCGACTGGCGTGCCTGTGGGCGCAAGAATCCCGACAACTTTGAATGGCAGGTTGTCATGTCGGCTAAAGCCTACATCACTAATGCCGTGGGCAATGATGATTTCACTACCGACGTGATACCCCAGCTGTTTTGCGACATCAGAACCGAGCACGGTTTCAAATAAGCCATTGAATTCTCGGCCTTCTGAAAATGTTAGTGATTGCTTACTTCCGAATTTATAGTGTTCAAAATAGCTGTGGTTGGTTCCCATGACTCGGAACCCTTTGTGCGAGTCGCCAAGTGAGATTGGAATCGCCCAATCTACTGCTCGATGATTGGCAAACTCTTGGTAGCTCTTCCAGTCAATGTTGTTGGTGGCATTGCCAATGCGAAATACAGAGTAGAGCAGCAAGTTCACTTGTCCAGAACGGCCACCAATGATGAGGTCGGTGCCTGAAATTGTATTGGCGAAGCTATCTTTTGCCTGAGTACGAATGCGCTCTACTCCTAAAAGGAGTACGACAGAAATCGCGACTGTCATGATGGTTAATATTGCCGTCGCCTTACGATTGATTAAGCTCTTCCACGCGAGCTTTGCAACAGCGCTCATGATGCGGCTCCTAGGTCAGATGCTTGGTTAATATCTGGTAGGTTAAGTGTGCGGTCAAATAAGGGCTCAAGCGTTGGATCGTGACTGACGAAGATCAGCGTAGCGTTGGCTTGATTCGTTTGCTCCATCAGGAGTTCAATAAACGCTTTACGGTTATCATGGTCTAAAGCGGAGGTTGGCTCGTCAGCAATCACTAACCCCGGATACCCAATGAGTGCTCGTGCAGCCGCAACACGTTGTTGTTGGCCAATGCTCAGCTCCGATACAGGACGCGCATGAAGCTCGCTGGGTAGGTGGAGTCTTTCAAGCAGAGCTTGAGCTTGCTCTTCTAACGTTTGAGATGGCACTCTTGAATGAGCGCGGCCACGTCGTGTTTGACTGAATTGGCAAGGCAGTAGTACGTTTTCAAGTACGTTAAGGTACGGCAATAAATTGAACTGTTGAAAGATGTAGCCAATATGATTGGCGCGAAAGCGGTCTCTCTGACTGGCACTTAAACTAGCAAGGTCAGTATCGAGTACAGATAGAGAGCCTGAAGTTAATGTGTTAATCCCCGTCAACAAAGCGAGCAAGGTCGATTTACCGCAGCCACTTGGACCTTTGATAAACACATGCTCGCCTTGTGTAATGTGTAATTTGGGGATGTGGATGGTTGGGTTGGTTGAACCGGGCCAGAAAAATTGGGCATCCTCTAGCTCGACAACATTTGGTGTGGTTTCAGTCATATTAAATCACCAAAGCTGTGGCGTGTAAGTGGGTACTCACACGCCACTCGTGTTATTTGATTACGATTTGGGTGTTATCTTTGCTTAATTTAATTGCTGATTGCATGGTATCAGTGAATATATTGACGCTGATGGACTCTGTAGTTGGGAATTGGTTAAACCAATCGGTTTGGATTTGGCTAAGCTGATTAACTTGTTCGCAACTGAAGCGATATTGCACCGAAAATTCACCGTGACCGCCATGATCGTGCGCCTCATCATGATCGTCATGGTGGTCATGTTTATCATGATGTTCATTATGATCATGGTGTTCGTGCCCTTCATGATCGTGATGTGCATGGTCATCATGGTCGTGCTCACTATGATCATGTTCCTCATGAGTTTCGCTTAGGTTGTGGCTCACGTAAGCTTCTTCAATATTACAATCAGCTTGTGAGTTAATAGCGAACAATGCGTTGCTGTCTTCGAGTGTAGCGACGGCTTGTTTAAGCGCTTGCTCTTGTTGCGCGTTTTCTGGAGCATGTTCGAAACCCACAACATCAGCTCCAGGAGCTGTAATCTCTACTAACAGATCTTTGCCATCTTGGGCGATATTAAACTCGACGTGACCATGCACATGAGCACCATGCTGGCGGTATTCGTTTGCATTCGCTGCTGTCGATAAAGTGAGGCCAATAGCAAGGGCTAAAACGTGTTTTGATGACATTGTATTTTTCCTAATTTTACTGGCATTAACCAAAGGCGGTATTGCTCAGATTCGAGTTTCACTAAGTTATTGTTCCCTGACACACTAGGTGCGGAAATGAACTCAATAATTTTGAGTGTGGAATAGTTTGGAAATTAAGCAAAATAAGGAGGGGCACGAGCAGCGCCAAGAACTTCTTCGCCGTACACGAGATGCAAAAAAACATGATGATGCTGGGCGCGCGTAAAAGTCGGTGTAGAGAGGGTAGGTTGTACCTTTGCTATACCGTGCTGAACACCAGAAAATAATTGGCAATGATGATGGGTATGATGGTCGGGCGTCAGATCGACTTGATGAAGTACAACCGCAAAGTTCCAAGCGATCAGCAACGCAACACTGAAAAATAAAGCAGTGCGATACCAATATCTTAGTGTTTTTTGCTGGTGGTGGTACATCTGAGCTCCTCTTACCGACTGTTATAATATAACACCCATAATGAATAAAAGTTCACTCTTTTGTTGGCTAGCAGAAAAATTTAACTCCACACATACGTGCCGAAAAATATTGGTAATACTCTCTGATGGAAGTGTCGCACTTATAAAGAGCAGAGTTATCACTGCCCATGCTTCTAATCAAATTCATATAGCTCCTTACAACAAGAGCAAGGAGCCATTCAATGAAGCTAGATGTTCTGTTTAATAAGCTCAATGACTTTTGTTATCTCATCTTGCTCAAGTGCGCCCTCTTTGACGAACAGAATTTTGCCCGTTTTGTCTTGAACAATAATGGCCGAACTTTCTTCTTTCAGGTCCCAAGTATTAGCAACTACGCCATTTTCATCAAGAACCATGGATGACCAAGGAAACTCTTTTTTACTGTCTTGAGCTGAAGACTTCACGAAAGAGCCTGTCCCCCAAATTGCATCATCTTGGTTGATGATAGTCGTCGTCTGGTAGCTTTCTTGTGGAAAATTTGCCGCTGTTATTGCTGACATTAAAGGGGCATTCATCTCTTTTGAACTGCTACGGCCTGCAATGGCTTGAATGACACGAACTTTGCCTTGCATATGTTGAGTTGCCCAGGGTTGGTATGCAACGCCTTCGCCTTGTAAAACAATCTCGCCGTAAGCGGCAACATTGACAGGAGGAACGCTTTTTCCCACTGACAAGTTGTGTGCAAAGGTCAAGCTTGGCGTTAAGGCCAGTAATAGAGGTAGGAGAGTCTTAGTTTTCATATTGTTATATTCCGTACGAGGTTTGGAAGCTTCCAGTATATATCCAGATCCTAGAAATTTGTAGGACCGTTGATAACATTTATTTAACGTATGGAGTGGTGTAATCTTGCGTTATATTTAGAATTTGCTAAAATGAGTTCCGTCGCAAATTGCGCATTAAGATTGCAGAGGAAAAATAAGCAATCCGTGTTTTCTCAAAGGAATTGAGGTGAGTTATGCTACGTGAGTTTGCTGTATATCGACCATTACAAGTGGCCCGTTTTGTTAAAACGTTGTTCAAAGGTCAATTTTTTATTGTTGGGGTTGGCTGTTTTCAGTTCGACAATGGCAAAGTGTTACTACCTGACGTCAACGATCATAAAAGGCTCACCATCTTTAAAGAAGTCAACCAAGTGATAGCATCATTATCGGCTTAGTTAGCTTGGTACCCACTTAGATTTAGAAAAGAGCGACCATATCGGTCGCTCTTTTTGTTGCTGGTTAGGTTTATCCTTGGAGGCTTGGTGGGAAGCAAACTCCCGTTCCTCCGATGCCACAGTAACCATCAGGGTTTTTCGCCAAATATTGCTGGTGGTAGGTTTCCGCAAAGTAATACGGACCTGCTGGTTGTATTTCGGTGGTGATGTTCGCGCGTTGCTCTTCTTGCAGTGCTTGTTGATACAAGAGTTTCGATTTCTCTGCGCTCTCGAGCTGCTCCGTCGAATAAGTGTAAATTGCTGAACGATATTGAGTACCTAAGTCGTTACCTTGACGCATTCCCTGAGTTGGGTCGTGTTTTTCCCAAAAAACAGCCAGTAGCTTTTCTAATGAGATGACGCGTTCATCGAAAACGACTCGTACGACTTCTGTATGACCCGTTTTACCTGTACAGACCTCTTCATAGGTGGGATTGGGTGTGTACCCCCCAGCGTAACCGACCGAAGTAGATACAACGCCGTCGAGTTGCCAAAATACGCGCTCAGCGCCCCAAAAACAGCCCATTCCGAGCAAAATCTGCTGTTGGTGTGACGCCAGAGGCGCCTTTAGGTTAGATTTATTTACAAAATGATGATCGTCAATCTGCATTGGTTGATCTCTACCTGGCAAGGCATCTTCTATACTGATCAATGTTTGTTTGTTGAGCATGGTATTTGTCCTTCAATACGTGTCTTAAATTTGCGAACTTTTTCATTTCGTCTGTATCTGATGCTGTGATGACATAGACCGCGTTAAACCTATTAATATTACAGACTTAGAATCTAATTGGCGTTATCATTATTTACGTTTACTTAACCTCATTCAGCCATAAAAGCATGATAAAAAAAGCTCTCCCCACCATTGTTGGCCTGTTTGCCTTTTCTCATGGTGCCTATGCCGATGTTTCTTTGACTTTGAAAGGCATTGATGGCGCTTTAGAAGAGAATGTCAGTGCGTATCTATCATCTATTCCAGAGAAGGATTACTCCACTTCTCTGCGTTTTCAAGCGAGATTAGATCAAAGTATCACTGAAGCGCTTAACGCGCTTGGGTATTATCATGCAAAAATTTCATACTCTATTCCTGAAGCGAATGATGAGTTAATTGTGCTCATCAAGCCGGGCTTGCCAGTGAAAGTGAAAGTCATGGATGTGGTCATCACTGGAGAGGCCAAGGACGATGAAGAGTTTGCAAAACTTATTGAGCGCTCTCCGCTCAAAGTTGGCCAAGTTTTGAATCAAGGCCAATACGACACCCTTAAGTCAGGCATTCGTAACTTGGCGCTTCAGCGTGGTTACTTCAATGGTGAGTTTACGCTAAGTCGATTAGAGGTTATCCCTGATCTGAACGAAGCTAATGTCCGTTTGCACTACAGCAGTGGAATACGTTTCAATTTTGGCGACGTTTCTTTTATTGGCAACCACATCTGGGAAGATCGTGTCGCATCATTACAACCTTTTAAAGAAGGGGACCCATACAACGTTTCGAAGCTGGGCGAGTTTAACCAGAAGCTATCAAATACGGAGTGGTTTTCCTCAGTTTTTGTTGAGCCTGAATTGGATAGGCTTGATGATGGCCGAGACTTGCCAATTAAAGTGTCTTTATCTCCTGCTTCGAAGAATCAGATCGAGACGGGTATTGGTTACTCAACGGATGTCGGCGTTCGAGGAACGTTGAAGTGGAAGAAACCTTGGGTGAGCTCCCGAGGACACAGTTTCAACACTGCTTTATCCCTATCTAAGCCAGAGCAAACCGTGACTGCTTCTTACAAAATTCCTTTAGAAGATGTCGCTAACGATTATTATCAAGTTCAATATGGGCTTAAAAACCTAGACAACCGTGACACACAGAGTATCGAGTCTAACCTTGCAGTGGAACGTCATTGGTTAGCAGACGGTGGTTGGCATAATACCGTTTATGTTCGTCATTTGTACGAGAGCTTTACGCAAGGTTTACAAGATGATGAATTCAACTTCGTACTTCCAGGTGCGACATTTTCTCGGACTAGGGTTCGAGGGGGCAATATGCCAATGTGGGGAGACAAGCAAAGCATCACTATTGAGTATGGTGATACCGCTATGCTTTCTGAAACTAGAGTGCTCCGCTTAATTGGCTCGACTTCTTGGATTCGTGGTATTGGAGAGAATCATCGTGGTTTGTTCCGCCTAGAAGGTGGTGCGAATATTACCGATGAACTTGAAAAGCTATCACCGTCGCTGCGTTTCTTCGCTGGTGGTGACAATAATATTCGTGGTTACGGCTATGAATCTATTTCACCTGTGGATGAGAGTGGTGCTTTGACGGGTGGTAAATACATTGTTAGCAGTACATTAGAATACCAATATCGTGTTTATGGAAACTGGTGGGCTGCAACGTTTTACGATATTGGTGATGCGTTTAATGAAACACCAGATTGGAAATCAGGTGCTGGTGTTGGTATCCGCTGGGCGTCTCCGGTGGGCCCTGTTAGTTTTGATTTTGCATGGGGGTTGGATGCAAAACCAGAACGAGAGTTTCGTATCCACTTCTCATTGGGGCCTGAGCTATGATCAAAATGATGTTTAAGTGGACCAAATGGCTGTCGCTCAGTTTGATTGGTCTATTGCTGTTGCTCATCATTATTGTCGCGACAGTTTTGTTTACCCACCCAGGCCTCAAATTTGCCTTGTGGGGAGCTGAAAAAGCATTACCACAATTGCAGATTGAAAAAGTGCAGGGTTCATTGTTTCCTCGCTTCGAACTGCATAACGTCAGTTTTGTCGATGAGTCTTTGAATATCGACGCCAAAGTTGAGCGTTTAGCTTTGGCAGTGAACTTCCGCTGTTTCTTTGACCCTAAGGTCTGTGTCGATGAGTTAAGACTGCAGGGGCTTGACTTTAAGATGCCAGAGCTACCGCCAGCAAGCGAGGAGCAAGAGGAAACACAACCACTGCGTTCTATCAGTACGCCAGTGCCAATTTTTGTTAATAAAGTCAGCTTTAATGACATCAATGTCAATGTGCTGGGCAATCAAATTGATTGGCAAACGTTCTCGACCGCTTTGTCGATGCAAGGCGATCGTTTGGTGATCGCACCTACCGCGTTGAAAGATATTAATGTGGCTTTAGCACCAAGTGAAGCTGAACCTGAAGCGGTTGTTGAAGAGCCGAAAGAAGCCGATGCTACGCCGCAAGATATTGTGTTACCCGAAGTATGGATTCCACTGACGGTGGAAGCGCGTCGTCTTGATATTCACAATTTCAAACTGGCGGGTGAAACGCCAGTGATCGTCAATCATCTTGGTTTGGTTGCAAGAGCAGGCGGTGAACGTGTTGATGTCAAAACGTTAGAGCTCGACATGCCAGAAGTGGAGGGCAAGTTGAGCACACAAGTGACGCTTTCTTCTGATTACCCTATCAAAGCGCAATTGGACGCGTTAGTGAAGCAAGCGGATGCGAAGGGACAAAAACTGTCGCTTTCGGTCTCGGGTTCGGTTGGTGATTTGTCACTAAATGCTACGCTTTCTGAGCTTGTACAAGCGGAGATCAAAGGTGATATTCAACCGCTTAAAACACAGTTGCCGTTTGATGTCGCGATTAAAAATGTACAGGCGCAATGGCCGCTATTTGGACAAAGCGATTACCAGGTTTCTGTACCAAGCTTGGCGGCAAAAGGCTCACTTGATGGCTACGAAGTCGCATTAGAAACCAAAGCTTCGGGCAAAGATATTCCCGCCGTTGATGTCGCACTAAACGGCAAAGGTACGTTAGAGCAAATTGACCTCGAAAGCCTTGTAGTGAAAACCTTAGGGGGCGAGCTCTCTGGGAAAGTCATGGCCAATTGGGCCGCGCCAATCAACTGGCAAGCTGACTTAAACCTGAAGAACATTCAACCAGGATTGCAGTGGAAAGAAGCCGAAGGGGATATCAGCGGTAATCTTTCGACTTCGGGGTCGTTAACAGAACAAGGCGGTTGGCAAGTCAGTTTGCCTAAGTTAGACATTGACGGCATTTTGCGAGGTTATCCGCTGAATGTTGAAGGGCAACTTGAAGCGTCTGACAAGAACGGCAAAGGCGAAGACATCCAACTTACCACTCAGGGTTTAGCGCTTTCTCATGGCCCGAACCAACTGAGTGCAAAGGGTAAGATCGATAAGCAAATTCTGATGGATGTTGAGGTTAACTTCCCTGATTTTGCAAAAAGTGTTCCGGATCTTGCAGGTAAAATGCAAGGTAAAGTCGCACTACGTGGTAGCTTGAAAGAACCAGACATCAATCTTGATCTCGCTTTAAATCAGATAAACTGGCAGCAACAGGCGAACGTAGAAACGATCACCTTAAAGGGTGATGTGAAGCCTCTGCCAGCACCAAAAGCGAACATAAGCCTAATTGCGAACAACATTACCTATGACGACATAAAAGTTGATAGTGCTGACCTTGAAGTCTCTGGGGATGAAAAACTGCATCAACTGACGCTCGATGTAGTGTCTGACCTGGTGTCGACCAGTTTAGAAATTGAAGGGGCATTCCAGCAGAAACCAGAAATGATTTGGGATGGGGCGCTGCGCCGCTTGACGCTGAGCTCGCAACAAGGCCCGTGGGCGTTGCAAAAATCGACCGCGGTGAAGGTCAATATCGACAAACAGATCGCGAACGTTCAAGCGCATTGTTGGTTGCAAGCTGAGTCGAGCGTATGTCTAACCGAAGACATTAGTGTCGGTAAGAGTGGCCAGGCGAAGTTAGCCATCAATGATTTTGATTTTGACCAAATCAAACAATTCCTGCCGCCAGAAACCAAGCTGCAAGGCTCGGTTAATGCACAGGCTTTTGCTAAATGGGCACCAGAGAAAAAGCCTGAAGTAACCTTAAGTGTCAATATGCCAAAAGGCCAAGTTGAACAAGCGCTTGAGCAGCCAATTAAAGTCGGTTGGGAAAGCTTCAACTTTAAAGCGGCATTAGCGAAAGACAAGCTTGATGCCGAGTGGCTATTTGATGTGAAAGATAACGGTGACTTGTCTGGTAAGGTTTCTTTACTGAATGTCTCGTCTGAAAAGCCCACTATTGATGGTAAGGTTTCACTCTCTACGTTCCACTTGGACTTCTTGGCACCGTTGATTGGTGAGTACAGCTTGTTTAAAGCAAACATGAATACTGACCTAGCGATATCAGGTGACGTTATGCATCCGAAGGTGAACGGTCAGTTCTTGATTGACCAAATGAAGCTACAGGGTGAAGTCACACCGATAGATATAAACTCAGGGCAGGTCGTCATCAACTTTAAAGGCCATCAAGCGGACTTGGATGCCGGAATTTTAACCCCGGATGGTGAGTTGAACGTTACCGGTGATGCCGACTGGCAGGACTTACAGAACTGGCGCACTAAAGCGCGTGTATTTGCTAAAGAGCTCAATGTTGATGTGCCTCCAATGGTAAAAATCAAAGTTGAGCCTGACATGACAATAGATGTGACCCCTCAGCTTGCGAAAATTGAGGGTGATATTAATTTGCCATGGGGAAGAATTGTCGTCGAAGAGCTTCCACCAAGTGCGGTAGGCGTATCGAGTGATACCGTTATTCTCGATAAAAACTTGCAGCCAGTGGACGATGTGGCTGCGATGCCGTTTGATGTGGAAACGAACATCAACATTAAAATTGGTGATGACTTCCAACTTGCCGCTTTTGGTTTAAAAGGTGGGTTGAAAGGGAACCTAAACGTGACACAAAAAGACAAAGGTCCTTTCATCGTTGGTGAAGTGAATGTTGTCGACGGTTCTTATCGTTCGTTTGGTCAGGACTTATTGATTAAAGAAGGTAAAATTCTGATGAATGGTCCACCAGATCAACCTTACTTGTCTATCAAAGCGATTCGTAATCCAGACAATACCCAAGATGATGTCATTGCGGGGGTACAAGTGTCAGGCCCAGCATCTGATCCGAGTATAGAAATTTTCTCAGAGCCCGCGATGAACCAAGCCAATGCACTTTCTTATCTACTTCGTGGTCAAGATATTGATGGTGAAGCCGGTGGTAATGCAATGACGACTACCTTAATTGGTTTAAGCTTGGCGAAGAGTGGTCGTGTGGTTGGTGAAATCGGTGAAGCCTTTGGCGTACAGGATTTACAGCTGGACACTGCTGGTTCAGGCGATGATTCGCAAGTGACGGTGAGTGGTTATATTCTGCCAGGTTTGCAGGTGAAATATGGTGTCGGTATCTTTAACTCTCTAGGTGAGTTCACTGTGCGTTACCGATTGATGCAAGACTTGTATTTAGAAGCGGTATCTGGTGTAGATAGCGCCGTTGACCTACTCTATCAGTTTGAGTTCGATTAAAGTGCTTTAACCTAAGCATACACAGTCATGACTAAGGAGTGGTTATGCAGCATTTGATTTTTGTCTACGGCACGTTACGCAAGGGAGAGTACAACCATCAGTATTTGCGCTCGGCACAGTTTCTTGGTTTACATGAAACGGATGCTCAATTTGCAATGTATGACTTAGGCCCTTATCCAGCGTTGTCTGTTGGGCAACGCTCGATTCAAGGTGAAGTGTATCTGATTGATGATGAAACCTTATCCGAGCTAGATAAGTTGGAAGATGTGCCAGTGGAATATCGCCGAGAGAGCATCGTCACGCCGTTTGGCCAAGCTTGGATCTACTTATATCAAGATACTGAGCAGCTAACCGAAGAAATCGCTTCCGGAGATTGGTGTCAAAAGGTGTGAGCTATACTGACATTATCAATAGCAACGAGCTAAACACTAAGGAGTCACGATGAAAACATTCGTAATTGGAGCAATGGCGTTGCTTCTTGCTGCATGCGCACAAACAACACTACCGACTTCGAATAATGTGACCGATTGGCAAGTGTTTGGTAAGCAGTCAGCTTTAGATGGATTACGGGAGTTATCTGAGGAGCGAGTTGCGAAGCTGGATGATGTTAACCATGCGACGCCAGAACTGATAATGGCTTATCAAGCGGGTTACCAGCAAGGCAAACAAGAGTATTGTGAGCAAAGTGCTTATATGCTCGGTGTTATCGGGCGTCCGTATTTTGGCATTTGTGATGATGTTGACCCCTTCTTTCAACATGACTACGACGCTGGACGAATGTCTTCAGCAGGCGCACCTATCTAGTTGACACAGGTAAGATGAAAGCAAAAGAGCTGCCCTAGAGCAGCTCTTTTTAATTTTGTATCAGCAGTGATGCTTATTTTTTCTGAGCTCGCTCGTAAGATTCTAGGATTTCAGCTTTGGCGGCAGCAACATCTGCCCAACCATCCACTTTCACCCATTTGCCTGCTTCAAGCTCTTTGTAACGCTCAAAGAATTGCGTGATCTGCGCTTTCAGTAGTTCTGGGATATCGTCCACATCTTGGATGTGCTCGTACTCTTTCGAGATTTTTGAGTGGGGAACCGCAAACACTTTTGCATCTTCACCCGATTCATCTGTCATCTTCAAAACGCCAACAGGACGGCAGCGAATGACTGAACCTGGCATGAGTGGGTATGGTGTTGGTACCAATACGTCGACTGGGTCGCCATCAAGAGACAGGGTATTGTTCACGTAGCCATAGTTGCATGGGTAGAACATTGGTGCAGACATGAAACGGTCGACAAATACAGCACCAGAGTCTTTATCTACTTCGTACTTGATTGGATCTGCATTTGCAGGAATTTCGATAACGACATAGATATCTTCAGGCAGCGACTTGCCTGCTGGTACATGGTTTAAGCTCATTAGAATATTCCTTTTCATTAACGATGAGTCACACAAAAGCGGCTTCATCTGATGATAAATTCGCGTTTCACTTTAGCGACAAAAACGCGGCAGGTAAACACCTGCCGCGTTGGACAAAGGTCTGAAATTATTCTTCGTCGCGGTGCAGTTCAAGGAACTCTTCAACTTTGCGAACCATGTTCTTCGAACCCACAAAGAAAGGTACACGCTGGTGCAACTCAGTAGGCTTGATGTCCATAATGCGATTCACGCCGTCCGATGCAATGCCCCCAGCTTGCTCAATGAGGAATGCCATAGGGTTACATTCGTAAAGCAGGCGTAGCTTGCCTTGTGGGTGGCTTTGTGTGCTTGGGTAAAGGTAGATACCACCTTTCAGTAGGTTGCGGTGGAAATCAGCAACCAGCGAGCCAATGTAGCGAGAAGTGTATGGGCGACCGTCTTCTGGCACGTTTTCTTGGCAGTACTTGATGTACTTCTTCACCCCTTGAGGGAAACGAATGTAATTACCTTCGTTGATGGAGTAGATCTTACCATCATCAGGAATCATCATGTTTTCATGAGAAAGACAGAAGCTGCCGATAGATGGGTCGTAAGTAAAGCCGTTTACACCGTTACCAGTTGTGTATACCAACATGGTGGAGGAGCCGTAAATTACGTAGCCCGCAGCCACTTGTTTGTGACCAGGTTGTAGGAAGTCTTCTTCAGTTGGTGGAGTACCGATTGGAGAAACACGACGATAAATCGAGAAGATAGTACCAACAGAGACGTTCACATCGATGTTAGAAGAACCATCAAGTGGGTCCATCAGTACTACATATTTGGCGTTTTGGTTGAGTTCTTTATTGAACGCAACTGCTTCGTCTTCTTCTTCACTGGCAACGCCACACACTTGATCACGAGCTTCAAGCGCGGCTTTGAACTTATCGTTCGCGTAAACATCGAGCTTTTGCTGATCTTCACCTTGGACATTTTCCGTGCCTACAGCACCAGTGATATCACCGAGACCCGCTGCGTTGATTTCGCGGTTAACGATTTTTGCAGCTAAACGAATGGAGGCTAAAAGGGATGATAGATCACCGCTAGCGTGGGGGAAATCCGCTTGTTTTTCGACAATGAACTCGCCTAGGGTGCGCAGTCCTGACATGGTTAATCCTTACATTTTCATTTCATTGGGGGTAGTGCGCAAGTGAGCATCTCTTTATGGATGTTAAACGATTGCGCTGGATGTAAGTTTAAGTCGCAGATCTTTTTAATGGTAATGAAGTAACTGTTTGAGATCTCAATTTATTTGTAGACTTGTTTGAGGGATTCATCAGTAAGCAAGAGGTTGTACAGTCTGTGTTCAACCTTGTCATATTTGTGAAAGGGACTGCAAGAAGAAGGCTAAAGTCACTCGCTTTTCAGGCGGTAATCGCGATAATGAAAGCATTAAAAAACGCATTACAAGGTTTAGTTTATGCACATTCATATCTTGGGTATCTGTGGCACATTTATGGGCGGCGCAGCGATTCTAGCGCGCCAATTAGGACATAAAGTCACTGGTTCTGATGCCAACGTTTATCCGCCAATGAGCACACTGCTTGAGTCTCAAGGTATTGAAATTATTGAAGGCTTTGACCCGTCTCAACTCGACCCCCAACCAGATCTTGTGGTGATTGGTAATGCGATGAGCCGTGGCAACCCTTGTGTCGAGCATGTGCTCAACACTAACATGCGTTACACCTCTGGCCCGCAGTGGCTCAACGAGTTTTTGCTGCATGATCGTTGGGTATTGGCGGTATCGGGTACACATGGGAAAACGACCACGTCGAGCATGCTTGCCTGGATACTTGAAGATTGTGGTTATCAACCGGGTTTCTTAGTCGGTGGGGTACTCGGTAACTTCGGAGTGTCTGCTCGTTTGGGTGAAAGCATGTTTTTTGTCGTTGAAGCGGACGAATATGACAGTGCTTTTTTCGATAAGCGTTCTAAGTTTGTGCATTACCATCCTCGCACTTTAATCATGAACAATCTTGAGTTTGATCATGCCGACATCTTCGATGATCTAGAAGCGATCAAGCGCCAATTCCATCATTTAGTGCGAACTGTACCGGGCAATGGATTGATCTTAGCGCCGAGGCAGGATCAAGCGTTAGCGGATGTATTAGAGCGTGGTTGCTGGACTGAAAAACAGTTCTCTGGTGAGAATGGTGACTGGCAAGCGCACAAATTAGTGCTTGATGGCTCAAAATTTGACGTTGCGTTGCAAGGTGAGAAGGTTGGTACCGTCGAATGGAATTTGGTGGGTGACCACAATGTGGATAATGCGCTGATGGCAATCGCTGCTGCACGACATGTTGGAGTCACTCCGGATCTTGCTTGCCAGGCATTAGGGCGTTTCATCAATACCAAGCGCCGTTTAGAGCTGAAAGGTGAAGAACAAGGTGTGACGGTTTACGATGATTTTGCGCATCACCCAACGGCAATTGAACTTACTGTCGGTGGTTTGCGTAACAAGGTAGGTGAAAAACGCATCCTTGCTGTGTTGGAGCCGCGTTCTGCCACCATGAAGCGAGGTGTACACAAAAACACACTTGCAGAGTCACTACACAGTGCAGATGAAGTCTTCTTGTTCCAGCCAGATAATATCGAGTGGTCTGTGCAAGACATTGCCGACCAATGCACACAGCCAGCGTTTGTCGATGCGGATATAGATAACTTTGTAGCCAAGATCGTCGAACGTGCGCGACCAGGTGACCAAATTCTAGTCATGAGCAACGGTGGCTTTGGTGGTATTCACGGAAAACTTCTTGAGCAGTTAAAACAAAAAGCCTGATTGATATGCAAAACAAAACACAACCCTCTCATAAAAAAGCCATCACGTTGGCATTAACGGGTGCTTCTGGTGCTCCCTACGGCCTTCGTCTTTTAGAATGCTTGGTTGCGGCGGATTATCATGTCTACGTTCTGATTTCTTCGGCAGCTCGTGTTGTGATGGCAACCGAGCATAATCTTAAGCTACCAAGTGGCCCAGAAGCGGCGCAGCAAGCATTGGTAGAGCACCTGAACTGCAATCCCGATAACATCACCGTTTGCGGTAAAGATGACTGGTTCTCACCGGTTGCGTCTGGTTCTGCTGCACCAAAGCAAATGGTGGTTTGCCCATGTTCTGCGGGAAGCGTTGCAGCGATTGCGCATGGTATGTCAGATAACTTGATCGAGCGGGCCGCTGATGTGGTAATGAAAGAGCGCGGGCAGCTGTTGCTCGTGGTTCGCGAAACACCATTTTCAACGCTACATCTGGAGAACATGCACAAACTGTCGCAAATGGGCGTCACCATCATGCCAGCAGCTCCAGGCTTCTATCATCAGCCAAAGAGTATTGAAGACTTAGTGGATTTTATGGTGGCGAGAATTCTTGACCACTTAGGTATTGAGCAAGGTTTGGTGCCTCGTTGGGGTTATGACCAGCGCTCGTGAGCTGATTGTGTAACCACTCAAATACCTTTACAATCCATCCAACTCATCGGGGAGCAAACCCATTTAGCATTGAGTCAATCAATGCATTGGGGCGCTGAGACCTAAGTGTTTAACTAGGGACCCGTATTACCTGAACCAGATAATGCTGGCGTAGGAATTGAGTCTGGATATTGGAAGTCCTTAATAGCCGCCTCAAACCCTGTGCCGCTCAACTTATTTCTCTGAAATACTCATGGAGAGCGAGCAGTGAAACCCACTCTAAATCTGATTGCCCTAGCTGCAATCACCTCTACTTCAGCGTTTGCCGCTGAAAACACATTAACCATCTATACCTACGACTCTTTTGCCGCAGATTGGGGGCCGGGTCCTAAAATCGAGCAAGCTTTTGAAGCAAAATGTGGCTGTGACGTTAACTTCGTAGCGTTGGACGATGGTGTGTCGATTCTGAATCGTCTTCGTCTTGAAGGCGGTAATAGCAAAGCGGACATCGTATTAGGTTTGGATAACAATCTGATGGCAGAAGCGAAGAAAACCGATCTGCTTGCCGAGCACAATGTGGATACGGCTAACACAGTGTTACCAAACGGTTGGAGTGACACGACGTTTGTACCGTACGATTACGGCTACTTCGCGTTTGTGTACAACAAAGAGAAACTGGCTAATCCGCCGAAAAGCATGAAAGAGCTGGTGGAAACGCGCGACGATCTGAAAGTGATTTACCAAGATCCGCGGACTTCAACGCCGGGCCAAGGCTTAATGCTATGGATGAAATCTATTTATGGCGACGATGTGACGCAAGCGTGGCAGAAGCTAGCGAGCAAAACCGTAACGGTCACGAAAGGTTGGTCTGAGGCGTATTCTATGTTCCTCAATGGTGAGTCCGATTTAGTGCTTTCTTACACCACTTCACCTGCGTACCACTTAATTGCGGAAAACGATTCGAAGTTTGCTACGGCGAATTTTGCTGAAGGCCACTACATGCAAGTTGAAGTAGCCGCCAAAGTGAAAGGGGCAAAAAATTCAGAACTTGCTGATCAATTTATGAGTTTCATTTTAAGTGATGAGTTCCAATCGGCGATGCCAACGGGTAACTGGATGTACCCAGTCACTGACGTTGAGTTACCTAAAGGTTTTGAAACTTTGAGTGTTCCAAGCAAGTCGTTGAGCTTTAGTGCTGATGAAGTGGCAAAAATGCGTAAGTCTTGGATTCGCGAATGGCAAAGCGCATTGACGTTTTAGCTGACGTTTCCATCCTCATCTGAATGAGATAGGTTTTACCTTTGAATTCTGTTCCAAAAATAGGTTTAGGGGTCGCGATGATCATCGCGACCTTTGTTATTTCTGCCCTAGGTGCTTTGATTGTTCAAGCCCCTTCACTTGATGTGTCTGTGGTATGGGGCGACCCGTACTATCAACATGTCACCAAGTTCAGTTTCTACCAAGCGTTTCTTTCCACATTGCTCAGTGTTGGCTTTGCCATTCCAGTAGCGCACGCACTTTCGCGTCGCCAATTTATTGGTAAATCATTACTGCTTAAGCTGTTTGCATCGACACTGGTTTTGCCGGTTTTGGTTGGTGTTTTTGGGCTGTTAGCGATTTATGGCAACAGTGGGTTGTTGGCGCAGTGGTTGCAAAGTTTCGACACTAAACTGCCATTCTCTATTTACGGTTTGAACGGCATTTTACTCGCCCATGTGTTCTTTAATTTACCTTACGCGGCACGATTGCTTCTGCAAGCCTTGGACTCTATTCCTGCCGAGCAGCATAAGCTTTGCGCGCATCTTGGGATGAGCCATTGGGATAAGTTTCGCTGGGTAGAATGGCCGCGTTTAAGGCAGCAGCTTCCCCACGTTTGTGGGTTGGTGTTTATGTTGTGCTTTACCAGTTTTGCCACTGTAATGGCGTTGGGGGGCGGGCCAAAATCCACCACCATTGAATTGGCCATTTACCAAGCGATTAAGTTTGATTTTGATTTACAAGCTGGGGCGTTATTGGCGCTGTGGCAGATGCTGTTATGTGGACTGCTTGCTATTGGAGTTCAGAAGTTAACAAGTCCTGTTTCTATCAGTGCTGGAAGCACATCAGTACAGCAATATTTAACGAAGGATCATGGGTGGTCAAAAGCTTGGGATAGCTTTTGGATCATAGGTGTCTTATTACTGGTAATACCGCCGTTATTGATGGTGTTACTGAGTGGTATCAACCAACAAGTTTGGACAGTATTAACCGATGAGCGTTTTTGGTCTGCGCTATTGAACTCCCTCAAAGTCGCCTGTGTCGCTAGCGCGCTTGCGGTCGCTGCAGGGGTGTCCATACTATTGACCAGTCGCCGTTGGCGGTTGCAGTACAAAAACACGCGAGCCGATCAGATAGAGTTAATCGGCACCATTATTTTGGTGACTCCAGGTCTGGTGATTAGCACCGGTTTATTCTTACTACTGCGCACATTTACCGATGTTTTTAGCTTGGCATTTTTTGTCGTGATTTTGGTGAACGGTTTGATGGCTTTGCCTTACGTGATCAAAACGCTAGCGCAGCCAATGCTGCACATTGAACAACAGTATCAGTATGTATGTGCCAGCTTAGGCATGCGTGGCTGGCAACGGTTTAAAGTGGTGGAGTGGCAGGCGCTACGCAAGCCGTTTGCACATGCGTTTGCGATCAGCTTTATGTTTGCAATAGGGGATTTAAGTGCCATCGCACTGTTTGGTGGACAAGAGTTTCGTACCTTACCTCTGTATTTGTTCCAGTTGCTTGGCAGTTATCAGATGGACGCAGCTGCGGTGGTATCGGTGACCCTATTGTTGTTGAGTGTGGGCTGTTTTGCCTTGATTGAGAAAGTATTGAAAACGAAGGAGAGAGCGTAATGTTAGTGTTGGATGATGTGCAGTACACCTACCAACGTGAACTGTTTCGTTTTGACTTAACGATTGAGCAAGGACAGATTGTATCGCTGATGGGACCAAGTGGGGCAGGGAAGTCAACCTTGCTGGCGTTGGTGGCAGGATTCATCCATCCTGACCGTGGTGATATTTGTGTTGATGGTGAGTCCATTGTGCGTAAAGAGCCTTATCTGCGTCCGTTCTCTATGTTGTTCCAAGAGCACAATTTGTTTGCTCACTTATCGGTGCGTGACAACATCGGTTTGGGCTTACACCCAGGGCTAAAGCTTACGGTGGACCAAAATCGTCAGATTGAACAAGCCGCGCAGCAAGTTGGTGTTGCAGAGTACCTCGACCGTTTGCCAGAGCATCTTTCTGGTGGCCAGCGTCAACGTGTTGCCTTAGCGCGTTGTTTTGTTCAGCCTCATCCCATGTGGCTGTTGGATGAGCCGTTCTCGGCGCTTGATCCGGTGTTGCGTGAAGAGATGCTAGGCTTGGTAAAAAAACTGGCAGCAGAGCGGGGAATAACCGTATTGATGGTCACGCACCATTTAAGCGATGCCAAAGCGATTGCCAGCCACTTTGTGTTTGTGGCAGATGGTAAAGTGGAAGCCGCGGGTGATATGTCTGCATTGAGTGAACAGCATGCTAGTGAGAAGCTTGCGGCATTTATCCGAGCCGCATGCTAGTGCCTGATAGTTGCTAGGTTATGCTTCTCCGCAACACAAACCATGCCTAGGGCCAAATTCAAATTGAGATCTTAAGCTCATGATATGGTCAATCATTGCTTGTACGCGCCGTGGGCGGTTTGCTCCAGGACGATAGACTAGATAAATAGGCATTGGTACCGTGTGCCATTGCGGCAACACTCTGACTAAGGTGCCACTTTCTAGCTCTTGCGTCATGTTTTGCACAGGTAAGTTAGCGATGCCTAGTCCTTTAAGTGCACCTTTCAATATTGCTTCTACAGTTGTACTTGAGAAGTTACTGGTTATTGAAACATTGACGGTATTATCGTGTGAGATCAGCGTCCAAGGCCCTATTTCTGAAACATATTGATACCTCAAACAGTTGTGTTTTGTCAGATCTTCTGGCGTTTCAGGTACGCCGAACTCAGCTAAATACTCAGGGCTAGCAGCCAGAACTCGAGTGGTATAGCCTAATTTTTTTGCGATCAATCGATCATCAACTATCTGACCGACTCGAATTGCCATATCAAAGCCGTGTGAAAAGAGATCAACAAAATCGTTCGATGCTTCTAACGCAATTTGTACTTTTGGCCATTGTTTTAAAAATGGCAAAAAGATGTGCTCCGCCATATACGCATCCAACGCTGGTGGCGCGGAAATACGCAGCCGGCCTTGGATCTGTTGTTCCATCTCCTGAACGTCATGGCCAATTGAGTGGAATTCCTCAACTAAGCTTGCAGCACGCTCTAAAACCATTTGGCCAGCTTCGGTGATCACTAACTTTCGGGTTGTGCGCTCTAGGAGTTTGGCTTCAAAGTGTTGTTCGAGTTTGGTTATGGCTTTGCTAACAGTAGATTTTGGTAGGTTTAACTCCAGCGCGCACTTGGTTAAGCTCAGTAGTCGACAGCTTGTGACAAAGATAGAAAGCGTTCTAAAGTCAATTGTTTCTAAATTGCGAACAATCACTTTCAATTATCTATATTGTTTCAATATTAATCTGATTATAGTCTGGCATCTCATCCTTAGCCATCAAGTTATTGTCATTTGAGGTAAACAACATGTCCAACTCTGTAGACTTATTTTCTCCTATCGAACTCGGTCAATTAGCATTAGATAACCGTGCCATTATGGCGCCTTTAACGCGAGCTCGTGCTGGTGCGGACCATATTCCTAATGACCTTATGGTTGAATACTACGCTCAACGTGCGAGTGCCGGACTTATCATTGCTGAATGCACCATGGTGATGGAAGGTACGTCTGCTTTCATGGCAGAGCCGGGCATTTACAGCGAAGAGCAAATCGCAGCTTGGAAAAAGGTAACGGATGCGGTTCATGAGAGAGGCGGTAAGATTGTACTGCAAATTTGGCATGCGGGACGAGCTTGTCATCCTGATCTGAATGAAGGAAAAACACCTGTAGCGGCGAGCGCATTGGCCATTCGTGATGAATTAGTCCATACCCCTTCGGGTAAGCAAGCATATACGGTACCACGAGCACTCGAAGTGGATGAGATAGCTTCCATTGTTGCGGCGTTTAAACAAGGTGCAGAAAACGCCAAGAAAGCCGGCTTTGATGGGGTCGAGATACATGGCGCCAATGGTTATCTTATTGATAACTTCCTTCGTGACGGTTCAAATTTACGTACCGATGAATACGGTGGCTCGGTTGAAAATCGTGCTCGATTTTTACTTGAGATAGTGAAAGAAGTCGTTGAGGTATGGGGACCTGGAAGAGTCGGTCTGCGCACATCTCCGCTAAATGGATTTAATGACATGAAAGACAGTGATCCAGTTGGCTTGGTGCGTTACTTAGCAGAGCAACTTAATTCTTTCGATCTTGCTTATTGGCACGTGATGCGTGCGGATCTGAAAGGCGTACAAAAAGCAGATGTTCTCAAGCCAGCACGCGAAAACTATCAAGGTCACTTAATGGCGAACGTGGGCTACAGTGCACAAGAAGCGGCAACAGCAATTGCAGAAAACAAAGTTGATGTGGTCGCATTTGGCGTTCCCTTTATCGCAAACCCAGATTTAGTTGAGCGATTTAAGAAAAATGCACCTCTTAATGAGGCGAAACCAGAACACTTTTATTTGGGTGGAGCAGAAGGTTATACCGATTACCCAATGATGGCATAACCCTTACTTGTTTAATATAAAAAGGACGCTAATGTTAGCGTCCTTTTTCGTTTCTGTATTTACTTAGCCTTGCGGTTTTACGACCATCACATTGATTGGAGAATATTCCACAACCTTACTCGCGACAGAGCCAAGCATTACTTTATTGATTTTAGAGCGCTTGTGACTTGGCATAATGATGAGATCAGCGCCTAAACGTTCTGCATAATCAAGAATGGTCGCGTAGGCCTTGCCTTCAGCAACATGCACTTGGTAAACCACATCTTCAGCAATATGCTCATTAGCGAAAGTTTTTAGTTGCTGCTTCACGTCTTGCTTCATTTTGGCCGCAGCATCTTTCGGAAAGTATGTGGCAACCATCGACATGTGAATACCAGGTAGTACCGTCAGAAGATGGATTTGAGCATTTGCTTGCTTTGCCTGCCAAACCGCTAGTTCAACCGCTCGGTCTGAAAAGCCTTGGTCATTTAGATCAACCGGAACAAGAATTTGTTTGTACATTCAATGTCTCTCATTAAGGCCCCTTTATCCTCGGGGCCAAATCGGTTATGCGCTCAATTGTTCCTTACGAGCACGACGTTTTTGGTTCATTGCAAGCACCAGCAAAATCATTAAGCATGGTACAAACACCCACTCTTTCATCGGACGGTCTGCATCCTGGATAACCCACTTGATTTCCCAATCAAAGTCGATACCTGCGGACTCTGCTGGACTACCAAATTCAACCATATCGACAATCATTTTGTTGTCACTTTCGGTCAGCATCAGACCCATAGATGAAATACGTTCGTCTGCTGTTGTCGCACTGTCTTCGAATGGAAGACGAACCGTTTTCTCAATGTAGTCGCCCTCAAGGTTTTCACCGGCAACACGTAACTCCAATGATTCTCCTACATTTAGTGTTTCCGTGATTTGAGCTACCTCAACGCCAGGAGAAAGAACTTTCGCTGGGTACAGCATGTCCCACCAAAAACCTGGACGGAAAAACGAAAACGTCAGTACTAATAATAGGACTGTTTCCCACCACTTGTTACGCGTGAACCACCACCCTTGAGTTGCCGCAGAGAAAATCAGCATTGCAATGATCGATGAGATGACCGTGAGTGCCAAATGCCACCAAGAGTCGATCCCCATTAACAATAGCTGGGTATTGAACACAAACATGAACGGCAAAATAGCGGTTCGAATATCGTAAGTAAAACCTTGGATACCGGTACGAATTGGATCTGATTTCGCAATTGCTGCTGCTGCAAAAGCCGCAAGGCCTACAGGTGGGGTATCGTCGGCCAAAATACCAAAGTAGAAAACGAACAAGTGCACCGCTATCAACGGAATAATTAAGCCATGCGCTGCGCCGAGCGTAACAATAACCGGCGCCATTAGCGTAGAGACCACGATGTAGTTCGCCGTTGTTGGCAGACCCATCCCCAGAACCAAGCTAATGATGGCGGTAAAGAGCAGCATAAGAATGATGCTGCCACCAGAGATAAACTCGACGAAGTCGGTCATCACTAGGCCGATACCCGTTAGTGTAACAACACCAACAACGGTGCCCGCTGCCGCGGTTGCAACGCCGATACCAATCATATTGCGCGCACCAGAAACTAAGCTCTCGGCAAGATCGACAAAGCCATCTTTGGTTTGCTGAAGCATGTCACCTTGCTTTGACAGCAGTGCAATCAACGGACGTTGAGTAAGCAAAATGAAAATCATGAACACCGTTGCCCAGAATGCCGAAAGGCCAGGTGAGAAACGTTCGACAGTCAAACACCAAACCAATACGACGATAGGGAGTAGGTAGTGCAAGCCTGACTTAACGGTTGGACCAGGATCAGGTACTTCTGTTAATTCTGCATCAATCTCAATTGCGCCATCTTGCACGTGATTTGCTGAGACTTTCACCAACCCAACGTACGCGATTAATAGTGCGACGGTAACAATTGGTGTCGCGGCATCACCAAAGACGTCCTTTGTCCAACCCACTCCGTAGTAAACCAATGCGCTGATCACACACAATCCTAAGATTGTGCCAGTAAAGGACAGCAGACTTTGTACTAGTGTTGGGTTGTGGCGACGAGGAAGGCCCGTCATGCCTGCTTTACATGCTTCAAGGTGAACAATGTAAATTAAAGCAATATAAGAGATTAGCGCTGGAAGTAGGGCAGCTTTAATCACCTCAACGTAGGAGATACCGACGTATTCCACCATCAAAAATGCTGCTGCACCCATGATTGGCGGTGTTAACTGACCATTGGTTGAAGCCGCTACCTCTACCGCACCCGCTTTTGTGCCGGGAAAGCCAACACGCTTCATCAGTGGAATCGTAAAGGTGCCAGTTGTTACTACGTTTGCGATTGAAGAACCAGAAACCAGACCAGATAAACCTGATGCAACAACGGCCGCTTTAGCTGGACCACCTTTCATATGGCCAAGTAACGAGAAGGCAACTTTAATGAAGTAAGCACCAGCACCAGCGCGTTCCAGCATTGCTCCAAACAATACAAACAAGAAGACAAAAGAGGTAGAAACACCTAGCGCAACCCCAAATACGCCTTCTGTTGTTAGCCACAAGTGGGACATGGCCTTGTTCAAGCTTGCCCCTTTGTGTGCGATAACGTCAGGCATGTAAGGGCCTGCAAAGGTGTAAGTAAGGAAAACAGCAGCCACGACCATCAATGGTGGACCAAGAGCTCGGCGTGTTGCTTCTAAAAGGAGGATCATACCGATAACAGCAACAACGATATCAACCGTTGTCGGTGCGCCTGAGCGTCCTGCTAGCTCGGTATAAAAAAGGTATATATAGGCTGCTGAAAAGCTGCCAGCCAACGCGAGTATCCAATCAACAAGAGGGATATGATCGCGAGGAGAATTCTTCATCGCTGGATAAGCAGTGAAAGCCAAAAAGATCGCGAAAGTAAGGTGGATAGATCGCGCTTCCGTGTCGTTCAGTACGCCAAAATTGAAAATAAATGGTAACGGGGATGCGTACCATAATTGAAATAGTGACCAACACAGAGGAACAAACCAAAGGATTCGTCCTTGCATTCCCGAAGGGCTACGTGCACCTGTGTCTGCCTGAGCCACCATTTCTTGCACATCTTGTGACGGAGCTTGATTCGTCGCCATGTACTTTTTCCTTATTATTGATGGTCCTGTCTGATTTTTATCGAGAACCACACTTCGCCTCTATCAGTGTAGTGAATGGAGCGAAGTTTGCTTTCGAGTATTTTGCTGCCTGAACTCAAAGTGTTGATTGTTGGATACTCTGTTAGGCGGCGTTTAAGTTTTCTTGGGTATGAGCTCGCAGTTTTCAGAAGAAAACTGGCGAATGAAGCATACAGTTAGAACGTGCTACAACCTGTATGCTCAAACAGGCAGAAAATATTCTTTCCTGCCTGTATGTAGAGTCTGAGGAAATTACTTAATTAGACCCATTTCTTTGTAGTATTTTTCTGCACCTGGGTGAAGAGGAATAGAAAGACCAGCTTTCACCATGTCTTCTTTCTTCAAGTTTGCGAATGCAGGGTGTAGACGTTTGAAGGTATCAAAGTTTTCAAACACAGCTTTTGCCACGTTGTAAGCGACATCGTCTGAAACATCAGAGGTCGTTACCATTGTTGCTGCAACACCAAAGCTGTTTACGTCTTTGTCTGTGCCGCGGTACATACCAGCCGGTACTGAGCTAAAGGCGTAGTATGGGTTGTCGGCAACAATTTTATCGATTTTAGGGCCTGTTGCTGAAACTAGCTTCGCATCACATGATGTGGTTGCTTCTTTGATTGAACCGTTCGGGTGGCCGACCATGTAAATGAAGGCGTCAATTTTGTTATCACAAAGTGCCTGAGAGCGTTCAGAGCCTTTTAGCTCAGACGCCAATTTGAAGCTGTCGTTTGTCCAACCCATCGCTTCCATGACAACGCCCATCGTTGCACGGTCACCAGAGCCTGGATTACCGATGTTTACGCGCTTACCTTTCAGGTCTTCAACGTTTTCAATACCTGAATCTGCACGCGCAATGATGTTGAAAGGTTCTGTATGAAGAGAGAACATTGCGCGTAGCTTCTTGTACGGGCCTTGTTCTTCAAACTTGCTCGTACCGTTGTAGCCGTGGTACTGCCAATCCGATTGCACGATACCAAAATCTAATTCGCCTGCACGGATAGTGTTAACGTTGTAAATTGAGCCACCAGTCGATTCTACTGAACAACGGATGTTGTGGTCTTTACGACCTTTATTTACCAACTTACAGATAGCACCACCAGTTGGGTAGTAAACACCTGTCACAGAGCCAGTACCGATGGTAATAAACTCTTGAGCGTTAACTGCGCCTGCGCCCATTACGGCTGCAGCGATAGCGCCTACTTTGAGAAGTTTGTTAAATGCCATGAATTTCCCTTCCTTATATTCATTATTTACCCGGAAATAACCATAAATCACTTCTGGAGTTTCCTATTTGGAAACGGCACCTTTTTCAATCCAATCGTTTGAAAAAGCGAGCGAATCATAACAAAAAATTGGCAGAAAATTATCCAATTGTTAAATGTTATAGTTGATAAGTCTGAATTTTGTATCAGGGGATAGGATTCAATTTGTGATTTAATTCTTTTTAAAACAATTGCTTAATTAACGTTTAGTGACTGAAATGAAAAAGATCAATTGCGTGATGTTAATCACAAAATGGATGGTTAAAGAATGAGCGGAGTAAGCAAAAAATTTACATAAATTATGGGCTACAAAATGAGACTTCTTTTATAACCCACAATGAGTTAGCTGATTGAAGCTTTATAGAACTTAACCAGTATATTCGAACAGCTCGCACACTGATTTGAAGAGTTGCTCAGTCGTAATTGCCATGGTTGGCGTAATGAAAATGGTATCGTCACCTGCGACAACACCAAGAATACCTTCGGATTTACCGAGTGAATCAAGCAAGCGAGCAATCAACTGTGCTGCACCTGGGCCAGTGTGAATTACTACTAACGCTGCGTTACGATCGATGTCTAGTACTAGTTCACGCAGAGAACTGCTGACTGTTGGGACACCTAGCTCAGCAGGAAGACAGTAAACCATTTCCATTTTTGCATTGCGCGTACGGACGGCGCCAAATTTAGTCAGCATACGTGAGACTTTAGATTGGTTGATACTCTCAAACCCTTGCTGTTTGAGTGCGTCAACAATCTCGCCCTGTGAGCCAAAGCTTTCTTCTTTTAACAGGGCTTTAAAGGCGCGAACTAAGTTGTCTTGTTTTTCTGAATTGCGCATAGTCATTACAAATCTCTTATTACGGGTCAGCAATTTTGCATATTCTCGCATATATATTCAGGCGGTGCCAAAGAGTCCCAGGATTATGTTAGATGCGTCACTGTAAACTATATACCACATAGAATTCTTTAGCGCGCTGAAGTAGGGCTGTATCTGTTTTCTTGAATTCCTTGTCATTTCAACAGAATAAAAGAATAATCCAAGCCCCATTTGTAGCACGGTAACAGCGAGTTGCGCGAGGTCGCAAAGCTAGCGTTAATTGATTGTAATCAAGTTGTGATTCCGATAGCTTTATTTAAGTTGGTTACAAACTACCCTACGAATACGTTTATAAGAGAAATACTCTCAAGGAGAACTACATGAAAGTAGCCGTTATTGGTGCCGCTGGTGGCATCGGTCAAGCCCTGGCCCTTCTACTTAAGAACCGTCTTCCTGCTGGTTCTGATCTAGCCCTATATGATATTGCTCCAGTAACTCCTGGTGTGGCCGCTGATCTTAGCCACATCCCTACGCCAGTTTCTATCAAAGGTTACGCTGGTGAAGATCCTACTCCAGCACTAGAAGGCGCGGATGTTGTGCTAATTTCTGCTGGTGTTGCGCGTAAGCCAGGTATGGATCGTGCGGATCTATTTAATGTAAACGCTGGTATCGTTAAATCGCTAGCGGAGAAGATTGCGGTTGTTTGTCCGAAAGCTTGTGTTGGTATCATCACAAACCCTGTAAATACAACAGTGCCAATTGCTGCTGAAGTTCTTAAAAAAGCGGGTGTTTATGATAAGCGTCGTCTATTTGGTGTAACAACGTTGGATGTTATCCGTTCAGAAACGTTTGTTGCTGAGCTAAAAGACAAAGATCCAGGTGACGTTCGCGTGCCAGTAATTGGTGGTCACTCTGGCGTAACGATCTTACCTCTACTGTCTCAAGTAGAAGGTGTTGAGTTTACAGCTGAAGAAGTAGAAGCATTAACGAAACGTATTCAAAATGCAGGTACTGAAGTTGTAGAAGCGAAAGCGGGTGGTGGTAGTGCAACACTATCAATGGGCCAAGCTGCATGTCGCTTTGGTCTGTCTCTGGTTCGTGCTCTTCAAGGTGAAGAAGGCGTAGTTGAGTGCGCTTACGTTGAAGGCGACGGCGAACACGCGACTTACTTCGCGCAACCTGTAAAACTGGGTAAAGAAGGCGTTGAAGAAGTACTAAGCTACGGCAAACTCAGCGATTACGAAAAGTCTGCATTAGACGGTATGCTAGAAACACTAAATGGCGACATCAACATTGGTGTTGAATTCGCAAAGTAACCTAGAAAGCCTATATAAGAAGAAAGCCGATCATTTTGATCGGCTTTTTTGATCCTTGATTTCTCAACTTCGTAAAAATGGTCGAACAAAACCACGTAGTGAAGGAGAAGATGATGGAAGCGAGTCGAATCCGTAAAGGCATGGTTGTTGAGTGCCAACAAGGCGTCGGTACGATATTAGTGGTCGACCATGAAGCAGAGACGGTATTGTTGTCCAAACAAGGGACTGAACAGCAACTCGCCGTTAGCTTTGATGAAATAGAAGATGATCCACAACTGCATGGCGGTAGTGACAGATATTACTAGCGCCCCGGGCGTCGTCATTAGGTATCAAACGTAAAAAAGGAAGAGCGTGCTCTTCCTTTTCGCTATAAGCCTTGCGTTACGGGTAGCTATTGATTACTTCGTGCGTTGTACTGCGACATGAGCCAGAGTAACAAGCGCTTGTTTGTATTCAGACTCTGGCAACACTGATAGTTCTGCGATTGCTTTGTCTGCTTCTTCTAGAGCTTTTTGCGTTGTGTATTCCAGAGAGCCTGCTTCTTTCATGACCGCAAGAATTTCTTCTAAGCGCTCCATTCCATTCGCTTTCTCAATCGCTTCACGAATCATGATGGCGTTTTCTGGTGTGGTATTACGCATAGCATGGAGTAGAGGTAAAGTTGGCTTGCCTTCGGCCAAGTCATCACCCACATTTTTACCCATGTCTTCGCCATCAGAAGTGTAATCCATGACGTCATCAATGAGCTGAAACGCAGTGCCTAGATACTTACCGTAATTTTGCATTGCGATTTCAACATGCTCAGGAGCATCATTTAAGATTGCACCGATTTGAGTTGCGGATTCAAATAAGCGCGCAGTCTTAGAGTAGATGACTTGCATGTAGCTTTCTTCTGTCGTGTCAGGGTCGTTACAGTTCATCAACTGCTGTACTTCACCTTCGGCGATCACGTTTACGGCATTGCTCATTAGTTTAAGGATCTTCATGGATCCTAGTTCTGTCATCATCTGAAATGAGCGTGTATAGATAAAGTCCCCAACTAATACGCTAGCCGCATTGCCAAATGCTGCATTCGCAGTGGCTTTACCACGGCGCATGTCTGATTCATCTACCACGTCATCATGCAGCAAAGTCGCTGTATGGATGAACTCAATAAACGCAGCTGCCATTGTATGACCATTGCCTTGGTAACCAAGTGCGCGGGCTGACAGTATCGCTAAAAGCGGTCTTAGACGTTTGCCTCCACCACTCACGATATAAAAACCGAGCTGGTTGATTAAAGAGACATCAGAATTAAGTTGGGCTTGAATTGTTTCATTCACTTTTGCCATGTCATCGGCAGTAAGCGCTTGGATAGTTTTAAAATCCATCGTATATCCGGCTGAAGTTAGACCCTGCAAGGCTTATTCGATTTATATAATTGTCGAATAATACACTAAAAAACGTTGATTAATACATTACTAAAGGGCATGATTGCCGCACTTTTCTTTGGCGATTAGCTTTTCGCCAATTTTTTCAAAATATGGCTTGTCATAGGAGCATCTATTCTGTAGAATCTGCGCCCTATTGATGATTAGTTTAGCGCACACCCTCAAGAAAGGCTGTGCGGAAAAAGCGGAGTAAAATATGTACGCTGTTTTCCAATCTGGTGGTAAACAACACCGTGTAAGCGAAGGTCAAACTCTTCGTTTAGAGAAATTAGACGTTGAAACTGGTGCAACTGTAGAATTTGATAAAGTTCTTCTTGTTGCTAACGGCGAAGACATCAAAGTTGGTGCTCCTCTTGTAGAGGGCGGCAAAATTGTTGCTGAAGTTGTACAACACGGTCGTGGCGATAAAGTTAAAATCGTTAAGTTCCGTCGTCGTAAGCACTCTCGTAAGCAACAGGGTCACCGTCAGTGGTTCACTGAAGTGAAGATCACTGGTATCAACGCTTAATCTATTAGGAGAGTTTAACAATGGCACACAAAAAAGCTGGTGGTTCTACTCGTAACGGCCGCGATTCAGAAAGCAAACGTCTAGGTGTTAAGCGTTTCGGTGGTGAATCTGTACTTGCAGGTAACATCATCGTTCGTCAACGTGGTACTAAGTTCCACGCTGGTAACAACGTAGGTATCGGTAAAGACCACACTCTATTCGCTCTTACTGAAGGTAAAGTGAAGTTCGAAGTGAAAGGTCCTAAGAACCGTAAGTTTGTAAGCATCGAAGCTGAGTAATTAGGTTTTTAACCAAATTACTTAATAGCTTTAAGCTGAATTCAAAAGCCCTGCCGAATCGGCGGGGTTTTTTATTTGTGGCAGTCGACATATCGAAGTTTCTCGCTAAGATCCTAAGCGATTTGAATCTGGGAGCTTAGATCTGTCATCTGCTAAAATTGTCGGATGACATAGTAAGATTTAATCCACGCACGAAGTAGTCGGAGTAAAAGATGAAGTTCGTAGATGAAGCGGTAGTAAAAGTTCAGGCTGGTGATGGCGGTAGTGGCGTTGTCAGTTTCTGGCGTGAAAAATTCATCACTAAAGGTGGCCCTGATGGCGGTGATGGCGGTGACGGTGGTGATGTTTATATCCAAGCTGATGAAAACCTAAATACCCTGATTGATTACCGTTTCCAGCGCTTCTACGAAGCTGAGCGTGGTGAAAACGGTCGCGGTGGTAACTGTACAGGTAAGCGTGGTAAAGACATTGTTCTTCGTGTACCTGTGGGTACGCGCGCTGTGGATATCCACACAAATGAAATCGTGGCGGAAGTTGCTGAACACGGTAAGAAAGTGATGATCGCAAAAGGCGGTTGGCACGGTCTAGGTAACACGCGTTTCAAATCTTCAGTAAACCGCGCGCCTCGTCAGAGAACATTGGGTACAAAGGGTGAAGTACGCGAAATTCGCCTTGAGCTATTGCTTCTTGCTGATGTGGGTATGCTTGGTCTACCTAATGCTGGTAAATCAACCTTTATCCGCGCAGTATCAGCAGCAAAACCGAAAGTCGCTGATTACCCATTCACGACTTTGATCCCAAGCTTGGGTGTCGTAAGTGTCGTACCAGAGAAAAGTTTTGTTGTTGCAGATATCCCTGGTTTGATCGAGGGTGCAGCAGATGGCGCTGGCCTTGGTATTCGATTCTTGAAGCACTTAGAGCGTTGTCGAGTGTTGCTGCACATGATCGATATTATGCCAATTGATCAGTCCGATCCGGTGCAAAATGCATTGACGATCATTGATGAACTAGAACAATACAGCGAAAAACTGGCAAGTAAGCCGCGCTGGTTAGTGTTCAACAAAGTTGATCTAATGCCTGAAGAAGAAGCGAATGAGAAGATCCAAGAAATCTTAGACGCACTAGGTTGGGAAGACGAGTACTTTAAGATCTCGGCGATCAATCGTAACGGTACTAAAGAGCTTTGTTACAAACTGGCTGACTTTATGGATAACCTACCTCGCGAAGAGGAAGAAGTGGCTGAAGAAGATAAAGTTAACTTCATGTGGGATGATTACCATAAAGATGCGATGGCGGGTAAAGACGTTATCACTGAAGATGACGACGATTGGGATGACTGGGACGATGAAGAAGATGACGGTCACGTTGTCTACGTTCGTGACTAATCAGAACGGTCAAACAATGCCTGTTTGCCTATAATTCATTAAGCCGCAATTATTTATTGCGGCTTTTTTTGTATCTAAATCATATTTAGGTGATGTGATTTACGGCACAATAACTGATACGTCGTGTTTTTTTGAGGGTTAGTTTGGCCCTCGCGCGTATGAATGAGTAACACCCTAAAAGGAATTAGACTTATTTATGACTCTAGAAACCATACCGCCTAGAGAGTTGGCGGTATCTACTCAACGATCGATTTCTCGTCTTGTCGCCCAAGCCGGACAAATGCTACTTGCTCATGGTGCTGAAAGTACTCTTGTGAGCGATATTATGCGTCGTATTGGCCTTGCTTGTGGGGTGAATGAAGTTGCGGTAGCACTATCAGCTAATGCATTGGTTGTGACGACGGTAATGGATGGGCATTGCATCACCACCACCCGAAGCTGCGCTGATCGTGGCATCAATATGCGCGTTATTACGCAAATTCAACGAATCTGTATCATGATGGAACGTGGTTTGCTCGATTCAACCATGGCGCAGAAAAAGCTGAACGCTATCAGTCCAGAGCGTTATAACCGCTGGTTGGTGGTGTTTATGATTGGCTTGTCTTGTGCGGCATTCAGTCATCTAGCTGGTGGTGATTGGGGAGTATTCATTATGACCTTTTTAGCTTCAGCTGGTGGCATGATCGTTCGCCAAGAAATTGGTCATCGTCATTTCAACCCTCTATTGAACTTTGCTGCGACCGCTTTTGTGACCACCTTAATTTCAGCACAGGCGGAAATTTACCAAATCGGTAATCTACCTACCGTAGCAATGGCATCGTCAGTATTAATGCTTGTACCTGGTTTCCCACTCATTAACTCTGTCGCAGATATGTTGAAAGGCCACATTAATATGGGGATTGCTCGATTTGTGATGGCTAGTTTACTAACGTTGGCGACATGTTTGGGGATCGTTGCTGCGATGAGTGTAACTGGAATTTGGGGGTGGGCTATCTAATGAGTTTATTTGATTTGATGTTTGGCCTTTTGAATGACATGTTTTTTGCGGCGATTCCCGCTGTAGGATTTGCATTGGTTTTTAACGTACCACAAAGAGCTTTAGTGTATTGCGCTGTTGGTGGCGCGATTGGTCATGGTAGCCGCTACTTGATGATGCAGTTTGGCATTCCTATTGAGTGGGCAACCTTTTTTGCTGCGACGTTAGTTGGGATGATTGGTGTGTACTGGTCTCACCGTTTTCTCGCGCATCCAAAAGTGTTTACTGTGGCTGCTTTGATCCCGATGGTGCCGGGTGTGTTTGCGTACAAAGCAATGATCGCTATGGTAGAAATCAATCATGTTGGCTACTCACCCGAGCTTGTCGCAACCTGTATGGAAAACTTTCTTAAGGCCATGTTTATTATTGCAGGTTTAGCTGTTGGTCTTGCGGTTCCAGGGCTGTTATTCTATCGCCGCAGACCAATTGTATAAGGACCTAACATGATCATTAGTATGATTGCCGCTATGGCCGACAATCGCATCATTGGCAAAGACAATCAAATGCCTTGGCATCTTCCCGCCGATTTCGCTTGGTTTAAGCGTTGTACCATGGGAAAACCGGTTGTGATGGGACGCAAAACCTATGAGTCTATTGGTCGCCCTTTACCAGGTCGCTTGAATATTGTTATTAGCCGTGATGAGACACTAAAGATCGAAGGCGTCACTACCGTAACATCGATTGAGCAGGCTCTGGAAGTCGCAGGTGATGTGGAAGAAGTGATGATCATTGGTGGTGGTGCGATTTACACCACTTGTCTGCCTATGGCCAATAAACTGTATGTAACATACATTGAAGCGGCCATTGATGGTGATACTCAGTTCCCAGATTGGGGAGACGAGTTTAAGGAAACTTACTCAGAAATGTATCAAGCCGATGAGAAGAACGCCTACAACATGCGCTTTACTGTGTTAGAAAAGTAATTCGAGATTAACACCGCGTAGTTAATACGGTAATGCCGTTCGTGTAACAGCGAGCGGCCATCCCAACCTACCGTCATCCTGAAAAGCGACGAAAGAGCGAGATTCAGGAGCCTCTATACGAGTACCTTGTTGTCAAAGGTATTTCTATCTATTCGCAGCGCGAGGATATTAGATTCCTCGTCTCGTTAAGGCTCGTTGGAATGACCCTACAGGAGGTGTTAAGTGACAAGTATTCTTCCTACTATGGATTATCGACTGTTATTCAGTGTTTAACTTAACGCATCCTGAGTAAAAATTTTCTTATCTTCCCAACGGATCATGGTTAGGCTTCCGCCCCAAACGCAGCCAGTATCTAGCCCGATGACTTCGTTGTTCATATAGCCTTGTAGTGCAGCCCAGTGCCCAAAGAGCACCGCTTTATTTAAGTGAATACGTTTGGGCACATCAAACCATGGAATAAGTTTGTTACCGGAAACTTGTTGCGGTGGCAATTTACAATCCATATCCAAACGACCATCAGGGAAACAAAAGCGCATCCGCGTAAAAGCATTGATAATATAACGGTATCGGTCCAAACCCTGTAGAGAGTCATCCCAGGAATCAGGTTGATTGCTGTACATGTTTTTTAATAGCCAAGGCAGCTCTTCACTTTGGATGATGCGCTCAACTTCACGGGCACACTTTCTCGCTGTTTTTAGATTCCACTGCGGTGATATGCCAGCGTGACACATCACGAACTCGTCATGCTCGGCCAATAGAGGTTGCTGAGCTAGCCATGTCAGTAGTTCCTCTTTGTCAGGGGCCGTGAAAATAGGTGCGGTTTTATCTTTGTCTTTGACCTTTTTTATCCCGTGAGCCACTGCGAGAAGGTGAAGGTCGTGATTACCAAGCACCACGATTGCGTTTGCGCCAAGTGACTTCACAAAGCGTAACGTTTCTAGTGATTTAGGCCCTCTGGCGACCAAATCACCAGCAAGCCAAAGTTGGTCTTTTTTCGCAGAGAAAGATACTTTTTCTAGTAGTCGCTGCAATTCATCAAAACAGCCTTGGATGTCACCAACAATATAGGTAGCCACTGAATCTCCAATTTACTAATTTAAAACATTTGGAACAGCCAAGCGAAATGGTTCGATTTCGGTGATGAACTCTTGCCCTTTCTCATCCAGCATTTTGTAGTGTCCTTGCATAACGCCGACAGGGGTTTCTAACGCGGTTCCGCTACTGTACGTGTATTCATCATTGCTTGGAATAAAGGGCTGCTGGCCTACAACTCCGTCACCTTCAACCGTCATTTGCTTGCCGTTCGAGTCTGTGATTAGCCAGCGGCGGCTCACTAACTGTACGGTTTGCTGGCTAAGGTTTTTGATGGTGATGATATAAGCGAAAACGTAGCGTTGTAGCTCTGGGTTGGACTGTTCTTCGATGTATTTGGTGTGAACTTGAATTTTGATGCAAGGTTGAATGACGTCCATGTGCACTCCTCAGAAACGTAATATCCCAATAATAATAAGCCAAACCTACAAGGGTTTGGCTCATTGTTTGAGTTCTTAGTGCTGCGGGTTATCCGCAAGCCAGTTCGCCATTGCGACGAATTGTTCTAGCGTCAGGTTCTCTGGACGCATGCTTGGATTAACACCTAGCTCTTCTAGTACTTCTGTGCTTAACAACGATTTGTAGCAGTTACGAACGGTTTTACGACGTTGGTTAAAGCCTTCACGACAAACGCGATCGAGCAAACGCAGATCTTTTGCCGGGCATGGCAGCTCTTCGTAAGGCACTAAACGAACAACGGCAGAATCCACTTTCGGTGGTGGAACGAATGCCGTTGGCGGTACTTCCAGTACCGGTACCACTTTACAGTAGTACTGAGCCATTACCGTTAAACGGCCGTAAGCTTTGCTGCCAGGGCCGGCGGCTAAGCGGTTTACCACTTCTTTTTGCAGCATAAAGTGCATGTCTTGAATGTCTTTATGGAACTCAAAAAGGTGGAACATCAATGGTGTAGAGATGTTGTATGGCAAGTTACCAAAAATGCGCAGCTTGTTGTTTGGCTTCACTAGTTGAGTGAAGTCAAAACGCATAGCGTCACCCTCATGGATGGTCAACTTATCTGCCAGTTCAGGGTGAGTACGTAGGCGTTCCGCCAGATCGCGGTCTAATTCGATAACTGTGAACTTATCTACTTCACGACCTACCGGCTCAGTGATTGCACCAAGACCAGGACCGATTTCAACCAGGTTTTGACCTGGTTTTGGGTTAATCGCTGATACGATCCCATCAATAATGTATGGATCGTTCAGGAAGTTTTGACCAAAACGTTTACGCGCTTTGTGTCCTAAATGGACATCATTTCTCATTGTTTCTTCTCTACCAAATCTATCGCATGCGTGAGCGCTGTTCGGAAACTCCCTGTATCCGCTTGACCTGTCCCTGCCAGATCTAATGCAGTACCGTGGTCCACCGATGTTCTAATAAAAGGTAGACCAAGAGTAATGTTTACTGAACGACCAAAGCCTTTGTATTTTAATACTGGCAATACTTGATCATGGTACATGCCTAAAACAGCATCAGCATCATTTAAATATTTTTCATTGAAAATGGTATCAGCCGGCAGAGGGCCGATCAGGTTGATACCTTTTTCTTGTCGAATTTTTTCCAGTGTCGGAGTGATGGTTTCGATCTCTTCACGACCTAAGCAGCCATCTTCGCCAGCATGAGGGTTAAGCCCGCAAACGTAGATGTTTGGTTGTGCGATAGCAAACTTTTCTACAAGGTCTTTATGAAGAATATCGATGATTTTTTCTAATCGCTCTTCGGTGACAGCTTTGGACACATAAGCTAAAGGAATATGTGTTGTAACCAGCGCCACGCGTAGTCCTTCCGTTGCTAGCATCATTACAACTAGCGGCGTTTGTGACTTCTCGGCGAAAAATTCAGTATGACCACTGAATGCAACACCTGCGCGATTAATCACCCCCTTATGAACAGGGCCGGTGACAATAGCATCAAATTCATCATTCATACAGCCTAAAGCCGCTCTTTCTAGCGTTTTTAGTACATAGTGGCCATTCGCTTCATTGAGCTCACCTGCGACCGCAGGTTCCGATATTTGGATATGGTCAACGATAAGCGTGCCCGCTTTTTGTGCTTTAGGTGCTTCTTCTGGATTGTAATCAGACAGTTGGACTTCGATGCCAAGCTGCTTGGCTCGCTCCATCAGCATATTCTTATCGGCACAGACGACAATTTGGTGCGCCCAATCTTCTTTCGATAGGGCAAGCACTAAGTCTGGGCCGATACCCGCAGGTTCCCCTGCGGTTACGACAATTCTACGAATTGTATTAGTTGTCATTGTTGTCATCCACGATTTCAACAAACGCACTTGCGCGTAGCTCTTGCATCCATGCGCCCGCTTCTTCATTAAATTTACGGTTAAATAGAATGCGGTAAGCTTTATTCTTCATCGCTGAGTCAGTACGGTCAACTTGGCGACGATCCAACACTTCAACGATATGCCAGCCGTGAACGGTTTTGAACGGTTCGCTGATTGAGCCAACTGGCAGAGTTTCTACTTGGTGCTTGAATTCTGGCACGTAAAGATCTGGTGTTTGATAACCTAGTTCACCGTCTTGTGCTGCCGAGCCAGGATCTTGACTGTATTGTGTTGCCAATTGAGCGAACGTTGCTTCACCGGCTTTGATGCGGCGTACAAATTCATTCAGTTGCTTCTTCGCCCCTTCGTCGCTCAGAATCACGGTTGGTTTAATCAAAATATGACGCGCATTTACTTCCGTTACCGCAACCGTTTCTAGGCCTTTGACATCCTCTATTTTTAGGATGTGGAAACCAACGCCACTACGGAATGGACCAATAATGCTGCCTTTGTTTTGCATCTTGATCTGATCAGCAAAGATGGTCGGCATCTCTTCTTTACGCATCCAGCCCCAGTCACCACCTTGTAAAGCTTTAGGGCCTTTAGAGTAGGTGTAGGCCATCTCCGTAAAGTCTGCACCTTCGTTTAGCTTTTTCGCGAGCGCTTTAGCTTCTGCTTCTACAGCAGATTTTTCTTTATCGTCAGAGAAGCGCAGTTGAATGTGTCCAATTTTGTATTGAACAGTCGCATTGGTTTCTTGTGATAGTTGCTCAGCAAGGCTATCGACCTCTGCTGGAAGGATATTAATACGGCGACGAACCAGTGCATTGCGAGCTTCTGATGCGGCGATTTCCTTACGAATTTGTTCGCGGAATTCTGGGTAACTTAAACCTTCACTTTCTACAGAAGCAGCGAGTTGTTCTACCGATTGCTCATTATTACGTGCGATCTCTGCAATCGCTTGGTTTAAACGGTTGTCGTCAATACGTACACCAATACGGTCAGCTTCTTGGCCTTGCAACGTGTCAATGATAAGTTTTTCAACAACTTGTTCTTTTAATACGCTGGTAGAAGGTAAGCTCTTTCCACTTTGACGAGCGTTGGCTTGCAGCGTTTTCATCGCTGTTTCGATGTCGCTTTGTAGAACTACACCGTCGTTCACGATGACCGCAACCTTATCGATCTCTACTGGTGCTGCAACCGCTCCGCAAGAGAGTAGGGTCGTGAATAAGATTGATTTCCAAATTTTCATTTAAAATTCCGTCAGTATTTTTGAATAGGCGTCTTATTCATTTAAGACGCCTATTTTGATTAATTGTTCAGATAGAATGGGCGGCCGTACTTAATCGCGTTGTCAGAACCATCCAGCTCTTTGACAGCAGTGTCTTCACGCTGGTTGGTCGCAAAGCCTTGAATACCGAAGTTAACGCTGAAGTTATTTTCGTATTCAGGTGATGCCCCGGTGCTGCCGATAGCTTGGTCTTCCCAACCAAGCAATTGGTTTGAGTAAGTGACGCCAATGTACCAACAGTCAGATTGGTAACGTAGGCTCGCTAACCATTCTAGGTCCGCATTTTCATTGAGGTCGTAGTAGTATTGACCACTCGCAGACCAGTTCGGGTTGAACTCGTAGGCCGCTACAATACCTGCTTGAGAAATACCTTTACGAGTAATTGTGTCTAGGTTTTCGAGAATGATCGTATCTTCGATGTATTCACGCGTAACGTAGCGATAGTTACCCTGAATAAAGCCGCCGTTGAATTGGTATTCCAAGGTACTGTTTGCCAACTGCATGGAGCTCAAATCAATATCGTATTGAATTCCACCGTGATAGAACAAGTAATCGTTGTAGTTGAAATCAGCTTCAATCGCCCATGATGAGTAATTGGTTGTCTCATCCGGAAGATTTGGGCTGTTGCTCAGTTTGGTCTTTTTATCGAAGTAGTAAATCTGACCAAATGAAACGTTAAGACGCTCTTTATAGTCATCATCAAAGAAGCGAGTACTCGCACCGTAGCTTAACTGGTTCGCCGAGGCGATTTTATCAATGCCACTGTACTTACGACTGCGGAATAGCCCGTAGTAGTCGGTTTGTAGCAAGGTGGTATCGTAGTTGTAGATGTTGGTCTGATCTTCTTCAGGTACGTACAAGTACTGCAGCTGAGGCTCCAGTGTTTGGGTGTAGCCCTTGATCCAGCTTGTATCTCGCTCTAAGTAAAGTTGCGCATGCGTACGGAACTCAGGAATAACACGAGAAACTTCATCATCCAACTGGTTTTGCAAGTTTACATCTGTCAAACCCGTTAAGTCTTGAGAGTAATACGTAGAGAGCACACGCGCTTCTGTTGTCCACGTTGCCCATGAGTTTGAGAGTGGTAATGTAAGCCCTGGTTCAATGTGAACACGGGTCGCATTTGGTCGCGCAGCATCGCTGGTATCGAAGCGGCTGACTTGGCTCTTCACGTCAAAGTTAAGGTAGTCTCCCCACAACGGCGTGTAGTAGTTCAAGTCTAACTGAGGAAGCAGGCGATAAGGGCGGTTCTCTTCTTTCAATAAGATTTGGAAGTCACGAACGGTTAACGAGGCATCCCAGAAGTCAGAACGATATTGTACTTGTCCTTCTTGAACCAGTTGACCATCTTCACGGTTACCAATATCGGAGTCGAGATCGAGGAAGTAATCAATATCACTCACTTTTGAGTAATCAACTTTGACTATCCACTGTTTATTGATGATACCGTCGTGTTTAACTTGGTAGCCCCAACGAGACTCGTCCTGATATTTGCGATCACTATTGAGGTATTCGCCTTTGATTTCCCCATTTCCCCAACCATCTGTTAGGTAGCGGAAATCAGTATCGAGTTTTGTACCACGTTGCTGCATATAGAGCGTGGTGAGTGTCATGTCATATTGAGGCGCGATGTTCCAATAGAATGGCACCTCGACTTCCATACCATCACTAGAACCGTACGATAAAGAAGGGAAGAGGAAACCCGTTTTACGCGTATCTCCAATTGGCATGGTTAGATACGGCACATAGAAAACAGGCACATCTAACACTTCAAATCGAGGGTGGTGCAGCGTCGCTGTCTCTTCATCTTGGTCAACATCGATGCCTGACGCAACCAATCGCCATGAATTATCGCCTTGAGGGCACGATGTGATAGAGCCGTCTTCGAGTTCATAAACCGACTGACCTGTGCGGGCGATATAGGCTGCAGTGCCTCGGCCTTGTTGGCAAAGGAACTGATAATCGGTGTTCTCAAGTGAAAACGTATCTTGATTAATGTCGTTAGTAACACGATCAGATCGAGCTTTGACTTGGCCGTCATTGAAAGTCACGTTGCCTTCGGCAACCACGACGTTGTCTTGTTGGTGCAGCGTTACGCTATCTGCGGTAATTTTCTTCTGGCCTTGGGTGACTTGTACATTACCTGAGTACTGAGCTTTGTCACCATTGATGGCTTGCAGGGTGTCAGCTTCTACCACTACTGGGGTATTAAGAGCGTCCTCCTCGCCACTTGTATCGACCAAACATTGATCTGTGGCGGGCATTTCCTGCACACTATCATGGATATTCGCTTCAGCTTGAGTGGTGGGTACAAACAAGGCGGTGCTGATAGAGGCCGCTAAAAATGTGCGGGAGAAATGTTGCATTGAATTGAACTTTCCTGTGTCACTACTACTCGATGGCTATAGGGCTTGTTGTACCCTAGCGTAATAGCCAAATGAATCAACTATAGTCGCATTTATCCCAGCGTATTGATTCACTGTGGCATAATGACGACAAAATAGCTGCAAAGATAAGCAGGCGAAATGGCCTAGCCGAAATAAAACTAATTCCATTATCATAAAGGAAATCGTTGCATCCGGCACTATAAGACCGCCGTCGTCGATAAAAATTCATTGATAGAGAACACATAATGCATATTTTTGGCAAAATTCTGGGTGCCTTTTTTGGCTTGTTACTTGGCGGGCCGCTAGGTTTACTCTTTGGCTTATTTATTGGCCATCAATTCGATAAAGCACGTCGCTTGAGTCAAGCCGGGTTCTCTACTGGCGGCTTTGGAAAAGGGCCAAGTCAAGCTCAACGCCAAGAAGAGTTTTTTAAAGCGGCGTTTGCGGTAATGGGACATGTGGCAAAAGCGAAAGGCCAAGTCACCAAAGAGGAAATCCAACTGGCTTCAGCCATGATGGACCGCATGAATTTGCATGGCGAACAGCGTCGCGCAGCGCAAGACGCGTTTCGTGAAGGTAAAGACAGCGACTTTCCGTTAGAAGATGTTCTTGTTCGTGTGAAAATTTCGACAGCTGGTCGCTTTGACTTGTTGCAATTTTTCTTAGAGCTGCAAATCTCGGCGGCCTTTGCAGATGGCTCAATCCACCCGAGTGAACGAAATGTACTACACAAAATTGCACGTGGTTTGGGTTTCTCTTCTGAGCAATTAGAGCGTCGTTTGCAAATGCAAGAAGCCGCATTTCGTTTCCAAAGCCAGGGCGGTTTTCATGGTCAGCATCAAGGCCAATCTTCAGGTGGTAGCTGGCAACAAGCTTCACAAGCGGATCAGTTGGCCGACGCGTACAAAATTCTGGATGTGTCTTCAGATGCAGACAGTAAAACCGTTAAGCGTGCTTATCGTAAACTGATGAACGAGCATCACCCGGACAAATTGATGGCTAAAGGTTTACCACCAGAGATGATGAACGTCGCGAAAGAGAAATCTCAAGAGATTCAAAACGCTTACGATCTTATTAAGAAGGTTAAAGGCTTTAAGTAGCCGGACGTTTTCTATCAAACATTTGGATTTAAAAAGGGCACTCAGTGCCCTTTTTTCATGTCTTAGTCTTTGAGTTGCCAGTGTCTTTAGCTTTTGGCCTATTATGTCCCTAATGCTAATTGACCTCACATCCCCCCAGTTTAGTTGGCTTGATTCAAGTCCCAATCGTATTCGTATTTCACTTTACCAGAGAAGTTTTTGTATTGCGGTGCGTACTTTGTGATGTGGTTGAAGACTTGTTTTTCTCCACCAAAGTCCGTTGCAAACCAATCATAAATAGAAGACAGCTGTGCCGTATTACCTTGGATAGATACGCCTTTGCTGCTGTTAATAAATGTTTTAGCTGCACTATCCAGTAGAACTTGCGTGTTGTCAGCAGTGAATGCTTGAGACTGCAGATTAGGGCATCCCAAGCTGGCACAGTTAACCGCGTAATGTGTTCTCGGGTCATTCCAAATTGGACGTAAAATGCGATGTTCAATATCGTTTAAAGTCAGATCCTTCCCGTTGACCACGACCACATCATCCCCCCAAGGGCCAAAGCTAAATAGCCCACCAAGTTTGGTAATCGATTCGACAGGATAGTTATCCAAAATAAGATCTACCGTGATGGCGTTGTAAAGGTTTACCCAGTAGGCGTATTGCTCCGCTTGGTTGTATTGTCGAGGGTCGAGTTTTGCCAAACGTTGGATGTATTGTTTCAGCTTAGTTTTATCGGCTGAGGTGACTTGGCTGTAACGAAACAAGGTATTCTCACCTTGTTCAACCAAATAAGCATCGAGCAATTGCTGCCAATCTTGATGAGAGATTTGACTTTGATTAGCCTGATTCGATTGTTTCCAATACGGCCATAAGTCGGATTTAGGTGCGGCAAATGTTGAGAATGAAACCAGAGCACACAATAGCAATAACAGACGCTTCATAGAGATACCTTTGGGTTAAAACCTTATTGATATTGTAGACCTGCATAAGGTGAAGTTTCTTTCTTGAGGCAATGAAAATAAAAGAAAAAAGGCTGGCATAAGCCAACCTTTTGTTTGTTTAAATTGCGATTTTAATTAGCTTAAGAAGCTTGGGATATTCGCTTCGTACTCAGCAATCTTATCTTCGTGTTGAAGGGTTAGGCCAATGTTGTCCAAACCGTTTAGTAAGCAGTGACGACGGAACGAATCGATTTCAAAACCATATTCTTTGCCGTTGGCACGAACCACATTCGCTTCTAGGTCTACTTCCACTTCAGCGCCTTCGTTAGCCTCAACAAACTGGAAGATTTCATCCACTTCTTGCTCAGTCAAACGAACTGGCACCATTTGGTTGTTGATCGAGTTACCGTAAAAAATATCGGCAAAGCTTGGGGCGATCATCGCCTTGATGCCGTAATCCGCTAATGCCCATGGTGCGTGTTCACGAGATGAACCACAACCGAAGTTTTCACGTGCTAGCAAGATTGAAGCGCCTTGGTAGCGAGGAGCGTTCATCACGAACTCTGGGTTCGGTTGTTCACCAGCATCGTCTAGGAAGCGCCAGTCATGGAATAGGTGCTTACCAAACCCTAAGCGAGAGACCTTTTGTAGGAACTGCTTTGGAATGATGGCATCAGTATCTACGTTCGCTGCATCTAGAGGAACAACTAAGCCTGTATGTTGTTTAAAACCTGACATTTGTTCTCTCCTTAACCTAATCCAACTCACGAATATCAACAAAGTGACCAGCAATTGCTGCTGCCGCTGCCATAGCAGGGCTAACCAAGTGGGTACGACCATCACGACCTTGGCGGCCTTCAAAGTTACGGTTGGATGTGGATGCACAGCGCTCATGAGGACCCAAACGGTCGTTGTTCATTGCTAGACACATTGAGCAACCTGGTAGGCGCCACTCAAAGCCCGCTTCTTTAAAGATAACGTCCAAGCCTTCTGCTTCCGCTTGCGCTTTTACTTGCTCAGAACCAGGAACGATTAGCGCTTGAACGTGAGATGCGACTTTACGACCTTTCGCTACTTCAGCGGCTGCGCGCATGTCTTCGATACGTGAGTTAGTACAAGAACCAACGAAGACTTTATCGACGTTGTAATCAGACAATGACTTGCCTGCTTCTAGACCCATGTAAGCCAACGCTTTTTCTGCAGAGGCTTTTTCTACTGGATCGGCAAAGCTTTCTGGTGCTGGGATCGGTTGATCTACCGCGATAACTTGGCCTGGGTTAGTTCCCCAAGTGACTTGTGGTTTAATGTCTGCAGCGTTTAGCGTCACAACCGCATCAAATTGAGCATCATCGTCAGTTTTTAATGTCTTCCAGTATTCTACTGCTGCGTCAAAGTCGGCACCTTGAGGTGAGAATTTACGGCCTTTGATGTATTCGAACGTGGTTTCATCTGGCGCAATCAAACCGGCTTTCGCACCTAGCTCAATTGCCATGTTACATACGGTCATGCGGCCTTCCATTGAAAGGTCTGTGATCGCTTCACCACAGAATTCAACCACGTAGCCTGTACCGCCAGCTGCTGTAGTTTCACCGATGATCGCTAGCACGATATCTTTCGCTGTGATGCCCGGCGCTACTTTACCTTTCACTTCGATCTTCATCGTTTTAGCGCGCGCTTGTTTTAGCGTTTGAGTCGCTAATACGTGCTCAACTTCTGATGTACCAATACCAAAAGCGAGAGAGCCGAACGCACCGTGTGTAGCAGTGTGCGAGTCACCACAAACAATGGTCATGCCTGGTAGGGTAATACCAAGCTCTGGGCCCATAACGTGCACAATACCTTGGTATTTGTGGTTAATGTCGTAAAGCGTAACACCAAACTCTTCACAGTTTTTCGATAGCGTTTCCATTTGGATACGAGCCATCTCACCGGATGCGTTGATGTCTTTGGTGGTTGTCGAAACGTTGTGGTCCATGGTGGCAAAAGTTTTGCTGACCTGGCGCACTTTACGACCTTTTTCACGCAAGCCGTCAAATGCTTGCGGAGACGTCACTTCGTGTACCAAGTGACGGTCGATGTACAAGATTGGGTTTTCCCCTTCTGCTGCGACGGCAACGTGTGCGTCGTAGACTTTTTCGTATAGTGTTTTGCCCATTGTTTGCTATCTCGTGTATAGCTCCCGACAACGGCTCATCAGGAGCAAATAATTATTATCAAATCGTGCTGTATTAAGAGTTTAAGATGTACTCAGCGATCTTATCGCCCATCTCAGACGTCGAAAGAGCTGGGTTGTCACCAGCAAGGTCGCCTGTTAGCTCACCCGCGGATAGTGCTTTTGAAACGGCCGTTTCGATGTCTTGTGCCGCCGTTTCTTCACCTAGGCTGTAACGCAACATCAGTGCAGCAGATAGGATTTGTGCCACTGGGTTAGCGATGTTCTTACCTGCGATATCTGGTGCACTGCCGCCTGCTGGCTCGTACAGACCGAATTTGCTTTCGTTTAGGCTCGCTGAAGGCAACATACCCATAGAGCCAGTGATCATCGCGCACTCATCAGAAATGATGTCGCCGAAGATGTTTGAACATAGCATTACGTCGAACTGAGCAGGGTCTTTGATAAGCTGCATAGTCGCGTTATCAATGTACATATGTGACAACTCGACATCTGGGTAGTCTTTTGCGATTTCTTCGACTACTTCACGCCATAAGATAGAGCTTTGTAGAACGTTCGCTTTGTCGATAGAGCACACTTTCTTGCGACGTAGACGAGCAGACTCAAAAGCGATTTTTGCAATACGTTCGATCTCAAAGCGGTGGTACACCTCAGTATCAAATGCTTTTTCTGTTGCGCCTTCACCTTCACGACCTTTCGGTTGGCCGAAGTAGATACCACCCGTCAGTTCACGGACTACCACGATGTCAAAGCCGCGACCCGAGATGTCTGCACGTAGCGGTGAGAAAGCTTCAAGACCTGAGTGAATTTGCGCTGGACGTAAGTTACAGAACAGTTGGAAGTGTTTGCGTAGTGGCAGTAGGGCACCGCGTTCAGGTTGGTCATTTGGTGGTAAGTGCTCCCACTTAGGGCCGCCAACCGAGCCGAATAAGACTGCATCAGACTCTTCACATGCTTTTATTGTGCTCTCCGGAAGTGGACAACCGTGATTGTCGATCGCGATACCACCGACATCATGCTCGTCACGCTCAAACGCAATACCATGTTTCTTTTCGATTGCATCCAATACTTTATGTGCCTGCGCCATTACTTCCGGGCCAATGCCGTCACCGGGTAGGACGGCAATTTTGTACGATTTGTCTGTCATGTTAATCCTTTAAGTTTTCTAATTTTGAGCTTAATTATTTCAACGAGCGTGTTCTTTCCTGAGCCGTGTAGCCCGGTTGTTATTACACAGTCGCAATCTTTTTCTGCTTCATTTCTTCGATTTTATCTGCACGATGAATGCTGTTAATAACGTGCAATAATGCTTGGCCGGAAGCCTCAACGATGTCGGTGGAAACACCCGTACCGTGGTATTTGCGACCTTTGTAGTTGGCAATGATGTCTGCTTGACCCAAACCATCTTCACCTTCACCTTTCGCGGTTAGGTCGAATTTATCCAGAACGATGTCGTAGCCTGTCACGCGGTAGATACATTGGTATAGCGCATCAACTGGGCCATTACCGACCGCTGCTTCACACATTTCTTCATCACCGCATTGCATTTTGATGCTGGTGGTAGCCATTACGCTGCCAGACTGCACGCTTAGGTAGCTCAATTTGTAGAAGTCATCTTCTTCACGCAAGTTCGAGAAGTGCATTAGGGCTTCTAGGTCGTAATCGAACACTTGGCCTTTGCGATCAGCAAGTTTCAAGAAATCCGCATACAGCGCGTCTAGGTTGTACTCGTCTTCGTTGTAACCCATGGTATCCATATGGCTCTTCACGGCAGCGCGACCGCTGCGGCTGGTTAGGTTCAGAGCTTGGTTTTTTAGGCCAATAGACTCAGGGGTCATGATTTCGTAGGTATTCTTATTCTTCAACATGCCATCTTGGTGGATGCCTGAAGAGTGGCTAAACGCATTTGCACCCACAATTGCTTTGTTGCTTTGAATAGGCATATTGCATAGCTGGCTAACCAACTTACTGGTGCGGTGAATTTCATCATGCTTAATGCCAGTGTGAACGCCCAAAAACTCTTGACGAGTCTTGATGATCATTGCGATCTCTTCAAGTGAACAGTTACCCGCTCGCTCTCCAATGCCATTGATCGTGCCTTCTATCTGACGTGCGCCAGCTTGAACGGCGGCAATAGAGTTGGCAACTGACATCCCCAAATCGTCGTGACAGTGAACGGAGATGATCGCTTTATCAATGTTCGGAACGCGGTTAAATAGAGTTTCAATAATCCCACCAAACTCACTTGGTACGGTGTAGCCAACGGTATCTGGAATGTTGATTGTACTCGCACCTGCATTGATGGCGGCTTCTACCATGCGACATAGGTTGTCGATTGGAGTACGACCAGCATCTTCACAAGAAAACTCGACATCATCAGTGTAGTTACGTGCATGTTTAACGGCGTTGACTGCCATTTCTAGTACATCGTCGTAGCTGCGGCGTAGTTTGTCTTCTACGTGAATGGTGGAAGTGGCTAAAAACGTGTGGATACGGAATTGGTCGGCCACTTTTAAGGCTTCAGCGGCAGCATCAATGTCTTTCGCAACGGCACGCGAAAGGGCACAAACTCGACTGTTTTTTATGTTTTTTGCGATGGTTTGTACAGACTCGAAATCACCTGGTGAAGAGATTGGGAAGCCAGCTTCGATAACATCAACGCCGAGTCTTTCCAGCGCATAGGCAATCTGCAGTTTTTCTTTAACCGTCAAGCTTGCTGACAACGCTTGCTCGCCATCACGCAATGTGGTGTCGAATATAATGACCTGATCGTTCATGTTTGCTTCCTTCCTGATTTCTGCACTTTCGCGCAAGTGAATCGTTTACTTCCAGTATTTAGATATAAAAAAACCCGCATTCTCATGCGGGTTCTTAGAAATTGGTGTGGTTATTTTTCTTCCACAGCCTACCCGCGCGAACTGGTCACGATCAGGAGGAGGCTAAGCAGGATAGAAAAATGAGCTGACATAGTTGTTAAGCTTTCCACATAATTAAGTTAACAAATTAGTACCGCACTCCATGAAGCGCGTCAACCCTAAAGTCGATTTTTTATTCATATCGGATGAGTCTTTTCGTTTGCTTGAAAAAAATGATGCACTAAGTGAAACGACATGATGCGATAGAAACGTGCTAGAAGAAGTAAGTTCTCATCAAGTTTGCGACGTTTCATTACCAAAACAAGCATCGGGATTGCGACTTGTCACACAAAGGTCCGAATTGTTTGGCAAAAGTTTTGAATGACCATTTATAGTAGTGCAGTTGCACTAGGTAAAAGAAATATAAGGGTTAGGGAAAGAATGAGGTTAACAAAACAATTTGGACGTTCAGCCATAGTATTTACTCTGGTCAGCTTGTCGGGTTGTCAGCTGTTTCAATCGCAGACCTATGTGGAAGTGGCTTCCCCCGTTGTTATGAATGATCACTCACAGAGCGTCGTGGTCATCAATGATCAAATGGATCGATTTTTGAGTAATGAAGGACGCGAATCGTTCTTGAATCAGATGCTTGTTGCCCTTGAGTCTGACAGCCGAAATAAGTTTAAAGGTAAAGATCCGGAAACGTATTCTTGGTGGAAGATCCGTGTCCAGCCTAGTGAGAAACAGCAAGCGGAAGTTTTCCGACCAACCACTGAAGGTGTCGATACCTCAAACCCAGTAGAGTTTATGGATGTCTCTTACCGCTCTAAGACCACATTAAACCTACGCTCCAAACCGAGTCTTGAAGGGGAAAAGCTTGGCGTATTATCGAAAGGGGAAGTCTTTAATGTGCTAGCAAAAGTGGTTGATCAACCTTGGTTTCTCGTTGAACAGAAAGGAGTGATAAAAGGTTATGTCCATAAGGATTATGCGCGCAGCAATGTGATAAATCGTGACATTTTATCTACACAGCCTAACCCTTTACTAGAGCCTAACTCGAGTAAAACGGAGCAAACGAGTATAGAGCATGAACTGTCGGGAAACTATACTTGCCGCTCACTGAGCTATGAGCTTACAAAAGATGGCGACATGACGACGGGCTCTTTGCGCGCCTGCCGCAAGAAGAGAAAAGTCTGGTATATAGACACCCCTCAACCGCAACTATCAAACCCTTCTTAATGTTCTATTTTTATGGTTATGCCCAATAGATAAATTGTTGGGCACACTTTAATTTGGCCTTTGTCATTAATTGTCCAAACTCCCGTCATGCTGTTGTCACCTAAACCTCCTACTTTTCACACAAAGGCGTTGTCAAAGTAAGGAAAGGTCACATGCGAACCATAGAGACAATTACACAGCCAATTGCAACCATTGCTAAGTTTGATTTAGCGCTCTCTAGTGTTTGTCTTAAGCACCGTTTTAATCAACAAGTCGCCAATATCAGCAAAGGAGTCTCCCACAGTGGTGACGGGCATCTTTACTTGGTGTTGGGTTTATTAGCTTGGTATTTAGATAAGGAGCAAGGAGTCTGGTTTTTACTGGCGGGTTTACTTGCTTTTGCTATCGAGCTACCAATTTATTGGACGCTGAAAAATAGTTTTAAGCGTCGTCGCCCTGAAGAGTTTAGTGCACTCCTTCCTGCTTTTATTACTCCCTCTGATCGCTATAGTCTTCCTTCAGGACACACTGCCGCTGCGTTTGTCATGGCGACGCTGATTGATCATTTCTATCCGAGCCTAGGCGTTGCTGCATTCTTTTGGGCAAGTTTAATCGGAACCGCGCGAATCTTATTGGGTGTGCACTTTTTTACTGATGTCATCATTGGTGCACTGCTTGGCAGTCTTTGTGGTGGATTAGCGATTGCGATGTTGGGAGGCTAATTGATGAAAATCTTGTACGGTGTTCAAGGGACAGGAAACGGACATATTGCACGCGCAAGGGCGATGAGTCATGCGTTTAAAGAGCACGATGTTGAGGTCGACTTTTTGTTTTCTGGGCGAGCGCCGGAAAAATACTTTTCAATGGAAGCATTTGGCGATTACCAGACTCGCCGAGGCTTCACCTTTATTACCGAAAAAGGCTCTGTAAACTACGCGAAAACAGCATTGAATAACAATTTGGTGCAGTTTTTCAAAGAAGTTAAGCAACTCGATCTGTCGTCCTACGATCTTATCATTAATGATTTCGAACCTGTGACTGCGTGGGCAGCGAGACAACAAAATAAGCCTTCTATTGGTATCAGCCACCAAAATGCTTTCCGTTATCCGGTGCCACTAAAGGGAGCAAGTTGGTTAGATAAATCCGTCATTGAATACTTTGCGCCTTCTCAACATCACCTTGGTTTGCATTGGCATCATTTTGATCAACCTTTGTTACCACCGATAGTGCATACCGTCGATAGCCAAGCAGAAAACGACGACTTCGTGTTGGTGTATCTACCGTTCGAATCGATTGAAGATATCTCAGACTTATTGTTCCACTTTAATCAACAAGCGTTTATCTGTTATCACCCGGATGTGATCGAATGTGAGCTGGTAGAAAACATAGAACTGCGCCCTTTATGCCACAGCAACTTCCAGCATCATTTGCATCGCTGTAGTGGTGTCATTGCTAATGGTGGGTTTGAGCTTCCTTCAGAAGCCTTGTCTTTGGGGAAAAAATTGTTACTAAAGCCACTCGCGGGTCAATTCGAGCAGCAGAGCAATGTTGCGACCTTAGAAGATTTAGGGCTTGCGATGTCGATGGAGAGCTTAGACATTTCCGCAGTACGCCAGTGGCTAAAGGAGCAACAAGCCGAAAGTGTGAAATACCCAGATGTTGCTCAGGCTATTGTTCATTGGGTACTGCAAGGTGCATGGGATTCAAAAGCAGAGTTATCCAGACAACTGTGGGAGCAGGTTGATTTTCCAAGTTACGTGTCGAACATTTAAGTACGTTGTTCTAAGTACATTGTTCCTTCCATTTTTGACACGATTTTGTTGCAGCCTTTCTGTTTGGAAGGCTGCATTTTTATTCTTCCTCTCTAATTTCTATTCAGTGTGTATTTGCTGATAATTTGACTGATAAGTGCAAAATTCAATCAGAGATATAGCTGTCATCTGTTGTTCTTATTTCAACTAATAACTGAGCTAAATGCATGCTTGTGTTGACCGCCTGTCCTATCAATTTGCTAAATACGTCCTCAAAGAATGCATTTTTACGTGTTTTATAGTTTTTTATGTTTTTATCAAGCTTTTGTTATTTAACGAATAAATACCTAATTGGCTAAAATTTACTGATTAAATATCAATCTAGTTGCGAAACCGCAATCGATTAGTTGATAGTACAGTTCGAGCCGGAAGTATCCGGACGATAAATATAATAAAAAGTTAGGTTATCTATTCGTAAAATGATTCGAATCCAGCCGCCGTCTTTTGTGCGAGATGGGATTCTATTCGTTATGAATTTAATGAACAAAGTTGACGATTACAAAAGAGGCGCACTCAATGTTAGAGAAGAAAGACGCGATGAGCGCAATTGCTAGCTACCGTATGGAAAGCACTTTGCGTGGTGTAGATTTAAACCTACTGACTGTATTTGATGCTGTAATGCAAGAGCAAAATATTACTCGTGCAGCACATAACCTAGGCATGTCTCAACCGGCAGTAAGTAACGCCGTGGCACGCTTAAAAGTGATGTTTAACGACGAGCTATTCATGCGCCAAGGCCGTGGTATTCAGCCTACGCAACGAGCTCGTCAACTGTTTGGCCCTATTCGCCAAGCACTACAGCTGATTCGCAATGAACTTCCTAGCTCTGTATTCCAACCAGAATCCTCGACTCGCTTATTCAAGCTTGCGATTTGCAGCCCTTGTGACATGCGTTTTGCTCCGAAGATCATGGCAAAAGTGAATCAACAAGCACCAAACGTTCAGCTTCACCTAGATGCAGAATTTGACCGTTTGTTGTCTGAGCGTATGCGCTACCAAGAAATTGATTTCGTGATCGACTACGCTCGTTTTGATGAGCAAGGTTTCTCAAGTACTGAAATCTTCAAAGATGAATTAGTGGTTATCGCATCAAAAACCCACCCACGCATTCAAGGTGGTGTGACGGCTGAGCAACTGCTTAACGAAAAGCATGCGAAGTTATCGAAAGTGCATGGCCAACGTAGTTTCTCAGAGCAAGCGTACCGTGAACTGGATTGCCAAGCGGCGTATGAAGGTTCTAGTTTAAGCAACCTACTATACGTGGTGGGTCAATCTGAGCTTGTGACTATTGCACCACGTTGGATGGCGGAAAATGCGGTAAACAGCGATCAACTGCAAATTCTTGATTTCCCATTTGCAAACAAAGAAATCAGCGGCTTCTTAAGCTGGCATGAATCAAGTGAAAAAGATAAAGGCCACATTTGGCTACGCGATCAACTGATGATCACTTGTGGTGAAGTCGTTGCCGCAAAATAAGATGACGTTTGGTCTTCTCGATTAGACCATATTGGTAATCATCAATTTTTACAATTCATTGGTCCCCGAGCGATTTTTGTCTCTCGGGGCTTTTTGTTTTCGTAATCAACAATCGAAACAGTAAGTTAAATAGAGTAATCATTCAGCAATTTGAGGTACGTTCGCGACGTATAAGTGATAGTTGTCTCTTATTAGTGATAAGTTTGATACTGGTCAGTTGCGTTTTAGCAAGCCGTGAGTACACTTGTTCGCTCAATTAGCTTACGCCTGTAAGCCAAAAGGTAAGTAAAAGAATGGCCAAGTTAGATTTTCATATCGTTAAACGTATTCGTGAACAAATTGCGAACGGTGGTACACGCGTTGCACTCAAGCATAAAGTGGGTGAGGAGTGGCAAGGTATTACGTGGACGCAATTTGGTCAGCAAGTTGATGCTTTATCACTTGCACTTTTGGCTCAGGGATTAGGAGTCCAAGATAAGATCGGCATTTTCTCGAACAACATGCCGCAATGGACGATCGCTGATATCGCAGCTCTGCAATTACGCAGCGTGACAGTACCTATTTACCCAACCAATACTGCCGCCCAGTCGGCGTACATCATTAACAATGCAGACGTAAAAGTTCTGTTTGTTGGTGAACAGCCTCAATTTGATGCAGCAGTGAGCATTTTCGACCAGTGCGAACAGTTAGAGCTCATTGTTGCGATGTCTGATGATATAGAACTTGGCGATCATGATTTCGTTATCTCTTGGCAAGCATTTGTTGCCAAAGGCGACGCTATATATCAAGTTGAATTGGACGCGCGTTTAGATCAGGCAAAAGAAGATGATCTACTCACGCTGATCTACACCTCGGGTACAACAGGCCAGCCAAAAGGCGTTATGTTGGACTACGCAAACATTGCGGCGCAATTGGAAGGGCACGATCAGCGCTTGAGCCTTTCTCAAAGTGACGTGTCATTATGTTTCCTTCCGTTGTCACACGTATTTGAGCGCGCTTGGACCTTTTATGTATTGTACAAAGGGGCGACCAACTGCTATTTGCAAGACACCATGCAAGTACGTGATGCACTGAGCCAGGTGCGACCTACCGTGATGTGTGCCGTACCGCGTTTCTATGAGAAGATCTTCTCTGCGATTCACGAGAAAGTGTCTCGCGCGCCGATTCACCGTAAGATCATGTTTACTTGGGCAGTCAACATGGGCGCAAAAATGGCCGCTTGTCATCAAGAAAAACGTCAGCCATCGCTCTTGCTGCGTAAGTCATACGCTTTGGCGGATAAGTTGGTTCTGAGCAAACTGCGTGCGCTACTTGGCGGGCAAATCAACTTTATGCCTTGTGGCGGTGCAAAGTTGGATGAAACCATCGGTCGATTCTTCCATGCGATTGGTATCAACGTTAAGTTGGGCTACGGCATGACTGAAACCACTGCGACAGTATCGTGTTGGGATGATAAATGTTTTAACCCCGACTCTATTGGTATGTCGATGCCTGGCGCACAGGTTAAGATCGGCGAAAACAACGAGATTCTGGTTCGTGGTCCAATGGTGATGCGTGGCTATTACAAAATGCCAGAAGAGACGGAAAAGACCTTTGATGAGCACGGTTTCCTAAAAACGGGCGACGCTGGTTACATTGATGAAAATGGCAATTTGTTCATCACCGATCGTATCAAAGAGTTGATGAAAACTTCAGGTGGTAAATACATCGCTCCACAAATGATTGAAGGTGCGATTGGTAAAGACCACTTTATCGAGCAAATCGCAGTCATTGCGGATACTCGTAAGTTTGTTTCTGCGCTTATCGTGCCTTGTTATGACTCGCTAGAAGAGTACGCGAAAGAGCTGAATATCAAATATCACGATCGCGTTGAGTTGATTAAGCACCACCAGGTGGTCGAAATGCTTGAGAAGCGTGTGAACGATCTTCAAAAAGAGTTGGCAAAGTTTGAACAAGTGAAGAAGTTTAAACTGTTACCAAGAGCTTTCTCTATGGATGATGGTGAGTTAACGCCAACTCAAAAACTTCGTCGTAAAGTCATCAATGACAAATACCAAGATGAAATTGAAGAAATGTATAAGGAAAAGTCGGATAAAAAGTAACTTAAGCTGACTTAGATTTTATATTGATGAAAAAATCCCCAGTGATGTGATCGCGCATTGCTGGGGATTTTTGTTTGTATTGATTTTTTCTGTTCTGCTCGTCAAATAACGCTATTTAGCACCCTGTAGCTAAAAGCTTATGAAATAATGTTCTTTTTTTAAGCGTTAATTTTTTAGGTTGTACTGTGAAATAGGAGATGTGTGGCTGCTATTCCTACTAACATTCTAATTACTAGTATCTTGTTTAAAAAGTAGACCAATCTCTCATTAGACCCTTTGATAATAAAACGTTACATTTGTTGGGTAACCTTGCGGGATGTTATGACGAACGCAAGACATAGCCGAAAACGTGGAAGTATTTCGATTAGGCTACGAATAAGACCTAGACTATGTAAAACCAGACCAATCCGTTGACCTTACGGTGAGGAAACTGGCTAAGGAGAGCAATTATGACAGCAATGTTGTCAGGCGCAGAGATGGTGGTTCAATCTCTGATAGAAGAGCACGTAGAGCAGATCTTTGGCTACCCAGGTGGCTCTGTTTTGGATATCTACGATGCACTGCATGCCAAAACCGATCAAATCAAACACGTACTTGTAAGGCATGAGCAAGCCGCCACTCATATGGCAGATGGTTACGCTCGAGCTACCGGTAAACCGGGTGTCGTACTTGTGTGCTCGGGGCCGGGCGCGACCAATACCATTACGGGTATTGCAACAGCATATATGGACTCTATCCCAATGATCGTTATCTCGGGTAACGTACCGAATAGCCTAATTGGTAATGATGCTTTCCAAGAGTGTGACATCGTCGGTGTCTCCCGCCCAGTGGTCAAACACAGCTTTTTAGTAAAAAAAGCGGAAGATATTCCTGAAACAATCAAAAAAGCGTTTTATATTGCGACTACGGGTCGACCTGGTCCAGTTGTGATTGATTTGCCAAAAGATGTGATGAACCCGCAAATCAAACTGCCTTATCAATATCCAGAAACGCTTTCAATGCGTTCTTACAAGCCGACAACTTCGGGCCATAAAGGCCAGATTAAAAAAGCGCTTAAATCGCTATTAGAAGCGAAAAAACCAGTGCTTTATATCGGTGGTGGTGCAGTGATTTCTGGCGCTCATGAACATATTTTAGAGCTTTCCGACAAACTGAACCTACCCGTTGTGAGTACTTTGATGGGCTTGGGGGCATTCCCGGGTACACATAAAAACTCACTGGGAATGTTGGGTATGCACGGCACTTACGAAGCTAATATGGCAATGCATGAAGCGGATCTTATTTTTGGTATCGGTGTGCGTTTTGATGACCGTACAACCAACAACCTTGAAAAGTACTGCCCAAACGCAAAAGTGATGCATATTGATATCGATCCGTCATCGATCTCGAAAAACGTGAAAGTGGATTTGCCGATCGTAGGTTCTGCGGAAAAAGTGTTGACAACCATGCTCGGGCTGCTTGCAGAGCAAGGTAGTGGAAATGATCAAGATGCTATCACTGCATGGTGGGATGACATTCAAGTATGGCGTGACCGCAACTGCTTGTCTTATGAAACGTCTCCAGAACGAATCAAGCCACAGCAAGTAATTGAAACGCTGCACAAGCTAACTAATGGCGACGCATATGTAGCGTCTGATGTGGGCCAGCATCAGATGTTTGCGGCGCTGTACTACCCATTCAATAAGCCGCGCCGTTGGATAAACTCTGGTGGTCTTGGCACCATGGGATTTGGTCTTCCGGCTGGCATGGGCGTGAAGTTTGCCATGCCACAAGAAGAGGTCGTGGTTGTGACTGGTGACGGCAGTATTCAGATGAATATTCAAGAATTGTCGACAGCCATGCAATACGACATTCCAGTGAAGATCATCAACCTGAACAACCGATTCTTAGGCATGGTAAAACAGTGGCAAGACATTATTTATCAAGGCCGTCACTCTAATTCTTACATGAGTTCTGTTCCTGACTTTGCAGCGATTGCAGAAGCTTATGGTCACGTCGGTATTCGTATCGAAACGCCTGATCAGCTCGAAGAAGGGCTACAAAAAGCGTTGGATATGAAAGATCGTCTGGTGTTTGTGGACATCAACGTAGACGAAACCGAACACGTATACCCGATGCAAATCAAAGGTGAGGGTATGGATAAAATGTGGCTAAGCAAAACGGAGAGAACTTAATATGAGACACATTATTTCATTGCTATTGGAAAACCAACCGGGTGCGTTGTCTCGTGTTGTTGGTTTGTTCTCTCAACGTGGTTACAACATTGAATCTTTGACGGTATCACCGACTGATGATGAAACCCTGTCGCGAATGAACATTACCACGACATCTGATGAGATGCAGTTGGAACAAATTCAGAAGCAGTTACACAAACTGATCGATGTGCTGAAAGTACAAGAAGTCACCGAGTATGAGCACATTGAGCGTGAACTGATGATGGTGAAAGTGAAAGCCAGTGGTTTTGCGCGAGCAGAAGTGAAGCGGACGGCAGACATCTTCCGTGGCCAGATCGTGGATGTCACGGCTTCCCAATACACCGTACAACTTGCGGGTACGAGTGAAAAGCTAGATGCCTTCATTCAAGCGATATCCGAAGTGACCGAAGTTGTCGAAGTTGCTCGTAGTGGTGTCGTTGGCATTGCGCGAGGAGAGCGAGCCCTCAAACCTTAACTCTCTGATTGCATATAGAAAAGCCACTTAATCTAAGTGGCTTTTTTGTTTAGAAAATAACAATTAATGATATAATTGTCGTTTTAGTAAGCATGATAGGCATTAGACGTGTGAAAGTACCTAAGCGAGTCGGCACCTTATTGGCGACAGCACTATTTTTTAGTGCACTCACTGCCGCTTACTACTATCAGAAATATCTGACGTTGTTAGAAAACAATGTTGAGAACACCGCTCAAGAAGCGTTACATCAATTGGCCTATACTGGCCGTGAATACAGCAATATTCAGGATCAAATCGAAACGATCAGTGACCTACTTGGTCACAGCCAAAGTCTGTATGAATATCTGCGCCAACCTAACCGGGTGAACCGTTCCATCTTAGAAGACATGTGGATCTCGGTCGCAATCAATCAAAAGTTGTATAAGCAAATTCGCTTTCTTGATGTTTCTGGTCGAGAAAAAGTGAGGATTAATTATGAGATTGAAACAGGCGCTGCGTTGCCCGCGATCAAATTGCAAAATAAGTCAGAGCGAGATTACTTTCAATTCGCTAAGAACTTAGACGATGGCGAAATCGCTTCGTGGGGGATAGGTTTAGAACGAGAGTATGGCGAGTTAGTCTATCCCTATAGCCCGTCACTGCGTATTTTGATGCCTATTTCGCTTAACGGAAAGCGCGAAGGGTATCTTGTGCTTAATGTTGATATTGACTATTTATCCTCTCGACTCAACTATTCGTCAGTGCTTGATTTCCATATTGAGCTGATTAAGAGTGACGGATTTTACATTGATAGCCCTAAATCAGCTCGTTTGTATGGCCATATAATTCCCGCTCGCTCTCAATTTAATTTTGGCCGGATGTATCCAAACATTTGGCGTAGTTTAAATTCAAAAGATTTGGGCTATGCTTACAATGGTTCGAATTTGGTCGCGTATCGCACCATCCAGTTTGTTTCTAGCGAACCTCTTCATCTGGTTATTGATCTTACCAATGAGCAGTTATTATCCCGAGCTCAGAGGGATATTGATGACTTAATCCAAGAAGCGTTTTTTGTTTTAAGTTTGGTGCTCGGCTTCACTTTGCCGACGGCAGCCCTTGCTCTGCATTATCGGCGTCATAGTATGGAATCGAAGTTGGCTCGAGCTGCTCTTGATGGTATGACTGCGGTGATGATCTCGGATGCTTCACATAGAATCATCATGGTTAATCAAGAGTTTGAAAACATGATGGGTTACTCAACCAAGCATGCCCAAGGTTGGAGTGCACATCATTTAATTCTCTTACCTGAAGATCTCGAAGCAAACCTGAGTATCTGGAAAACACTGAAGAGTGAACACGTATGGGAAGGGGAGATTCGTTGTCGAACTAAGTTTAATCAAGTCTTTACTGCAATAATGCGTATTCAGGCGAATTTAACCAAATCAGGTAAAGTGAGTTATTACATTACGTCGCTGGTGGATATCTCTGGGCAAAAAGAGTTAGAAGAAAAATTACGAAACCTAAGCGAAAAAGATGGCTTGACGGGGTTGTGGAACCGCCGAAAATTTGAAGAGCAATTGGCGCAATATGCGGGGATTATTGAACGCTATCCTGATAGCCCTCCTGCTTGTTTGGCGTTGTTTGATATTGACCACTTTAAACGTATTAATGACGAGCTTGGCCACGACGAAGGAGACAAGGTGATTTGTAGTGTCGCAGAAACCCTCCTAGAAGAAGTCCGCAGCACAGACTTTGTATCTCGTGTCGGTGGTGAGGAATTTGCAGTGATTATGCCGCATACAACACTAGAAGAGGCTGAAATTGTATTGAACAGGCTACGTGTCGCGGTTCAAATGCGTAGTGATAGAGGCATTACTGTCAGTGCTGGGTATAGTGATTTAACCTCTGATCGTACAAGAACGTATAAATGTGCTGATATTGCTTTGTATGAGTCAAAAAGTGCAGGGCGTAACTGCGTATCGCTATGTCATAGTTATGATGATATTGCTTAGTGCTTTTACAAAAACGAAAAAACGGGGATAGACCCCCCGCTTTTTAGTCTCAGCGTTATTCGCTAGCCAGTATGCGACATTGGTTGTCGATGGCGGCTTCGATACACTGTATTGACTGTCTCAAATAACGCTCTAGATAACCTAAAGCATCCTGACTCTTTTTGTCTAGCGATGCCTTCATCAGTATTTCTTGCTCATCGAGATTACAGTGCCCAGGGTTCCCTGTGCCTAAAATCTGCATCGCGAAGTATTGGTAGCGTTTAATTTGCGTGAGTAGATCGTGGAAAAACCCAAACATATTGACAGAGCCAGCACCTTCAAACAGCGCAGTAAGAAACTGATTTTGGCGCTCTTCCCATTCCCTCCAACAAAAGCTTTCGCCAGGTTTTACTCGGGATAACTTGTGATAAGCAGTTAGTACATCCAGTTCCCATTTTTCATCGCCAATCATAATTGCCTTACTGAGTAAGCATGCGGAGACCATTTGCAGGCTTTCGTACAAGTCATGTAACTCATCTTTACATACAGGTGCAACCCAGCAGCCTTTTTGCGGCTCGAGTTTGACGTACTTGCTCCAAGATAATTGCACCAATGCTTCTCGAATGGGTGACGCTCCTACGTTGTACTTCTCTTTGAGTTCGGCAACCACGAGTTTTTGACCTGGTTTAAGCTCGCCATCGAGAATATCCTGACGGATCATTCTTAATACTTTGTCGGTAAGAGTGGGACTAGACACATACACCTCATAGAAACTTTAATCGTGACGATAAAATTAAACAGTACGAAATTCTGATAGAGGTAAATAATACAATTAGCCTATTATGAGAGCAAGAAAGCCATATAAAAAAGGAGGGCATAAGCCCTCCTTCTCAAGAAACTGAAGTGTTAAAAGTTCAGTCTTATAGCACGTGTACAGAAGCTGTGTTCGTAGTACCTGAAGCAACTAGAGCGCCAGAAACCATAACAACGATATCGCCTTTGTTACCTAGACCTGATTCTAGAGCAAGTTCTTTACCCGCTACGTAGAATGCGTCAGTGCTTTCGATTGAATCAACAACTACAGGAGTAACACCTTTAGTTAGAACTAGCTGTGCAGCAGTTTTCTTGTTAGTTGTTAGCGCTAGAATGTTTGCAGTTGGGAAGTACTTACGTACTGAACGTGCAGACTTACCGCCTTCAGTTGCAACAACGATAAGTGGAGCAGCTAGTTTCTCAGCTGTGTCTACTGCACCTTTACATACTGCTTCAGTGATGCGTAGGCGTGGGCTGTCTAGACGAGAACCTAGTTCAGCTTTTAGCGCTGAGTCAGTACGGTTCGCGATTTGAGCCATGATAGTTACCGCTTCAACAGGGTATTTACCTTTCGCCGTTTCACCAGAAAGCATTACTGCGTCAGTACCGTCCATTACCGCGTTAGCAACGTCGCCTGCTTCCGCACGAGTAGGACGTGGGTTGTTGATCATAGAATCAAGCATTTGAGTTGCAGTGATAACCATCTTACGTGCACGGTTACACTTCTCGATCATCATTTTCTGAGCGAAGATTACTTCTTCAGCTGGGATTTCAACACCTAGGTCACCACGTGCAACCATGATGCCGTCAGAAAGCTCTAGGATCTCGTCGAAGTTATCAACACCTTCTTGGTTTTCGATCTTAGAGATGATGTGGATGTTCTCGCCGCCGTTTGCAGCAAGTACTTCACGGATTTCTTGAACGTCAGACGCTTTACGGATGAAAGAAGCTGCTACGAAGTCAACGCCTTGCTCACAACCAAATTTAAGGTCGTTCTTATCTTTTTCAGATAGTGCAGGTAGGTTTACAGAAACGCCAGGAAGGTTAACACCTTTGTTTTCGCCCAGTGCACCGTTGTTAAGAACTTTACATTTAACTTCAGTTTCAGTCTTAGAGATAACTTCCATCTCGATTAGACCGTCGTCTACTAGGATAGTGTTACCTACGTTTAGGTCTGCTGCGAAACCAGCGTAAGTTACTGCAACTTTATCTTTGTTACCTACAACTGAAGTGTCAGTTGTGAAAGTGAATTCTTGACCTGCTACTAGATCAACATCGTTACCGCCTTCTAGCTTGATAGTGCGGATTTCTGGACCTTTAGTATCTAGAAGAATTGCTAGTGGTTTGCCAGTAGCTTCCATTACTTTACGGAAGTTCGCGATACGAGTGCCGTGTTCTTCGTAGTCACCGTGAGAGAAGTTAAGGCGCATTACGTTCATGCCTGCGTTAACTAGTTCAGTTAGCTTCTCTACAGATTCTGTTTTAGGGCCAATCGTACATACGATTTTGGTCTTTTTCATGGAAGATACTCTCCGGTAAGTATAGTTACAATTTGAAAGTCGGTTATTTACTCTGAAGTCAGGACGTTTTTGATGACATTTAGTACCTGTCACCCACCGATTTTTCGTCTCATTATTAGAACTTCAGATTCTGAAAGTCTTTCACCAAGTTTAGTCATTTTATGACTAAAAGATCGGCGATTTTGGTTACCTTTTTGTGACTAATCCCACTTTATATGCAGAAAGTTGCAAAAAAATAGCCTTCAATTCTGTAATTTTTTTTCTTTTCGGTGGCGAATTCTACCACTGAATGAATCCAATATCACTGTTTAAGAATTGTCTTAGGACAAGGTTTTATCGAGAAATATTAATTTTTTGGATCGAAATAAATGGACTTGAAAGTTTCGGTTTGACTATAATAAGTTTCACATCGAAACTTAAAATAAAAACTTAAATGTCGAAACGAAACACTCAATTAAGAAGACACGCCATTTCTAACTTGGTTTCTGAACTAGGAGAAGTCAGCGTTGATGAACTTGCTCAGAAATTCGAAACCTCAGAGGTCACGATTAGAAAGGATTTAGCTTCTTTAGAGAAAAACGGCCAACTTCTACGCCGCTATGGCGGTGCGATTGCTATCCCAAAGGAAGTCATTCACGAAGAATTGGGCGCTAATGTTTCGACTCGAAAGTTAAGCTTAGCAAAAGCAGCAGCATCATTGATTCGCGATCATAATCGCATCGTGATCGACAGTGGCAGCACGACTGCCGCGCTGATTCAACTGTTGAATGACAAACGTGGCTTAGTGGTCATGACCAACTCGTTGCATGTTGCTAACGCCCTAAATGAATTAGAGAGCGAACCGACACTGCTGATGACTGGCGGTACTTGGGATACGCACTCAGAGTCCTTTCAAGGCAAAGTGGCCGAATCTGTATTACGAGCTTACGACTTTGACCAACTATTCATCGGTGCGGATGGCATCGATCTCGAGCGTGGAACCACGACATTTAATGAGTTGGTTGGCTTAAGTAAGGTAATGGCAGAAGCGTCACGTGAAGTGATCGTAATGATCGAGTCCGAAAAAATCGGCCGTAAGATCCCAAACTTAGAGCTCGCTTGGCATCAAGTTGATGTGTTGGTGACCGATGCAGATATCCAAGCAGAGCATAAAGTACAGATTGAACAACATGGCGTGAAAGTCATTTGCGCCTAACAATGTAATCAGTTTCATATTTTACTTCCCTCTGGATAAAGGCCTTTGCTTGCTGCCTCTATTTGAAATCATGGCTAGGGAAGAACAAAACTACAAACGGAGATAAACACATGTGTGGAATCGTAGGTGCAGTAGCACAACGAGATGTTGCAGAAATTTTGGTTGAAGGTCTACGCCGCTTAGAGTACCGCGGTTACGACTCTGCTGGCGTTGCGGTTGTTGATGGCGAATCAAACCTAACGCGCGTTCGTCGCTTGGGTAAAGTACAAGAATTGGCTGATGCAGTAGAAGAAGCAAAAGTGATCGGCGGAACTGGTATTGCGCACACTCGTTGGGCGACGCACGGTGAACCTTCTGAAATCAATGCTCACCCACACATGTCTGGTGATATCGCAGTGGTCCATAACGGCATCATCGAAAACCATGAAGAGCTGCGTGAGCTGCTTCAATCTCGTGGCTACGTGTTTGAATCGCAAACGGATACAGAAGTTATCGCACACATGGTTGAGTGGGAACTTCGTACTTCAGAAACGCTATTAGAAGCGGTACAAAAAACAGCAAAACAACTTGAAGGCGCATACGGCACCGTAGCGTTGGATCGCAAAGATCCTTCACGCATCGTAGTAGCGCGTTCAGGCAGCCCGATCGTGATCGGTTTTGGTGTGGGTGAAAACTTCCTAGCGTCTGACCAACTTGCATTACTTAACGTTACGCGCCGTTTCATGTACCTAGAAGAAGGGGACGTAGCAGAAATTACTCGCCGTGAAGTCACTGTGTTTGATGCAACGGGTGAGCCAGTTGAGCGTGAAATTGTTGAATCTAATGCAGAGCATGATGCAGGTGATAAAGGTCAATACCGTCACTTCATGCAAAAAGAAATCTATGAGCAACCTAAAGCGTTGATCAACACAATGGAAGGTCGTATCACGTCAGATTCTGTTGTGACAGATGCGATCGGTGTGCACGCGGCAGACATTCTAAGCAAAGTAGAACACGTACAAATCGTGGCGTGTGGTACGTCTTACAACGCAGGTATGACGGCACGTTACTGGTTTGAAGACATTGCAGGCGTTAGCTGTGATGTAGAAATTGCGTCTGAATTCCGTTACCGCAAGTTTGTGACTCGTCCAAACAGCCTATTGATCACGTTGTCTCAGTCTGGTGAAACCGCTGATACCCTAGCAGCACTTCGCCTAGCAAAAGAGAAAGGTTACATGGCGGCGATGACCATTTGTAACGTAGCAGGCTCTTCTCTGGTTCGTGAATCAGATTTTGCGTTCATGACTCGCGCTGGTGTTGAAATCGGTGTGGCTTCAACCAAAGCGTTCACGACTCAGCTTTCTGCACTACTTATGCTGGTAACAGCGCTGGGTAAAGAGCAAGGTCGCATCAGCAAAGAGAAAGAAAAAGAGATTGTTGAAGCGCTACACGCACTTCCTAAGCAAATCAACGCGGCACTTTCTTTCGAGAAAGAAATTGAAGCACTTGCAACGGATTTTGCAGACAAGCACCACACATTGTTCCTAGGCCGTGGCGAGTTCTACCCAATCGCGATGGAAGCGTCTCTAAAACTGAAAGAGATCTCGTACATCCACGCAGAAGCGTACGCGGCGGGTGAACTGAAACACGGTCCTCTGGCTCTAATTGATGCTGACATGCCTGTTGTTGTGGTTGCACCAAGCAACGACCTACTTGAAAAGCTAAAATCAAACGTTGAAGAAGTGCGTGCGCGTGGCGGCCTTCTATACGTATTCGCAGATGCAGACGCAGGCTTCGAAGGCGATGAGACAATGAAGATCATCACTATGCCTCACGTTAGTGAAATCACGGCGGCGATCTACTACACCATCCCAATGCAGTTGCTGTCTTACTACGTAGCACTGATCAAAGGTACGGACGTAGACCAACCACGTAACCTAGCGAAAGCGGTAACGGTTGAGTAATTACGCTTAACAGCAAAAATCCTGAGCGGCACATGCGAGAGTATGTGCCGCTTTTTTATTTAAACCCATTTTAAGGTTTGTGAGTTATTGACCCAACTGGTGAGCGGTTAGAATTGCAGAGTAGACATTTTCTGCCGTCACTGGGAATGGCATATTGTGGATGGTTTCTCCCTCGGCCGTTGAGGCTTCGGCGACCTCGCGCAACTTAGCGTGGTTAAGCTCTTTAACGCCCATATCAAATAAGTTGGTTGGTAGACCTACAGAGCGGCAGAATGCAAGAACCGTATTAATCTCTTCCATCGCTGCGTTTTCTAGTACCAGCTGAACAAGTGTGCCGAACGCGACTTTCTCACCATGATAGAGATGATGACACTCTTCAAGCTTAGTTAGGCCGTTATGAATAGCGTGAGCACCCGCTAGACCACTGCTTTCAAAACCGATACCGCTTAGGTATGTATTGGCTTCAATAATGTTTTCTACCGCTTTGGTGCTCACACCATTTTCTACCGCAGCTTTTGCTTTTACACCATCTTCAAGCAAGGTTTCATAGCAAAGTTTCGCAAGCGCTTGTGCTGAACGCGTCGCTAACCCACCAGCCATTGTTGCCTTACCAGAAGTCATGTTGGCACGAGCTTCAAAGTAGGTGGAAAGCGCGTCGCCCATCCCCGATACAAGTAAGCGAACAGGGGCTTTGGCGATGACTGACGTATCCATGATGACCATGTCTGGGTTTTTAGGGATCATCAAATATTCTGCAAATTCACCTTCAGGTGTGTATATCACCGCAAGCGCTGAGGTTGGCGCATCAGTCGAGGCAATCGTAGGAACCACCACGACAGGAATTTTGGTGTAAAACGCAACAGCCTTTGCTGTATCTAACGTTTTACCACCACCAATACCGACAATGACATCGTGTTTTTGAGTGGCACAAATGTCCGTGATGCGTTCAATCTCAACGCGCGAACATTCGCCACCAAAAATGTTCATAGTGAGTGGAAGCTTTTCGTCAGCAAAACTTTGTTTGACGTCATCACCAACCAGGTTAGTCACGAACTCATCGGCAATTACTAACGGACGTTCACCCAATGTTTTCACATAGTGAGCGATAGATGTAAGTACTTGTTCACCTTGGACGTATTTGCTTGGGCTGATAATAATTTTGTCCATAATTCAAACCTTTAACCTTTTTTGTGTGTGTTTTGGAGTGCAATGAATATCCATTGTAGGGATAAGGTTTATATTAGGTTTGGTGTGGTAAGTGGTGAAGGATATCTCTGGTTTTGTTCCATGCTTTTATGACCTCTGTGTCAAACCGACTTTCAGAAGTAATAAGCATCAGCATGCTTTATGGCGCCGATCACTATTCAAGCTAATCTGTCGTTTTTCGTTTCATATTGAAACGAAAATACCGAAGTCGTTGTTTCAATATGAAACAGATTGATTTTTGTTGAGCACGTTTTTTCTCTGTTTAAGATGAATTCATACCCTACATAAAAATATAAATGGAATGAGATAGAACGATGAAAAAGTTAATTAACCAAGTCGATGATGTTGTATTGCAGCAAATGGAAGGCCTGGCATTGTCCCGCCCTGAGCTAAAAGCGAACTACGAGCCTCGTTACATGTGGCACGAGGAAACGCCGGGGCAAGTGGCACTGGTTTCTGGTGGTGGCTGTGGTCATGAACCTTTGCACGCTGGTTTTATTGGTAAAGGCATGCTGACAGGCGCCTGTCCTGGTGAGGTGTTTACTTCACCAACGCCAGATCAAATGTACGAATGTGGCAACCAAGTGAATACTGGTGAAGGCGTGCTATTTATCATTAAAAACTACACCGGAGACGTGTTGAACTTTGAAACGGCTGTGGAGCTGCTTCATACCGATGGTATCAAAGTTGGGTCGGTGTTGGTGGATGACGATGTTGCAGTCAAAGACAGCCTATACACCGCTGGTCGCCGTGGCGTTGCTGGAACGGTATTGGTTGAAAAGTTAGTTGGGGCTGCCGCGAACAAAGGTTATTCGTTGGAGCAATGTGAAGCGCTGGCTCGTCGCGTGAATAATCACTGTCGTTCATTTGGCGTGGCGCTTAATGCTTGTGTTGTACCCGCAGCAGGTAAACCATCTTTTGTTCTGGAAGATGATGAAGTGGAGTTTGGTGTTGGTATCCATGGTGAACCAGGTATCAAGCGAGTGAAATACACCGATGTCGATACGTTAGTGGATGAAATGTTTGCTGAAGTTGCTGAAAACACACCTTATCAGCGCACATTGCGTATTTGGAATCGTGACGAAGGTGAATGGGATGAAGTGGAATCCAGCATTGAGCCTTTCGCCGCTGAACACGACTACATCGTGATGGTGAATGGTATGGGTGGTACGCCAACTTCAGAGCTTTACGGAGTGTACCGCCGTCTGGCTCATAACTGTGAGCAAGCAGGGTTCCGTATCGTGCGTAATATGGTTGGTAACTTCTGTACGTCACTCGATATGGAAGGCGTTTCGATTACGTTGCTGAAGGCAGACAAAGAGATGTTGGAGCTGTTTGATGCTCCTGTCGATACGGCCGCGATCAAGTGGTAACAGGGGAGAGCAAACATGCAAATTGAAAAACAACATATCGTTCACTGGCTAGAGTTATGTGCAAAAACGTATCAAGAGAATCAAGATTTTCTGACCGACCTTGATCGTGATATTGGTGACGCCGACCACGGTCTCAATATGAACCGTGGCTTTAAAAAAGTTGCTGAAAAACTGCCGCAATTTGCGGACCAAAATATCGGCAGCATTCTCAAGAATACGGGCATGACCTTGCTTTCTAGTGTCGGTGGGGCAAGTGGCCCGCTGTATGGCACGCTGTTTATTCGCACGGCTGCCGCTGTCGGAACCCGAGAGCAACTAACGTTTGAAGAGTTGATCGATGCACTAAAAAGCGGTGTGGATGGCGTGGTGTCTCGTGGTAAAGCAGAGCTGGGTGATAAAACCATGTGTGATGTTTGGTTACCCGTTTTAGTTAGCGTGAAGGCGTCGTTAGAAAATGGCATGAGCGCCGATCACTTACTTAATGAAATGGTTGAGCTAGCAGAAACGAACGCGGTTGCCACGATTGAAATGTTGGCGAAAAAAGGGCGAGCAAGCTATTTAGGTGAACGCAGTATTGGTCACCAAGATCCCGGTGCAACCTCTTCTTTGTTAATGATTAAAGCACTACAGCAGGCAATAGCAGGTAATTAAGATGGTGGGAATTGTAGTTGTATCTCATAGTCGTCGACTTGCCGAAGGGGTGGCAGAACTTGCCACCCAAATGACGCAAGGCAAAGCCAAGCTTGCGATTGCTGCTGGGATTGATGATCCAGAGAACCCGATCGGAACCGATGCCATTGCCGTGATGGAAGCGATTGAGCAGGTACAAGATCAACAAGGGGTTGTTGTGTTGATGGATCTTGGCAGCGCGTTGCTTAGCACGGAAATGGCTCTGGATCTGGTTGATGATCATGTGAGGGAAAATGTCACCCTTATCTCGGCCCCTATTGTTGAAGGGACCATGGCGGCGTCGGTGGCTGCTGCTGCCGGACTACCTTTATCGACGGTAGTCGAAGAGGCACAGAATGCGTTAAGCGTAAAACAAGAGCACCTTGGTGATCAGCCACTAACATCCGCTGAGATAGCGCCAGTATCAGAGAACTTTGAGCAAGAACGGACATTTGATTGGGTGGTGCAAAATCCGCATGGATTACATGCTCGTCCCGCTGCGGCCATTGTTGGTGCACTCGCGCCTTTTGACTGCCAATTATGGTTGAAAAAAGGCGAGCGCCGTGTGAACGCAAAAAGCTTAAACAGCATTGCGAAACTTGGCGTTTGTAGCCAAGAGACGATCACGCTGTGCGCACTTGGACCTCAATCCAGTGAAGCAATCAAGGCATTTGAAGCCTTAGCTAGTGAGCACTTCGGAGAAAAAGAGGCGGTTGAGCAAGGCATTATCGAATCTGAAGAGAGCACGGATACTTTGCTCGATGACATGGTCCCAAATCAGATTGAAGGTGCTGTTGTTGGTATTCGAGTCAATGACGGTATCGCTACTGCTCCAGTTGTCCTTTTTACTCATGAAATGCCAGCTGTGCCTGAACGTGATTTCCAAAGTGAACAAGATGAAATTGAACGGGTTAAGCGTGCGATAGGCGTGGTTTTTCAACACTTGCAGGAGCAAGCGAAGCAGCCGAAAGGGGAAATATTTTCCGCTCATAGCATGATGCTCAGTGACCCAGAATTATGGGCATCGGTCGAGTCGCGAATTCAAACGGGCATGATAGCCGAGCAAGCTTGGGTAGAATCACTGCAAACGTTGGCCAAAGAGTTTCGCCAGGCAGAAAGTCAGTACATGCGGGAACGCGAAGCAGATGTGCATGATATAGCACGCCAAGTTATGGTCGAAATGACAGGCGTAACGCCTAATGCCATCGACATTAAGGAACCGAGTATTTTGTTGGCCCGTGACCTGATGCCTTCTGATGTGGCCGGGCTTGATAAACCTAAAGTGCTTGGTATCTGTTTGAGTGAAGGAGGGAAAACCTCTCACAGTGCGATTCTTGCTCGTGCGATGGGGATTCCTGCCATCGTTAAAGCTCAGGGTTGTCTTGATGCTGTGCGTGCTGGGCAAGTGGTGACTATTGATGGCTTTCGAGGGCATTTATGGTTCTCTCCTTCAGATGCCATACAACAGGAATTAGAAGCGCAACAAATTGAGTGGCAAAGCACCCGACAAAGTGCACTAGCGAGTGCTCAGCAAGCCGCAGTCACCTGTGATGGTGTCCATATTCCAGTATTCGCCAATATTGGTGGACCGAAAGATATTGATGATGCACTAACATCAGGAGCTGAGGGCGTTGGTCTATTTCGGACTGAGTTTCTATTTCAAAACAGTGATGAGTTGCCAACTGAGGAAGCGCAATACCAAGTGTATCGTGATATTGCCGCCGCACTTGGTGATAAGCCACTTACGATTCGTAGTCTAGATGTTGGCGGTGATAAGCCTTTAGCCGCTTATCCTATGCCAGCGGAAGATAATCCATTTTTAGGTTTGAGAGGGGTGCGGTTGTGCCTTCAACATGAGTCATTGTTTACCGCTCAACTTCGAGCCATTCTGAGAGCCTTTCACGAGCAATCGAATATTCAATTGATGATACCGATGGTGGCTCAGGTTGAAGAAGTGAGAAAAGTAAAAGTGCTGTTGGCGCATCAAGCAAGCCAACTCGGCTTGGATGCGACTCATTTGCCCGTTGGTATTATGATTGAGGTGCCAGCCGCGGTATTAAATGCTGATGCGTTAGCCCAAGAAGTCGACTTTTTCTCTATCGGCACCAATGATTTGACTCAATATGTTATGGCCGCCGATCGAGGTAACGCCGCCGTTGCTGAATTGGTGAACTACTTTGAACCATCGGTACTAAAAGCCATTGAGCTCACGTGTGCAGCAGGCGATCGCGCGGGCATACCGGTTAGTATGTGTGGTGAGATGGCTGGCGATCCAAATGCCACAGAAACATTGCTTCGCGTGGGGTTGCGAAAATTCAGCGCCAGTTCAAGTATGCTCCCGGGACTAAAAGCGCAGATTCGTCAGTTGTCTGTCGATGTTTAATCGATACCTTATCGTTAGTACATCTGTACCGGCGTGCTTACGCCGGTTTTACTTTTGTTATAGGAACGCCAATTCACGGCTTAATACAGCTTCATTTGCTCCTGCAGCCCAAACTTATTAATTTTTCTCCATAAGGTCGTGCGGCCAATTTGCAATGCTTTCGCCATATCATGCATTTTGCCATCACACTGATTCCAAGCTTGAACGATAGCTCTTCTCTCGGCTTCTTCTAACGTGATTACTGGCGTATTTTCTGCGGTATGGCGAGAATTCAGTTTAATGTCTTCAGGAATATCGTTCAGCTTGATTAAGTTGGAACTGCGGTTAAGCAAAATTCGCTCAGTTCGATTTCTTAATTCAGAGTTGTTGCCTGACCAACGAAAATTCATCAACGCTTCCAGTGCGACTGGCTCTATCGAGATAGTCACATTGTGGCGGCGTTCATAATGGCTGATAAGCTGCTGGACGAGAAATTCAATGTCTTCTTTACGCTTTCGTAGTGGCGGAATATGCAGCTCGTTCGAGGAGATTTCATAATAAAGTTGCCGACCAAATGAGCGTTGAGTGACATACTCGCTGATCTCTGAAGCGGTGCTCGTGATAAGTTGAAAGTCTACGGGGATCAATCGCAAACTGTCGCTGCGGCTGACGAGCCCAGTTTTTAACAACTTAAGTAGCACTGCTTGTAAATCGGGCGACAGATATTCCACCTTTTCTAAAAAGAGCGTACCGCCATGGGCGAGCTCAAACTTTGAAGGCATGCCTTGCCCTTCGTCGTAGCCTAGGGTTTCTTTGACCAGTTGCTCTGTATTGATGGAGCGACAGTTGAGCGTAATGAATGGCCCTTCTTTGTAGGTGCTTTCGTTATGAATCGCCATGGCGAGAGTGGCTTTTCCTACACCTTCTTCACCCGTAATTAGAATCGGTGATTTGGACTTTATGGCCCGTTTTGCCACGGTAATGACATGCTTCATTTTTCGTGAAATGACGGGCAAAGTGCTGAACGTATAGCGCGCACTGCCACCTATTTGTTGTTGAGCAAGTTCGCGAATTTTATCGATAGGGTGCAAGAACAATAAGTGTGTGCCGTCATTGAGTGGACGCAAGGTGATGATCGCCTCAACAAACTCGCCACGAACCTCTACCGTTGTGAGTTTTCGGTTGATGCTTGCACCCGACTCAATACTATTGAGGACATTTGGCGGGAAGCGTAAAACAGCAAAGACTTCTTTATCCAAGACCTGACTGGCTTCAATGTTTAACAAACGCTCGGACTGGTGATTTACCATGGTTATACGGCTTTCTTCATCCCAGGCCAGAAGGCCGTCATCCATGCATTCTAACGTTGCGTTGTGCGCACAAGTAAGGCGGTTCATGTTTTCTTGTTCCGACTGAATGTGGATTTGCAAGCTGACTTCTTTCGCGCTCGACGCGATGATGACTAAGTCTTCTTTCTTATAGCTTTCCGCTTTTCTGAAAAGGCATGTTGTACCGCGTAATTTGCCAAATTGGTCGAAAACAGGCGCCGCTACAGAGGCATAAGAGTGCAAGTGGCGATTGAAATGTTCGGCAGCAAAAACTTCACACGGGATATGAGTGTTGATACAGAGATTGACTGCATTTGTGCCTATCTTTCCTTCGGAGAGAAAACAGCCTTGTTTTATGCCGAGCGTTTGCATCTCTTGTCGCATAGAGTCGTGCCCGACGGTGGAGAGAATACAGCCGTTGCCATCGGTTACCATCAATACCAGGTCTTCGTCACCAAGCATATCGTACGTATCTTCAAGTACGGTCGTGGCGCATTCGATGAGATGTTCGTTGCGCTTCATTAGAGATGAGAAGGTAAAACCAGAGGCAATATGTGGTTTTGACCAGGTATAAGGGCTGCATTGCTTTATGCAACGCTCCCACGACTCGAGGACGGGAGTGCGGGAAAATTCTGGAGATACCCAGTGGTGTTTCTGGAAAAACTCCCACTTAGTTTTAGTGTCTTCGATTGAAAGCATGCGATCCCGTTTCAATACTAGCGATAGATTGGTCTGATGTTACAGAGACATCGGAATATGGACTGTGATGGCTTTCACGCACGTTGTATAGAAGAATGTGCAAAAAGAGGGGCGAGTTGAGGAGGCTTCCGTGCCAGTTTTTCGATTAAAAAGGGCTGTCTTTGCCGAGCTCATTGCAAATCTCGACAATGGCAAGTGAGAGCCCTGACTTAATGATTTGTTGTTGACGTTGCAGTTGTAGCTGATAAAACTCAAGGTCGATGTCGTCATCTGGTTCGCTGACTTCCAGTTGTACCATGCCCATTTTCTTCACCAAGTGCAGTTTCTTAATTGGTTCTAGAATATTCGGGTCAGTGAATTCGTAATCTGAAGCGTCACTATTGAGTTGGTTTTTGAGTTTGATGATGTCTTCGATGTCGTGGTAGATGTCATCGGGGAGCACTCCCAAGCCAAACAATAACTTCAAACGAACAGACAGATCGCCCAGCGGTCCAGAGTCTTGTAGCAGCGGACCGACAACCGATTGAACAGCGAAGTTATCTTTACGAAAGATTCTTTGCACCAACCCGTCGATCGAATCGTTAAAAACGTCGACTGCTGCAATGAAAAAGCCTCGTACCGATGGTGCGCTGTTTAATCGCTCAATGATCTCGGTTTCGTTGATGTTATCTGCCATATACTGAATACATTTCTAATTATTAGCTATCCCAACTCTTCAAGCAGAGAAGGACATAGAAGGGGAGCCGAGCTCCCCTAGGTAAATCAAAGTTGGTTGTAAAGTGTCTCGATTTGAGCCACTTCATCGCTGTCTTCTGCAAGACCTGTGTATGTCGCTAGCGTCTTCTTCACACCCACTTCTTTTAATGAGTTTTGTAGCTCTACGGCTTGTGGGTCAGTGTCGTTAGTGTACTTCAACGCAGCGGCAATGCCTTTCAAAAGTGTTTGATTTTCAGTGCCATACTCAATTGTACCGAGTAAAGGCTTCACTAATCTATCGTTTGCACCCAATTTTCGAATTGGTTGACGACCTACGCGATCCACCTCATCCACTAAGTATGGGTTGGCAAAGCGTCCTAAAATCTTCTCGATGTAGGCGTTGTGCATGTCACGGTCGAAGCCGTAACGTTTGATCAGCACTTCACCACTTTCTTGCATCGCCTGTTTTACTTCAGCGTGAATGCTTGGGTCTTCAATTGCTTCACGAATGGTACGATGGCCTTTCAAGCAACCTAGGTAAGCGGTAATGCAGTGGCCTGTATTGAGAGTGAATAGCTTGCGTTCTACGAATGCCATTAGGTTGTTGGTTCTTTCCATGCCAGCTATGTCAGGGATTTCGCCCTTGAATTGCTGCTCATCCACAATCCATTCGCTAAAACTCTCTACAGTGACTTCTAGTGGGTCATCGTTCGCCGCTTCTGCTGGTGGTACGATGCGGTCCACTGCGGAGTCGACGAAGCCAACTAGCTCGTCTGCTTTCGCGTGTAATGATTCATCCAAATGTTTGTACACTTCACCTTTTAGGTGAGTCGTGCCACGAACCATGTTTTCGCACGCGATGATGTTCAATGGTTTATCGTTACCTGCTGCAAAGCGTTTAGCAATGCCGGTAGCGATGGTTTTTGCAATGATGTCCAGTACGTTAGGGCCAACCGCTGTTGTTACCAAGTCGGTTTTTACAATGCGGTCGATGACATCTTCACTGGCTGAGTTTACCGCGGTGACGTGAGTTACTGTGTCGATTTGGCACTCAGTACCGACCACTTTTACTTTGTATTCTTGCTTGTGACTCAGTTGGTCGACGAGTGGTGCGTCTACATCTGCAAATGTGACCTCGACTTCTGCGTCTGCTAATAGTTTACCGATGAAGCCACGACCAATGTTACCTGCGCCAAAATGAACTGCGTTTTTCATAATTCTTACCTACCAATGTCTAAAATGTTGACTTACGAAACTAGGGGGAGGCCAACCGCATAGGGGGTGACAGCTGACCTCATTTGCCTCAGGAGCAAATTAAAGGGGTAATTAAGCCGCTTGTTGACCGCCAAGGATGTTTAGAATCTCTTCCACATCGTTGGTGCTGGTTAGCTTCTCAATTGCCTCCGGCTCATCGAGCGCGTTCGTAATGGTGGTGATCACCTGGATGTGCTCATCGTTCTTAGCGGCAATGCCGATAACCAGTTTCGCTACATCATCGTCGTCTTCAGTAAATTGGATACCCGATGGGTATTGGCAGATTACAATGCCGGTTTTCTTCACGCGGTCTTTCGCTTCTACCGTGCCGTGAGGCACTGCGATAGATTCGCCTAGGTAAGTTGGAACCAATGCTTCACGCTCAAACATCGCGTCTACGTATTCTGGTTCTGCGTAGCCAAGTTCGACCAACTTGTTGCCCGCGAAGCGAATCGCTTCTTCTTTGTTGGCAGCTTTCAAACCTAGGTGAATGTTTTCACGCTGGATTTGGAACACCGACGTTTGCTGTGGCTCGAAGTTGTCGTCGTTTGCTGCCACGAGCGACACTTTTACCATTTGGTCGTCATTGGCTGCGGATTGGTTTTGTGCTGCTAGTAGTTTGGTGACTAGCTGGTTGTACATCTCGCTATCTAGGAAGTTAGTCAATGAAATGTGGTGTGCGTTTGGAGCATGCTTACGTGCACGATCCGTTAAGTCTTTATGAGTAATCACGATATCTGCACTCTCTGGTAAGCTGTTAATGGCAAGGTTGGTTACGTGGATGTTCAGACCTGCGTCTTGAACCTTTTTGCGTAGCATGCTCGCGCCCATTGCACTCGAGCCCATGCCCGCATCACAAGCGACAATGATGCTTTGTACTGTCGCTAGGTCTACGTCACCTTTGCTTTGGCTGTTTACCACCGCATCGTTTTTAGATGCAGATTTCATGTCTTTCATTTGTGATGTTGCTTTTTCTAGTGCTGCTTCATCACCGTCTTCTTCTGTTGACGTTTGTGTCTTCATTAGTAGTGCTGCTACGGCGAATGACACACCTGTTGCTGCAGCGATAGACGCTAGTACACCAACGATTGAGCCTTTCTGAGTCATCAACAAGATTGCAAAGATTGAACCTGGTGATGCTGGAGAAACGATACCTGCGTTAAAGATAGTTAGAACGAATACACCAGTCATACCGCCTGCGATAGCCGCAAGGATTAGGCGAGGGTTCATTAGGATGTATGGGAAGTAAATCTCGTGGATACCGCCGAAGAAGTGGATGATTGATGCACCACCTGCAGTTTGACGAGCCGTACCTTTACCAAACACCATGTAAGCTAGCAGGATACCTAGACCAGGACCTGGGTTTGCTTCGATTAGGAAGAAGATCGATTGACCTGTCTCAGACGCTTGTTGGATACCCAGTGGAGAGAAGATACCGTGGTTGATCGCGTTGTTTAGGAACAGGATCTTCGCAGGTTCAACGAAGATTGAAGTTAGTGGTAGTAGGTGAGCAGAAACTAGGAAGTTAACGCCTGCCGCTAAGCCACCAGAAAGAATTTTTACGAATGGACCGATAAAGATGAAAGCAAGGATCGCACATAGCATGCCGATGATGCCCGCAGAGAAGTTGTTAACCAACATCTCGAAGCCACTTTTTACTTTACCATCGATGTAGTTATCGAATTTCTTGATAGCCCAGCCGCCCATTGGGCCGACCATCATTGCACCCATAAACATTGGGATGTCTGTACCGACAATCACACCCATTGTTGTGATTGCACCGACTACCGCACCACGATCGCCACCAACTAATTTACCACCGGTGTAACCGATAAGTAGTGGCAGCAAGTAGGTAATCATTGGGCCAACCATAGAGGCTAACGTTTCGTTTGGTAGCCATCCAGTTGGGATAAATAGAGCAGTGATAAAGCCCCACGCGATAAACGCGCCGATGTTTGGCATTACCATGTTTGACAGAAAACGACCAAAATTTTGTATCTTGATCTTGGCATCTGGTGATATCATAACAATTCCCCGTTCGATGTTCTGATGAATCTTGTTGTAGTAAACGGTTCGCCAAAACCGTTTGTTTGATTGCTTAGTACCCAATCAATTTACCACACATTTTCCAATTGGAACTGACAACGGGTTTTTCGTGATCTACGCCCGCATTTCTTAGGCTGAGAAACGGTTTTTAAGTGACCAAGTTCAACTTATTAACTTGTAACTTAATAACAAAAAGCCACTTTCAAATCTGTCAATAAAAATCTTAGTGATCAATTCGATCTTCTGACAAAATTAAAATCAAAACACTTTGTGACTTTGATCACTTTTGATTTCTTTTGAAATTCAAATTAAATACCAGTGACGATCAATATCACATTTTGTGTTGATTTGGTCTGGGCATAAAATGTGATCTGAGTCGTTTTTGGTGTTTTGTGAAAGTTTGCGACGGGATTGGTGTGATCAATGTCATTGCGACTCTTCGATAGAATGTATTTATAAGAGTCTTTTCGGCGTGCTTCACGAAGTGCTCTTATCTAATTGATAGAAAAGTAAAAGAGAGTCGCTATACTGTTTTTATTGACTCACAACTCCCTTCTTACTCACTGCTCTTACTTATGGTTGCTATTAGCATGGTAGGTGAGGTATTCATGAGTTTGCTCGCGTCCCATATACCTTGCCAACGTCTTTTCTTGAACATCGCGCAAATCCACCGTAATCAATCCATCTAGAGCGTTATTGAATGCAGGGTCAACATTGAAGCACACCAGTTTGCCATTAAGGCTTAGGTACTGACGCAGTAAAACGGGGACACCTTTTCCTTCATCGATTCTGGCAATTACGCGTGATAGTAACTGTAAATCTCCCAGAGCAGTAAGCATGCTGGTGTTCCAGTCACGGTGGTGCTTAGGAAGTGGGTTAGAAGGCGTGACGTACTCTGCGCAATTGTTGTCGTAGTGGTGCAGCGTCATTGATTGAGCCAGCAATTGGCGTGCAGTATCGCTATAGTCGTTGCTAATGCTTACCGGACCAAATAGGTGAGTGTAATCTGGGTTTTGATGAACGAAGGTTGCGATGCCTTTCCACAGCAGTAGTAGCGCGCTCATGCTCTTTTGATATTGCTGCGCAATCACCGAGCGTCCCATCTCGATGGATTTACCCATTTGATCGATAAAGCGTTGGTCATAGTTAAACAAGGTTCGTGAATACAGACCTGCTACGCCGCGCTTTTCAATCAGTTGATCAACTAGACCTAAGCGATACGCGCCCACCAAGCATTGGTTTTCTCTGTCCCACACAAACAGATGCAGGTAATCATGATCGAAATGGTCAATGTCTATTGCTAGTCCAGTCCCTTCGCCAACTTGTCGGAAATTGAGCTCACGTAGGCGACCAATTTCATGCAGTAGGGAAGGGATACTCTGCGACTCCGTGCAGTAAACATCGAACTCACCACTTGTTAGCAGCTTGGACTCTTTTGGTAAGTTGTTCAGCTCTTCAAGCAATTCGCCTACGGGTAACCCTGCCGCTATTGGAGAGAGCAGTTCTGATGAAGAAGAAGGCTTAACTGATTGGGGTTCACGATTGAGCAAGTAAGTGTTGAGCCGCAAATAGTTCACCACTTGATCATCGTTAAGTGTGTTGATCTCTTTGAATTTAATCGCTTGGCCAAAAGACAAGTTGATGGTTTGTGCATGTTTGTTCAGTAGCTCCCGCCCGAGCATTAGGGTACGCAAAAGTGGATGGATTTTCCCTGCCATATAGAAGCGTTTCGAGTTCTGACCACTGATGAATACTGGAACTGTCGTGGCTTTGTTTTTGCGGATCAGGCTACTTACGCTTCGACTCCACGCTTTGTCTTCCAAGCGTTGCTGTTTGGCATCGACTAACTGGGAAACCTCACCGGCAGGAAAGACAAGCAATAAGCCGCCACTTGCGAGGTGTTTATTAGCCGCTCTGAGGGCCTTCATATTCGATTTGACGGCGTCTTTGCCTTCAAACACATCGACACCAATGAAGAGCTGATCTAACTCTGGTACGGTTTTCAGGTATTGATTGGCTAGAATTTGGATATCGTCTCGTACCATCAACAAGAGTTCGGCCAAGATGACGCCTTCCACACAACCAAGCGGGTGGTTCGCCACAATGACGGTAGCTCCTTGTTTAGGTACTGAGTCGAGTGAACCATGAGCAATGCGATAATCGATACCTAAGATATCCAGCGTGAAGCGGAGAAAAGTTTTGGTATCGGCATTAACGGGGCGTTGGGCGTAGAACTTATCAAGTTGGTTTAAACCGGTTGCCCATTCAGCAACGTTTTCACCAATGCCAAACGGCGTTTTACGTGGGAGACGAAAAGGGGTCGAACTATCCATATTTACCTCAGCGTACAAGTTGCTGATTGGATAGTAGAAATTACAGATGACAATTCAGAGGCAAAAGCATGAGCCTTTGGTGACAAACCAATGAAGCTTTATTGACTAAAGAAAACGGTATATCACTGTGCTATGAATCAAAACTCGCGTTATGTCTCCCTCTTAAAACAAGAGATAGGCTATCTTATCTAGAACAAAGATTAAGCTAAGTTGATATTTATCAGGGGGAAATAATGGAACGAGTTTCCAATAAAGCAGCACTTTGGATTGGGCTAAGTTTGATACTTGGTCTTGGCATACTTGGCTATTTTATGCAGCAGACGGCGGTGAAATACCGAGCCTATGAAAGAGTCGTGACAGTAAAAGGTTTGTCGGAGCGTGAGTATCCTGCTGATACGGTGATTTGGCCGATTCAATTTACTCTAGCGAGTAATGATATGGGAGCCATGTTTGATGAAATTGACCAGCAAACCCGTTTGATTTTGGACTTTCTAAGTGCCAAAGGGCTTCCTGAAACCAGCGTTTCCCTTTCTTCCCCAGCGGTCATTGACAGAAAAGCACAGCAATATGGGAGCGAGCAAGACATTGAGTATCGTTATTTGGCCTCGCGAACCGTTACGGTTTATAGCCAGAGTGTTGATGTTGTTCGAGCGGCAATCAATGAAATAGGTGAGCTAGGAAAGCAAGGCGTTTTGCTTAACCAAGATCCTTATGCAAATCGTGTTGAGTACAGCTTTACTAAGCTGAATGATGTGAAGCCAGACATGATCGAAGAAGCGACTAAGAATGCGCGTGAAGTGGCTGAGAAATTTGCGAAAGACTCACAGAGTTCACTGGGTAAGATCAAACGTGCAACTCAAGGGCAGTTCTCGATTTATGACCGAGACAGCAACACGCCTTACATTAAGAAAGTACGAGTGGTATCGACGGTTCAATATTACTTATCTGATTAAAGTTGCGCTCATATAGTCAATAGTTGGTCGTTCCATCACCTTCTATTTGTAGAGGTATCTATGCTCTGTGATAGGGAAATCAGTCTTCGCCGACGCTATATACAAGTACTTTTTTATAAAACTAAGTTCTTAACAGTGGTGAGGTGAGTTTGATAATAATCAAGCTCACTTGTTTCTTATGAGCGTAAGTTAGTATGACTTATTGCTAGAAGGAATTAGTATCATGGCATACAAGCACTTTGTTAGAGAACTACTGGGTTTAGCGATTGTTGTCTCTGTCGTCTTTGGCGTATTAGGCGTGATGTTAGAGCTCTTCGCACTGACGGCACTTTGGGAGCATCAGCAAACGATAGCCGATGTTTTTTTCCATGAATCTCTCTACTTCATCGTATTTTTAATCCCACCATACTTCCTCTGGAAGTTGATTAACCGCCCTGAATTGGTTTCTGCTGATCAAGCTTATTTGGCAATGAAGTTAGAGGCTGAAAGTCGACAATGAGTCGATTTAGTGAGTAATGAAAAGAAGAGGCTATGAGAAAACATTAGCCTCTTTTCTATCTGATTCGTGGGGCAAAGTATTCGCTGCTTTATTGATTAAAAAGCTGCTTCGATTGTGCCTTTGAAAGTGCGATCGAGATAATCACGAATCGCTTGAGATTGATAAATAGAAACGAACTTTTTATACGCTTCATTATTTTTGTCTGCGTCACGAGTGGCGATGACCATGACTGCTAATGGGGCGTCTTTTGCTTCAAGATAGATACTTTGTTTCTTCGGATCTAAACCAGAAGACATTACGTAGTTCATTGTAATCGCAGCCGCGTCCACATCATCTAATGTTCTTGGTAGCTGAGCGGCATCTACCTCGACAAATTCAAATGATTTTGGGTTTTTTGTGATATCAGTTAGGGCGGCTTTATGGCCAACACCCTGTTTCAGCTCAATTAAACCTGCATCGGCGAGTAGCAACAGACCACGACCACCGTTGGTAGGGTCATTTGGAAGCGCTATACGTGCATTGTTTGGAAGCTCTTGCAGTGAGCGATACTTATTGGAATAAAGCCCCATACGCATAAGAATGGACTGACCAATTGATACTAATTGGGCGTTATGGCTACTGTTGAAGTTGTCTAAAAATGGCTGGTGCTGATAGCTGTTAATATCGATGCTACCGTCGCTAAGGGCGGCATTAGGTGTCACGTAGTCAGAAAACTCAATGACTTCGACATTCAAACCTTGCTTTGCTGCCTCCTTCGCTACCGCCTCGACTACTTGTGCATGTGGTCCAACTGTCGCGCCCACTTTAATGACAGAGTCATCTTTTTCTCCACAAGCGCTTAAGCCGACTACTGCCGTGAGAATCAAAGCTAGTTTCTTTAAGTGACCAATACTTTTCATTGTAGCTCCATTTTTTGTTTTAGACGTCTATACGTCCATACTATCAGAAGTTGTCTGAGGGTCAATGGTTTAAATCACGAGCAGACATTTTGTTTCTATTGCTCGTATAGAGAGCCAGATAATAGTTAAAGAAGAGGGGAAGAGGAAAAGCTATTACGAGGTTAGTGACGAGTTACCGCAACCGAAACTGTACCCAAAGATATAAGATACAAAAAAGGCGTAGTAGGTATTAACCTGCTACGCCTTTCGAAATATGGTGGCCCCTCGCAGACTTGAACTGCGGACCAATCGATTATGAGTCGACTGCTCTAACCACTGAGCTAAGGGGCCTTAATAGGACAACGATTATAGGGGAAGCGTTGCAAGGTGTCTAGATACCAACTAGGGCAATTGCGCTTAGTTTTTATCCACTTAGAACAGTAGATAATAAAAAAGGTGACCTAAAGTCACCTTTTTTGATTTCTAAAAGCTTGTATGCGCTGCGATTATTCGTCTAGGAAGCTGCGCAGAGTCTCTGAGCGGCTTGGGTGACGAAGTTTACGTAGTGCTTTTGCTTCGATCTGACGGATACGCTCACGAGTAACGTCGAACTGCTTACCAACTTCTTCTAGAGTATGGTCAGTGTTCATGTCAATACCAAAACGCATACGAAGTACTTTCGCTTCACGTGGCGTTAGACCTGCAAGCACGTCTTTTGTTGCCACCTTAAGGCTAGTTGCAGTTGCAGAATCTAGCGGAAGTTCTAGCGTTGTATCTTCGATAAAATCACCTAGATGCGAATCTTCGTCGTCACCGATTGGTGTCTCCATTGAGATAGGCTCTTTAGCGATTTTTAGAACTTTACGAATCTTGTCTTCTGGCATTTGCATGCGCTCTGCCAGTTCTTCCGGTAGTGGCTCGCGACCCATCTCTTGCAACATTTGACGAGAGATACGGTTTAGCTTGTTGATCGTTTCGATCATGTGTACCGGAATACGAATCGTACGTGCTTGGTCCGCGATTGAACGAGTGATTGCCTGACGGATCCACCACGTTGCGTAAGTCGAGAACTTGTAACCACGACGATATTCGAACTTATCTACCGCTTTCATCAGACCGATGTTACCTTCCTGGATCAGATCCAAGAACTGTAGGCCACGGTTGGTGTATTTCTTCGCGATAGAAATTACAAGACGCAAGTTCGCTTCAACCATCTCTTTCTTCGCACGGCGAGCTTTTGCTTCACCGATAGACATACGACGGCTGATGTCTTTAATGTTCTGTACGTTTAGAGAAGTCTCTTCTTCAATCATTTTTAGCTTAGCGATTGAACGACGGATTTCTTCTTCGTTACGTTTGATCTTTTCAGCGTATGGCTTGTCTGAAGCAAGAACTTCATCCAGCCAAGCTTCACTTGATTCATTACCAGTGAACAGCGCGATGAATGATTTCTTCGGCATTTTGCCGTATTCAACCACTGACTTCATGATCAGACGCTCTTGTGTACGAACGCGATCCATAGCAGTACGCAGTTCATTCACTAGGTGATCAAACTGTTTAGGCGTTAGACGAAACTCGCGGAATACGTCTAGCATCATTTCATTAGCAACGGTTGCTTTCGGGCTGTTATAGCCGTACTCGTTGATTGCTAATTGAAGATTTTGATAGGTGCTGCGTAGTTGGTTGAATTTCTCTAGCGCTAATTCTGGATCGATACCTACATCTTCTTCAGAATCATCTGAATCGTCATCGCTATCTTCGTCGTCATCAACGTCTTCATCGTCTTCTTCTTCTAACTGAGATTCAGTCAGTTCAGAACCGATGTGTGTTGCCGTTGGTGCAGCGGTGTCGTCAGCATCTGGATCTACAAAACCTGAAATTAGGTCTGTAAGACGTAGTTCTTCAGCTTGAACTTTGTCAAATTGCTCAAGAATGTACGGAATTGTGCCTGGGTATTCAGCAACAGACGATTGAACTTGGTTAATACCTTCTTCAATACGTTTTGCGATGTCGATTTCGCCTTCGCGAGTTAGAAGTTCGACAGTACCCATCTCACGCATGTACATACGTACTGGGTCTGTTGTACGACCAATCTCACTCTCTACGCTAGAAAGTGCAGCGGCTGCAGCTTCGGCTGCATCTTCATCGGTAATATTTGTGTCATCGTTCAGTGCTAAATCATCAGCATCAGGAGCAGTTTCTACTACCTTAATGCCCATGTCGTTGATCATCTGAATGATGTCTTCTACCTGTTCTGAATCTACGATTTCAGCAGGTAGGTGGTCATTTACTTCGGCGTAGGTCAGATAGCCTTGTTCCTTGCCTTTAATAACAAGTGACTTTAGCTGTGACTGCGGATTGTGATCCATAGACGGTATCCAACTTCGTAATCTGGTGAAGGAATCAGTATGCGAAATGCAAACCACTTACTATAACAAATTAAATCGTTGCTGACTAATTAAACAGGGTTACGCTTTTAAATCTAGCATAAGTGCTAGCAGCTCCCTTTTCTCTTCGGCTGATAAACCGACACTTCTTGCTTTGGCCTGCAGGTTTTCAATTTGTTTTTCTACGCACTGGGCAATAATTTTATCCAGTGAGTCTAAAAAGATTTCTTCTTGGTTGTCCTCATCGAGTGGAATGTCCCAACTCGCGAGACGAGACAGAAGGGTCTCATTTTGGCTGTTTCGCCAATGCTCTAATAATTGGCCTGTGTTGATATGGGGATGTGCTTGGCATTTATCAAGTACATCAACAAATAAACTTAGACCAGGAATGGGCAAATCTCTAACGCTAGTTAGATCTGGCACCATACTTACGTATTGTGGGTTTTGAATCAGTAACGCGATCACTTCTCGCATCGGCGTTCGCTTGATTTCTTTATGAGGTTGAGGCCTTTTATCCTCTTTACCTTGTTTTGAAATTAGCTGCTGTAGTTGGCGTTCATCAACCAAACCCAAACGGCGGCCAAGCAATTCTCTCAAGTATAGTCTTAAAGTGCCGCCAGGGACTTTATCAATGAGAGGAACCGCAAGAGTACTCAGTTTTGCCATGCCTTCTTTCGTGCTCATATCGACCTGCTGAGTCAATGAGCTGAACATGAATTCAGACAAGGGCATCGCATTAGACACTTGCTGCTCAAATGCTTGTTTTCCGTTTTGTCGGATATAAGAGTCGGGATCTTCTCCATCCGGCAAAAACATGAATTTTAACTGGCGACCATCCGTTAGGTAAGGCAATGCATTTTCCATGGCACGCCACGCGGCTTCACGGCCTGCGCGGTCACCGTCATAACAACACACGACGGTGCTTGTTTGCCTGAATAACACTTGCAAGTGATCGCCCGTTGTCGAGGTTCCCAATGAGGCAACGGAATAATCTACGCCATATTGAGCAAGCGCGACAACATCCATATAGCCTTCAACCACTAAAATTTGTGGTGGCTCACGGTACGCTTGTAGTACTTCATAAAGGCCATACAACTCTTTACCTTTATGAAATATCGGGGTTTCGGGTGAGTTGAGATATTTTGGTGTCCCATCACCTAATACTCGACCACCAAAGCCTATTACTCGACCGCGTCTGTCTCGAATAGGAAACATCACTCGACCACGGAATCGGTCGTAGCGGTTGCCTTTATCGTTTTCAATCAACATGCCGCCAGTGACGAGCATGTCTTGGTTTTCTTTATTCTGGCCAAAGTTCTTACGAACTAAATCCCATTCATCAGCCACATAGCCGATGCCAAACTTCTGGACGATTTCACCAGACAGGCCGCGATCTTTTAGATACTCAATCGCCACCTTACTTGCTGGCTGTTTGAGTTGGTTACGATAAAATTGAGCAATGCTGCCCATTAAGTCGTATAGGTTACGTTTTTCACTGCTGCTTGCTTGTGGGCCTGACTGAAACGAACCATTACCGCCGCTACGTTGTTCGCGAGGAACATCTAAACCCAAGTATGAAGCGAGTTCTTCAATGGCTTCGACGAATTCTAGTCGGTCGAATTCCATCAAAAAATCGATGGCATTTCCATGCGCGCCACAACCAAAACAATGGTAGAACTGCTTTTCTTGACTGACACTGAATGAGGGTGTCTTTTCGTTGTGGAACGGGCAGCATGCGCCGTAGTTTTTGCCTTTTTTCTTAAGTTTCACACGTGCGTCGATGATATCGACAATATCAAGTCGAGCTAGAAGGTCATCGATAAAACTGCGAGGGATGTGTCCAGCCATAAAACCTAACAAAAAAAGAAGATGATGAGTGGAGTGAATGCCTTAAAAGAATGAGCGTATTGCCCATTGATTTCATTCCATCCATCCAGATACAAACAAGCCGTGCGCTCCAAAGGATAGCACGGCTTGCTGCAATTGGGTGGGGTACCTTAAGCCAATTTAGCGCGAACTAAACCGCTTACTTTACCCATATCTGCACGCCCTTGAATTTGCGGTTTCAGAACGCCCATTACTTTGCCCATGTCTTGCATGCCAGCTGCGCCAGATTCAGCAATCGCGTTCTCGATGAGAGCCGCTACTTCTTCGTCTGTCAGTGGTTGAGGCATAAAGTCCTCAAGAACGGTAATTTCTGCTTGTTCCGCATCAGCAAGATCTTGACGACCCGCTGCTTCAAACTGCGCTACAGAGTCGCGACGTTGTTTAACCATCTTGGTCAATACTGCAAGAATGTCGTCATCGTTCAGAGTAATCTGTTCGTCAACTTCACGTTGCTTGATTGCTGATAGGGCTAAACGAATAGTACCAAGGCGCAATTTGTCCTTGGCTTTCATCGCTAATTTTTGCTCTTCTTTGAGTTGATCAATCAGAGCCATAACTAAATTCCTTTTGGAGCTCAGTTATTAGTACAGGCGAACGCGACGAGCGTTTTCGCGAGCTAGCTTCTTAGCGTGACGCTTTTGAGCTGCTGCTTTAGCGCGTTTGCGAACTGTAGTTGGTTTTTCGTAGTGCTCACGACGACGCACTTCAGAAAGGATACCTGCTTTTTCGCAAGAGCGCTTAAAACGACGTAGAGCAACGTCGAACGGTTCGTTTTCACGTACTTTAACTACTGGCATATGCCTTTCACCTCAGGGGTTATTCGTTAACGCTGGTATTCAACAGACCAAATCACAATTGTTAGGTCTCTTACCAGCTTGATCAAAAATGGTGCGGAATTTTAATCCGATCACAACTACTTTGTAAAGCCTTTTGTCGATTATTGTCTGTACAAAATTTGTTTGCAGCACCAAGGCGAGGTAATATGACGCCCAAATTTCCTCTATACAGAAAGCATACTGAGAAAACCATGCGCATTATTGGTATTGAAACCTCTTGTGACGAGACTGGCATCGCAATTTATGACGATGAAAACGGTCTCTTGTCACACAAGCTATATAGCCAAGTAAAACTGCACGCAGATTACGGCGGTGTGGTGCCTGAGTTGGCTTCACGTGACCACGTAAAGAAAACCATTCCTCTTATTAAAGAGGCACTAAAAGAAGCGAACTTAACTTCAAAAGACATCGATGGTGTCGCGTATACCGCGGGGCCTGGTCTTGTTGGGGCGCTATTAGTGGGTGCGACTATCGGTCGCAGTATTGCTTATGCTTGGGGAGTGCCAGCGGTACCTGTTCATCATATGGAAGGTCACCTATTGGCCCCAATGTTGGAAGATAACCCTCCACCGTTCCCGTTTGTGGCGGTATTAGTATCGGGCGGTCACTCTATGATGGTGGAGGTGAGAGGCATCGGTGAGTACAAAATTCTAGGTGAGTCGATTGATGATGCGGCGGGCGAAGCGTTTGATAAAACAGCGAAGCTAATGGGTTTGGATTACCCAGGCGGTCCACTATTATCTAAACTGGCGGAAAAAGGTACACCGGGCCGCTTTAAGTTCCCGCGCCCAATGACGAATGTGCCAGGTTTGGACATGAGTTTCTCTGGTCTAAAAACCTTTACGGCTAACACGATTGCTGCAAACGGTGATGACGAGCAAACTCGCGCGGACATCGCATTGGCATTTGAAGAGGCTGTGTGTGCTACGTTGGCTATTAAATGTAAGCGCGCGCTTGAGCAAACAGGCATGAAACGCATTGTTATTGCTGGTGGTGTGAGTGCTAACCGTCGTTTGCGAGCTGAGTTAGAGAAGTTAGCGAAGAAAGTTGGCGGCGAAGTTTACTACCCACGTACTGAGTTCTGTACAGATAACGGTGCGATGATCGCTTACGCAGGCATGCAGCGCTTGAAGAATGGCGAAGTGGCTGATATGTCAGTAGAGGCTCGTCCACGTTGGCCAATTGATCAACTAACACCTGTCGCTTAATCAAATTTATGCGGTAAGTTTGAAACCGGTTCTGTGTAATAAAGGTCTCTGCTCCTCAGAGGCCTTTATTTTTAATTATTCAATGAACCGCCTCGTTTTACATTCTGACTGATGCGATCAGTTCGCTATTGTTTCAGTGCTAGGATGACGTGGAAGAATAAGAAATGGATATAACAATGAATAAGTTTGAAATTGAAGGTCAGCAACTTGCTTATCTAGATAAAGGTGAGGGCCCTGTGCTTCTATTTGGTCATAGTTACCTTTGGGATCGCCAAATGTGGGCGCCACAAGTTGAGGTTTTAAGCCAGTCATTCCGTTGTATTGTGCCAGATCTTTGGGCACATGGTGAATCGGACGCTGCACCTGCATCGACACAGTCATTGGCCGACTATGCACAACATATGCTGGCATTGATGGATCATTTAGATATCGAAGAGTTCTCGATAGTGGGCTTATCTGTTGGCGGCATGTGGGGAGCAGAGCTAACGGCTCAAGCGCCGCAACGTGTTAAGTCACTGGTATTGATGGATACCTTCATTGGCTGGGAGCCAGAAGTTACGTATAAGAAGTATTTTGCAATGCTTGATACCATCAGCCAAGTCCAAGCAGTGCCTGCGCCAATTATTGAAGCCGTTGTGCCGCTGTTCTTTGCCAACAACGTCAATCAGGATAACCCTGAACTTGTCGCTTCATTCAAACGCAGTTTAGAAGAGCTGAACGGTGAGCGTGCGGTGGAAGTAGCTCGCATAGGGCGTATGGTGTTTGGTCGCCGGGATGTGATTGAGGATTCGGAAAAATTTGCTCTGCCGACGTTAATTGCAGTGGGCTGTGAAGATAAACCACGTCCAGTTTTTGAATCTTATTTAATGAAAGACTGTATCACAGGCAGTGAGTTGGTGGAGATTCCCCAAGCGGGACACATCAGTTGTTTAGAGCAACCTGAGTTCGTCAACCAGATGTTGTTGAACTTCCTGAATCGAGTTCATGCGTAACCAATACATCCTTCTTTAAACGAAAAACTCGGCATTAAGCCGAGTTTTTTTGTGTCAGTTTTTTCTCGCCGATTTTTGGCTCGTCGCCAGACAAAAGCCGACGAATATTTTGATGATGCTTAAATACGATTAAGCAGCACAGCATAGCAACAGGTAACGTGTATTGCGGTTTAAACATCCAAGTATAAAACGGAGTGACCAAAACCGTGACGAGAGCCGCTAAGGATGAATAGCGGAATAGCGCGGCTACTGACAGCCAAGTTAACATTACCAATCCAGTTAAGTCCAAACCAATCGGAGCGATAGCGCCAAGCGCGGTTGCGACACCTTTTCCGCCTTTAAAGTGGAAAAAGATGGGGTACATGTGGCCAAGACAGGCAGCAATGGCGATGACGCCAAGAATGATAGGGTCGATACCAAGAAAGTATCCGCCCCACACGGGGATAGTGCCTTTGAGCATATCGCACAACAAGACTGAAACAGCGGCTCCTCGTCCGCCAATACGCAATACGTTCGTTGCTCCAGGATTGTTAGATCCCACACTGCGTGGGTCTGGCAGTTTTAAGAGTCGACAGATCAAAACCGCACTGGAAACCGAACCTAATAAATAGGCGGCCATTGTCATTATCAGTGCCAGTGCGTCCATAGAAGTCCTTGATGGATTGGAATTTAATGCTCGGTTCCCGCGTAGTTGCTATCATACCCCGAATTTACATAATGCAGAAATCCTCACTGTGATAGAGCTTGCATTATGTGATTTCTTGTATATAAAGATGCTTTCGCAGTTTATACCTAAGTAACATTGTGATGACCAAAGTAAATGTTACTTAGGTATAGAATACTACGATCAAATTACCCCTCACGGGTATCCGACCTCTGTAATAGAAGGACATAAGATGGCTCTGGATAAAGTTTTTATTGAACAGTTAGAAGTAATCACCACCATTGGCGTGTACGACTGGGAACAACAAATCAAACAAAAGTTGGTTCTAGATATTGAAATGGCACACGATAATAAACCTGCGGGCAAAAGTGATGATGTGCAAGATGCACTGGATTATTCGCAGGTGAGTGAGGCGGTACTTAACCACATTGAAAATGGTCGTTTCTTACTGGTCGAGCGCGTGGCTGAAGAAGTAGCAGAGCTTATCATGCAGCGTTTCTCTGTGCCTTGGGTGAAAATCCGCCTAGCGAAGCCTGGCGCCGTGCCGCAAGCACGTGCTGTTGGTGTGGTGATTGAGCGAGGCCGAGCATGATCACCACCTATATCGGTGTTGGGACGAACGTAGAAAGAGAGCAACATGTGCTTGCTGCGTATCAGGAGCTGCAACGGCTTGGAGAAAATCTCCTCGTATCACCGATATATGAATGCGAACCTATTGGTTTTAGCAGTAAGAATTTCTACAACTTTGTCGTTGCAATGCGTACCGAGTTGTCATTAGAAGAGTTGAGCCATCAACTACGCGAGATTGAATTTAAATGGGGACGCGAAGAAAACGCGCAAAAGTATCAGGATCGAACACTGGATCTCGATATAGTGTTGTTCGGTGAGCGCGTCTCCAAGAAAAAACCTGAGCTACCTCGCAGTGATATCTACAAATATCCTTTTGTCACAAAGCCGTTGTATGATCTCGAACCGCAATTAGTGATCCCAGGCGATGGACGCACAGTCGCAGACATTTGGCATGCTATGCAGCCAGTCGATTCGCTCAAACCCGTTTCCTTTCATTTTTAATTTGAGTTGTTTACATGAGTTATTTTGAAGCCTTTATTTTGGCTCTGATTCAGGGGCTGACAGAGTTTTTGCCTATCTCAAGCTCTGCCCATTTGATCCTGCCTTCCGCTATTTTAGGATGGGAAGACCAAGGTCTGGCCTTTGATGTTGCTGTTCACGTCGGTACATTAATGGCTGTCGTGATCTATTTTCGTCATGAAGTAATCACTTTGTTTCAAGCGTTATTTGCTTCGATCTTTAAAGGAGATCGCAGTAAAGAAGCTAAATTGGCTTGGATGATCGTGATTGCGACGATTCCAGCTTGTGTGTTCGGTCTATTGATGAAAGACATCATTGAAGTGTATCTACGTAGCGCTTACGTCATCGCGACTACCACGATCGTATTTGGCTTGTTGCTATGGTGGGTAGACAAAAACGCTAAACTCGTTGCCGATGAATACCAAACGGGTTGGAAGAAAGCTGTATTTATCGGTATTGCTCAAGCCTTAGCGATGATTCCTGGAACTTCACGTTCAGGGGCGACCATCACAGCAGCGCTTTACCTTGGCTTTACTCGAGAAGCGGCTGCCCGATTTTCGTTTTTAATGTCGATCCCAATCATTACATTAGCTGGTAGCTACTTAGGCATGAAGTTAGTGACCAGTGGTGAACCTGTCCATGTTGGTTTCTTACTTACTGGCATTATCACATCGTTTATCAGTGCGTACATCTGTATCCACTTCTTCTTGAAGATGATTTCACGCATGGGCATGACACCGTTTGTGATTTACCGTCTCATTTTGGGCGTCGGTTTGTTCGCTTTTCTATTAAGTGCATAATTGATGCTAACGAAAAACGCCCGCGAAATCCGCGGGCGTTTTTGTTTGTTCGTTACTTCTTAAGTACTGCTTTCACTGCTTCAATACGTCGTTTTTCTTGCTCGTCACGAATCGCAGGGCCTTTAAAGCCCTCTTTGATTATGGTTTGAACGTCAACTGCCGCTGCTGCTTGGTAGGCTTGCCTAAAAATATCCGCCTGTGGATATGGTTGCGTTTCCAGTCCTTTACGACCAGCGTGATCCGCTTGGCAGCAAAGCAAGATATCTTGCAGACGTTTGGACTTACGCCACCCATCAAGCTTATTGAGTATTTTAATTATGGTTTGTGGTTTAAGTTCAGCCGCGCGATGAATATTGGAGTGCTGTTCGCACACCATCAAGGCTAAATCACGAAACTCATTTGGTACCCGGACACGTTCGCACAGCTTTTTGATCAGTTTTAATCCTGTATGGCAATGCATTTTGTGGCTTGGCCATTCGCTCTCTGGCGTCACGCCCTTACCCAAGTCATGCACTTGGGCGGCAAACCTGACGGGGAGTGAGTTACTCAATTTTGCGGCTTGCTCTGCCACCATCAAAGTATGGATGCCAGTATCGATTTCTGGATGCCACTTCTCAGGTTGAGGTACGCCAAATAGTGCATCAATTTCAGGTAACACCACGGTTAATGCACCACAGTCTCGTAGAACCGATAAGAAAATATCAGGGCGAGGAGTAGAGAGAGATTTATGCCATTCTTGCCAAACACGCTCGGGAGTCAGTGTGCTCAGCTCTCCGGACTCTGCCATGTGACGCATTAACCGCATGGTTTCGTCGGCAACCGTAAAGTTTAGATCAGCAAGCTTCGCTGCGAAGCGAGCGACACGTAAAACGCGTAGAGGGTCTTCAATAAAGGCGTCTGATACATGGCGTAGCAGTTTATCGTTGAGATCTTGCTGGCCACCATATGGGTCATGGATCGTGCCATCACTCTCCATTGCCATCGCGTTAATGGTTAAATCACGACGTATCAAATCTTCTTCTAAGGTGACGTTTTGATCGAAGAAACATTCAAAACCAGTGTAACCAGAACCTGACTTTCTCTCTGTTCGTGCAAGGGCATATTCTTCTTTACTTTTGGGATGCAGAAATACAGGAAAGTCTTTACCAACGGCGGTGTATCCTTGGGACAGCATCATCTCGGGCGTCGCGCCTACGACCACCCAGTCGTTGTCATAACTATCAATTCCGAGCAATTTATCTCGAACTGCGCCACCTACTAAATAAACTTGCACGAATTACCTCTTAATTTATGGATATGCCGTTGGACATTGTAGCAAGCAATGGTACTTTTCTTTACTCCTAAGAATAGAAGAAGAGCGTTTATACCATGTCTGACTATTCCCAGGTGGTTTTTTAGCTGGAGAGCCTAATGTATAAGGACTTTTTTGGGTTTGTCGAACAACCATTTTCGATTGTTCCAAACTCACGTTATTTGTATTTAAGCCAACGTCACAAAGAGGCAATCACACATCTCCAAGCTGGGCTAGGCGATGGCGGTGGCTTTGCTATGCTTACTGGCGAAGTAGGTACAGGCAAAACGACCGTCGCAAAAGCGATGCTGGCGAATTTGGGTGATAACACCAAAGCGGGTCTTATTCTCAATCCCACGTTTTCGAGTAGAGACTTGCTCGAAGCCATTTGTGATGAGTTCAAAATCACCTATCCGCCAGATGCAAACCTCAAACAGCTAAACCAGGTTATCCATCAATATTTGCTGCGTAATTATCGTTCAGGCTGGCAGACATTGCTGGTCATTGATGAGGCTCAACACCTTGCTGCCGACGTTCTAGAGCAGTTGCGATTGTTGACCAACTTGGAAACCGATACCAGAAAATTGCTCAAAGTGTTGTTGGTCGGGCAGCCTGAATTGCAGCGGTTATTACAAACAACACAACTACGCCAACTTGCCCAGCGTATTACCGGGCGTTATCACCTGTTGCCGTTGGATGAAAAAGAGACAGAAGATTACATCGCATTTCGACTACATACAGCAGGTGGCGACCAGCAACTGTTTAATCGTGCTTCTTGTAAACTTATAGCCAAATACAGTCACGGTATACCGCGGCTCATCAACCTTATCTGTGACAAATCCCTCAACATTAGTTATCACCAGGGTAATGTGGTTGTGGATAAGCAAACCGTTCAGCAGGCCTGTGAAGAGGTGATGCAGTTTCAGGCAGATATTTATCAGCAAGATAAAAAAGAGCGCCGGACTTTCCGTTGGCCTGCTTGGGGCTCTGTCACGGTAGGCCTTATTGCTGCATTAAGTACGGGGTGGGCGGTCGTGAATTATATGCCAGCTCAAGCGACGTCAGTGTTGACACAAGTGAAGGAGCCAAGAGTAGAGCCAACACCAACCGTCGTAAGCCAACAGTTAACGGATGAGCAGCGTGATTTATTGTTAACACAAAAACAGTCGAACCTTGCTGTAAATGATTTGTATCGTTTGTGGGGGTATCAAGCATCGGTTCGCGATAATCTTTGTTTGTCAGAACCGCAGTCGACTATGCGTTGTGAGCGTAAAATGGCGACTTGGCCGCTGTTGATGCAACAAAATCGCCCTGTGATCTTGGAGTTGAATTATCAAGGTGATGTTGGGTATGTCATTCTATATGCCGTCGGTAATGACCAAGCTGAAGTGCTCAATGGCAAGCAGCGTCTGCGTCTGCCAGTTTCGTGGCTAAAGCCGTTGTGGCAGGGCAATATTATCGAACTGCGGCATGCTCCGCTGAATGAAACATTACGGTTAGACATGGAAGGCCCTGCGATTGAAGTATTAGACCGATTATTAGCAGAAGCGGTGAGTGAGCCACTGCTTGAAACGTCTATTTTTGATGGTGCGATGAAAGAGCGAGTCGAGTTATTTCAACGTTGGCAAGGAATTGGTGTCGATGGTATTGCAGGTAAGCGAACGCTAGACCGACTTCAGCAAAATGTTCAGCCAGATGCGCCTCAACTGGCGAGAATCGAGAAGGAGGACGCATAATGTCAGCTGTGAAACATATAGGTCTGTTCTTGCTGCCAATCACTGCTTCTGCTATTGGAGTCGCTTGGTACTTAGATCTCTTTGCACCGAGTGTTGAAGTAGATACAACGTCCCTGATAGAAAAGGTCGAAGTGGTATCACCTTTCAAAGTATTAGACTATCCAGAGAACACCCAGTTGGCCCAATTGCCAAGAGAGTGGCCAAGTGCAGAGCTATCGCGTGATTTTGGTACATTTACCACCCCCGATGAATACACGAGCCATACACCAAGCAGAGATGAAACACGCAACTCAGCATCAACCCAAACGACTTCTGCTGCTGAAGAGGACCTCGGGTTGTCTTTGGATGATCTGGATTTATCCTCATTATCTCCTGATTTAGCTAGGAAGGTCGAAAATGCCTTATCCCGAGATGATGACAATTCGTCATCACAAACGGCACGCGTGAACGATTTAGAGCGCAACGCTCACCAGTGGCAAGGGCGTCTACCTGCGCTTAATTTGCAAACCCATATGTACGCTAGTGATGAAAATCGCCGTTGGGTGAAAATTAACAATGTTGAGTATCATCAAGGGGATGTCGTTGATGATCAGGTCACTCTAAGAGAAATACAACCGCAAGCGGTGATTGTTGAGTTCCAAGGTGAGCAAATTCGTATACCAGCGTTGTATGAGTGGAAAGGGTAACTCTTGTAGAAACACATCAAGCCAGCGAAATCATATCGCTGGCTTTTTATTTTGCAGAGCATCTTTTGCATCTATTCTGGTGATGATTTTTAGATACTCAAACAAGCAAAATATAGCTTTTCTCAGTCGTTTAAATAGCACCAATATCATTCATCTATTGATAGCGCGATTCCAGTCAGCGTTGTGTAAAAAGACACCATCTTCACGAACTTCGGAGTAATGACTTGGTCCACGTTAGACCCCATCACATAATAGGAGTCTAAACAGAGACACATGCGTATTCTGATTTTTTCTTTAAGTATTGTTGCATCGACAAGCTATGCAGCAAAGCCAGACCCATTCCCAGTTACACCAGATAGTCGCGGGCAAGATTTCATGGTCAGTGCGACGAATCCTTACGTGAGCAGTACCGGTTACTCAATATTGAAAGAAGGCGGTAACGCTGTTGATGCTATGGTCGCGATGCAGATGGTGATGTCTGTCGTTGAGCCAGATATGACCGGAATTGGCGGCGGGACTTTCGCGCTGTTTTATCAACATGACGAGAAAAAATTTCTGGCCCTTGATGGTCGAGATGAAGCGCCCTCTAGCGCGAACCCTGAAATGTTTGTTGAGAATGGGGAAGTACTCAGTCGCAACGAAATATTAGGCCCTCGTTCTGTTGCGGTTCCGGGCACGTTGCGGTTGCTTTACACCACTCATGAACAATACGGCAAGTTGCCATGGGCAGAGCTGATTAAGCCGGCGATTACATTGGCGAGCAATGGGTACGCGATGAACAGCTACACCTACGACATCGTAGTAAGAGAGCAAAGCCGACTTGAGCAAGATCCGGAAGTGAAAGCCTTGTATTGGCAAGGGGATGATATTAAGCCGACGGGAACCTTGATGAAGAACCCTAAGATGGCTGAGACGCTGAGGAAGATCGCGCAACAAGGCGATAGTTACCTTTATGGTGGTGAGCTTGGTCAGCACATCGTAGAGACGGTTAATAGTCGTATTGATGACCAACACGAGAAGTTGTCTTTAGAAGATTTTAAACATTACCAAGTGAAGCAGCGTGACATCATTGAGAGCGACTACCGTGGGAATAAAATCGTCTCTTTTGGTTACCCAGCTTCGGGTGGTGTGATGGTCGCTCAGAGTCTTGAACTGCTTGCACCCTATGACATTGCCCATATGGCGAAAACGGATGTGGAACCTTGGCGTCTCATGACTGAAGCGATGCGAATTGCAAAAGCCGATCGTATTGCGTATGCCGGAGATCCGGATTATGTGGAAGCGCCAGTTGAACAGTTGTTGTCTAAAGCCTATCTAGATCAGAGACGTGATTTAATCCCCGATAATGGCACTTCAGAAGAGGATCCAAAAGCAGGACAGATAACGCAAACTCAGTATGCGCAATATCAAGGCTTCGAGAGCAAAGATACAGGGCATATTTCTATCGTAGATAGAGATGGAAATGCAATAGCGATGACTAGTACGGTAGGAACGGGTATGGGCTCGGGTGTGATGGTCGATGGCGTTATCTTGAACGCGCAGATGGCTAACTTCTCACCTCAGCCAACGGTTAACGGCAAGCCTACGCAAAACTCAATTGAAGCGGGCAAGCGTCCACGTTCGGCTATTACGCCATTAATGGTGATGGACAGTGATGATAACTTGCGTTTGGTGGTTGGGTCACCAGGTAGTTCACAAATCCCGGGGTATGTACTCAAAACCGTGGTTGGGGTGCTGGATTGGAATTTATCAGCGCAAGAGGCTATTGACTTACCAAACATCCAGTATGGCACTAAGATAGACCGCACCAAGTCTTATGACCCGACTGGTTTGCTGGTGGAAAAGAAAACGTTCGCAGAAATGTTGGTGCCTGAGTTTATGGAGCTTGGCTACCCAGTGCACGTTATTCCAGTGGTAAGCGGTTTGAATGCAATTGAGCTAAAAGATGGCAAGCTTTATGGCGCAACGGATCGTCGTCGAGCCTCTAGTTCAATGGGGGAGTAGTACTCACTTCTATCAAACGAAGCAAATTAAAAAGCCAGTCAATATCGACTGGCTTTTGCGTTCTTTTTAAAGATAAAAGCGTAAGGGTTTATGCCCAACCCGCAGGAGAGCGCTTTCTACGAGGCATGACATGCGGAAGAATCAAACCAAATAGTAAACCTAAACCTGCAACACCGCCGCCATAAGTGAAGTACTTAAGCAGCATGTCATCTTTTTGTGTATCCAGTTTTGCGCGTAGCTCGCGGTTTTCTGTTTCAACAGAAGTAAGCTGATCGCTGATCTCAGAGTATTTATTTTCTAGATCTGAAATTTGTTGGTTACGTGTTTCGAGAGAGGTAACAAGACCGGCTTTCTCTGCATCAGAAGTTTGACGAGCATTAGCAAGCTGCTCTTTTACTTCGGCTAGCTCTTTCTCAATGCGAGGAAGGCGAATTGCCATGCTCTCTTGGTTTGTCACAAACTTGCTTTGTACCCAACCAGTGCGACCACGGTCATCACGAACTTGCGTATAGCCAGTATCTCGGTTGGTTTTAATCAGTTGTACTTTAGAACCGGCGTTAACACTACCAATAATACGGTAGGTGTTATTTGGACCTGAGTGCATAAAAGTGAAGAGGTCATCAGAAATATAACGGTCTGCTGCTAGGGCCGCTGGCGCTGCTAGCAAAGTAAACAAAACCGTGATGATTAGTTTTTTCACAGTAAATCCCTTAACGATTTTTCTTGGAGACAGCGTTGGCACCGAATGATTGGAGCCGGAAATAGACGAATAGTATGCAGTTTCAAACCTCGGTGCAACAAAGAAGGGAGGCAAAGCCTCCCTTTCTGTGCGTTTGAGTCAATAATGACAAAGCGCTTACATTCTATTGACGAGTGTCTTAAGCGAACATCGCTTGAAGTCCGTAGAAGAATACTACGGCCAATAACGCACCCGCTGGTAGTGTAACGATCCATGATGCCACGATGTTACGAACTACGCCTAGGTTCAGTGCTGCGATACCACGAGCAAAGCCAACACCGAGAACCGCACCAACCAATGTTTGAGTGGTTGAAATTGGCAGGCCTGTACCAGACGCTAGAACTACCGTACATGCTGTTGCTAGCTGTGCTGCAAAACCGCGGCTAGGCGTTAGCTCAGTGATGCCAGTACCAACGGTTGCCATTACTTTGTGACCCAGTGTTGCAAGACCGACCACGATACCAATACCGCCAAGAGGTAGAATCCACCAAGCGATGGTGCTTTTCGTGCTGATTTCGCCCATGTGTTCAACAGTCGATACGACAGCAGACAGTGGACCAATGGCGTTTGCAACGTCGTTTGAACCGTGTGCAAATGCCATCGCACAAGCGGTGATAACCATCAGAACGCTGAAGATACCTTCCACGCCAGAAAAGCTGCGGTCTTCTTCGCGATTAGCGAATTTTTTCTGGATGTATACGTAGCCGCCAATCATCACAAGTGCTGAAACTGCTGCTGCCCACATCCAGGCTTCACCATTGGTCAGGTGAAGACCAACGTGTTTTAGACCTTTTTTGATGGTTACAAGTGCAATCACCATTGTTGTGATGAACATGTAAACAGGTACAAAACGTTTCGCGTTAAACAGAGGGTTCTCAGTATCAAAAATCAGGCGCTGTGCGCTGACAAAGATAACGTAAGCAAAGAAACCTGAAATCACTGGCGTAATAATCCAGCTACCAACAATGCCTTGAACGCTGCCCCAGTCAACCGCTTCAGTACCTACTGATACGCATGCAAAACCAATGATTGCACCGATGATTGAGTGAGTCGTTGATACTGGCCAGCCCATGTAAGAAGCAAGAAGCAGCCATGTACCTGCTGCTAAAAGCGCAGACATCATGCCGTAGACAAGAACATCTGGTTGACTAGCAAATAAAGAAGTTTCGATTACACCTTTACGGATAGTGTCGGTTACTTCACCGCCTGCAAGGTAAGCACCTGCAAATTCGAAGATCATCGCAATGATGATAGCTTGTTTTACAGTTAGCGCTTTTGAACCTACAGATGTACCCATCGCATTAGCAACGTCGTTCGCGCCAATACCAATCGCCATCATGAAACCAAAAATCGCTGCAACAATAATCAGGACAGTGCCGTAGTTCGCAAGGATATCCATCGTAATACCTAGTTGTTTTATAACAAGCGGAACAAAATTTTACGCGCGCCAAACCATAAGACGATGAAAATAGTCATCGTCCCTATGACACGTGTTAATTATGCTCTTCGTTATGTCGTTAACTTTATGTTTTAAGATCGAGATAGCATGACTTCCAAACGAGCACCTACGCGCTGCGCTTGGTCGGCAATACCACCTACCCATTCAAGAATCTTGTATAGGAACATGACATCGATAGGGTTCATGTCAGCTTCAATCACCATCAACTGTTGGCGAAGTTCAATCTGCATGGCATCGGTATCATCTTCGATAACGTCTAATTGATGAATCATTTCAGCGACGAGCGTCACTTCACGGCCTTTGAAGCCGGTTTCTAGCAATTCATCAAGTTCATTGATTACCTTTTGCGCCTGATCGGCAGCATCAAGACAACGTTGAACGTAAGCGAGGAAGTTTGGTTGGAGAGCCTCAGGGATGACAAGTTGACGACCATATACACGGCCAGCAATGTCTTTTGCCAGGTTTGCAAGTTTGTCCTGTTGAGTCAAAAGCTCAAGCATGTCAGTACGGTCGACTGGCATGAACAAACCGCGAGGCAGTTTTAGACGGATTTCACGTTTCAGCACATCCGCTTCTTTCTCTAGGTGAGAAATTTGTGCACGGATTTCTGCTGCTTTTTCCCAATCACCCTTTGAAGATACTTCAAAGAATTTCACCAAGTGTGAACAACATTCGTTGACACACACAACGTGGCGTTGCAAAGGCTTAATTGGGGACTTTGCAAATAACCCCATAATTGTATTTACTGGCATGGTCATTCAACCTAATAACTATAACCTTAAAAAAACATACACCATTTCTGAGTGCTTGGCGAAATGTTGAACGATGGCTATAAAGGCGCGCATGGTAACGCATTAAATCGCTCATTAAAACTGTTTTAGATCATCATTCCGGCGATATTTCTCTCTTGCCGTGTGAGAAATTACGCAATATCCTGTTTCTATCTGCTTTGAAAGGTATAGCTATGGAAACCGAAATAGAACTGAAGTTTTTTGTTTCTCCTGAATTTTCAGAAACTTTAAAAGAAAAAATTTCTGAGACAAAAGTACTTCAGCATAGTTGTCGTGACTTGAGTAACACCTATTTTGATACTGCCGATAAATGGCTTCGAAAGCACGACATTGGTTTAAGAATTCGCCGTTTTGATGATGTATTCGTCCAAACCGTAAAGACAGCAGGACGCGTCGTCGCAGGCTTACATCAAAGACCAGAATACAATGCTGAGCACACTAGCGACGAGCCTAATCTGTCGCTTCATCCTCTAGATATTTGGCCTCCAGGTAAAGATGCAGAAACGCTGCAATCCGAGCTTATGCCATTATTCTCGACCAACTTCACACGTGAACAATGGCTGATTGGCATGCCCGATGGCAGTCAGATTGAAGTTGCTTTTGACCAAGGCTTAGTTGTAGCCAAAGGTGAAGACGAAGAAGAGAAGCAAGAGCCAATTTGCGAAGTTGAACTGGAACTTAAGTCTGGCCAAACCGAAGCTTTATTCACACTGGCACGCAGCTTTTGCGAGCAAGGTGGTATGCGCTTGGGTAACTTGAGCAAAGCGGCGAAAGGTTATCGACTTGCAAGCGGTTATGCGGGTGATGAAGTAAAATCATTGGCACTTGTGGACAGTAGTCCGACGGATACCGTTGAATTTTGCTTGATCAACTCTTTAGAGCACGCTTTGTCTCATTGGCATTATCACGAGCAAATTTATGCTGAGCGTGACAGCGTGGAAGCACTGCGTGAAATCAGTAATGCCATTCGTTTCATTCGTCAAACATTGACCATTTTTGGCGGGATTGTCCCTCGTCGCGCGAGCGCGATTCTGCGCCAAGAGCTTAAATGGTTGGAAGAAGAATTGAGTTGGTTGGATGAGCATGCACACCTTGAAGAGCTTTTAGATGACAAAGGCAATGTGCTGCGCAAGTTGGATGCACGTAAGTTCTTAGTATCTGAGTTGACTCAGCAGTTACAAGAGTTGCCAAGCCGTGAAGAAGTGCTAGGGTTGCTCAATTCCGCGCGTTACACAGGGTTACTGCTGGATCTAAGCCGCTGGATCTTAGCGCGCGGTTGGCAGCCATTTCTTGATGAAAAAGCACGTGAAAAAATGGCAAGTAATATCATGCCGTTTTCAGTTACTCAGCTCGATCGCACTTGGGCTGAGCTAATGGAAGCTTTCCCAGCAGAGCGCGATTTGACGGCGCAAGAGTACGTTGATCAGCGTTATCGCTTATTGCGTAACCTCTATACTGGTATTGGTTTCGCGAGTTTGTATAACTCGGATGAGCGTAACAGCTTCCGTTTACCATGGGCGGATCTGGTGCATGGTATCGATGATCTGCTAATGCTGAACCACTTGCTCCCGTTGGTTGATATGCTGGAAGACGCAGAAAAAGAGCAGTTAGAACGCTGGTTGCACCGTCAAGAGCGCTCAATTTTGCATGCAATGGATCAAACCCGAGCGATCAGTGTGGAAGTACAGCCTTATTGGCGTGAATGATCGTTCTGGTGGTAACGACAAAAAAATAGGACCGCATGGTCCTATTTTTTTGTCTCTGTTTTACGTTGTTGTAGCTCTTTTTCCATGAAATCGAGTCGTTCTAGTATTTGCGCTTGTTGGGTTAGGAGCTGCTCGAGCATACGTTCTTTATTGATTGAACTGTGCGTCTGTTGTTTCGTTGGAGCAGTAAGGATAGAGGTGATAAGACCCGAGATCATACCAAAGATACCCACCCCGCAAACAATGATGATGACAGCCAAAAACTTTCCTATGGAGGTCACAGGATAATGATCGCCGTAACCAACCGTTGAGATCGTTACAAATACCCACCACAAAGCATCGGCGCCAGTGCGAATATTCGCTTCTGGGTTTTTCGCTTCGATAAACAGCATTGCACTAGAACCGAGCGTTATGAGGATAACCATCAATAGCAGTATAGAGGCGACCGTAGTTTCGCGGCGGTTTTCTTTGAGCTGATGCAAAATGAACTTTGACGAACGCAGTACTAATACCACTCGCATAATATGAAAAATACGAGCAAAGCGCAGGGGCTCTATCAATGGGATGCTCGCCACGAAATCTATCCAATGACGTTTAAGGAATAACCAGCGATCTGTGGACCGGATCAAATCAATGGTGAGCTGTAGTAGAAAAATACTACAGATTATGAAATCCAGACCGATAAGAACTTGACGGGTTTCGTGATCGATCGGGAAAAACAACAAGCCAGAGATCACAAATAGTGCCATAAAAGACAATATTAGTGACAACAGGCCCATCGGTCGTGTGCTGTCTTTGATATCATTGTTTTTCATACGAAGCTCAAAATAAATCGCGTAACCACGCAAAGCGCGAACATAACTATAAGTAATATAAAGATTATAGATAAAGACTATATAAGACTCGGTGGAGAACTGACAATGGAAAAGCTGGCATTTAAGCCATGGGAAAGGGTCATATCCGACATTCGACTGGTGCCTAAAATGGTCATGTTGATGGTCTTCAGTACTGTCCTGATCGTGGCAAAACAACTGTGGGACGCAAACACTTTTTACGACTCACTTTTAGCGGCGACACAAAACGCGCAAGTTGCCCAACAGCATTATGAAGCATATTTAACGCAAGTTGCTTGGCAAACCGCCTTATTGATTGTGGTTTTTGTCGTGCTCTTATTAGCGGCGGCTAGAGTGATGTTGCGTCAAACACAGTATCTGAGCGACGCGATCAAACTGATGGCGAGCAAGAACCTCTCTGTTCCATTTGGTATGGATTGTAAAGATGAATACGGAGACGTGGCACGTGAATTAGAAAAGACACGTCGACAATTGCACGATGTTATTCAAATGCAAATTAATGCGTCTGATGAATTATCAACGCTCACCGAAGTCATGACGCTGAGCATGTCGGAAACGAAGGAATCGGCGCAAGAAGAGTTTAACGAAATTGATCAACTTGCTACGGCGATGAGTGAAATGTCGTCGACGGTCCAAACGGTTGCGGAACATGCCCAGACGGCATCTTCTCTAACAGAGCAAGCTTCCGCACAAGCAATTTCTGGTCAGCAGTTCTTGCAAAGTACAATGGCGAAAATGAGTGAACTTTCGTCGGATATCGCTTCATCGGCACAAGCGGTTAACCAAGTTGAAGAACGTGTTGAAGCCATTGGTAGCGTTGTAGGGACGATTCAAGGCATTTCTGAACAAACCAACCTGCTTGCACTGAATGCGGCGATTGAAGCGGCGCGAGCTGGCGAGGCTGGGCGGGGTTTTGCTGTGGTTGCAGATGAAGTTCGTAACCTTGCCCAACGTACACAACAAGCGACGGTAGAAATTCAAGAGATGATCGCACAGCTGCAAACCAGTGCTGAATCTGCGGTAGAACTCATGGAAAAAAGCGTTGTAGAAGCGGCAGATGGAAACGAGCTGGTTTCTAATGCTGGATCTGAGCTCGATGGTATTGTTGGGCAAGTGACGCAAATCAATGACATGAACTTCCAGATCGCGACGGCGTCTGGTCAGCAAAGCAGTGTTGCAGAAGAGATGAGCCAAAACCTCACCAATGTACGTGAGTTGGTTGAAGCCTCAGTTGTTGTTGTTACCGAGCTGCTAGAAACCTCTGAAATGATGCAAAATAATGCAGGTGAGCTAGACAAGAAGATCAAATCTTTCCAAGTTTAATATTCGATCCCGAACTTTTGATAAAACGCCCACAAACCTTTTGTGGGCGTTTTTATTTGCTTTCAGTCTGGTATAAAGAATGAGTTACCGTGCTTTTCAAACAAGGAAGAAAAATGCAGCTGCCTTCGCCACTGATTTCTATCGCTGAATCTGCCGTACAAAACGCCCAAGACGCAGGTTATTTTCCCCTTTGGCCCGATGAGGTTGCGCAGCAATTTCGTTATGTGGCGGGCTTAAGCCAGTTTATAACTGAAGCCATTCATCGCGATGAAGTCCTAGCCCGTGAGTTGCCAAGTATGTTAGCGCAGCCAAGTCGTCAGGAGTCTTACCGCTCACGCCTTGCTGAACTGTTGGAACAATGTCCTGATGAGATGTCTGGCCATCGCGTGTTGCGTCAGTTTCGCAACCGAGAAATGGTGTACATTGCGTGGAAGGATTTCACGCATGCATGGTCGCTAGAGACGTCTTTAAGCCACTTATCTGAGTTGGCAGAAGCGATGATTTTTGAAACCTATCAATGGCAATATCAAGTGTGTTGTCAGGAGTGGGGCACGCCAACAAGTGAGGACGGTGAAGTGCAGCCGATGTTAATTATCGGTATGGGGAAACTGGGTGGTGGCGAGCTAAACTTTTCTTCCGATATTGATTTAATTTTCACGTACCCAGAGAATGGCGAAACCCAAGGCGCACGCCGAAGCATTGCTAATGCCCAGTTCTTTACTCGTCTTGGTCAACGCATCATCAAAGCGCTCGACCAACAAACCTTCGATGGTTTTTGCTACCGCGTCGACATGCGACTTCGCCCATTTGGAGAAAGTGGCCCCTTGGTAATGAGCTATGCCGCACTTGAAGATTATTACCAAGAGCAGGGGCGAGATTGGGAACGTTACGCGATGATCAAAGCTCGGGTGATGGGATGTGAGATGTACCCGCAGTATCAAGAGCTACGCCAAATGCTGCGCCCTTTTGTTTTTCGTCGTTATATTGATTTCAGTGCGATTCAATCTTTGCGACGAATGAAGTCGATGATCAGTAGCGAGGTTCGCCGCCGAGGGTTGAATAACAACATTAAGCTAGGTGCGGGTGGCATCCGAGAAATTGAATTTATCGCTCAAGTTTTTCAATTGATTCGAGGTGGTCGAGAGCCTTCTTTGCGTAATCGAGGGCTGTTGGAAACGCTGCAAGGCATTGAAGAACTGGCATTGCTTACTCCAAAAGAAGTCAGCGATCTAGAAGCTGCATACAAGTACTTGCGTCAATTAGAAAACTTGTTGCAAGCAATGGCGGATAAGCAAACCCAGACGCTGCCTGATTGCGAAACCGAACGCTTAAAGCTCGCCACTGCGATGAAAATGAGCTGTTGGGAGCAATTAATTGAGCAAACCCAGCAGCATATGGCAAATGTTCACCAAGTTTTTGAATCACTAATTGGTGATGATGAAGAAGACGAGGGGACTACTGTTGCTCGTCATTTTCATGAGCTATGGGATATGGCCGACAAACAAGATGTTCTTGAGCATATCTTGCAGCAGGATATTCAGATTGAAGACTTTGCTTCATGCGCGAAAACCATCATCAACTTTAAAACCGATCTGGCCAAAAAAACGTTAGGCCCACGTGGACGCGAAGTGCTCAACCGTTTGATGCCGAAAGTGTTTCATGCGGTCTTTGCCCATCCTGATGCACAGTTTGGTTTATCTCGTGTACTTCATTTGCTACACAACATCTGCACTCGCACAACTTACTTGGAATTATTGGATGAGCATCCAGCGGCTCTGGTGCAGCTCGTACGTTTGTGTACCGCAAGCCCAATGATTTCAGAGCAGCTGTCTCGTTATCCTATCTTGCTTGATGAGTTGATCGACCCTGCGCAGCTATACAATCCCATTCCATTAGACAGTTACCGTACAGAGCTGCGTGATTATTTGGCGCGTATTCCTGAAGATGATATGGAACAGCAAATGGAAGCGTTGCGTCAGTTTAAGCAAATTTGTATTTTGCGTATTGCAGCGGCAGATATTGCTGGCGCATTGCCAGTGATGAAAGTGAGTGACCATTTAACTTATTTAGCGGAAGCTATCGTGGATGCGGTGATCAGTCAGGCTTGGTTGCAAGTGTCTGAAAAGTACGGCGAGCCAACGCATGTGAAAGATCGTGAAGGTAAAGGCTTTGCTGTAATTGGTTATGGTAAAGTCGGAGGGTGGGAGCTCGGCTATAACTCCGATTTGGATATTGTCTTCATGCATGACTGCCCAGTCAATGTCTACACTGACGGCAAAAAAGAGATTGATGGTCGTCAGTTCTACCTTCGTTTAGCACAGCGTATCATTCATATTTTCTCCACTCGCACCGCTTCCGGTATTTTATACGAGGTCGATACCCGATTGCGTCCGTCCGGTGCATCGGGTTTGTTGGTTAGCCCAACGGACGCGTTCGACGACTATCAACATCAAGACGCGTGGACATGGGAGCATCAAGCACTTGTCCGCGCGCGCATGATTTATGGTGATGAACCACTGGCGAACGCATTTCACAATACGCGGGATGATGTGTTGTGCAAAGCACGCGATCAAGCTGAACTGAAAAAAGACGTTGTCGAAATGAGAGAAAAAATGCGCGGTCATCTTGGGGGGAAAAAGCCAGGCCGCTTTATGCTCAAGCAAGATGTGGGTGGGATTACCGATATCGAATTTCTCGCTCAGTACCTAGTGCTCAACTATAGTCACGATAAGCCGAAATTGACGCGTTGGTGTGATAATGTGCGCATCTTTGAAACGCTCATTGCGCAAAATGTCATGGACGAAGACCAAGCAATGCAGTTGATACGTGCCTACACGACAATGCGCAACGAAATACACCGCCGAAATCTACTCAATTTAGACGCTGATGTGGTGGAAGATAAGTTTGTTGCCGAAAGGGAGTGGGTAAAACAGGCTTGGAATCAGTGGTTCAGTTAAGACCATATATTTAGCCTCGATAAGGGCTGTGATAAACTCACTTCGATTTAATTTTTGGAGACCAACAATGAAACCAATTCTACCTGATTACAACAGCGCTGGTGTGCTCATCATCGGTGATGTCATGCTAGATCGTTACTGGTATGGCCCAACCGGGCGCATTTCTCCTGAAGCGCCGGTTCCTGTTGTAAAAGTAGAAAACAATGAAGAGCGTCCTGGTGGTGCTGCGAACGTTGCGATGAACATCGCATCACTAGGTGGCCATGCTCACATTGTTGGTCTTACTGGGGAAGATGAGCCTGCAAAAGTGCTGACGGAGACGTTGAGCTCGCTCAATGTGAAGTGCGATTTCGTTGCACTGCCTGATTACCCAACGATTACGAAGCTTCGCGTAATGAGCCGTGGACAACAGCTTATTCGTCTCGACTTCGAAGACAAGTTTGAAAACACAGATTCTGCGCCAGTGTTATCACGTATGGATGTCGCACTGCCAAACGTTAAAGCCGTGATTATGTCTGACTACGCAAAAGGCTCGTTAGAGCATGTTCAGGCATACATTCAAAAAGCGCGCGCAGCAAATATTCCGGTTTTCATTGACCCGAAAGGTGCGGATTTTGAACGCTACCGTGGCGCAACACTTCTTACGCCAAACATGAAAGAGTTCGAAGACGTTGTAGGTAAAGTGAAATCTGACCAAGAGCTAGTAGAGAAAGCACTGGCTTTGGTTGAAGAGTTTGAATTTGAAGCGCTTTTAGTGACACGCAGCGAAAACGGAATGACCTTGATTCGTCGTGGTCAGGAACCGTTCCACCTTCCAACTCAAGCGAAAGAAGTGTACGACGTGACAGGTGCGGGCGACACGGTTATCTCTGTATTGGCAGCGTCTGTTGCCGCAGGCAAATCATTTGAAGAAGCGTGTGCACTAGCAAACGCAGCGGCAGGTGTTGTAGTTGGTAAACTAGGCACGTCAACGCTTTCTGAGATTGAATTAGCAGAAGCGGTACATGGCAGCCAAGACACGGATTACGGTGTGATTTCAGAAAAAGCACTGATCGAAGCGGTGAAAAAAGCACGAGCTCGTGGCGAGAAAGTCGTTATGACAAATGGCTGCTTTGATATTCTGCACGCTGGGCATGTGTCTTACTTAAACCATGCTGCTGAACTGGGCGATCGCCTAATCGTTGCGGTAAATACCGATGAGTCAGTAAAACGCCTTAAAGGCCCTGGTCGTCCGGTAAACCCAACCGATCGCCGCATGGCGGTGTTGGCAGGTTTGGGCGCTGTGGATTGGGTTGTACCATTTAGTGAAGATACGCCGCAGCGTTTGATCTCAGAAGTTCTACCAAGCTTGCTAGTAAAAGGTGGTGACTACAAACCAGAAGAGATTGCTGGTGGTAAAGAAGTCATTGCGGCGGGTGGTGAAGTTCGTGTATTGAACTTTGAAGATGGCTGCTCGACCAGTGAAATCATTAATGCAATCAAAGGCGGTAAGGGCTAAGGCTGCTGTTTGTTAGCATTGAAATGCTATTTGCTCATAAAGGTCGCTAAGTGCGGCCTTTTTGATACTTGTAGTTCAGAGGCACTTTTAAGCTCTGAACTACAAGTAATAAAAAACGCCAGCTGATAACTCAACTGGCGTTTTTTATTTATTAAGACCTGAAGTATTCAGTTCGCGGTTATTTTGCCGCTTTCAAACCTGCATCAACGTCCAAGATGTCTTGTTCGCTTAGCGTACCAACTGCTTGGCGTAGCTGAAGAACACTTAAAATGTAGTCGTAACGAGCGTTCGATAGGTTTTTGTTCGCATCGTATAGACGACGAGTCGCGTCCAGTACATCAACGATAGTACGAGTACCTACATCAAAGCCAGCTTCTGTTGCTTCTAGTGCAGAGCGTGCAGAAATAACCGCTTGCTCATACGCACGTAATGCGCCGATAGAGGCGTTAATGTTGTTGTTTTGTGCGCGAACATCTTTGACTACGCTACGGTACTGTGCTTCAAGATCTTCGCTTGCTGCCACGTACGCGTATTCAGCTTGTTTGGTTTGAGAGGTTACGTTACCACCTGTGTATAGCGGTACAGCAAGGTTCACACCAATATTGAAGTTGTCTATCGTGTTGTCACGAGAGCTATGAGAAGTATCACCGTAGTTGTAACCACCGTCTAGAGAGAGCGTTGGTAGGTGGCCAGAGCTTGCTAGTGAAATATTGTCACGCGCAATGTCTTGAAGAATACGTGAAGATAGCAAGGTCAGGTTTTTGGTTTTTGCTTCATCAATGAGGGATTCAGCTGGTACGGTCGATGGGCTAGCAGTGAAGCGGCCAGTGTCCAAAATGTTGAGATCTTTGTGCTCTTGGCCTGTAATTTCACGCAGTGACTCGTAGCTATTAGTTAGCGCGTTTTCTGCCAACACTTCGTCCGCTAGCACTTGGTCGTACTGAGCTTGTGCGTCATGCACGTCAGTGATTGCAGACAAACCTACTTCAAAACGCTGTTTAGTTTGCTCAAGTTGACGGCCAACCGCGGCTTTTTCTGCACGTACGAAAACAAGATTATCTTGTGCGCGTAGAACTTCAAAATACGCTTGTGACACGCGAAGAATCAGTGCCTGTTGCGTCGCTGCGTAAGTTGCGTCTGCTTGGCGAGCACTTTTCTCAGCAGTATCTAGAGAGATCCAAGATGCGCGGTTGTAAAGTGCTTGTGAAAAGCTAACGCCAGCGGTTAGCGCGTTGCCATCGTTTGATACGTCGCTAATTAGATTTGAATCGTATTCAGTATCACCACGAGTTAAATTGTAACCCGCAGTAAGGTTGATCTGTGGTAATAGAGCACTACGGCTTGAGGTGATTGCTTCGAAAGCTTGGTCACGTTGTGCTGCTACACTGAGCAATTGTGGATCATTTTGTTTTGCCAAGTCGTAGATTTCAGCCAAAGAGTCTGCGAACGCAGACGTACTCATGCTACCTAGCGCTGCACTGATAAATAGTGGAAGCAATTTTTTCATTTTCTATTCCCGCGGTCCATAGATTGGTTAATTCTCAGTAGTTTAACTCAATTTGCACGATATTTACTCTAAAGTTTGCACTTTTTTACACGTAATTATCCACTTGTGCAATAAATTTTTAGCGAAGACTTAAATTAATTTGTAACTATTATACAAAAAGTTGAGCCAAGTCCTTTGAGCAAGCGAATAACAATGAGTAAACTACAGGATTCACTCAGAGAGGTGTTGAATGCAACAGCGTGACAAACAACAACAAGATTTTACTTCGCGAGATGTAAAAGTCATCTCGAAAGAAACCTTATTTGAAGGTTTTTTCAAAATGGTGAAATACCGCTTTCAGCATAGGCTATTTGCTGGTGGTTGGAGTGGAGTTGTCGAACGAGAAATGTTCGAGCGTGGTCACGCAGCAGCGATGCTTCCTTATGATCCAAAGACGGACCAGGTCGTAATCATTGAACAGATTCGTATTGGCGCGTTGGAACATGAACACCCTTGGCAGCTAGAAATTGTCGCCGGTATGATTGACCGCGATGAATCAGCTGAAGCCGTAATTCGTCGAGAGGCTGTCGAAGAAGCGGGGATTCAGGTGGGGCGCGTTATACCTGTCACTTCTTATTATCCTTCGGCTGGTGGTTGCTCGGAAAAGCTAGACGTCTTTGTTGGTGAAGTGGATGCGTCTAAAGCGCACGGCATTCATGGTTTAGACTATGAGAATGAAGATATCCGAGTTCATGTCATGAGTCGTGAAACGGCGTATCAATGGGTGAAGGACGGGAAATTTGAAAATGGTGCGTCGATTATTGCGTTGCAATGGCTGCAATTACACCATCAAGAGTTAAAGTCAGAATGGGGACAATCCCAAACGGTGGAGAGTGAGTAATGGCACAATTGGCTGAAAAACAACAATATCATGTTGATTTAGCTGGTCTTATGAGAACGTATGAGACCAACTACGCTAAGTTGAACGCCTTATTGCCTGCTTCTGCCGAAGTTGGGGATGTACGTTGCTACCAAGCGGCGAACATGGTTTACCAATTGACCGTGAATGAAATCACAAAATACACCACAGTTGTTGAGATATGTCAGAGTGATGAAACGCCAGTGTTTCCTTTACCGACGATGTCTGTCAGGCTTTATCATGATGCGAGAGTAGCCGAAGTATGCTCAAGCGGAGAGTTCTCTCGCATAAAAGCTAAGTATGATTATCCCAATGACCAACTGATGCAGAAAGATGAAAAGCATCAATTAAACACATTCCTCGGTGAATGGCTGACGTTTTGTTTACGAAGTGGTATCAGTAGAACACCACTTGCCTTCAATTGATCGTCACGTCACTAAAGGAAAATAACAAATAACGATATAGTGGACGAATCAGGTTTTCATTTTGCAATCATCTAGTGACAGCATCAAACTTTTACAAATTACGGATACTCATCTGTTTGCTGCCGATGAGGGAAGTTTGCTAAGCGTAAAAACAGTCGATAGCTTCAATGCTGTTGTTGCTGATGTTTTACGCCGCAACGTGGCGTTTGATTACATCTTGGCGACCGGGGATATTTCCCAAGACCATAGTGCAGAATCTTATCAGCGCTTTGCCAACGGCATTGAACCGCTAGAGAAAGACTGTTTTTGGCTACCTGGTAATCATGATTACAAGCCTAATATGGGCAGTGTTTTGCCTTCGCCACAAATCAAAGCCGCAGAGCATGTATTGCTTGGCGAGCATTGGCAGTTAATTCTTTTAGACTCGCAAGTGGTTGGCGTTCCTCATGGGCGCTTGAGTGATCAGCAATTAACGCTACTCGAAGAAAAGCTAGCCGAACACCCAGAAAGACACACACTTGTTTTGTTGCATCATCACCCGTTACTGGTGGGAAGCGCGTGGCTTGATCAACATACTTTAAAAGATGCCGAAGCGTTTTGGCAGGTTGTCGAGCGTTTTGATAACGTGAAAGGCATTCTCTGTGGCCATGTTCATCAAGATATGAATGTGCTTCACAAGGGTATTCGAGTGATGGCAACACCCTCAACTTGTGTTCAGTTTAAGCCTAACTCGGATGATTTTGCCCTTGATACCACTTCGCCTGGTTGGCGGGAGCTGCAACTACACGCTTGTGGCGATATTACGACCCAAGTAGGTCGGCTTCCTGATGGCCAGTTCCAACCAGACTTCTCTTCTAACGGCTACTAACGCGCCCGAGCTCTCTGTTCGGGCTCGCTTTTTTGTGCGAGATATCTATGAGTAAACCTTCACTTCTTCTCTATATCCATGGCTTTAATAGCTCTCCACTCTCCATGAAAGCGAATGTGATGAGAGCCTACTGCGAGCAACATAGGCCTGATATTAAGGTGATTGTTCCCCAGTTACCTTGTTATCCTCAGCAAGCGGCGAAAATGTTGTTGGATATTATCGAGCAATATAAAGACGACTATAAAATTGGTCTAGTGGGCAGCTCATTAGGCGGTTTTATGTCAACGTGGCTAAATGACAAGTTTGGGTTTAAAGCGGTAGTGGTCAACCCCGCAGTCAAGCCTTATGAGTTGCTAGTAGATTATTTGGGTAAGCAAACTAACCCATATACGCATGAAACCTATACACTTGAAGCTTGTCATATTGACGAGTTAAAAGCTCTTGATGTACAAAGCATCGCGTCGCCACATTCTTTTTGGTTATTGCAACAAACAGAAGATGAGGTTTTAGACTATCGACAAGCGGTAGATAAGTTTGCAGACGCTAAGCAAACAGTAGAACAAGGCGGTGATCACAGTTTTGTAGGCTTTGAGCGTTATCCTGCACAGATTATCGAATTTCTAGAACTGTAATTCGAAAGCGATTGGAAAAGGCTCATAGTTTTTATTGATATATCCAACCGTTTCTTGACATGGGCGGTATGCTTTCCGACTATGTTTTGCCAAAAGATCTTAAGGGTCGAGGACCCTGGCTACTTTGTTATGCATCATGTTTACAAACTCTTAGTGATGTGAACAGGGTGGCTTTTTCGTTTCCTGAGTATGGGTACGCCCATTGGTGATACTCAGGCAACAAGTAAACTTTGAGAATAATTCCGTATTATGACTGAACAATATAATGCTGGTGCCATTGAAGTACTGAATGGCTTAGAGCCAGTACGTCGCCGACCAGGGATGTATACGGATACAGCGCGCCCAAACCATTTGGGCCAAGAAGTTATCGACAACAGTGTCGATGAAGCGCTAGCCGGACATGCCTCAAAAGTACAAGTCATCCTACATGCTGACCAATCACTCGAAGTGATCGATGATGGTCGAGGCATGCCTGTTGATATCCACCCAGAAGAGAAAGTATCAGGCGTAGAGCTAATTCTATGTAAGCTACATGCGGGTGGTAAGTTCTCTAACAAAAACTACCAATTCTCTGGTGGTTTGCACGGGGTAGGTATATCTGTAGTAAACGCGTTGTCAAAACGCGTTGAAGTAACAGTTCGTCGTGATGGTCAAGTGTATGAAATTGCATTTGAACACGGCGAGAAAGTGTCTGATCTGACCGTAACTGGCACATGTGGTCGTCGCAATCGCGGTACCAGCGTACATTTCTGGCCTGATGCGAAGTACTTCGATTCGGCTAACTTCTCTGTGACGCGCCTAGTCAACAACCTGCGCGCAAAAGCGGTTTTGTGTCCGGGCTTAGAAATCACATTAACCGACAAAGTTAATGGCAAAGACTGTAAGTGGTACTACGAAGATGGTTTGAAAGACTATCTTGCGGAAGGTGTAAAAGGCTATCCAGTTATTCCTGAAGAACCATTTACTGGTGAGTTCTTGGCGGATACTGAAGCGGCAAACTGGGCGGTAATTTGGCAGCCAGAAGGCGGTGAGATGATCACCGAAAGCTACGTTAACCTAATCCCAACCGCTCAAGGTGGTACGCACGTTAATGGTTTACGCCAAGGCTTGTTGGAAGCGATGCGCGAATTCTGTGAGTTCCGTAATCTATTACCTCGTGGTGTGAAGCTAACGGGTGATGACGTTTTCGACCGCTGTTCTTACGTGCTGTCGGTTAAGATTCAAGACCCGCAATTTGCAGGCCAGACCAAAGAACGTCTGTCTTCTCGTCAAACCGCGGCATTTGTCTCTGGCGTTGTAAAAGATGCGTTCAGTCTTTGGTTGAACGAAAAGCCTCAGCTCGCAGAGCAATTGGCAGAAGTCTGTATCGCTAACGCACACCGTCGTATGCGTGCAGCGAAAAAAGTCGTACGTAAGAAAGTGGCGTCCGGCCCAGCACTGCCAGGTAAGTTGACCGACTGTTCAGCACAGGACTTAAGTCGCACTGAAATCTTCTTTGTGGAGGGTGACTCTGCGGGTGGCTCGGCAAAACAGGCACGTGACCGTGAATTCCAAGCCGTGATGCCACTGCGTGGTAAGATCTTGAACACGTGGGAAGTCTCTGCCGATCAAGTTCTTGCGTCTCAAGAAGTACACGATATTTCTGTTGCTTTGGGTATTGACCCAGATAGCGACAACCTCGAGAGTCTTCGTTACGGTAAGATCTGTATCCTTGCCGATGCGGACTCGGATGGTCTTCACATCGCAACGCTGCTTTGTGCTCTATTTACTCGTCACTTCCGCGCACTAGTGGAAGCGGGTCATATCTATGTGGCGATGCCGCCTCTGTATCGAATCGACTGCGGGAAAGAAGTGTTCTACGCCCTCGATGATGATGAAAAAGATGGCATTTTAGAGCGCTTGTCGAAGAAGAAAGCCAAAATCAACGTGCAACGATTCAAAGGTCTGGGTGAGATGAACCCACTTCAGTTGCGTGAAACCACCATGGATCCGAACACGCGTCGCTTAGTGCAGTTAACCATTGACGACTCTACGGCGACCATGGAAATGATGGACATGCTGCTAGGTAAAAAGCGTGCAGATGACCGTCGTTCTTGGCTACAAAACAACGGCGACTTGGCAGAGGTGTAACGGATGTCTACAGAAATTACCTACGATGGCGTCGAACAATTGCCAATGCGCAAGTTCACTGAAGACGCTTATCTGAACTACTCGATGTACGTAATCATGGACCGCGCCTTGCCATACATTGGTGATGGCTTAAAGCCGGTTCAACGACGCATCATTTATGCGATGTCAGAGCTTGGTCTCTCTGCATCAGCAAAATACAAAAAATCTGCACGTACCGTTGGTGACGTGCTAGGTAAATACCATCCGCACGGTGATTCAGCGTGTTACGAAGCGATGGTATTGATGGCTCAGCCATTCTCTTACCGCTATCCATTAGTGGATGGTCAAGGTAACTGGGGTGCGCCAGATGATCCGAAATCATTTGCGGCAATGCGTTATACCGAAGCAAAACTGTCTAAGTTTGCTGAAGTATTGCTTGGCGAACTTGGTCAGGGCACGGTTGAATGGCAACCTAACTTTGATGGCACAATGAAAGAGCCACAAATGTTGCCAGCACGTCTGCCTCATATCCTGCTTAACGGTGTAACCGGCATTGCCGTTGGTATGGCAACAGACATCCCACCGCACAACGTTTGTGAAATCGCAGATGCGACTATTCATTTGATCGACAACCCGAAAGCAGAACTGCCGGACGTGATGCAGTATGTCAAAGGTCCGGATTACCCAACAGAAGCAGAAATTATCTCGCCGCAAGCGGATATCGAGAAGATTTACCGCAACGGTCGTGGCAGCATCAAAATGCGCGCGGTTTGGCATAAAGAAGGTTCTGATATTGTTATCACTTCTTTGCCTCACCAAGTATCGGGTGCCAAACTGCTTGAGCAAATCGCTAACCAGATGCGTGCGAAGAAGCTGCCAATGGTTGACGATCTTCGTGACGAATCGGATCACGAGAACCCTACGCGTATTGTTGTCGTGCCTAAGTCAAACCGCGTCGATTGTGATTTGTTGATGAACCATTTGTTCGCATCAACGGATCTTGAGCGCAGTTACCGCGTTAACTTGAACATGATTGGTTTGGATAACCGTCCTCAAGTTAAAGGTCTGGTGCAAATTCTATCTGAGTGGATCGAGTTCCGTCGTACGACTGTGCGTCGTCGTTTACAACACCGCCTAGACAAAGTCATGGCTCGTCTACACATCTTGGAAGGTTTGTTGGTTGCTTACCTCAACCTAGATGAAGTGATTGAGATCATCCGTACTGAAGACGATCCAAAAGCGGTGCTGATGGAACGCTTTGGTATTACCGATATCCAAGCGGATGCAATTTTAGATACCAAACTTCGTCATCTAGCAAAACTAGAAGAGATGAAGATCCGTGGTGAGCAAGACGAGCTAGAGAAAGAGCGTGAGAAGCTAGAACAGCTACTCGGTTCTGAGCGTCGTCTGAACACACTACTGAAAAAAGAAATCAAAGCAGACGCAGAGAAATACGGTGATGACCGTCGCTCTCCAATGGTTGAGCGTGCAGAAGCAAAAGCGCTGACTGAACGTGACCTCGTACCAAGTGAGCCAATCACGGTTGTGCTTTCTGAGAAAGGTTGGATTCGTCACGCGAAAGGCCATGACGTGGATGCCGAAGGCTTAAACTATAAGTCGGGTGATAAGTATTTAGCGCATGCTCGAGGTAAGAGTAATCAGCCTGCGGTATTCCTAGGTAGTGACGGTCGAAGTTACTCTCTGGAATCGCACTCACTGCCTTCTGCTCGTAGTCAAGGTGAGCCGATTACCGGTCGCTTGAATATTGCGGCTGGTAGCAGTATTCGCCAAGTCATCATGAGTGAAGAAGATCAGCTGTGGCTGGTGGGCTCAGATGCAGGTTACGGCTTTGTATGTAAAGGCGCGGACTTGCTGTCTAAAAACCGCAGTGGTAAAGCGCTCGTCACTTTACCTGCCAACTCTGAGATCATGACGCCAAAAGAGATTGAAGATTTAGACTCTGATGAAATCTTAGCAATCACTAACCAAGGTCGCATGCTGCTGTTCCCAATCAAAGACTTGCCACAACTGGCGAAAGGTAAAGGGAATAAGATCATCAACATTCCTGCTGCTAAAGCAAAAGAGCGAGAAGAAGTACTATCTCACTTAATGTCTTTACCAAAAGGTGCATCGTTAACGCTGTACGCGGGTAAGCGAAAGTTGGGTCTTAAACCGTCTGATCTTGATAACTTCCGTGGCGAACGTGGTCGCCGAGGTGGGTTATTACCGAGAGGTTTGCAGCGAGTCACTCGCATTGAAGTTGAGCTAGATGATTCCGATACGACGGAAACACCGAGCGATAGCGAGTAACGCACAAATAAAAATCCCAGCCAATGGCTGGGATTTTTTATGCTTCTTGCTTGTCTTCGGCAATGGTGACTTTCAAGGTCATCTCTTTTCCTTTGCGAATGATACCGACGTCCACGGTGGTGCCAGGACGTAAATCGGTGACGATATCCATAACGCTCTGACGCCCTTGCACTTTATTGCCATCAATGCTGATAATGATGTCCTGCTTTTGGAAGCCTGCCGCATTGGCTGGACCATTTGGATCAATACCAAGTACGACAATACCACCTATGTGTTCATTTCCAAGTAGGCGAGCAGTGACCGCATTAATGTCTTGGCCGTCGATTCCAATATAACCACGAATCACGCGGCCATCAGCGATGATTTTCTGCATGATCTTACTCGCTAGCGGCGCAGGGATCGCAAAAGAAATACCGTAAGTTTCTAAGTCTGTCGCTTGCTGAAAAGAGGCGGTGTTAATGCCGACGAGCTCGCCTTGTGTGTTCACTAGGGCTCCACCAGAGTTACCTTCATTGATGGCGGCATCGGTTTGAATGAATGCTTGACGACCGTCGCTAATAGATGAACGACCTGTGGCAGAAATAATGCCGAACGTTGTGGTTTGTCCAAGGTTGTATGGGTTACCGATGGCTAGTACTACGTCGCCCACTTGTGGTTTGTAATTAGAGTTCAGAGGGATTACGGGCAAATTCGAACCTTCGACACGCAGCACGGCTATATCAGTACGTTTGTCTGTCCCTACGAGCTGAGCCGCTGCGGCTCTGCCGTCTTGTAATGCCACAACAATTTGATCAGCTTGAGCAACCACATGATAGTTAGTAATGATGTAGCCTTTCTCACTAACAATGACACCTGACCCCAGGCCTTGAGTCGAGAGTTTACTGCGATCATTCTCAACATACTTACGACTGTAGATGTTTACCACTGCAGGCGCTGCTCTTCGGACCGCTTGATTAAACGTCAACTCGACTGATGCGATATTAACAGGTTGAGGATCAAGCGCGGCAGGAATTACGTTGTTGCGCAAAGATGGAACCGCCAGTAATACCACTGCGGCAGTAGCCAAGCCTAAAAAGACAGAACGTAATAAAAAGCTGAGCATATCCTCTCCATGCGTGAGCGCCAAAATGGCATCGAAGATGAAGAATAGCATTACATTGAAAAATAACAAAAGGGCAGCACGTCATCGCGCTGCCCTTTTCATTAGTTATTGAGCGATAAGGAAAAGTGATCGAGCCTTATCACTCAGCATTATGCATCGAAAACCTTATTTTCTATCACTTTGAAAGTGGTTAACGAATGACAAGATAAATAGTACGTTCACCACGTTGAATATTAAGAGCCAGTACACCTTTGTGTTTCTCTACGATTGTACGAAGCTCGGCAAGGTTTTTCACTCGTTGACGGTTCACACCGATAATAATGTCACCTTGTTGTAATTGATATTGAGCCGCTGGAGAGTTATCTGCAACGCTCGATACTTTAACACCTTGGATTACATCACTTGGTGTTGTATTGCTTAATTCCGCCCCTTTGAGTCCCTCATGTAATGTCTCCGCTTTAGCTTTCATATTCGTAGATTCGCCAAGCGTTACATCAAAGGTTTTATTCTTACCATCTCGAACCACACCTAATGTGATTTCTTTACCTGCGCCCAGTGTTGCCACTTTTGCGCGGAGCTCTGAGAAAGTATTAATCGCTTTGCCGTTCACCGATACAATTACGTCACCGGCTTTTAATCCTGCTTTATCGGCTGCGCTGTCCGGTACGACTTGACCAATAAAGGCACCTTTACTTGACTCGTAACCCAATGCATCAGCTAGCTCAGAGGTTACTTCGCCACCTTGCACACCCAACATGCCGCGTTTGACTTCACCAAACTCTAGAATTTGATCAGTGAGGTTTTTCATCATGTTTGATGGAATCGCAAAACCAATACCTACGTTACCGCCGTTAGGGCCTAAAATTGCAGTATTAATACCGATCAGCTCACCATTAAGGTTGACCAATGCACCACCAGAGTTACCGCTGTTAATTGCGGCATCGGTTTGGATGAAGTTTTCGAAGTTTTCAACGTTTAAGCCGCTACGACCAAGGGCTGAAACAATACCCGAAGTCACAGTTTGACCGAGTCCAAATGGGTTACCAATCGCAACCGTAAAGTCACCGACACGCAGTTTGTCGGAATCCGCGACTTTAATCTGCGTTAAGTTTTTCGCTTTCTCTAATTTAAGTAACGCAACATCGGCCATTTCATCACCGCCAACGAGAGTAGCGTCATACTCGCGCCCGTCAAAGAGGCGAACTCGAATCTCATCTGCGCCCTTGATCACATGGTAGTTAGTGACAATATGGCCTTTCTTCGCATCAATAATGACACCAGACCCTAAACCTCTGAACGGGCGCTCTCGCCTTTGTTCCATAGGAAAGTCTGGGCCAAAGAAAAATTGAAATTGCTCGGGAATGCGACTGGTTTGTACTTGTTTACCTTCTACAGCAATACTCACAACAGCTGGGGTCACCTTCTCAAGCATTGGTGCCAAGCTAGGTAACTGTTGGCCATCCACATTCAAAGGTAATGCGGCAGTGGCTTGAACTGGGGCAATAATCGACCCCAAACTCAGAGATAGAACGGTGAGCGCAAGCAGTGGTTTTTTCATCCAATAACTCCTCTTGAAACATGTCTGCCAAAAAGAAATATCCGAACGGTTAGTTCACTTTGTTAATAACTAATATAGGGTCTAGTTCGGACAATCAAAAGGGGAGGCAGTGCACATCCAAGTTAGAGCGAAGGTGAGGTGAAAAAGTTCAAAAAAGGGCCGATACAAATGTATCGGCCCTAGATAGAAGTAAGAGAGAATTATGATGCTTTTGCGGTTACCGCTTCGGGAGCATTAATGATTTCTTTCTCTTGATCCTTCAAAAGACCGGTGGCGCCATTAGCGTAGTCTTTTGGTTGTTCGTTAAACTCTGGTTGATCTTCTGCAATGGTTTCAGACGACATTGCCGTTTTCTTATCAAACGGGTTGTCTTGTTCTGGTAAGTTTGGCAAAAGCTCAGAAGAGGTCTTGGCCATATGTTGGTATAGCTTGGTGTAATCTTTACCTAGGGTGTCCAACATTTCTGCGGTTTGTGCAAAATGATCGACGAGCTCTTGACGTTGTTGCTCTAATTCAAACTTGGCCGCTTCAAGTTCTTTCTGCACAGACTTTTGTTTCTTGTATTCAGGGGTGGTTAGTCTACTAATGACTACGCCTACGATTGTACCGACCAGCAAACCCACAATGGCATAAATCCAAGGCATAACTGCTCCTTATAGTTGTTTTAACAAGTCTTTTACTACTTAGTTACACGCGGTGCTCGTCCATGTTACTATGGCTTGAACAGCCGATAAAGAAAAATAGCAGTATGTCTTCGGGGACTGATAACTACTTCTCTCTATTCTCAAAGTTGACCCCGAGGTAACCCTTTTCTCTATACCTCTATACGACTTAATACGATGACACCACTACAACAATATCAAAAAGACATAGCAGAACACGGGTTTCAGCGTGATGAAGCTCAGTATCAAGCGGTCGTTGCATTAGACAAGCTTTACCATGCTATCGTTGAATTTCAGTCAGCGCCTGTGCCTCAGCTTTCCAAATGGCAAAAGCTAATGGGGAAAAAAATCGACAAGCCTGAACCACCAAAAGGCCTTTACTTTTGGGGTGGGGTAGGTCGCGGTAAAACCTACCTTATGGACGCATTTTTTGATGCTTTACCGACCCAAAGAAAAATGCGCGTCCACTTCCATCGATTTATGTATCGAGTACATGATGAGTTGAAGCTGTTAGGTGATGTCGAAAATCCTCTATCAAAAGTGGCGGATAAATTTAAAGAAGAAGCAGATGTGGTTTGCTTTGATGAATTTTTTGTTTCCGACATTACTGATGCGATGATCCTTGCAACGCTACTTCAAGAAATGTTCAAGCGGCAGATGATCCTAGTCGCGACTTCAAACATTGAGCCGCAGAACTTATATCGTAACGGTTTGCAAAGAGCGCGCTTTTTGCCCGCGATCGATATGATTTTGGCGCGTTGTGAAGTGTTGAATGTCGATAGTGGCGTTGATTATCGCTTAAGAACGTTAGAACAGGCTGAAATATACCATTACCCGCTTGATGAGCAGGCTAGCATAAACCTTAACAAATATTACCAGCAACTGACTGGAGAGCGTAAGTTTGTTGCTCATCAAATCGAAGTTAACCACCGTCAACTGGTGGTGATTGAAGCAAGCGACGGGGTGCTGCATGCGTCGTTTGCTCAGTTGTGTCAAACTGCTCGCAGTCAAAATGACTACATTGAATTGTCTCGTATTTACCACACGGTATTACTGGCAGATGTTCAACAAATGAACCGAAAAATAGATGATGCGGCGAGACGCTTTATCGCGCTGGTCGATGAGTTTTACGAGCGCAATGTTAAGTTGATTATTTCTGCTGAAGTGCCAATGGCCGACTTATATACTGACGGGCAGTTAGAGTTCGAATTTAAGCGCTGTTTGTCTCGGCTTACAGAGATGCAAAGTCATGAGTATCTCGCGCGTGAACATTTGGTCTAGATCCAATGGGTTCTTAAAAAAGTGAAGAAAAAATTAGTGATTTGGCGCAAAAAAAGGTGATTTTTTCTTCGCTCTTCTCTATAATCCTGCGACCCACCGTTACTGCAGACCTGATTATCGAAGTTATTTCGAAATTGAAGGTCGAGAGTACCAACGACTCGAAGGGGTGATGACTGGGCTCTTAGACAGTGTGGGAGCACTATTGGGTGTTCCTTTAAAGTTTAAAATTTAATTAACGGGTTATTGTTAGCATGAAAACTTTCGTTGCTAAACCAGAAACTGTAAAACGCGACTGGTACGTTGTAGACGCTGAAGGTAAAACTCTTGGCCGTCTAGCAAGTGAAATTGCATCTCGCCTACGTGGCAAACATAAAGCTGAATACACTCCTCACGTTGACACTGGTGATTACATCATCGTTATCAACGCTGAGAAAGTTGCTGTAACTGGTAACAAAGCTAAGAACAAAGTGTACTACCGTCACTCTGAATTCCCAGGTGGTCTAAAATCTATCACTTTTGAAAAGTTGATCGATCGTAAACCTGAGATGGCTCTTGAGCTTGCAGTTAAAGGCATGCTTCCACGTGGTCCTCTAGGCCGTGCTATGTACCGTAAGCTAAAAGTTTACGCGGGCGCTGAGCACAACCATGTTGCTCAACAACCACAAGTACTAGACATCTAATTGGGGATTTCGAAAATGGCAGAGAATCAATACTACGGCACTGGCCGTCGCAAAAGCTCAGCTGCACGTGTTTTCATTAAACCAGGCAGCGGTAACATTGTAGTAAACAAGCGTAACCTTGACGAATACTTCGGTCGTCCAACAGCACGTATGGTTGTACAACAACCTCTAGAGCTAGTTGAACTAACTGAAAAGCTAGACCTTTACGTAACAGTTAAAGGCGGCGGTATTTCTGGTCAAGCTGGTGCTATCCGTCACGGTATCACTCGCGCGCTTATGGAATACGATGAGTCTCTACGTCCTGCTCTACGCGCAGCTGGCTACGTTACTCGTGACGCTCGTTGCGTTGAACGTAAGAAAGTTGGTCTACGTAAAGCACGTCGTCGTCCACAGTTCTCTAAGCGTTAATTTCCTCTTATCGGGAATTATGCTTTTCAGAGTTACTCTGGAAACTGTGTACCAAAAGCTCGGCTCTATGCCGGGCTTTTTTGTATTTAAAGCAACGAACAGCCTTCACTTATCATCACACTCCGAGCAGGCCTTCTTATTCGTCCTCTTCGTCGAAAGGTTGCCAGTGCCGTTTTATATGTGTGCCTTATTTAATCGCGACTCACCACGCTTTCTCTTGCGATGCAGCATAGATGTATTCATCAGCAAGAATGTCTTTGTATCTTATTCTTCCTGTAACATGTTTTAAAATGACTTACGCTCCTTTTTGAGCATTCTGCGTGCTACAAAATTGAAAATATAAACACAGTAAGCTGAACGCGTAATACGAAATATTTCTCTGTGTAATTAACTGAAAACTACCAAGATAAAAGGTTTTATCTGCTTTCAGCGGGGCTTCTATGTGGTGCTTTCTTGTTACAAATCACATCAATTTTTTATAATTCTGCCGCTTTTGTGACGACGCGAGCGATTTGCCTCACAAATGTTACAAAAAGGTAGCTTTATCTTGTCAAAAAGTAGGGTTTTCTTTATCATTTCCCTCCAATAAATAGAACTAAATTCATTATTTGTTAGCCATGCTCTTATAAGCGGAATAATAACGATCCAAAGGGAGCAAATGGGAGAATGTTTGGATGAGCAACGCGCCTTTAAATAACGGTCGCAGGCGTTTTCTAACCGCTACAACGGCAGTTGTTGGTGGGTTAGGGGCAGTCGCCGTCGCCGTGCCTTTTATCAAATCATGGAATCCGAGTGCTAAAGCCAAAGCGGCGGGCGCACCGGTGGAAGTGGATATAAGTAAAATTGAACCAGGTCAGCTGGTTCGTGTTGAGTGGCAGGGAAAACCTGTATGGATTGTTCGCCGCACTCAAAGCGTTCTGGATAACTTAAAATCGATCGGTGATAAGCTTCGCGATCCACAATCTGAAATGGAGCAGCAGCCTGAGTACGCTCAGAATGAGTTTCGTTCGATTAAGGAAGAGTTTTTCGTCGCAGTTGGTTTCTGTACCCACTTAGGTTGTTCACCAACCTATCTACCTGACTCTTTCTCAGAGCAGGTGCAGGGCGTAAGATCTGGCTTCTTCTGTCCTTGTCATGGTTCTAAGTTCGACATGGCTGGTCGAGTGTTCCAAGGAGTACCTGCTCCGTTGAACCTTGTCGTTCCTAAGCACATGTATTTGAGCGATACCAAGCTCATTGTGGGTGTTGATGAGGGAGATGCATAATGCAAGCAATGTTAGATTGGGTTGAAAAGCGTATTCCTGCAATGAATGCTTATAAAAAGCATTTGTCTGAATACCCAATGCCTAAGAACTTCAACTTTTGGTACCTTTTCGGTTCTCTGGCGATGCTGGTTCTTGTTAACCAAATCCTAACGGGTATTTGGCTAACGATGAACTATGTTCCTTCAGGTGACGGTGCATTTGCGTCTATCGAATACATTATGCGTGATGTAGAGTACGGTTGGCTTCTGCGTTACATGCATTCCACTGGCGCGTCAGCGTTTTTCGTTGTTGTGTATCTTCACATGTTCCGTGGTTTGATCTACGGTTCATACCAAAAACCTCGTGAACTATTGTGGATCTTCGGTATGTTGATCTTCCTTGTTCTCATGGCTGAAGCGTTCATGGGTTACCTACTTCCATGGGGTCAGATGTCATACTGGGGTGCGCAGGTAATCATTTCCCTGTTTGGCGCTATTCCTGTTATCGGTGATGACCTAACGCTTTGGATTCGTGGTGACTACATCATCTCTGGTGCAACGCTAAACCGTTTCTTCGCACTACACGTTATTGCCTTGCCTATTGTTTTGCTTCTTCTTGTTGTTCTGCACGTATTGGCGCTGCACGAAGTAGGCTCAAACAACCCGGATGGTATCGAAACTAAGCTGCCAAAAGGCTCAATGGGCGACGATTACAAAACGCAATTCAAGTTCCACGATTACTACACGAAGAAATATGACATCATTGATTCGATTCCTTTCCATCCGTACGGCACGGTTAAGGACTTGGTCGGTGTTGCTGGTTTCTTGTTCTTCTTCTGTTACGTGCTGTTCTTTAACCCAGAAATGGGTGGGTACTTCCTTGAGCCGCCTAACTTTGAAGCTGCAAACCCATTGAAGACACCAGAGCATATTGCTCCGGTATGGTACTTCACGCCGTTCTACGCAATCCTACGTGCGGTTCCAGACAAACTATTAGGTGTTATCCTAATGGGCGCGTCAATTGCAGTGCTGTTCGTTCTACCTTGGTTGGATCGTTGTAAAGTTCGTTCATACCGTTACCGTAGCAAACTTCATCTATTGAATATTGTACAGTTCACTATCGCCTTTATCGCTCTGGGTATTTTAGGTGCGTTACCTGCGACACCAACGTACACACTACTATCTCAGATCTTTAGCTTGTGTTACTTCATGTTCTTTGTGTTGCTGTTCTTCTACAGCAAAAATGAAGCAACCAAACCATTACCAGAGAGGGTGACATTCAAATGAAGAAGTGGATTGTAATTCTATTTGCTATGTTGCCATCACTAGCGATGGCAGCTGGGGCCAATGTTCCGCTGGATAAAGCGAATGTTGACCTTACGGATAAAGCTTCGCTACAAAACGGCGCGAAGTTGTTCATGAACTACTGTTTTGCTTGTCACTCTACGCAATACCAGCGTTACGAGCGTGTAGCAACAGACTTGGAAATTCCAACAGACTTAATGAAAGAAAACCTGATTTTCAATCCTGAAGCGAAAATCGGTGATCTAATGGTCAATGCTATGCCACCGAAGCAAGCGGCAAACTGGTTTGGTGCTCCGCCACCAGATCTTACGTTGGTTGCACGAGTTCGTGGTGCTGATTGGTTATACACTTACTTACGCTCTTTCTATGTTGATCCATCTCGTCCATTCGGCGTGAACAACATCGTCTTCCCGAGTGTTGGTATGCCGCATGTGCTTGAAGAGCTACAGGGCATCCCGACGCCGATTTACGATACGAAAATCGTAGATGGCGAAGAAGTACAAGTTGTTGTTGGTACTGAAACCGATGGCACCGGTGAGCTGAGTGAAGGCGAATATGACAAAGCGGTTGGCGATCTCGTTAACTTCTTAGTTTATTCAGGTGACCCAGTGCAGCTTGAGCGTCATGCTCTAGGCTGGTGGGTAATGGGCTTCTTAGTGCTTCTAACCATCGTTGTTGTGATGCTCAAGAAAGAGTATTGGCGCGATGTGCATTAATTGTGCTAAAATACCGTGCTAATTCCCAATTTTAATTGATGTACAATGGAGGCTTAGCCTCCATTGTTTTTATTTGTAAGTGTACTGGAGGGCTCCATGGCTGTAGCTGCCAATAAACGTTCTGTGATGACTCTTTTCTCAAGTGCATCAGATTTGTATAGCCATCAGGTTCGCATTGTACTAGCTGAAAAAGGCGTAAGTGTTGAAGTTGAGCTTGTTGACGAAGCAAACCTTCCTGCTGAGCTTGTTGAGCTAAACCCATATAAATCAGTGCCAACTCTTGTTGACCGTGAGCTAGCTCTTTACGATTCAAAAATCATCATGGAGTACTTGGACGAGCGCTTCCCTCATCCACCTCTAATGCCGGTTTACCCTGTTGCTCGTGGCAACAGCCGCTTGATGATGTACCGTATCGAACGCAACTGGTATTCACTCGCTGAAAAAGTGATGAAAGGTAATGCGGAAGAATCAGAAAAAGCACGCACAAAGCTGCGTAATGATCTTCTGACGTTAGCGCCAATTTTTGCTGAATATGAGTACTTCATGAGCGAAGAATTCAGCTTGATCGATTGTTACCTAGCTCCACTATTGTGGCGTTTGCCTCAACTTGGTATCGATCTTGTTGGCCCAGGTTCAAAAGAAATCAAGGTATACATGAATCGCGTATTTGAACGTGATTCGTTCCTTGCTTCTTTGACTGAAGCTGAACGTGAAATGCGCCTAGTTCGCTAAGCGATTTAAAACACGTTATGGATATTGCAAAAATGACTGCTCGCCGCCCGTATATGCTTCGCGCATTTTACGAGTGGTTAGTAGACAATGACTTGACTCCTCACTTGGTTGTGGATGCAACAATGCCAGGGGTGCGTGTCCCGGTTGAATTTATTCAAGATGGTCAAATTATTTTGAATATTGCGCCACGTGCAGTGGGTAATCTTGAGTTAGGTAATGATGCGATTACCTTCCATGCTCGCTTTAGCGGTCGTCCGCACTCAGTGATCGTGCCTGTGTATGCTGTTCAAGCTATTTATGCACGTGAGAATGGTGCTGGTACTATGTTTGAACCAGAAGAAGCGTACACTCACATCGAAGAAGAAGCGATGACCGAGGAAGAATCATCCCCATCGTTCACAACGGTTAGTGATGAGCCTTCTGAGTTAGTTTCTGATTCAGATGCCGAAGAGGACGATGCTCCTCGACCAAAAGGCAAACCAAGCTTAAGAGTGATTAAATAATAAAAAAGCAGCGTAACGCTGCTTTTTTCTTTTTAACTTGTTGAAGATGATTTCAAGCCAGACTTTGGAAATTACTCACTAATCGTAAAGACTTCGACGTTCTCTTCACTTTCTGTGCTTGCCTCACTTTCTATTGTTTGTACACCGTCACTCGGTAAGTCTACTTCAACAGGCTCCATTTCGCCGTATTGGAACCCTTTAATGACTTGTTTTACGCCTGAGATATTACGCGCGATTTCTGTCGCTCGATCGCCTTGCTCTGGCGTGACATAACCAAACAGAAAAACATCGCCATCTTCGGTGATCACTTTAACCTTAACACCATTAAGCTCAGAATCAGTAAGCAAAGCTGACTTTACTTTGGTTGTGATCCAGCTGTCATTGCTAATCTGGGTAACAGTGAGTGGCTCTTTTTGTTTGATTTGATTGTGTATGACTTTTACACCACTAACTTCTCGAGCCCTTCGCTCTAAAGCAAGGATAAGGTCTTGTGTCGGAGCTTGTCCCATAAGGACTACAGTCCCATTATATGAACTGGCAACGACACGAACTTCACCTTTAAACGGTGCTTTATTGCCGATCGCCGCAACTTCGAATTCGATGTTATTGTCCTGCCAGATTTGTTTTGTCGTGCGTGTGTCCGTGACAATATTCGCTGTGGTTGCTGCACCTGCGATAAACAAACCTGCGCAACCACTTAAACTCAATGCTGTTAATAAGATAACGAGGCTACGTAGCATAATTCTGATTCTCAGTCTTGGTTACTCTTCGTGAGCAGGGAAAAGCACCTGGTCAATAAGATCACAAAGACAATGGAGTGTTACCATATGTACTTCGTGAATACGTGCAGTGCGGTGTGATGGAATACGAATTTCGACGTCGTTCTCACCGAGCAGTCCTGCCATCTCTCCGCCATCTTTTCCTGTTAGCGCGATAATCGTCATGTCTCGAGTTACGGCTGCTTCCATCGCTTTGATAATATTTTTACTGTTACCGCTAGTCGACATGGCAAGCAAAATGTCGCCTGGTTGACCAAACGCTCGTACCTGTTTTGAGAAGATTTCCTGGTAGTGGTAATCGTTGGCCACTGCGGTTAGGGTGGTATTATCGGCGGTTAAGGCCATTGCTGGTAGGCTAGGACGCTCAGTTTCAAAACGGTTTAAAAGACAAGAAACAAATTGTTGAGCGTTTGAAGCACTGCCGCCATTACCACAACATAAAATTTTATTGCCATTAAGCAGGCTCGACACCATCGCTTGAGCTGCATGAGTAATGGCATCAGGCAGCGCCTCTGCTGCTGCGATTTGAATTTGAATACTTTCTGTAAAGCTGTCTTTAATGCTATCTAGCATCGCTTATCCTTCAGAGATTGCGTTTTCTATCCAGTTGATATCTCGCCCATTATCATGAATGGCGATGACATCAAATCGATAATCGATATTGTGTTTTAAGCGCTTTTGTTGGCTAAGCCAAACTTGTGCGGTTTTGACTAGCTTGCGCATTTTAGCGTGCGTCACCATTTCTGCTGCCGAGCCAAAGTGATTGTTCTTACGGTATTTGACTTCAACAAACACAATAGTTTCACCTTGTTGGAAGATTAAATCAATCTCACCGACCTTAGTCAGAAAATTTTGTTCAATAAAGTTTAAGCCCTGGCGTTGTAAATACTGCTTCGCCAGAGCTTCATATTGATTTCCGATTTGGCGCTTACTAAAGAGCCCCACGCTCAGCCCAGCTTAGCTCACGCTGTACAACACAATTATTGTCGATACTTAAAATACCGGTTTGGCCGCCAACTGAGTAGCCCGGAACGACCTTCATTTGTGGCAGCTCCCCAATCAATTTATACGCATCCATACCCAGTGCTTTCAAACGTTTTTCCATGTTAGATTGCTCTGACCACAGCTCGTTCATTTCAGCGGTCACGCTAGGGTCTGGGTCAATCAGTAATGGGATATCGCTGTAGATGATACCTGTTAGATCTTCGTAAGTCGCGCCGCCACTGTTGCTACGCGAGCTAGAGAAAATTTGTGGCGCTTTGGCGTCTGGGTTAATCGCTACCTCAATAAACGGCTTGATCAAAGTTAGTTCCGTGCTTCTAGCAACAATATAAACCGCATCGACATCACGACGGCTACGTGGCTGTGTTTCAAGCTTGATACGCATTAATGATTGCATCTGAGCAATACGTTGTTTGCTTTCTTGCAGACCAAATACTTCATTGATGTCTTTTTGAAGTTGGCGCTTGTCGCCAAAATAACTTGCTGCGACTTTATTAGAGCTGTACTTGCGCCATTCTTTGTTGAACGCTTCAGTTACGCGCTCACCAAAGCTGCCCTTTGGTGCCAGAATCAGAGGGAAGTTATAGCCTTCGCTGAACAAGTGTTTCGCTGCCTGTGCGGCTTCTTGTTCTGGTGATAATGCCAAGTAGCAAATATTGCTATCTGGTTGCACATCTTCGGGAATATTTAGCGCAAGGGCTGGAATCGTAGGACCATTTTCTGAGCCATCCATGGTTGTGTGCAATAGCTCAACGTTTTCTTTTTCTAGGGGACCAACAACAAAGTCGATGTTTTCATTGATCAAACGTTGTTTAATTTGGTCGGCGTTATACGCATTAGTGTCTATTACCGTGAGGGTAGCGCTTGGATCACGGTTACGATCATTCATCATCGCAAACACAAAACCATCACGAATTAATTGCGCTTGTGGCGAGAACTTACCAGTAAGCGGCAGTAACAAAGCGGTGTTGTTTGGTTTAACAATGTCTAGAGAGAGAATGTTTTGAATCTCTTCTGGTGTGTAGATAGCGGCTGGGTGCGATGGGTTCTCGTTTAACCAGCGTTCTAGGGTATTTTTTAGTTGGGATAAGTTGCCCGACAGCGTTTTCGCATAAATAGCGAGTTGTAGCCAACCATCCAAAACATCTTCATTTGGCTCTGTTTCTAATGAGGTCAGTTCGTACTCGGAGTAGCTGCCAAAGTTCATCCAAATACGGCTAGAAATCTCTCTCTGCTCCGCGGACGATGCATATTGACCAAATGCAACCAGTTGGCGGTTTGCCTCAAACGCTTGGTTAAGACCTTGATAAGCGTCGGCACGCATCAAGTAATAGTCTTTCCATTGCTCATTTGGCAACTTCCACCAAGGTTTAAAATTCAACAATTGCAGCAACTGAGAGTAATTACCCTGTTTTTGCTGTATGGTCGCACGCGCTAGTTGCCACTCTGCTTGCTGAACTTCGGTTAACTGTTGACGAGCCAGGCGCTTGATCAACATTTCTGCTTGATCAAACTGGTTTGCTTGAATCGCGGCTTTGGTTGCCATGATCAACCAGTCATTTTGTAAACTGCCTTCCGTGCTATCAGCTTGGATCATATAGTTCTGAACAGACTGAGTAGGCTCAAGTGTTACATCAACGCCATCAGGCTGTCTTGGACCTGAAGAACAGGCGGCGAGCGTAATTGCTAGTGCAACAGGAGTAAGTATGCGTGGTACACTGAGTCTCTTATGGTTAATCATTGCCGTGAGTTCTCTATAATTTTGTACAAAATTGTCTCTATATTAATCGTTGAAGTGATGGTAAACAAATGACAGATAAAAATAAGTTGCCGAATGAGGGGCCAACTCTCTATATCGTACCGACTCCAATCGGAAATTTAGCGGATATCACCCAACGTGCTATCGAAATTCTGTCGACTGTGGACATCATTGCCGCTGAGGATACTCGACATACGGGCAAATTACTGTCTCACTTCAATATTCAAACCAAAACTTTTGCTCTACACGACCACAATGAGCAGCAAAAAGCACAAGTTTTGGTAGAAAAGCTGCTTTCCGGTCAGTCTATCGCATTAGTTTCTGACGCAGGTACGCCACTTATCAGCGACCCAGGATACCATTTGGTGACAAAATGTCGTCAAGCGGGCGTTAGAGTTGTGCCTCTTCCAGGTGCCTGTGCGGTCATTACGGCGTTAAGTGCCTCTGGCTTGCCATCTGATCGCTTTAGCTTCGAAGGTTTTTTACCACCGAAAAGCAAAGGTCGTAAGGATAAATTCCTAGAGATTGCTTCGGTAGAGCGTACGTGTATTTTTTACGAGTCACCGCACCGTATTTTAGACTCTCTACAAGACATGTTAGACGTTCTTGGCCCAGATAGAGAAGTTGTGTTGGCAAGAGAGCTAACAAAAACCTTTGAAACCATTCAAGGCATGCCGTTAGGTGAGCTGATTAAATGGGTGAAAAGTGACGATAACCAACAGCGTGGTGAAATGGTATTGTTGGTACATGGCCATCGTGAAACAACAGACGACTCACTACCTGAAGATGCTTTACGCACGTTAGGGATTTTGACCAAAGAGCTGCCTTTGAAAAAAGCAGCTGCTTTGGTGGCAGAAATACATAACTTGAAGAAGAATGCGCTATATAAATGGGGCTTAGAAAACTTAGACTAAGTGCCGCTAGCGAGATAAATGGTCAATGAGGGCTGATGTTTAGGAATCGGCCTTTTTATTATCTATTTTTGGCGCGCTGACTAAAAAGTCATCACTTAGTGCATTCATCTCATCATATCTGTGATCTAACTAGACTCTGAAGTGAGAACTCTATACAATCCGCCCTCGGAGCTGACTGGGTAGTCGCTGCTTTGTTGATGTCCTTCGGGAGACTGACGTCGAAGTCCCTTTGGGAGACTGACGTTGACGTCCTTCGGGAGACTGACAAAGGGGAGGAAAGTCCGGGCTTCATAGAGCAAGGTGCCAGGTAACGCCTGGGGGGCGCAAGCCTACGACAAGTGCAGCAGAGAGAAGACCGCCGATGGCCCGTAAGGGTACAGGTAAGGGTGAAAGGGTGCGGTAAGAGCGCACCGGACGACTAGCAATAGTTCGTAGCAGGGTAAACTCCACCTGAAGCAAGACCAAATAGGCCTCCACATTGCGTTGCTCGCGTAAGGAGGCGGGTAGGTTGCTCGAGCCAGTGAGTGATTGCTGGCCTAGACGAATGGCTACCGCCGCGCAAGCGGAACAGAACCCGGCTTATGTGTCGGCTCCACCTATTCGAGACCCATCTCTACTTCGGTAGTGATGGGTTTTTTGCATTTAATTGACGCAAACTATGTCATTACCAATAAACTTGGCGTAAATCACGTCTAACTTTAGACTTGTGGTGGCGATGATGTAGGAAATCAGTACACTAAAGAATCGCTTCAAGATCATTCAACGAGAAAGCTATGACCGAAACCTTCCAACATATTTCCGTGTTATTAAATGAATCCATTGATGGCTTAGCTATCAAACCAGACGGCGTCTATATTGATGGAACATTTGGCCGTGGCGGTCACAGCCGGACAATTCTATCTAAACTCGGTGAAAATGGCCGACTGTACAGTATCGACCGTGACCCTCAAGCGATCGCTGAGGCAGGCAAAATCAATGACCCTCGCTTCACCATTATTCATGGTCCATTTTCTGGTATTGCTGAGTATGCTGAAGAGTATGGGCTAGTTGGAAAAGTGGATGGTGTTCTTCTGGATTTAGGCGTTTCTTCTCCTCAGTTAGACGACGCAGAGCGTGGCTTTAGCTTTATGAAAGATGGTCCGCTAGATATGCGTATGGACCCGACATCAGGTATTCCAGTATCTCAATGGTTGATGGAAGCAGACCTCGATGATATCACTTGGGTCATTCGCGAGTTCGGGGAAGATAAACATGCGCGCCGTATTGCAAAAGCGATTGTTGCCTACCGTGAAGATGAAGAAAATGAGCCAATGGTTCGCACTGGTCAGCTGGCAAAATTGATTTCAGATGCCGCACCGAAAAGTTTTAAAGAGAAAAAACACCCTGCGACTCGTGCTTTCCAGGCTTTTCGTATTTACATCAACAGTGAGTTAGAAGAAATTGATACGGCACTTAAAGGCGCGGCGAGCATTCTTGCTCCTGAAGGCCGTTTATCTGTGATTAGCTTCCACTCTCTGGAAGACCGTATGGTCAAACGTTTTATCCGTAAAGAGAGCAAAGGGCCTGAAGTGCCACACGGTATTCCAATGACGGAAGAGCAAATTCGTGCTCTTGGTAGTGCGAATATGAAAGCGGTGAGCAAAGCGATTAAACCAAGCAAACAAGAAATTGAAATGAACCCTCGTTCGCGCAGCTCTGTGTTAAGAATTGCAGAAAAGCTTTAATTATTATGACGAAATCCACTCCTAATCTTGCTAAGTTGATTGCAACGGATCTCCTCACTGTTGGTCGCTGGCCATTACTGTTGTTGCTATTGATCGTGGCATCGGCAATAGGAGTGGTATTTGCTACCCACCATGCGCGTCAAGCGATCACCGAGAAAGACCATACGTTGGTTGAACGAGAACGATTAGATAGCGAATGGCGTAACTTAATGTTGGAAGAAACTGCCCTCGCGGAACACAGTCGTGTTCAAGACCTTGCCAAAAAAGAACTTGAAATGAAACGACCTGATGGCGATAAAGAAGTGGTTGTCACGCTCAAATGATTAGAAAAAAATCCAACACGAAACAAGCCAATAAGCGTAAACCTGTAGCAAAAGAGAAAGCGGCTACGGGGGATAAGAAAACCGATAACAAAGCAGTGAAAGTGGCGGTCGAAGAATCTTTCTTGATTCGTTGGCGCTTCCATCTATTACTGTTTTTTGTTTTTTGTGCATTTGCCCTTTTGGTGGCACGCGTAGCCTACATCCAAATCATTGAGCCAGATAACCTGATTAAACAAGGTGACCTACGTTCGGTTCGTGTTAAATCCATTCCTTCTGCTCGCGGTATTATTTCGGATCGAAATGGTGAGCCGCTTGCTGTCAGTGTACCGGTTGAGGCGGTTTGGGCAGATCCTGCCACGATATTTAAAGAAAACGCGTTAAGCCAGACCAAAAGTTGGCATGCATTAGCGGATGTTCTTGGTATTGACCGACAAGGGTTAATAGACAAAATCAAGCGCAATGAAAAACGCCGCTTTATCTACTTGCAGCGCCAGGTCAGTCCGGCCATGGCGAACTATATTCGTGAGCTAAAGCTGCCAGGTGTTGGCCTTAAGTCGGAATCTCGTCGTTATTATCCTGCAGGTGAGGTTAGTGCTCATTTAGTCGGTGTAACAGGCATTGACGGGCATGGCCTAGAAGGTGTGGAGCGTAGCTACGATGAGTGGCTCACTGGCGCGGCGGGTAAGAAAACTATTCGTAAAGACCGTTATGGTCGTGTTGTGGAAAACATTGCTTGGCAAGACAAGCAAGAAGGTAAATCACTTCAGTTAACCATCGATCAGCGCCTACAGGCGATCGCGTATCGTGCGATTAAGCAAGCCGTTGCGGACCACCGCGCCACTTCAGGTTCCGTTGTCATGTTGGATGTAAAAACGGGCGCCGTATTGGCCATGGTTAATGCTCCTTCTTACAACCCTAACAATCGTAGCGATTGGCAAAGCTATCAAATGCGTAACCGAGTGATCACGGACTCAATGGAGCCTGGTTCGACCATTAAGCCTTTCGTTATTTTAGCCGCCTTAGAAAATGGGATAGCCGATAAAGATACCATCGTAGATACCGGTAATGGTGTCCTACGTTTAGGTGGTAGTCGAGTCAGAGATGTCTCTCGCGTAGGCAAAGCGAGCTTGACCACGATCCTTAAAAAGTCGAGTAATATCGGTGTGACGAAGCTAGCAATGCAAATGCCGGTAGAGGCGCTTCTTGGGCTGTACAGTTCAGTGGGTTTTGGTGAGCTTTCTGGCCTAAACCTAGTTGGGGAAGTGACGGGTATTTTTCCTACACGAACTCGTTGGTCGCCAATTGAACGCGCCACGATTGCGTTTGGTTACGGTCTATCAATTACACCAATCCAGCTAGCCCATGCTTATGCGACGCTTGGAAACCTTGGCAAATACGAGCCTATTCATATTATTGAAAGCAATGATCATGACATGTCACGTCAAGTGGTGAGTGCGAAGTATGCGCGTCAAGTATTAGACATGTTGGAAACCGTAACTCAAAAAGGGGGCTCGGCTCGCAGAGCGGCAGTTCCTGGTTATCGAGTAGGAGCGAAAACGGGTACATCACGTAAAGCTTCTGCCGGTGGGTACAGCGACGAGTACATCACCTACACGGCTGGGCTTGCTCCGGTTAGCGATCCGCGAATTGCTTTAGTAGTGATCGTAAATGAGCCTCAAGGCGATGACTACTATGGTGGTTCGGTAGCGTCTCCTGTCTTCTCTGAAATCATGAAAGGCGCGCTACAAATACTCAATGTTGCACCTGACGAAAACAAATTCCAACAGTAAGCCCTGTGGTTTACTGAGCAAACAAAATTAAGAAAACCTGAGCCAAAGCTCGGAGAACAAATATGACTAAAGCCATCAGTATGGACGTGCTGCTTTCCCCTTGGGTGGATTGCCCTAGCTTATCGTCCGTTCTTGTTTCTGAATTGGAGCTCGACAGCCGAAGAGTTCAACCTGGAACCACGTTTGTAGCAGTGATTGGCCATGTTGTGGATGGGCGTAAATTCATTGCCTCTGCAATTGAGCAAGGTGCAAATGCAGCCCTGGCGCAAGCCTGCGATGTCAAAACACATGGTACGGTGGAAATCATTGATGATGTTCCCGTCATTTACATTGATAGGTTGGACCAACGTTTATCCGCAATTGCTGGAAAGCTTTATGCTTACCCTGATATGGATTTGATTGGTGTCACCGGCACCAACGGCAAAACCACCATTACCCAGTTAATAGCGCAATGGCTAGAACTGCTTGACCATAAAGCGGCGGTAATGGGAACAACAGGAAATGGCTTCCTCAATAACTTGCAACAAGCTGCGAATACAACGGGGAATGCCGTTGAAATTCAGAAAACGCTCTCCTCTCTCGCAAATCAACAAGCCACATACACCGCGCTAGAAGTATCTTCCCATGGCCTGACGCAAGGTCGTGTCAAAGCATTATCATTTGCGGCGGGCGTGTTTACTAACTTAAGTCGTGACCATCTTGATTACCATGGCACGATGGAAGAGTATGCCAATGCAAAGCTTGGGTTGTTCACGCAACACCAATGTGAACGTGCCATTATCAATGTTGATGATGAAGTAGGTCATCAATGGGCGTCGCAGTTAAGTAATGCGGTCGCTGTTTCGCTCAAACCGAACACTGAATTTGAAAGCGCAATTTGGGCGACGGAAGTCAGTTACGCGGAGTCAGGGATTACTATTAAGTTCGATGGTAAATTTGGCTCAGGTGAATTGCACGCGCCATTGATTGGTGAGTTTAATGCAACCAACTTAATGCTCGCTTTTGCGACCTTATTAAGCTTAGGTAAAGAGAAACAAGCGTTACTCGAAACCGCAGGTCAACTGCAACCTGTACTCGGCCGAATGGAGTTATTCCAAACTGAGGATCGTGCCAAAGTCGTGGTCGATTATGCCCATACTCCTGATGCTTTAGAAAAAGCGCTGCAAGCTTTACGAGTTCATTGTGAAGGCCAGCTGTGGGCTATTTTTGGCTGCGGTGGCGATCGCGATGCAGGTAAGCGCCCAATGATGGCGGAAATTGCAGAGCGTCTAGGCGACAGAGTGGTGTTGACTGACGATAACCCACGCAGCGAAGACCCGGTTCAGATTGTGAAAGACATGTTAGCTGGGCTGTCAAAACCTGCTGAAGCGATTGTTCAGCATGACCGCTTCAAAGCACTGTCTTATGCCATTGAAAATGCTTCGCCAAACGACATTATCTTGTTAGCTGGGAAGGGTCATGAAGATTATCAGATTCGTAATGGCGAAACGATTCATTACTCCGACCGCGAGTCCGCAATGCAACTTTTAGGATTGACCTCATGATCAAAGTAACGTTATCTCAAATTGCAGACATCACTCGTGGCGAGCGATTCGGCGACGATCTACTTATCGACGCGGTTTCTACTGATACACGAGCGATTGAGCGTGGGGCTCTATTTGTGGCGTTAGTAGGGGAGCGCTTTGATGCGCACAACTTTTGCCAACAAGCGGTAGATGCAGGTGCCGGTGCTTTACTCGTGGAAAAACGCTTAGATGTGAATGTGCCGCAAATTGTGGTGTCGGATACCAAACTTGCATTGGGTGAGTTTGCTTCTTGGGTGCATCAAGCATGCCAAACACCTACCGTTGCCATCACCGGAAGTTGCGGTAAAACGACCGTAAAAGAAATGGTTGCGAGTATCCTGCAATTGAAAGGCAAAGTGCTATTCACGGCGGGTAACTTCAATAATGATATTGGTGTTCCGTTGACATTATTACGCTCACAGCAGGATGATGATTATGCCGTGATTGAGCTTGGTGCTAACCATATAGGTGAAATTGCTTACACGACTCAGTTAGTAAAACCAGATATCGCGTTAGTGAACAATGTAGCAGCCGCTCACCTTGAAGGCTTTGGTTCTATCGATGGCGTGAAACAAGCCAAAGGTGAAATCTACCAAGGCCTTTCAGCTGGTGGTATTGCGATTGTTAACCTAGACAGCAATGGTGAAGCCAAGTGGGATGAAGTGTTAGCAGATAAGAAAGTCATTACTTTTTCACAAAGTAATACTGATGCAGACTTCTTCGCTTCTAACATCGTATTGAACGCCGCAGGTGAAGCAAGCTTTGACTTACATATCGCAGCAAGCTCACAAGAAATTGAACTGTCTCTGGGTATTATAGGTCAACACAACGTTGCGAATGCGATCGCTGCTTCTATTATTGCGTTACAAATGGGCGCCACATTAGAAGAGGTTCGCGCTGGCCTTAAACATTTGAACAAAGTGAAAGGTCGCGTCGAGGTTGAAGCGCTGAGCGAAAAGATAAAATTGATTGACGACAGCTACAACGCGAGCGTGCCAGCCATGAAAGCGGCAGTTGATTTATTGGCCGCTTTCCCAGGTCAACGCTGGCTGATTTTAGGTAATATGGCGGAATTGGGCGAGGAAAGTCTTGCACTTCATCGTCAAGTCGGGGAACATGCTGCCCCACAAAAATTTGAACATGTTCTCACATATGGTGCAGACGCCAAGGTGATCAGTGATCTTTGCCAAGGCATTCATTTTGAGACGCACCAAGAGATGATTGAATACATCAAGCAGCATCTAGACCAAGCCGTTCCTGAAAACCATACGATATTGGTGAAAGGAGCGAACGGTGCACGTATGTTTGAAGTCGCTGCTGCTTTGAAGGAGTATTATTAATGATTATTTGGCTTGCCGAGCTGCTACAGCCATACCTGTCTTTTTTCCGATTGTTTGAATACTTGTCTTTTCGAGCAATCCTAAGCGTATTAACCGCTCTAGGTCTGTCATTATGGATGGGACCAATCATGATCAAGCGTTTGCAAATGCTGCAAATTGGTCAGGTAGTGCGTAACGAAGGTCCTGAATCTCACTTTAGTAAGCGTGGTACCCCAACAATGGGCGGTATCATGATCTTAGCGGCCATCTCAATCACGATTTTGCTATGGACAGACTTATCCAACCCTTACGTATGGGCGGTGCTGACAGTCTTACTTGGCTACGGTGCGGTCGGATTTGTTGATGATTATCGTAAAGTGGTACGCAAAAATACCGATGGCTTGATCGCGCGTTGGAAGTACTTCTGGCAGTCGTTGATCGCGTTTGTCGTCGCTTTCGCATTGTATGCTTACGGTAAAGACACAGCAGCAACTCAGCTAGTGGTGCCATTCTTTAAAGACATCATGCCGCAGCTTGGTTTGATGTATATCATTCTGACTTACTTTGTCATTGTAGGTACAAGTAACGCGGTTAACCTGACTGATGGTCTAGACGGTTTGGCAATCATGCCAACGGTTCTTGTTGCAGCAGGCTTCGCGGTTATTGCATGGGCGACCGGTAACGTTAACTTCTCTGAATACCTTCATATACCATACTTACCACATGCTTCTGAGTTAGTTGTCGTATGTACAGCAATCGTAGGTGCAGGCCTTGGTTTCTTGTGGTTTAACACTTACCCAGCACAAGTGTTCATGGGCGATGTAGGTTCACTAGCGCTTGGCGGGGCATTGGGCACCATTGCTGTTCTAGTTCGTCAAGAGTTGGTGTTGGTGATCATGGGTGGCGTATTTGTGATGGAAACGCTATCAGTCATCCTACAGGTAGGTTCTTACAAATTACGTGGTCAGCGCATTTTCCGTATGGCACCAATTCACCACCACTACGAATTGAAAGGTTGGCCAGAACCTCGTGTAATCGTGCGCTTCTGGATTATTTCTATGGTTCTTGTTCTGATTGGTCTTGCGACATTGAAAGTGCGTTAATCGCACTTTCCAAGAATAAGATTTACAGTGTGATCAAATATGGAACGTTGGCAAAACATACATAGTGTTGTCGTCGTAGGGCTCGGTATTACCGGGCTCTCTGTCGTTAAACACCTAAGAAAAAATCAGCCACAACTTGTGGTCAAAGTCATTGATACTCGTGTAAACCCTCCAGGTGCAGAGCGCTTGCCGGAAAGTGTTCAACTGCATAGTGGTGGTTGGAATACGGACTGGCTTTCTGACGCGGATCTTATCGTGACCAACCCTGGTATTGCGCTAGCGACACCAGAGATCCAAGCCGTATTAGCAAAAGGTACGGCAGTAGTAGGTGATATCGAGTTATTCGCTTGGGCGGTGCAGAAACCGGTGATTGCGATTACGGGCTCAAACGGTAAGAGCACAGTAACCGACCTCACAGGTGTGATGGCTAAGGCTGCAGGTTTGGATGTTGGCGTTGGTGGTAACATCGGTGTGCCTGCTCTGGACTTGTTAGAACAAGACGCAGACCTATATGTACTCGAACTCTCGAGCTTCCAGTTAGAAACGACGTCAAGCTTAAAGCTCAAAGCCGCTGCGTTTCTGAATCTTTCTGAAGATCATATGGATCGTTATCAAGGCATGTCTGACTATCGACAAGCCAAGTTGCGTATTTTTAACCATGCTGCTCTTGCGGTCGTGAACCGTGATGATCAAGACACCTTCCCAGACGCAGAGATGCCATTGGTGACATTTGGCAGCGACAATCAGGACTTTGGTCTCGAGGTGGATGGCAACCGTACTTGGCTGCTCGATCACGGTCAACGAGTTGTCGCAAGTGATGAGATTAAGTTGGTTGGTAAGCACAACTTATCTAACGCTCTGGTTGCTTTAGCGCTATTAAAAGCTGCGGACGTAAACTATCACAAAGCATTGAATGCACTTAAAAATTACACGGGACTGACACACCGATGCCAGGTGGTTGCGGATAATCAAGGCGTCAAATGGGTGAATGACTCTAAAGCAACTAATATTGCCAGCACTATGGCTGCGCTATCTGGTTTGGAATCGACAGGCAAGCTCTACTTACTCGTTGGTGGTGTTGGCAAAGGTGCTGACTTCTCGCCATTAAAACCGATCTTCGCGACGCTTAACTTGCAACTGTGTTGCTTTGGCGCTGATGGCGATGAATTTATGCCACTGCATGAATCTGCAATACGTTTCGACACTATGGAAGATGTGATTCAACAAGTATCTTCGCAGTTAAAACCAGGTGATATGGTGATGCTGTCTCCTGCATGTGCTAGCTTTGATCAATTCGACAACTTTATGGCAAGAGGTGATGCTTTCGCTGCTCTTGCTCAGAAATATGCATAATTAAAGGTTACACACTTCGTGGGTTTAGGTAACGTTAAACGCAGTATTGGCAATTGGCTCAAGCATCCAGCCCCAGAGGCGATGTTTGATCGCCAGTTAGTGTGGATTGCACTGGGTTTGATGTTGACTGGTTTGGTCATGGTAACCTCTGCATCATTTCCAATCAGCTCTCGATTAACGGAACAGCCGTTCCACTTTATGTTTCGTCATGCGACGTTTCTCGTGCTGGCGTTAGGGACCTCCGCTGTTATTTTGCAAGTGCCTTTGCAAGAGTGGTTTAAGAAGAGCCATTACTTACTTTGGGCTTCTTTCGCACTGTTGATCATCGTGCTCTTGGCGGGTAAGTCGGTTAATGGTGCGTCTCGTTGGATTCCCCTTGGGCTGTTTAACCTTCAGCCAGCGGAAGTCGCGAAGCTATCGCTGTTTATCTTCATGTCTGGTTACTTAGTTCGAAAGCAAGACGAAGTACGACAAACGTTCTTTGGTGGCTTTATGAAGCCAATCATGGTGTTTGCCTTCTTCGCAGTATTACTACTTGGTCAGCCAGACTTGGGGACGGTCGTCGTGATGCTGGTCACGCTGTTTGGCATGCTTTTTATCGCAGGTGCAAAACTAACCCAGTTTCTCGCCTTGATGGTGGCAGGTATCGGCGCTGTGGTAGGTTTGATTCTCGTCGAGCCATACCGTATGCGACGAGTAACCTCCTTCCTTGACCCGTGGGAAGATCCATTTGGCAGTGGCTATCAGTTGACTCAGTCTTTGATGGCGTTTGGTCGTGGTGAATGGTTCGGACAAGGTCTCGGTAATTCAATTCAAAAACTGGAATATCTACCGGAAGCGCATACCGACTTTGTGTTTGCCGTACTTGCTGAAGAGCTTGGTTTCGTAGGCGTAGTGCTGGTCTTAATGCTGATTTTTAGCTTGGTGCTAAAAGCGGTTTACATCGGCAAGCGTGCATTTGAAGAAGGCGAAATGTTCGGAGGTTATCTGGCTTTCGGAATTGGTATTTGGTTTGCGTTTCAAACCTTGGTTAATGTTGGAGCTGCCGCCGGTATTGTTCCAACTAAAGGTTTAACACTTCCACTCATCAGTTATGGTGGTTCTAGTCTAATAATTATGTCCGTCGCAGTGTCCATACTACTGCGTATCGATTACGAATGCCGCTTGAAACGCGAGCAACAACAATCAGAACAACAAGCTAATGAAACAAAATAAACGTTTGATGGTGATGGCTGGTGGTACTGGCGGTCACGTATTCCCAGGTTTGGCGGTAGCAAAACAGCTTCAAGAACAAGGTTGGGAGATCCGTTGGTTAGGTACGGCGGATCGAATGGAAGCGGATTTGGTGCCAAAACATGGCATTGAAATCGACTTTATCAAAGTGAAAGGGTTACGAGGTCAAGGCGTTAAACGTCTTCTTGCAGCACCATTTCAAATTATCAATGCCATTATGCAGGCTCGTGCTCACATGAAACGCTGGCAGCCAGACGCAGTGCTTGGTATGGGCGGTTATGTTAGCGGCCCGGGTGGTATTGCTGCTTGGATGAGTGGTATTCCTGTTGTTCTGCATGAACAAAATGCAGTAGCAGGTTTAACGAACCAATGGTTATCGAAAATCGCTAAGAAGGTTTTTCAGGCTTTCCCAGGCGCTTTTCCAAATGCCGAAGTGGTTGGGAACCCAGTTCGTGAAGACGTGACTCAATTAGCAGCGCCAACTGAGCGCATGCAAGAGCGCCAAGGTCCAATTCGCATTTTGGTGATGGGTGGCAGCCAAGGCGCACGTATTCTTAACCAAACTCTGCCAGAAGTGATGTCGAAATTGGGCGAAGATTACTGTATTCGTCATCAAGCGGGTAAAGGTGCCGCCGAAGAAGTGAATGCAGCATACCAAGCTAATGGTGTGGTAAATGCAGAAGTAATGGAATTCATTGATGACGTTGCAGAAGCTTACGCATGGGCTGACCTTTTAGTTTGTCGCTCTGGAGCGTTAACCGTATCTGAAGTCTCGGCGGCAGGTGTAGGCGCTATTTTTGTTCCATTCATGCACAAAGACCGCCAGCAAGCACTTAATGCAGACCACTTGGTGGATTGCGGCGCGGCGAAAATGATTGAACAACCAGATTTAACCGTTGAGTCTCTGACTCTGCAGATCCAACAATTGGATCGCCAAGCTTTACTTACAATGGCTGAGCAAGCGCGTGGCGCTGCAAAATTGAATGCTGACCGAGTTGTCGCACAAGTCATTGTCGCTTTGACCGAAAAGCGTTAACCGAATTATTGAGAATAGAATTGATGACAATCCAACATACACAAGACTTAGCTCAGATTCGCGCAATGGTGCCAGAGATGCGCCGCGTGAAATCCATCCACTTCATCGGTATTGGTGGTGCGGGCATGAGCGGCATTGCAGAAGTGCTGTTGAACGAAGGCTACCAAATCACAGGTTCTGATCTATCAGAGAACGCTGTGACAGAGCGTTTGGTATCAAAAGGTGCGACGGTATTTATTGGTCATCAAGCCAGTAATGTAGAAAAAGCCAGTGTGGTTGTTGTGTCAACGGCGATCAACGAAGAAAACCCAGAAGTGATGGCGGCACGTGAATTACGCATCCCTATTGTACGCCGCGCAGAGATGTTGGCTGAATTGATGCGATTCCGTCACGGTATTGCCGTTGCGGGTACACACGGTAAAACCACGACGACCGCTCTTGTTACTCAAATCTATTCTGAAGCCGGTCTTGATCCAACGTTTGTGAATGGCGGTTTGGTGAAAAGCGCAGGTACAAATGCGCGTCTAGGCTCGAGTCGTATTCTAATTGCAGAGGCAGATGAAAGTGACGCGTCATTCCTGCACTTGCAACCAATGGTGAGCATTGTTACCAATATCGAAGCCGATCATATGGATACCTATGGTGGTGACTTTGAAACCTTAAAGCAAACCTTCATCGATTTCCTTCATAATCTACCGTTTTACGGCCAAGCAATTGTTTGCATTGACGATCCTGTGGTTCGAGAGTTAATCCCACGTATTAGTCGTCAAGTGATAACTTACGGTTTTTCTGAAGATGCCGACGTACGTATTGAAGATTATCGTCAAGAGGGGCAGCAAGGCAAATTTACGGTAGTACGTAAAGGGCGAGCTAACTTAGATATCACGCTGAATATTCCAGGTCGTCACAATGCATTGAATGCGTCTGCTGCGATTGCGGTTGCTACTGAAGATGACATTGAAGACGATGCGATCCTAAAGGCAATGGCTGGTACGCAAGGTACGGGAAGACGTTTTGATCACCTTGGCGAGTTTGATACTGGCAACGGCCATGCAATGCTTGTTGATGATTACGGCCATCATCCAACAGAAGTGGATGTAACCATTAATGCAGCACGCAGTGGTTGGCAAGACAAGCGTTTGGTGATGATTTTCCAACCGCACCGTTATAGCCGTACTCGTGATTTATACGATGATTTCGCGAATGTGCTTGAACAGGTGGATGTATTGATCATGCTGGATGTTTACGCAGCGGGTGAAAAGCCGATTGCAGGTGCTGATGGGCGCGCTTTATGTCGCACAATTCGCAGCCGAGGCAAGGTAGACCCGATTTTTGTTCCAGAAATCGAGCAATTACCTTCAGTTTTAGCTAACGTTATACAAGACGGCGACCTAATCTTAACGCAAGGTGCGGGTGATATTGGTAAAGTGGCGAAACAGCTGGCAGGTCTTAAATTGAATATAAACAAGATGCTTGGCTGACACATATTGTTGATGCGAAGGACAGATAAAGACTCAGATCTCGATTTTGCGTCAATATCATTGTGATTTATTGCTATCAGTGTTTGATAGTTTACAAGAGCTCAGTATAATCCCAAGGTTAAAGTCAAGACTTTTACCTCTGCGCAATTATATGGGTAAAAAGTACACGACAAAAGTCAGGAAACGAAGACGTTGTTGAATATTGCACTGAATGACGAGCGACCAAACACGGGCAACAACCGTGGTCGCCAAGAAAAAATCTTGGGTGCGTTATTTTTCGTTGTGGTTGTGACTTTAATTAGTTCTGTTTTGTACGCGGCGATCAGTTGGATGTGGGATGACCAAAGGTTACCTCTCTCCAAAATAGTACTTCAGGGGAAACTGGAGTATGTCCAAGCTGACGATGTGCAGGCTGCATTTAGTCGAATTGATCACATCGGTACATTTATGTCTCAGGATATTGATGTATTACAGCAAAGTGTCGAAGCTCTGCCATGGGTAGCGCATGCCGCAATCCGAAAGCAGTGGCCGGATACAGTAAAAGTTTTTTTGACGGAGCATCAACCAGAAGCCATTTGGAATGGCAACGAACTGTTAGATAAAAACGGGTTCGTTTTTGATGGAGATGTTGCTCTGTTGCAAGAAGAAAAAGTGAAGCTGTACGGACCCAAAGATAGCGGACCGGAAGTCTTACAGACTTACCGTGATTTGAGTCCTAAGTTTCAGCAATTGGGTTTAGCGATATCGTCTCTGGTATTAAACGAGCGACGAGCTTGGCAAATCATCCTTGATAACGGTATTCGATTAGAGCTCGGTAAAGAGTCTCTTCTTGAGCGTATAGAGCGCTTTTTTAAGCTCTATAACAAGCTTGGCAGTGACACGCAAAGAATCAGTTATATCGATCTTAGGTACGATACAGGAGCCGCAGTTGGTTGGTTTCCTGAACAAGAGTTAGAAGAGAGTACAGATGACTAAGGCCGCTGATGACAACATTATTGTTGGTCTTGATATAGGCACTGCAACCGTATCGGCTCTAGTGGGTGAGGTTTTACCAGACGGTCAAATTAATATTATTGGCGCAGGTAGTAGCCCCTCACGTGGCATGGATAAAGGTGGCGTGAATGATTTGGAGTCGGTTGTAAAATCAGTACAACGTGCAATTGATCAAGCTGAATTAATGGCAGAGTGCCAGATCAGCCGAGTCTTCATTTCGTTGTCTGGTAAGCATATCGCAAGCCGAATTGAAAAAGGTATGGGCACGATTTCTGATGAAGAGGTGTCTCAAGAAGACATGGATCGCGCTATCCATACCGCAAAATCGATTAAAATCGGTGATGAACAGCGAATTCTTCATGTGATCCCGCAAGAGTTCACCATTGATTACCAAGAAGGAATCAAAAATCCGCTTGGTTTATCTGGGGTAAGAATGGAAGTGAGTGTCCACCTTATCTCATGCCATAATGACATGGCACGCAACATTATTAAGGCGGTAGAACGCTGCGGCCTTAAAGTAGAACAACTCGTATTTTCTGGGCTTGCTGCTAGTAATGCAGTAATCACCGAGGATGAAAGAGAGCTTGGAGTTTGTGTGGTTGATATTGGCGCCGGCACGATGGATGTGGCCATCTGGACTGGCGGTGCGTTACGTCACACAGAAGTATTTTCGTACGCAGGAAATGCTGTAACCAGTGATATTGCTTTTGCTTTTGGCACGCCAGTGAGCGATGCTGAAGAAATAAAAGTCAAATATGGCTGTGCTTTGAGTGAACTGGTCAGTAAGGATGACACGGTTAATGTACCAAGCGTAGGTGGACGACCATCACGTAGCCTGCAACGTCAAACGTTGTCAGAAGTGATTGAGCCACGCTACTCTGAGCTTATGGGACTGGTTAACCAAACTATCGACTCTGTACAAGCAAAATTGCGCGAAGAGGGTATCAAGCACCATCTGGCTGCGGGAGTTGTACTCACCGGCGGTGCTGCGCAAATGGACGGAGTGGTAGAATGTGCGGAACGCGTATTCCGCAATCAAGTAAGGGTCGGCAAACCGCTCGAAGTCAGCGGATTAACTGACTATGTAAAAGAGCCGTACCATTCTACGGCAGTTGGATTACTTCATTACGCAAGAGACATGCAGTCTAGCGACGATAGCGATTATAATGAACCTAAACGCTCATCTGTAACTGGCTTTTTCGATAAATTGCGTAACTGGATACAAAAAGAGTTTTAACCTGAGTTGCAGGATAAACGGAGACAACACATGTTTGAACCGATGATGGAAATGTCTGACGATGCAGTAATCAAGGTCGTTGGGGTTGGTGGCGGCGGTGGTAACGCCGTTGAACACATGGTGCGTGAATCCATCGAAGGTGTGGAATTCATCAGCGTCAACACTGATGCGCAAGCACTTCGTAAGACAAGCGTTGGCAATGTTATTCAGATCGGTGGTGATATCACTAAAGGTCTGGGTGCAGGTGCTAATCCACAGGTTGGCCGTGACGCAGCTCTCGAAGACAGAGATCGAATTAAAGATTCCCTGACTGGCGCCGATATGGTGTTTATCGCAGCTGGTATGGGTGGCGGTACCGGTACTGGTGCAGCGCCTGTTATTGCTGAAGTGGCTAAAGAGCTTGGCATTCTAACAGTAGCGGTAGTAACTAAACCGTTTAGTTTTGAAGGTAAAAAGCGTTTGGCATTTGCTGAGCAAGGTATCGATGAGCTGTCTAAGCATGTTGACTCTTTGATCACGATTCCAAACGAAAAGCTACTTAAAGTACTTGGTCGTGGTGTAACACTACTAGAAGCTTTTGCAAGCGCTAACGATGTTCTTAAGAATGCCGTTCAAGGTATTGCTGAGCTAATTACTCGCCCTGGCATGATCAACGTCGACTTTGCGGACGTAAGAACTGTAATGTCTGAAATGGGTCACGCAATGATGGGTAGCGGCATCGCCAAAGGTGAAGACCGTGCTGAAGAAGCGGCTGAAATGGCAATTTCTAGCCCACTTCTGGAAGACATCGATCTAGCGGGCGCTCGTGGTGTTCTTGTCAATATTACTGCTGGTCTGGATATGCGTCTTGACGAGTTTGAGACGGTTGGTAATACAGTGAAGGCATTCGCTTCTGACAATGCGACTGTTGTTATCGGTACTTCTCTAGACCCTGATATGACTGACGAAATCCGCGTAACAGTTGTAGCGACAGGTATTGGTAATGAGAAAAAGCCAGATATCACGCTAGTTGCGGGTGGTAAAGCTAAAGTGGCACCGACGCCGCAAGCTCAACCACAGCAACAAGCAGCGGCAACGCAAGCTGAAGAAAAACCGGCACAGACCTTGCAAAATAATCAAGTGCAAGAGAAGCCACAGGTAACTCCTCAGCCGACAAACACTGCTCCTTCTTCTCCAGCTTCGTCGAGCCAAAGTTCTGCGGCTCCAAAGCAAGAAAAGGAAAGTGGTTATTTAGATATACCGGCATTTTTGCGTCGTCAGGCTGATTAATCTTTAACCCATAAATTTGACATGGCTCAAAATTATGGTAGCATTCACGGTCGACGTTACAGACGGCCGTGTTTTGTAGCAAATTTTTGAGAGGCAAGCAGATGATCAGACAACGTACTCTGAAAGAAATAGTGAAAACAACTGGTGTGGGTCTCCACTCTGGTCGTAAAGTCACACTTACTCTGCGCCCGGCTGCTGCAAATACAGGTATCATTTACCGTCGTACAGATGTAAATCCACCTGTAGATTTTCCAGCTGATCCAGCTTCGGTTCGTGACACCATGCTTTGTACTGCATTGGTAAACGATGAAGGTGTGCGTATTTCAACTGTTGAGCACTTGAATGCGGCACTTGCTGGTATGGGCATCGATAACATTGTTGTCGAAGTAGACGCACCTGAAATTCCGATCATGGATGGTAGTGCAAGCCCATTTGTATACTTGCTACAACAAGCAGGTATCGAAACGCAAAATGCGCCAAAACGCTTCATCCGCATCAAAAAGCCAGTTCGTTTTGAAGATGGTGATAAATGGGCAGAATTTGTACCATTTAACGGCTTCCGTATGGACTTCGAAATTGAGTTTAATCACCCAGCGATTGAATCAGACGAGCAACGTTTGCTGTTTGATTTCTCGTCAAAAGGCTTTGTTCGTGAGATTTCTCGAGCACGTACGTTTGGCTTTATGCGTGATATCGAATATCTACAATCTCAAAACCTAGTTTTGGGTGGTAGTTTTGACAATGCTATCGTTTTGGATGATTACCGTATTCTTAATGAAGAAGGTCTACGCTTTGAAAATGAGTTTGTGACTCACAAAGTGTTGGATGCGATTGGTGACCTTTACATGTGTGGCCACCCAATCATTGGTGAATTCCGTGCCTTTAAATCTGGCCACGGTTTAAATAACCAACTGTTACGTGCTGTTCTTGCAGATCAGGAAGCGTGGGAGTGGACTACATTCGAAGAAGAAGTCGGCTCACCAGTAGCATTCGCAGAACCAAATATGGTGCTTGCGTAAATACTTGGCATTAGAATTAATAAAAAACCAGGCTTATGCCTGGTTTTTTGCTATTTGGCTTTAATCCTGGATTTATCAATAACATTCAAGCTTTCAGCATATTGAAATAACGTTCACTTACGATCTTCCTTTTCTGCCATATCGGCTAATCGTTTTAAACGCTCTTGAATTTTCGGTGGCGCCATGTCGGCAATCGTCATTAATGACTTTGCTGCAGATTCGGTTAGTGGTGGACGCTTAGGTCTGTCGTCTTGTTGAAAGCGGTTTCGATATAGTGAAGGATTGATCCTCACTTCAACGCTCATCAGCTTGGCAAAGCCTTGAGTACGAAGTTTATTTAGGATCATGAGGCGATCGTAATCGATCTTCATTTTGATCGCGGCACTAGAGACATCGATCAATAGATGGCCGTTACGAACATTCGCTACTCGGCAATGATCGGCCGTCCCCGTGGGTAAGACCTCTTGCAAAGCTTGGTTAAGCTGTAAGATTTCTCCAGCATGTTCTTGAATCTGCTTGAACTGTGACTCAGCAATAACATCTTCAGTCGAGGTTGGACGGTGATCACGCATAGGTAAAATCTAATTTTGTTGAGATATAGCTATTCTAGAGCAGCTTTCTATCAAGGTATAGTTTACATTAACGTCTTTAGCTTCAGTTTTACAATGTAGCAAGGTAAAAAGCAAAGTTTGCTCTGGATGGATTACACATATTGCGGTATGCAATATCGGCTAATCAGTCACCACTTTAAGTAAAAACTTCAGAGTGCTTCAAACAAATACGTCTATTTATGGTTGTATCGATTAAAAATCCTTACACTAAGCCACATTGTTTCAAAACTTAGCCTTGAAATATGGATGTTTGAACTCAATATCTTTGATAAATGATTTATCTCAGTATTCTTAGTTCCAAACTGGCAGAGACTGAAGGCATTATGAGTAGATCGGGAACGGTCTGAATAAAGAGAGATTCACGAAAAATGATAACTAAGCTACTGACAAAAGTGATTGGCAGTCGCAACGACCGAACACTGCGCCGCCTTAGAAAAATTGTAAAAGAAATTAATAACTATGAGCCAACATTCGAGGCTCTAAGTGATGAAGAGTTAAAAGCAAAGACGGTTGAATTCCGTGAGCGCCTAGAGAAGGGTGAAACTCTTGATAAACTACTTCCAGAAGCTTTTGCTACGGTTCGTGAAGCATCTAAGCGTGTCTACGGTATGCGCCACTTCGACGTCCAGCTTATCGGCGGTATGGTTCTAAATGCGGGTCAAATCGCTGAAATGCGTACGGGTGAAGGTAAAACGCTGACGGCAACGCTTCCAGCTTACTTAAATGCTCTTGCTGGTAAAGGCGTTCACATCGTAACAGTGAACGATTATCTAGCTAAACGTGATGCTGAGACGAACCGCCCTCTATTTGAATTTTTAGGTATGACCGTTGGTGTAAACGTGCCAAACATGCCTCCTCAAGAGAAAAAAGAAGCGTACCAAGCTGACATTCTATACGGAACCAACAATGAATTTGGTTTTGACTACCTTCGTGACAATATGGCCTTCCGTAGCGAAGACCGTGTACAGCGTGATCGCTTCTTTGCAGTTGTCGATGAGGTGGACTCAATCCTAATTGATGAAGCTCGTACTCCTTTGATCATTTCTGGTCCTGCTGAAGATAGCTCTGAGCTATACACCCGAATCAACCTTTTGATCCCGCATCTTAAAAAGCAAGACAAAGAAGACTCTGAAGAATATCGTGGTGATGGTCACTACACTGTTGATGAGAAATCAAAGCAAGTATACCTCACAGAAACGGGCCAAGAGTACGTTGAAGAACTGTTGGTGAAAAATGGTCTTATGGAAGAGGGTGACACACTTTACTCTCCGACTAACATCAGCATGTTACATCACGTGAATGCCGCTTTGCGTGCTCATGTGTTGTTTGAGCGCAACGTTGATTACATCGTTACTGACGAAGGTGAAGTAGTAATTGTTGATGAACATACTGGTCGTACAATGCCAGGTCGTCGTTGGTCTGAAGGTCTTCACCAAGCAGTAGAAGCGAAAGAAGGCGTTAAGATTCAAAACGAAAACCAAACTTTGGCTTCGATTACCTTCCAGAACTACTTCCGCTTATACGAAAAACTGTCTGGTATGACAGGTACTGCGGATACTGAAGCGTTTGAGTTCCAATCTATTTATGGCTTGGAAACGGTGGTTATCCCAACCAACAAACCAATGATTCGTAACGATATGCCGGATGTGGTGTACCGTACCGAAGCTGAGAAGTTTGCTGCAATCATTGAAGATATCAAAGAGCGCGTTGCGAAAGGTCAGCCAACATTGGTTGGTACCGTATCGATTGAAAAATCAGAACTACTCTCCAACGCCTTGAAGAAAGCGAAGATCAAACACAACGTATTGAATGCGAAATTCCATGAGAAGGAAGCGGAAATTGTTGCTGAAGCGGGTATGCCGGGTGCGGTAACTATCGCGACCAACATGGCCGGTCGTGGTACGGATATTGTGCTTGGCGGTAGTTGGCAATCAAAAGTGGAAGCTTTGGAGAACCCAACTCAAGAACAAATCGATGCGATTAAAGCAGAGTGGAAAGTGGTACATGATCAAGTACTAGATGCTGGTGGTCTACACATCATTGGTACTGAGCGCCACGAATCTCGCCGTATTGATAACCAGCTACGTGGTCGTTCTGGTCGTCAAGGAGATGCAGGTTCATCGCGCTTCTACCTATCTATGGAAGACTCTTTGTTACGTATTTTCACTTCTGATCGTATGGCGAGCCTTATTCAAAGTGGTATGGAAGAAGGTGAAGCTATTGAATCGAAAATGCTTTCTCGCTCAATTGAAAAAGCACAGCGCAAAGTGGAAGGCCGTAACTTTGATATCCGTAAGCAGCTACTAGAATACGATGATGTGGCGAACGATCAGCGTAAGGTTGTCTACGAGCTGCGCGACGAATTGATGAACGTTGAAGACATCAGCGGTATGATCGAGCAAAACCGTGAAGATGTGCTAACCGCGGTTATTGATGAGTACATCCCGCCACAATCACTAGAAGATATGTGGGACGTTGAAGGTCTGCAAGAGCGCTTGAAAGCAGACTTCGATCTTGATGCGCCAGTGAAGCAATGGCTTGAAGAAGACGATAAGCTTTACGAAGAGGCGCTACGCGAGAAGATCATCAATCTAGCCGTTGAAGTGTACAAAGAGAAAGAGGAAGTGGTGGGTGCGCAAGTGCTTCGTAACTTCGAGAAATCGGTTATGCTTCAAACTCTGGATACGCTTTGGAAAGAGCACTTGGCAGCAATGGATCACTTGCGTCAGGGTATTCACTTACGCGGCTATGCGCAGAAGAACCCGAAACAGGAATACAAGCGTGAATCGTTTGAACTGTTTGAAGGTCTACTAGAAGCGCTGAAAACTGATGTGATTACTGTTCTATCTCGCGTTCGAGTTCAGCAACAAGAAGAAGTTGAACGTATGGAAGAGCAACGTCGTGCGCAAGCTGAAGAGGCCGCTCGTCGTGCTCAAGCGCAACACGCAGCAGCACAAAACCCTCTTTCTGAAGGTGAAGAATCTGAAGAAGGTTCAAGTCAGCCAATGGTACGTGATGAACGTAAAGTAGGTCGCAATGAGCCTTGCCCTTGTGGTAGTGGTAAGAAGTATAAACAGTGCCACGGCAAAATCGACTAACGTATTAGTCAGATAATTTTTTAAAGAGTCGCCTAGGCGGCTCTTTTTTTAAGCAAATTCTGTGGCTGTCGAATTTCATAAGTTTTGATAGCATCGGATAGTTTTAGAGATGCAAAGACCGTTGAAGTGTAACGGCTTGAGAGTTAGGAACCCCTATGAAAAGAATTCACATAGTCGCGGCTATTATTTTTAACCAAGACAAATCAAAAATTTTTATTACAAAGCGTCCAGACGACAAGCATAAAGGCGGGTTTTGGGAGTTTCCCGGCGGGAAAGTCGAGTCAGGAGAAAGTATTGAACATGCTCTAGCAAGAGAACTTGAAGAAGAGGTAGGAATTGAAGTTACTGAGCAAGCCCTTTTCGAGCATTTGGAATATGACTATCCAGACAAATCACTTAAGTTTGATTTTATTACGGTATCTAAGTTCAGTAATGAGCCTTACGGCCGAGAAGGTCAAGAAGGTCGCTGGGTTGAGATAAGAGAATTGGGTAACTATGCCTTTCCTGAAGCGAACGTGCCTATCTTGGAGCGTGTCGTAAAAGAGTTCGCTTAAGCCTGATGAACTTGCTTGTGGTAACCACGGTATGTTGTTAGTTTAAACAGATTAAGCGAAACGAGAGAACGAGAGCAAACCTCGTTATCCAGAGAAGGAGAGAAAGCGCAATGGTTCGTATTGCAATCGCAGGAGCAGCAGGCCGAATGGGCCGTAATTTGGTTAAAGCTTCACACCTTAACCCAGAGGCGACAGTGAGCGCGGGATCAGAACGACCTGAGTCCTCACTTGTCGGTGTCGATATCGGTGAACTTTGTGGTGAAGGCAAATTCGATGTGTTCTTAACGGATGATCTTGCTAAAGACGTCGATAATTTTGATGTAATCATCGATTTTACTGCCCCAGTAAGTACGTTGGCGAATCTTGAACTGTGTAAGAAGCATGGAAAGAGTATTGTGATTGGGACGACTGGTTTCAGTGATGCAGAGCGTGAACTGATTGACGAAGCCGCTAAGCAAGTGCCTGTTGTCATGGCTCCTAACTACTCTGTTGGTGTGAACCTAGTATTTAAGCTTCTTGAGAAAGCAGCCAAAGTGATGGGCGACTACTGTGATGTTGAGATTGTCGAAGCACATCATCGTCATAAAGTTGATGCTCCTTCTGGTACCGCTATCGGGATGGGCGAAGCCATTGCTGGTGCGATGGGCAACAAGCTGAATGATGTAGCTGTCTATGCGCGAGAAGGTATCACAGGTGAACGTACTAAAGATGAGATCGGCTTTGCTACAATTCGCGCTGGCGATATCGTCGGTGAGCACACAGCCATGTTTGCTGATATCGGGGAACGAGTGGAGATAACGCACAAAGCGACCGATCGTATGACGTTTGCTAATGGCGCCGTCAAGGCCGCTGTTTGGTTGAGTGCCAAACCAGCGGGCTTTTATACCATGACAGATGTTTTGGGATTGAATGAACTCTAAATACATAATTATTCGCCGGCGGTAGCCGGCTTTTTTATATCTATAGAATTATTTGTAAATGAAATGATTCTAACAGAAAGTATTTTGGTGCTTACTTTTGTCGTTGTTTTGGTTGTTTTGTGGGTGTTTTGGGTTTTGATGTCTAAAAACTAATGTCTTTTTTGTCGAGTGAACGTTTGCGTGAAAAATTCATACTTTTTTGTGATCTCTAAAAAGTTCAAATTTGTAAAATTCATTAAACCTCTATGCCTCTCTATGTAATAGCATGTAAAAGTTATCTTTTTGGGCCTTACTGATTCAAAATGACCTTACTCGCTAGAAATTAATCATTTATTTTTGATTGTAGGTTGACAGGTTTCGAGTCCAACTTTAGAATACCGCCAATTTGTCTGAAATACCTATTTATGTAGATTTTATAGGTAAAGGAAGGCATGTTTGCAGTTTGATTTATTTTTTTTGCATTTTTATTCTGGAGGTTGTCTTGGGTAAATTAGCACTGTTGGTCCTAGAAGATGGGACAGTGTTCCGCGGAGTGTCCATAGGGGCAGATGGTCTTTCCGTTGGTGAAGTCGTTTTTAATACCTCGATGACGGGGTATCAAGAAATCCTCACTGATCCTTCCTATTCTCAGCAAATCGTCACTCTCACTTATCCTCACATTGGCAATACCGGAACCACTTCCGAAGATGAAGAATCCTCTTCCATTCATGCACAAGGCCTTGTGATTCGCGATCTTCCTCTAATCGCTTCTAACTTCCGTAACGAACAATCCCTCTCTGATTATCTTAAGTCTCAAAATATCGTTGGCATCGCTGATATCGATACTCGTAAGCTCACTCGTATCCTGCGTGAAAAAGGTGCTCAAAACGGCTGTATTGTTGCGGGCAACAACCTAGACGAAGCTTTGGCACTAGCGAAAGCAAAAGAATTCCCAGGCTTAAAAGGAATGGACCTTGCGAAAGAAGTTACAACAAAAGAAGCGTATCAATGGAAGCAAGGTTCGTGGACGCTTGAAGGTGGACTTCCAGAGGCGAAAGATGACAGCGAGCTGCCATACCACGTTGTCGCTTACGACTTTGGCGCAAAACGCAACATCTTACGAATGTTGGTTGACCGCGGCTGCCGCTTAACGGTTGTACCTGCAGAAACGTCAGCGGAAGAAGTTCTGGCACTAAATCCAGATGGCGTATTCTTATCGAACGGCCCTGGTGACCCAGAACCATGTACTTACGCGATTGAAGCAACCAAAGTGTTCCTAGAAAAAGGCTTGCCAATTTTTGGTATTTGTCTAGGTCACCAAATTCTGGCGCTAGCATCAGGTGCGCAAACGGTGAAAATGAAGTTTGGTCACCACGGTGCAAACCACCCAGTAAAAGATTTAGAGCGTAACGTTGTGATGATCACTTCGCAAAACCACGGCTTTGCGGCAGATGAAGCAACATTACCGGAAAACTTACGTGCTACTCACGTATCGCTATTTGATGGCTCTTTGCAAGGTATCCACCGCACAGACAAGCCAGCATTTAGCTTCCAAGGTCACCCAGAAGCGAGCCCAGGTCCACATGACGCGGCACCGCTATTTGACCACTTTATCGAACTAATCAAAAAACACAGCGCTTAATTCGGAGTAGTAGATAATGCCAAAACGTACTGACATTCAAAGTATTCTAATTCTTGGTGCTGGTCCGATTGTTATCGGTCAGGCATGTGAGTTTGACTACTCTGGCGCACAAGCGTGTAAAGCTCTTCGCGAAGAAGGCTACCGAGTTATCCTGGTTAACTCTAACCCAGCAACCATCATGACTGACCCAGAGATGGCAGATGCGACTTACATTGAGCCGATTCAGTGGGAAGTTGTACGCAAGATCATCGAGAAAGAACGTCCTGATGCAGTTCTGCCAACTATGGGTGGTCAGACAGCACTTAACTGTGCGTTAGATTTAGAGAAGCACGGCGTTCTCGCAGAGTTTGGCGTAGAGATGATTGGTGCAACGGCTGATGCAATCGACAAAGCGGAAGACCGTTCTCGTTTTGATAAAGCGATGAAGTCTATCGGCCTTGAGTGTCCTCGCGCAGATACAGCGAAGAGCATGGAAGAAGCTTACAAAGTTTTAGATATGGTTGGCTTCCCTTGTATCATTCGTCCATCGTTCACCATGGGTGGCACTGGTGGTGGTATCGCGTACAACAAAGAAGAGTTCGAAGAAATCTGTCGTCGCGGTCTGGACTTATCTCCGACCAACGAACTTCTTATCGATGAGTCACTAATCGGTTGGAAAGAGTACGAAATGGAAGTCGTTCGTGACAAAGCGGACAACTGTATCATCGTATGTTCAATCGAGAACTTTGACCCAATGGGTATCCATACGGGTGACTCAATCACGGTTGCTCCAGCACAAACACTGACTGACAAAGAATACCAGCTTATGCGTAATGCATCGCTAGCTGTTCTGCGTGAAATCGGTGTTGAAACAGGTGGTTCAAACGTACAGTTTGGTATCAACCCGAAAGATGGTCGTATGGTCATCATCGAGATGAACCCGCGTGTATCTCGCTCTTCTGCGCTAGCATCAAAAGCAACAGGCTTCCCAATTGCGAAAATTGCCGCGAAACTGGCTGTTGGCTTTACGCTAGACGAACTACAAAACGACATCACAGGTGGTGCAACACCTGCGTCATTTGAACCAACTATCGACTACGTCGTAACTAAGATCCCTCGCTTTAACTTCGAGAAATTTGCTGGTGCAAACGATCGTCTGACAACTCAGATGAAATCGGTTGGTGAGGTAATGGCGATTGGTCGTAACCAACAAGAATCTCTTCACAAAGCACTGCGTGGCCTAGAAGTTGGCGCAACTGGTTTTGATGAGATGGTCGATCTGGAAGCGCCAGATGCACTGACTAAGATTCGTCACGAACTTAAAGAAGCAGGTGCAGAGCGTATCTGGTACATCGCCGATGCATTCCGAGCGGGTATGTCAGTCGACGGTGTGTTCAACTTGACTCAAATCGACCGCTGGTTCCTGGTTCAAATCGAAGAAATTGTAAAACTCGAAGAACAAGTCAAGGCGGGCGGCTACGCAGGTTTGACCAAAGAAGTGCTTCGTCAGATGAAACGCAAAGGCTTCTCTGATGCTCGCTTGTCTAAATTGCTTGGTGTCGCTGAAAGTGAAATTCGCCGTGCTCGTGAGCAGTTTGATATTCATCCGGTTTACAAACGTGTGGATACATGTGCAGCAGAGTTTTCTTCTGACACGGCTTACATGTACTCATCTTACGATGAAGAATGTGAAGCAAACCCAACAGACAAAGATAAGATCATGGTTCTTGGTGGCGGTCCAAACCGTATCGGCCAAGGTATCGAATTCGATTACTGTTGTGTTCATGCATCACTTGCGCTGCGTGAAGACGGTTACGAAACCATTATGGTTAACTGTAACCCAGAAACGGTATCTACTGACTACGATACGTCTGATCGTCTGTACTTCGAGCCAGTAACTCTGGAAGATGTACTGTCTATCGCTCGCGTTGAAAAACCAAAAGGTGTGATTGTTCAGTACGGTGGTCAAACGCCACTTAAACTGGCTCGTGCTCTAGAAGCGGCTGGTGTGCCAATCATTGGTACTAGCCCAGATGCTATCGACCGTGCGGAAGACCGTGAACGCTTCCAAGCCGCTGTTGACCGTTTAGGTCTACTTCAGCCAGAAAACGCGACAGTAACAACGATGGAGCAAGCGGTTGAGAAATCGAAAGAAATTGGCTTCCCATTAGTTGTTCGTCCATCTTATGTACTCGGTGGTCGTGCGATGGAAATCGTATACGACGAGCAAGACCTGCGTCGCTACTTCAACGAAGCAGTAAGCGTATCGAACGAGTCTCCAGTTCTGCTAGACCGTTTCTTGGATGATGCAACCGAAGTTGATATTGATGCTATCTGTGACGGTGAACGCGTCGTTATCGGCGGTATCATGGAGCACATCGAACAAGCGGGTGTTCACTCTGGTGACTCTGCATGTTCACTGCCTGCATACACGCTAAGTCAGGAAATTCAAGACAAGATGCGTGAGCAAGTTGAGAAGTTAGCATTCGAACTCGGTGTGCGCGGTTTGATGAACACGCAGTTTGCTGTGAAAGATAACGACGTTTATCTAATTGAAGTGAACCCTCGTGCTGCTCGTACGGTACCATTCGTATCGAAAGCGACAGGCGCTCCTCTAGCGAAAATCGCTGCACGTGTAATGGCGGGTCAATCTCTAGAGTCACAAGGCTTTACTAAAGAGATTATCCCTCCTTACTACTCAGTGAAAGAAGTGGTTCTGCCGTTCAACAAATTCCCTGGTGTTGACCCTCTATTGGGCCCTGAAATGCGCTCAACAGGTGAAGTAATGGGTGTGGGTGCAACGTTCGCAGAAGCTTACGCGAAAGCAGAGCTAGGTTGTGGTGCGGTTTATCCTGAAGGTGGTCGTGCGCTACTGTCTGTACGTGAAGGTGATAAAGAGCGTGTTGTTGACCTAGCTTCTAAGTTAGTGAAACTGGGTTACCAGTTGGATGCGACACACGGTACAGCTGTAATTCTGGGCGAAGCGGGTATTAACCCACGTTTGGTAAACAAAGTACACGAAGGTCGTCCACACATTCTTGACCGCATCAAGAACAACGAATACACCTACATCGTAAACACGGCTGCTGGTCGTCAAGCGATTGAAGATTCGAAAGTTCTACGCCGTGGTGCACTGGCTGAAAAAGTGAACTACACAACGACACTGAATGCAGCGTTCGCTACATGTATGTCTCATACTGCAGACGCAAAAGCGTCAGTAACTTCGGTTCAAGAGTTACACGCTAAAGTGAAAGCGAGTCTAGACGCGTAACAGATAAAAATCAGTAAGCTCATTAATCAGGGCTTACATGACAACCTCATTGCCCGCTCATTTGAGCGGGCTTTTTTATATCGAGGTTTTTCTAAAATGAAGAGCATTAAAGTGTGCTAGGAACGATTGGTATGCTTCGCTTTTGAAGATCATTAAGCTAATGATGGCAAGCAATGTACCCAAAGATGAAGAAATAGTACTACCATTTGCTACAACAAAATTAATGCTGCAAGTGAGAATGATAAAAGAGATAGTAAGTAAGTTTATTTTTGCAGCAACACTTAATCCTTTGCTTATTGTCAGAATGTTTGGAATGCATACAACAACAACCGTAATAGCTCCCAATGTAAGGAGGTAAGTATCTAGAGCAATGTGTTGAGTGAAAGAAAACCAGTCATTCCAAATGCTTAAGCTAATAGCCAGACCAATAGTCAATGCCAAGTATAAACATATACTTAGTGAGATGTTTGCTATGCTAATTGATTTAGTATTCAACTTTCAATTCCTCATAGATTCCAATAGCAAGATTTCTTAACTCTCCCGAATAACCGCTTCCTACTATGCTAATTGAGCCTCCAATTGCATCTAGAAGCTGATGAGAAATGGATGCGGATATTGTTGCTTGTGAATACCTCTTAGGAATTTCTCCTGACAACATTAGCTGTTTACGAGCTTTATTCGAAATGCTCGGAAGGTTTTTACGGATGATTTCTTTAGTTAATCTTGTTCTTTCTTGTCTGTTTAAGCCTTTTAGAATCTCGGGAACGCCTTTCTTAGTGGTTTGCTTAAGAGATTGAACCATTTTTATCGTTTGATATCCACTAGCGCCCGCTCCAGCTAAGGAGATGTAATCTAAAGCTTTAGTTGTATTTTGATACCACTCATTACTGTCTATATCCGATAATTTGTCTGGTGATTTAGATACCATACGGGTTCTTGCTACTCCAATAGCACATTGAGCTGTGGCAGCAACAGTAGCGGCGTGTGAGATATAGGACATAGTTACGCCCACAGGACCACTTACTGGTATTGTTAGCCCCGAACCAACTACCCCAATCCAGCCAATCGCTGCACCAATACAGCTAATGCTCGCTGATAGAAGCTCTTGATTGAATCTTGATTTTGACTCTTCCTGTTTTATTTTTTTTGCAAATTCTTGAGATGATTGTAATTTTATCGGTTCCCGTAGAATGATAAAGGTAGGATTGATATGGCATGTGGATTTAAAGTCTCTTAAGCGTACAACGGTGAATTTGTTATCAATATAAATTACACCCGCACCGCTAGTCTCTGGTTTAGCGTCAATAACGCTGAATAGCTGATTAATATTCACTATCTGTTCGATTTTTAAGCGTAATTGCTGTTCTTTTATTGATGGTCGAGTCAGTAAGGCTTCCATTATTTTCGTTTTTTATCAGATTAAATATTTCCTATTAAGACAGCATTTTCTTTTTCTATCAAAATATTAAGAGGCTCTTGAGGTGAGGCTCTATATTTGGATGTAATTGATATTTTTAATGTATCATTCTCTAGATTTATTAACTGATGAAAATTAGGAATAGATTGGTGTCTTGACTTTCCATTGGTAGTTTTGTGAATAAGTGCTACCGTTTCTTCCTCTTTGATACCTCTTCAAAAAGGAAGTGTAGTGGAAATCACGGTTGAAATTTTGTTGGCCTTATTTTTGGTTGCGACTGCCGCAGGCTTTATTGATGCGATGGCTGGTGGGGGAGGGCTCATTACGCTCCCTGCGCTTTTGGCTGCGGGGTTGAGTCCGACTCAAGCTCTAGCGACCAATAAGTTACAAAGTTCGTTTGGCAGTTTCTCTGCTAGCTGGTATTTCGTGCGTAACGGTATTGTTAGCTTAAAGGAAATGCGTTTTGCGATACTCTGCACTTTTATAGGCGCTGCAATCGGTGCCGAGGCTGTGCAGTTTATTGATGCTAGCGTACTCACCAGTTTGATCCCTGTTCTTTTGATAGCCATTTCCCTCTATTTTTTACTCGCGCCAAGTACGCGAAAAATCGATGGAGAACCAAAGTTATCTGAAGCGATGTTTGCGCTATGCATTGGTGGCGGGATCGGTTTCTATGATGGCTTTTTTGGCCCTGGGACTGGATCTATTTTTACTGTTTGTTTTGTTGCACTAGGTCACTTTTCTTTGGTCGAAGCCACAGCTAGAACCAAAATCCTCAATTTCACGTCAAACATTGCGGCACTACTCTTTTTTATCTTAGCTGGGTTGCCAGTGTGGAAGCTTGGCTTAACTATGGCTGTTGGCGGTTTTCTTGGTGCTCAGTTAGGGGCGAAGGTCGTGGTAAGTAAAGGGCAAAAATGGATTCGTCCTCTAGTTATAGTGATGTCGATGCTTATGGCAACGAAACTTCTTTGGCAACAACATCAGCAATGGATTCTGTCAGTGCTTTAACTCGCTCGCTACGATATGTGCTGTGACGTAAGCAGATATGTATTGGTCGAACTAACTGATCTAGCTCTTCAAAGTCATAGCAGAACTTAGGTGTGATATTAAGTATCGTTAGGATAGATTTAGGGATTAAAGCGGGAGCCATACCTCCCAAAGCCAGTTGTGCTGCCGCAGTATACGAATCCATTTCCATCAAAGGTTCGATTCCGTGTTTGGATAAAATAGCTTGTTGATATGTGTTGGCAGGGTTAGTTAGGTCATTGGTCAAAATAGCTTTAGGTAGTTGTGAAAGTGAATGTCGACTGACAATTGAGAAAGGTTCATCGGCGAGGTGAAGGCTCATTAATCCATGGTGAGGCGGTAAATAACCAGCACAGAATCCCAGTGTCGCTTTACCTGATTTCACATTCTCAATAATGCGTGGCGTATGATTGGTCGATATTCGTATGTACTGATCATGGGCAAAGTGTTCTGCCATGATCATGCTGAGGTATCCCGCCACTAAGGTTTCAGAGCAGTCCATTTTGATTAAAGAAGTGTCTTCTATTTGTTGTTGATCGTAGATTTTTCCTCTTAACTCATTGAACGTGGGTTCTATTGTGTTTATGAGGGCAAGGCCATCGGAGGTCAGCTTTATGTGCCGACCATTTGGCTCTATTAATTTTTTTCCTAACTTCTTCTCTAGATTTGAAATACGTTTACTCACGGCAGATTGACTAATATAGAGTTGACTGCCCGTGCGGCTCATGGTTTTTTCTTTACTGAGGACAAGTAACGTTTCAATACCTTCAAGCAACATAATGATTAATGAAAGTTAGGAATGGTTGAGATAATTTAGCGAATTGCCCAAGAATTGGCGAATCAAATGAGCATAAATGAGAGGAGCCGACACTTGGTCGACTCCATGATGAGTGATGTTGTTGGTGTTTAACGGTTAATGGCGAAAGTTGGCAGGGATAGATGCCAACGAATCGCACCGAGACGTATAATGAGCGTTGAGATTACACCAGCGAGTAAAGCCGTTGAGTGGTCATAACCCATGTTTACCGCCATCGTATGGAAGATGCCGCCAATAATACATGCCGTAGCATAGACTTCACTTCTTAATACCATAGGAACTTCGCGAGCCAGCACGTCTCGTATAATGCCACCGCCACAGCCAGTAATAACCCCCATTATCACCGCGACCATCCCAGAAGCATTGTAGGCGAGTGCCTTTTCTACTCCTATTCCTACAAATACAGCGAGACCGATGGCATCACAAACGGGTAATACCCACCATGAGAGTCGCTTGGGTCTTCGAATAACAAGCATGGTTAGTAGACACGTAACAAATATCACCCATAAGTAAGTCGTATCTGTTATCCAAAATACGGGAGTGGCACCAAGCGCCATGTCTCGGATTGTTCCGCCACCTATAGCAGTCACACTGCCGAGCACGATAACGCCGAATGGATCCATTTTTAAACGGCCCGCCAGTAATACGCCAGAGATAGCGAAAACAGCGGTACCGAACAAATCGATCATATAAAGCAGCATGGAGTCCATGTTACTTAGTACCTTTAAATAGTGTGAGAAAAAATGGGCGGAAATTGTACGGTATTTGCCACGAAATCGTTAGCGTTTTTGACGAACGCTTTTAAAGTGCTCACACACTTCCTTGATCGCGTTCAATGTGCGTGGTGTGGGACGGTTAATCCAATCAGAGTTTAGGGACCAGATGTGTTTGTTTTTAAGAGCAAGAAGCTCATTACTCCACTCAGCCCACATACCATCGTTACTCATTGCGTGACGAGAAGTAAAAATAACCTCTGGCTGGCGAGTAATGACTTGCTCGATGCTAACTTGAGGATAAGGCGCGCTAGATGCGGCGAAAATGTTCTCACCACCGCAAAAAGTAAAGACTTCACTTGGCCAGTTCTTTCCGGCGACAGTGATGATAGGCTTTTCACTCAACTGATAAAAGTAACTAACTTTCTCGTTCGTGTTGTACTGTTCTTTTAGTGTACTCAGCTGCGTTCTAAAATCTTCAGCGGCCTTTTTTCCTACTTGTGGAGTTTCGCTGTATTGGCTGAGTTGCTCGATATTATTGGCGATATCTTCTAATGAACCTGTAGTGGAGTAATAGATAGGAATACCGAACTGTTTAATTTTCTCCAACTCTTTAGCGGGGTTTCCGGCTGGCCAAGCAATCACTAAGTCCGGCTGAAGAGCAATAATGCGCTCTAATTTAATTCCTTGATAATTTGAGACTCTTTCTAGCTGCTTTGCCTGTTCTGGATAATCGCTCATTTCGCTGACAGCAACAAGCTGCTCTCCTAGCCCTGCTGCAAAGGCAATTTCGGTGGCATGTGGAGCTAAACTTATAATGCGTTGAGCGGGTTGAGCGAAGGTCGCTGTCGAAACAAATAGCGTTAATGCGAAGCATAATTTATTCATCATAATCCTTGATAAATTATTCCTAAAAGCAAACTTTGGATTGCGACCCAAGCCAGGACGCGCCAAACGAGCAGCGTATGTATTTGTGAAAGGTGAATAGCCGATGGCGCAATGCGCCCACCGATTTTTGCGCGCTCTGCACGCACACCTTGATAGATAGCAGGGCCGCATAAAGACAGTTGTAGTTTGTGTCCGATAGTACATAACACCCAACTAGGTCCTGGTAAGGGCCAAGACTTCGCTTGCTGTTGTATTCCAGAGAGCACATTACTTGTATTCTTTCCGGCAGCTAAAAGTATGGCAAAGAGACGAAGTGGAATAATATCCAGAGTAGCAACCAATTGAATCACAGGTTTACCAAAGGGCAAATATTGGCGTCGGCTAGGGGACCACACTCGCGCTAATTCTGTTGTGAGTCGATACATTAACGCACCAATACCACCTGTTAGTGCGTACCAAAATAGCACACCGATCACGTTGCGGCTGTATGCCATAATCAGGGTTTCTGAGCCAGCTTTACCTATGCCAACGATCGAGAGGCTACCAGTATCGCGATTAAGATATGGTCTCAGTAATGCTCGACACTGAGCTTTGTCTTCCGAAGAGATACTTGTGACGAGCTGTTTCGTTAACGTTTCGCTGTTGCGCCAGTCTAGCGCAAGGATCAATAGAACCAGTTCATATAAACGGATTTGCCAAACAAATGGCTTTACTGCAATCAGTAATATCAAGCAAGGAAACAGCATCAAGCCTAGTGCAAGACTGCCTGAGATTACACTCTGTGAGTAATTGTGATTATTGTTCACTTTGTTAGCTAGCTGCTCTGCTAGCTTTCGCCATAAAGTGATGGGGTGCGCTGAATGGGGGATTGGCACTAAAAGGTGCAAGATCAGTGCACCCCACATAATGAGGAGCGCACCGTTGGCATAAAATGACTGAAAAACTTCTTCCATGAATGAGTCGTTTACTTAATGAGTTCCAGCATTTTGAATACCATTTCGGAAGAGCTTTTTGCTGCTAGAGGCAGGAACTCATCAAAGCTCATTGGTGATTCTTTATCAGCGACATCAGAGATTGCACGCACAACAACAAACGGAGTGTTGAATTGATGACAAGTTTGAGCGATAGCAGATGCTTCCATTTCTACAGCGATAACTGACGGGAAGTGTTTACGAATAAACTCTTGACGCTCAGCAGTACAAACAAACGCATCGCCAGTACAAATTAGGCCGCGAACCGCATGAGTGTTTTCCATTTGTGCTAGGGCTTTTTCGGCTAAGTCCATTAGCTTGTCATCCGCTTTGAATGCAGCTGGTTGACCGGCCATTTGGCCAATCTCATAACCAAAAGCGGTTACGTCTGCATCGTGATGACGAACTTCTGTAGAGATAACTACATCGCCAAGGTTTAAGCTTGAATCGAAACCGCCAGCAGAGCCTGTGTTAATCACAACGTCTGGTTGGTATTCATCAAGAAGGATTGTCGTGCCCACTGCCGCTGCAACTTTACCGATGCCCGATTGTAGTACGACGACTTCAACATCGTTAATTTGACCAGAGAAAAACGTACAACCTGCTTTATTTACAGTTTTGTAGTTTGTAATTGCTTGCTTCAGGATGGTCACTTCTTGTTCCATCGCACCGATGATACCAACTTTCATAACACTCTCTTTAGGTAAATATTTTAGTTGGCCGAGAGTATAGCACTCCCCGTTGGCAGTTTTCTATTTGATGAGCTTAGCTTGAGTGAGCTTTTCTCGTAATTGATCGGCGCGCTTTCTGTTTACGCCAAAGTCAGAGTAGCCCACACGAGACTCCGAGCGCACAATCAGTTGGTCTCCTGCTATTTTTAGTTCGAGGTCATCCACGAAGCGCATGATTTTAGATGTGCACTCGATACGAAGGTAGTTGCTTTCTTTCACCGCGGTTTTCGCGCCTGGCAGTTCAAGCGCAACTTGCTCAATAGCGTCGATGTTCGCTGAATCAACTAAGATAAATGTCGTTAGGTTGTATTTTTCTCGCGTGTCTTGGGTGGAGACGCAGTTTGGTTTGTCACCACAAGGTGATTGAGAACGATCCATCATGGTTGTGACTCCTTGGCTACAAGCGGTTAAGCCGAGCAAAGTAATGGAAAGGAGAGCGGCTTTTTTCATTGTATTTACTCTTATAATTTTGTTTCTAATTATATGGATATAAAAGAAAAAGGATCCAATAACAGGACCCTTTTTGTGAGGTTAGCTGAGATTAAACTTCGAGGTAATCGAGGATGCCTTCTGCCGCTTTTCGTCCTTCATCAATTGCGGTTACGACAAGATCAGAACCTCGTACCGCATCGCCACCCGCGAAGATCTTTTCATTGCTGGTCTGGAATTGGAACTCTTGCTTCGCTGGGGCTTTGATACGACCCCATTGATCCAAATCGACATCAAACGGTGCTAACCAGTCCATTTTGTGCGGCTGGAAACCAAACGCCATGATAACAACGTCTGCTGGTAGAACGTGCTCGCTGCCTTCAACGGGCTCTGGACGTCGGCGACCCGCTTCATCAGGTTCACCAAGTGCGGTTTTCACCACTTTGACCCCCGAGACTTTGCCTGACGCATCCACTTCAACTCCCAAAGGCTGAAGGTTGAACATGAACTTCACGCCTTCTTCCTTTGCGTTTTTTACCTCGCGACGAGAGCCCGGCATGTTGGCCTCATCACGACGATAAGCACAAACCACGTTGGAGGCACCTTGGCGAATTGAGGTACGAACGCAGTCCATTGCGGTATCACCACCACCCAGTACGACGACTTTCTTTCCTGCCATATCGATAAAGGGCTGGTTACTCTCAAGATCCATGACTTTGTAGGTGTTCGAAACTAAAAATGGCAGCGCGTCATACACACCCGGCGCATCTTCATTATCTAGACCTGCACGCATGTATTTATAGGTGCCAACGCCCAAGAAAACAGCATCGTATTCATCAAGCAGCTCTTGCATTTGGACATCTTTGCCTACTTCCATGTTCATGCGGAACTCGACGCCCATTTCAGTGAACACACGGCGGCGGTTTTCCATCACGCCTTTTTCAAGCTTGAAGGAAGGAATACCGAAGGTCAGAAGGCCTCCAATTTCAGGGTAGCGGTCAAACACGACTGGCTTAACGCCATTGCGCACTAGGATATCCGCGGCAGCCAAGCCAGCTGGGCCAGCTCCAATGATTGCAACCTTTTTATCGGTCCACTCCACCTTGGACATATCTGGCTTCCAGCCCATTTCAAACGCTTTGTCGGTAATGTACTTTTCTATATTACCGATGGTGACGGCACCAAAGTCATCATTAAGCGTGCATGAACCTTCACATAGGCGGTCTTGAGGACAAACGCGCCCACATACTTCCGGTAGGCTATTGGTTTGATGCGATAGTTCAACCGCTTCAAGAATACGGCCTTCATTGGCAAGTTTTAACCATTGAGGGATGTAGTTGTGGACTGGGCATTTCCATTCACAATATGGGTTGCCACAATCTAAGCAGCGATCCGCTTGTGCAGTCGCCTGTTGTTTAGTGAACGGTTCATAGATTTCAACGAACTCGATCTTACGAACTTTGATAGGCTTTTTCGCAGGATCTACACGCTGCACATCGATAAATTGATAAACGTTCTGGCTCATGATTCAAACATCCTCCATGATTACTGTGCTTGAACACGCAGCTCTGCGGCACTGCGGCTCTGGTGACCAAGTAGCGTGCGAAGATCTGCCGCTTGTGGTTTCACCAAATAGAACTTTGGAATCCATTCATCAAAGTTCGCCAAAATATTTTCTGCATGACTCGACCCTGTTTCTTCAAGGTGTTCCGCAATTAGGCCACGCAAATGTTCTTGGTGGATGTAAAGATCGGACAATGAGATGGCTTCGACAGACTCAGTATTAACTCGACCTTCAAAGCTTTGGTTCTCATCCAGAACATAGGCAAAGCCTCCAGTCATACCCGCGCCAAAGTTCACACCTGTCGCACCAAGAATGGCAACAATACCGCCAGTCATGTACTCACAAGCGTTATCGCCAGCACCTTCAATGACGGCTAACGTACCTGAGTTTCGTACGCCGAAACGCTCACCTGCTTTACCGGCTGCAAATAGTTTACCGCCGGTCGCGCCGTACAGGCAGGTGTTACCAATGATAGTTGCTTCATTGCATTTAAATGCGGTGCCAAGGTGAGGTTTGATAACCACTTTACCACCCGCCATGCCTTTGCCCACGTAGTCGTTCGCATCGCCCGTGAGGTAAAGCTCTACACCACCTGCGTTCCAAACACCAAAGGACTGACCTGCGGTGCCGTCAAGATAGATTTTGATAGGGGAAGCCGCCAATCCTTGGTTGCCATAGCGTTTTGCTATTTCGCCAGATAAGCGTGCACCAACAGAACGATCAGTGTTGATGACATTGTAGAAGAAACTTGCCGATTGACCGTTTTCGACCGCATGCATGGCATCATCAATGATCTTTTGGTTGAGCTCAGCTTTATCAAACGGTTTGTTTGGCTCTGTCCAAAATAGCGGATGACCCTCAGGTGATACTGGAGCTTCTAGAATATTGGATAGATCCAGCTTGGTCTGTTTCGCTGTAAATCCCTCTACCGCCTCAAGTAAATCGGTACGACCAATCAAGTCCGTCAGCTTTTCAACGCCAAGTTCGGCGAGTAATCCGCGCACTTCGTCTGCCAAGCCGATGAAGTAATTCATCACCATTTCTGGTAGACCTTTGAAGTATTCTTTACGCAGTGTCTCGTCTTGAGTCGCAACCCCAGTTGCACAGTTGTTGAGGTGACAAATTCGTAGGAACTTACAACCCATAGCGACCATTGGCGCAGTACCAAAACCGAAGCTTTCTGCACCTAAAATTGCGGCTTTAACTACGTCTAAACCAGTCTTTAGACCACCGTCTACCTGTAAGCGGATCTTATGACGCAGACCATTAGCAACCAGAGCTTGTTGTGTCTCTGCCAACCCCAACTCCCAAGGGCTACCAGCGTATTTTACCGAAGTTAATGGGCTTGCTGCGGTACCACCGTCGTAACCCGAAATGGTAATAAGATCAGCGTAAGCCTTGGCTACGCCCGTTGCGATGGTGCCGACACCTGGCTCGGAGACGAGTTTTACCGAAACCAGCGCATTTGGGTTGACTTGTTTAAGGTCGAAGATCAGCTGGGCCAAATCTTCAATCGAATAGATATCGTGGTGCGGAGGAGGGGAGATCAGAGTCACGCCTTGTACCGAATAACGCAGTTTTGCGATTTCTGCGGTGACTTTGTGTCCTGGTAGCTGTCCACCTTCACCCGGTTTCGCACCTTGTGCCACCTTGATTTGCAGTACATCCGCATTAGTCAGGTAATGAGGCGTTACACCAAATCGGCCAGAAGCAATCTGTTTGATACGTGAGTTACGCTCAGTACCGAAGCGGCGAGGATCTTCACCGCCTTCACCCGAGTTAGAGTAACCACCAAGACGGTTCATCGCCGTTGCAAGTGCTTCATGCGCTTCTGGGCTAAGTGCGCCAATGGACATTGCCGCAGAGTCAAAGCGTTTGAACAGTTCAGTGCGTGGTTCTATTTGCTCAAGTGGCAGCGGTGAGTCTGATTTTTTCAGCGACATTAAGTCACGCAGCATGGCAACAGGGCGTTGATTTACCTGCTTAGCAAAGCTCTGATAGTCGTTACTTTCGCCAGATTTAACGGCCTGTTGCAGCGTGCCGACAACATCCGGGTTGTACGCATGATACTCACCTCCATGGACGTACTTTAACAAGCCGCCATGATCAATCGATTTGCGTTTCGCCCATGCTTTACGAGATAAGTTTGTAAGATCTTGCTGGAAGTCGTCAAAATTCGCGCCTTCAATTCGAGTTGTGACGCCTTTAAAACACAGATCGACCACATCTTGGCTCAAGCCAACTGCTTCAAACAGTTGTGAGCAGCGGTAAGAGGCGATGGTTGAGATCCCCATTTTCGACATGATCTTGTACAGGCCTTTGTTGATGCCGTATTGGTAGTTTTGCATCACATCGCGGTAGTCTTTCTCTAGTGCTTTATCATCAATCAGTTTACCTAACGCTTCATAAGCAAGGTATGGGTAAACCGCAGTAGCACCAAAGCCAAGCAAGACAGCAAATTGGTGTGGGTCACGAGCTGTTGCGGTCTCAACAACAATGTTGGCATCACAACGTAAGTTGGCATCGATCAAGCGAGTTTGAACCGCACCGACCGCCATTGCTGCAGGAATTGGCAGCTTGCCTTTGACTAAAGCGCGATCTGAAAGCACGACTAGAACCGTGCCTTCACGCACCACTTGTTCTGCTTGCTCACACAGATCATCAATGGCTTGTTTGAGATCTTTCTGTTGTGGATCGTAGTTGATATCGAGAATGGTATTACGGTAATGATCGTCACTCAGCTCTAGTAGTTGCTGCATGTCTGAATAGAGCAGTACTGGAGAATCAAAGGTTACACGATGCGCGTGGCCATCGGTTTCACAGAAGACGTTCATCTCCTGGCCGATGCTGGTCGCCAGCGACATGACGTGTTTCTCACGCAGCGGATCGATTGGTGGGTTGGTGACCTGAGCAAACTTCTGACGGAAGTAGTCAGTCACCAAGCGCTCTTTCGAAGAAAGAACCGCCATCGGGGTGTCATCACCCATCGAACCGACGGCTTCTTGCCCCATATCACCGAGGACACGCAATACTTGATCGACTTCTTCATTGCTCATGGCAAACTGCTTTTGATAAGTCTTAAGCAAGTCTTCATCAAAGCTACGCTCACCTACTTGATCTTCAGGCAGCTGAGAGAACGGCGTTAGTTTGCGAACGTTGCTCTCCATCCATTCGCGATAAGGGTGACGAGATTTCAGATCATTATCGATCTCGCTAGATTGCCAAAGCTTACCTTTACGAGTGTCGATGACGAGCAATTCCCCCGGACCTACACGACCTTTTTTGGCAACTTCATCTGGGGCGTAATTCCAAATCCCTACCTCAGATGCCAGAGTGATCAGCTTGTCTTTGGTAATTACATAACGCGCAGGACGTAGACCGTTTCGGTCTAGGTTACAAGCAGCATAACGACCATCGGACAGTACGATACCTGCTGGGCCATCCCATGGTTCCATGTGTTTGGAGTTGAAATCGTAAAACGCACGCAAATCCGGATCCATATCCGGGTGGTTTTGCCATGCTGGCGGTACGAGCATACGCATGGCACGGAAGATATCCATGCCGCCAGCTAAGAAGAGATCTAGCATATTATCTAAGCTAGACGAGTCTGAGCCTGTCTCGTTCACAAACGGTGCTGCAGTTTGTAGGTCAGGCAGCAGTGGTGACGAGAACTTATAAGCACGAGCGCGTGCCCATTGTCGGTTACCTTCAATGGTATTGATCTCACCATTATGAGCAAGGTAGCGGAACGGTTGAGCTAATGGCCAACGCGGTTGAGTGTTGGTAGAAAAACGCTGGTGGAACAGACAGATAGCAGATTCCATACGTAGATCGGCAAGATCAAGATAAAAGCGCGGTAAGTCTGCAGGCATGCATAGGCCTTTGTACACCAAAACTTGAGTCGACAAGCTACAGATGTAGAAATCCGGATCTTCGGTGATTTGTTTCTCGATGCGACGGCGTGCGATGTAGAGACGACGTTCAATGTCACGCTCGCGCCAACCTGCCGGTGCAGAGATAAAGACTTGCTGAATATTTGGAAGCGAGTTGGCCGCAATTGGACCGAGTACTTCTGAATTAGTTGGTACTTCACGCCAACCAGCCACAGTTAGCGTCTCTTGCGCCAGTTCTTTGTTGACGATGTCTTTAGCGAGTTGAGCTTTGACTGGATCTTGGTTGAAGAAAATCATCCCTACGGCGTATTGCTTGCCAAGGTTGAAATCATTTTCTTCGGCAATAAGACGTAAATAGGAATCGGGCTTTTGTAATAGAAGACCACAACCATCACCAGTTTTACCATCGGCGGCGATACCACCACGGTGAGTCATGCGGTCAAGTGCAGAAATTGCTGTACGTACCAGCTTGTGGCTTTGTTCGCCTTCCATATGCGCGATCAAGCCAAATCCACAGTTGTCTTTCTCAAGACTTGGATCATAAAGAGCCATTGCAATTCTCCCTTTGCTTATCCGTCATCCCGACAGATATATCAACACTGCTTACGTTGATATTGATGACTAACTATGCGTCATCTTTATAGCTTTATGTATAATTATTCAGTAAAAGTTGTGAAATATTTAACATTTTTTGAGTGTTTTATTTTCATCAACTTCACAAGCTATAGCTTATTGTAAAAAAGGTCAAGTTATTAGTGGATCATAACGTGAATATGCGATTTACCATTTAATAAGCTAAAATAGTTTAATAATTTCAAATAGATAGAAAATTGATTGTTACAAAAAAGTAACATTTGATTCTGTGGGAGATAAAAAAGACCAGCATAAAATGCTGGTCAAAATAGAAAGATTGGAAGGAATTGTTTTCTTTCTTCACCGATAGCCATCGATATTGCTGATGGCTATTAGCAATTGAAAGAGAGAAGCATGACTGCTTCGTTAAGCAGAAAGCATCAGTGAATCTGCTTTTGCTTCTAGGTTTGTGCCACCCATTAAGTAATCATCGATAGCACGGGCACATTCGCGGCCTTCATTGATACAACGAACCACCAAAGATTGGCCTGTTCGCATATCACCAGCAGCAAATACACCTTCTTGGTTAGTAGCAAAACCTTGAGTTGCTACGTTACCACGATCATCTAGCGCGATATCCAGTTGAGCAAGTACGCCCGTTGGTTCAGGGTGCAGGAAGCCCATCGCTAGGAATGCCATATCACACGGAATCACTCGCTCGCTGCCTTCAACTTCTTTGAAGCCTGGACGCTCGCCTGGTTTCGCATCTTGCCAAACGATATCAGCCAAACGAAGACCAGTAACTTCACCTTTGTCATTGCCGATGAACTCTTTGGTGAGGATGTTCCAGTGACGATCGACACCTTCCTCATGAGATGTCGAAGTACGCAGGATCATTGGATATTGAGGCCAAGGCATATTAGCAGGACGCTTTTCTGGTGGAATCGGCATGATTTCCACTTGAGTTACACTTGCTGCGCCGTGACGGTTTGATGTTCCCACACAGTCTGAACCCGTATCACCACCACCGATAACCACAACATGTTTACCCGCAGCGTGAATTTCTTCCGTTTTCAGGTCCATGTTATTGGCGCGACGGTTGTTTTGACCTAGGAACTCCATCGCGAAGTGAACGCCTTTTAGTTCACGACCCGGAACGGGCAAATCACGTGGAACCGTTGAGCCACCGGTTAGTAGAACCACATCGAACTCTTGACGCAATTGCTGAGCATTTACATCAACACCGACGTGTTGGTTTACTTTAAACTCAATGCCAGCTTCTGCCATTAGATTGATCTTGCGATCAATGACTTCCATGCTCAGTTTAAAGTCTGGGATACCAAAACGTAGCAGACCGCCCACTTTCTCGTCTCGCTCGAATACCGTCACAGTATGACCTGCGCTGTTTAGCTGCTCAGCAGCTGCAAGGCCAGCAGGACCTGAACCAATGATCGCAACGGTTTTGCCAGTGCGAGAGCGTGGTGTTTTTGGTTTGGCGTACCCTTCACGATACGCCGTTTCTACGATAGTTTTTTCGATATTACAGATAGTGATTGGGTCTTGGTTGATACCAAGAACACAAGCACTTTCACATGGAGCAGGGCAAACACGACCAGTAAACTCTGGGAAGTTGTTCGTCGAGCTTAGGATGTTCCAAGCTTCTTCCCAGCTATCACGATAAACCGCGTCGTTAAATTCTGGGATGATGTTACCGATAGGGCAGCCGTTATGACAAAACGGCACGCCACAATCCATACAACGAGAAGCTTGAGTATTGATCTTGTCACCAAACTCCTCGTTCAGAACGAACTCTTTGTTGTTCTTGATGCGTTCAGCTGGGTCAATCTTCTGTGGTAGTTCACGACCATGCTCTAAAAATCCAGTAGGCTTACCCATTATACGGCCTCCACTTGAGTTTCGTTTCCTTGAGACAGTGCTTCAGCTTTGCGTTTTTGAAGAACCGCTTTGTAATCACGCGGCATTACCTTAGCCATAGAGGCTAGGCTAGCTTCAAAATTGTCTAGGAAAGACTGCGCGACTTCACTTCCTGTGAATTGAACATGCTTAGTTAGCATGTCGAGTAATAGATCTCTGTCTTCTTTCTCGATTGGATCTAAGTCTACTAACTCTGGGTTCAGTTTTGACTCAAAGTCACCTGATTTATCCCATACGTAAGCCACGCCACCACTCATACCTGCGGCAAAGTTACGACCTGTTGACCCAAGGATGATGGCTGCACCGCCAGTCATGTATTCACAACCGTGGTCACCGACGCCTTCTACTACTACTTTCGCGCCTGAGTTACGAACACAGAAACGTTCACCAGCCATACCACGAATGAAAGACTCACCCGAAGTTGCACCGTAGAAGCACACGTTACCAACCACGATGTTGTCTTCCGCGACAATGCTTGATTTCGCATCTGGATAAAGTACTAAAGTACCGCCGGATAAGCCTTTACCCCAGTAGTCGTTCGCGTCGCCTTCCACTTCGAACTTCACGCCCTTAGCTAGGAATGCGCCGAATGACTGACCTGCAGAACCTTTGAACTTCACGTTCATTGGCTGAGGTAGACCTGCATCTTTGTACACTTTCGAGATTTCGTTCGACAACATGGTACCTGCAGAGCGGTCCGTGTTGACGATAGGGAACTCGGCATTCACCGCTTCGCCTTTCTCTAGTGCAGGAATCGCTGCTTGAATCAGCTTACGGTCTAGCACTTCTTTTAGGTTGTGGTTCTGTTGAGCTTGGTTGAATACACCATCAGCTTCACGTGGTTGCTCAACGTGGAGAACAGGAGACAGATCTAGGTTCTTGTATTTCCAGTGAGAAATCTCTTGGCGGATCTTCAGTTTCTGACCTTGACCGACCATTTCATCGATAGTGCGGAAGCCAAGCTCAGCCATGATTTCACGTAGACCTTGTGCCATGTATTGGAAGAAGGTAACGACGTCTTCTACGCGGCCATCAAAGCGCTCGCGAAGCGTCTTGTTCTGAGTTGCGATACCAACAGGACAAGTGTTCTTATGACACTTACGCATCATGATACAACCTTCAACCACTAATGCTGCGGTTGCTACGCCCCATTCTTCTGCACCAAGTAGTGTTGCCACTGCAAGGTCGCGAGGTGTCTTCATCTGACCATCTGCTTGAACCACGATACGGTTACGTAGACCGTTCTTCAGTAGCGTTTGGTGCGTTTCTGCCAAGCCAAGTTCCCAAGGAAGACCGGTATGGCGGATTGAAGACATTGGTGATGCACCTGTACCGCCGTCGAAACCTGCGATTAGTACAACGTCCGCTTTCGCTTTCGCTACACCAGAAGCGATCGTACCTACGCCTGCTTCTGATACTAGCTTCACGTTTACACGGCCTGCGCGGTTCGCGTTCTTCAAGTCGTAGATAAGTTGAGCCAAATCTTCGATTGAGTAGATATCGTGGTGTGGTGGTGGCGAGATAAGGCCAACGCCCGGAGTCGAGTGACGCGTTGCACCGATCCAGTCATCTACTTTATCGCCTGGTAGCTGACCACCTTCACCTGGCTTCGCACCTTGAGCCATTTTGATTTGCAGCTCTTCAGCGTTAGTTAGGTAGTAAGAGGTTACGCCGAAACGACCTGAAGCCACCTGCTTGATTGCAGAGCGTTCCCAATCGCCGTTCTCTTTGCGCTCGAAACGCATTGGGTCTTCACCACCTTCACCAGAGTTCGATTTCGCGCCAAGACGGTTCATCGCAACTGCCAGTGTGGAGTGTGCTTCGTAAGAAATAGAACCGAATGACATTGCACCGGTCGCGAAGCGTTTCACGATGCTTTCAATTGGCTCGACTTCGTCGATAGAGATAGAACCGGCTGGGTTCTTAATGAACTCAAGTTGGCTACGCAGGGTTACCGCGTTGTCGCCTTGCTTATCTACAGCAGTCGCGTATTGCTTGAACTGATCGTAGTTCTTGTTGCGCGTAGACTCTTGCAGTAGAGAAATAGTCTCTGGGTTGAATAGGTGCTTTTCACCACGCTGTTTCCATTGGTAAACACCACCAACATCCAGCATTTGAATTGGGATTTCGCGTTGTGGGTAACCGATGCGGTGACGGATCAGCACTTCTTTGGCGATATCATCAAGGGTGAGACCTTGGATACGAGAAACCGTACCAGTGAAGTATTTGTCTACCACGGATTTGTGGATGCCCAAGGCTTCGAAGATTTGTGCGCCATGGTACGACTGTAGCGTCGAGATACCCATCTTCGAGAAGATCTTCAGAAGACCGCCATTAATCGCTTTACGGTAGTTGTTGAACAGATCGCGCGGGTTCGCTTCTGGATCCAACTTCTTCGTACGTTGAAGTTCAATGATGGTTTCAATCACTAGGTAAGGGTTAACCGCATTCGCACCGTAACCAAGTAGCGTTGCAAAGTGGTGCGTTTCACGCGCGTCACCAGTTTCAACCACGATGTCACACTTCGCACGTAGACCTTTACGGATCAAGTGGTGGTGCACTGCGCCAACAGCCAGCATTGCTGGGATCGCCGCGTGGTTTGAATTCACTGCGCGGTCAGTGAGTAGGATGATTGAATAACCATCGATAACCGCGTCTTCTGCGTATTGGCAGATACGTTTTAATGCACGCTCAAGTTTGCCTTGATCTTCACTAGCTTGGAATACGATATCCAACGTTTTCGCTTGTAGGTGCTCGTTATCGATCGCACGCAGTTTTTCAAGCTCAGAGTTGGCTAGAACAGGCGATTCCAATTCTACTTTCTGACAGTGAAGTGGTGTTTCAGTCAGAAGGTTTTGGTCTTTACCCAAGTAAGTGTTCAGCGACATAACCATACGCTCACGGATCGGGTCGATCGGTGGGTTAGTTACCTGTGCGAACAGCTGCTTGAAGTAGTTTGAAAGATGTTGAGACTGATGAGATAGAACCGCAAGAGGCCAGTCGGCACCCATTGCTGATAATGGCTCTTTCGCATCATTCGCCATTGGAACGATGATTTCGTTCACTTCTTCAGTGCTTACGCCAAACGCTTGTTGGCGGTGTAGAAGGTGTTCTGGCTTAGGTTGGCTGAACTGGTTGCTCGCATCTGGCAGCTTCTTCAAGCTCAGTAGGTTTTCTTCTACCCACTTCTCGTAAGGCTGTGCCGTTGCGATGGTGTCTTTCACTTCTTCATCAGAGATGATTCGACCTTGTTCTAGGTCTGCAACGAAGATACGACCCGGTTGTAGACGACCACGGAACTCTACGTTCTCTGGTTCAATATCCACAACACCAGATTCAGATGCCATCACTAGGAAGTTATCTTTGGTCACTGTGTAGCGAGAAGGGCGCAAACCGTTACGGTCTAGTGTCGCACCAACTTGAACACCATCAGTAAAACATACTGAAGCAGGACCATCCCATGGTTCCATGATGTTCGCGTGGTACTGATAGAACGCGCGACGTTTAGGATCCATGTTTTTGTTTTCTTGCCATGCTTCCGGGATCATCATCATCAATGCGTGTGGCAGGCTGCGACCAGAAAGAACTAGGAGCTCAAGTGCCATATCGAAGTTAGATGAATCCGAGCTGCCTTCCTGACAGATTGGAAGAAGCATGTCGATTTCAGCCTGAGTAAACAGGTCTGATTCTAGGATTGCTTCACGGGCTTTCATCCAGTTCAAGTTACCGCGAACTGTATTGATTTCACCGTTGTGGGCAATGTAACGGAAAGGCTGTGCAAGACGCCATTTCGGGAAGGTATTGGTAGAGAAACGAGAGTGTACCAGTGCCAGTGCAGTCACCATGGTCGGGTTTTGTAGATCAAGGAAGTACTGAGGTACTTGCTCGGTAGTTAACTGACCTTTGTACACCAATGTCTTGTAAGACATGGAGTTAATGTAGAAGTCGTCACCAATGTTCGAAACGCTTTCTAGGCAAACACGTACAGTATAGTTACGAAGTACGTACAGTTTGCGCTCTAGCTCTTCAGGTGTGATGCCCGGGCCACCAGAGATAAACACATGCTCAAACTGAGGCTCTGTGCTTAGTGGGTCTGCACCGATCATTGAGTTATCGGTTGGCAATACGCGGTAGCCGATAACTTCAAGATCTAGACGTTGTGCGTTACGTTCTAGAATGTCACGGCATTGCTCGCGTTTGTATTCGTCTTTCGGGAAAAGAACTACACCAACACCATACTTTTCAAACGAAGGCAGTTTAATGCCTAGCTTAACGGCTTCTTCTAATAGGAATTCATGAGGTTTTTGTAGCAAGATACCCGCACCGTCACCGCTGCATGGGTCACAACCTTGACCACCACGGTGTTCCATGCGAGCCAGCATATCCAATGCTTGAGTCACTACTTCATGAGATTTACGGTTTTTAAGGTGAGCAACAAAACCGATACCGCAAGCGTCATGCTCCAGTTCCGGAGTGTACAGACCCTGTGGATTTTGCTCTCTATCTACCATAGATACATCCTTCCAGTTCAATGTCGACGCAAAAGTACCGGGCAGCAAATACTACCTAGACTATTGATTACGTCTTGTCCTTTATATTTATTATCGCCACCGATCTAGGTTGACCGGTCTTGATTCCTTTCCGTATCTCGCAGGAAAAGTTTTGCGAGAAAAACAATCCTTGGTGGTATCCCTTTATTTATTATCACTATCTAGTGATTTATATAGGTAGGAGTGGGATAACACCGACAAATCCCGCAGTGTGCTTTGTAATAAAAGTCACAAAAATAACGGGGTTGTGTAAGTATCCTACAATTTTGTCACTTCAGAATGCAATGAAAAAGTCGGCGTTGTGACCCAATTTTTTCGTTTAATTATGCATTTTTAGTTTAACATTTACGCAACATGAACGATTTTTGTCTTTAATTATGCAAGTTTATTGATTTTGACCCGCATGGTGGGTGTTTGAATTGATTAATATTGTGTGTTTTTTCTTGCAGGGATGTAATTTATTTACACAGATCGTAGTGAGATTGATTACGATTTATTGTTGGTGAGAATTTATGCAGTTACATGAGTTGGTCAATACAATCGGCCAAGATCTTCAGCGTCGATACGGTGAAAAGGTTCATAAGTTAACATTGCACGGTGGATTTAGTTGCCCTAACCGCGATGGCACGATTGGGCGGGGAGGATGTACATTTTGCAATGTGGCTTCGTTTGCAGATGAAGAAGTCCAGATAAAAAGCATTCACGAACAGTTAAAAGATCGCGCAGGTGAAATTCACAGAGCGAAAAAATATCTCGCTTATTTTCAGGCCTACACCAGTACCTATGCCGAAGTACAAGTTCTCAAAAACATGTATGAGGAAGCACTAAAGGCTGCAGACATGGTTGGTCTTTGTGTGGGGACGCGTCCTGATTGCGTCCCTGATGCGGTATTGGATTTACTGTCGGGCTATGTACAGCAAGGTTATGAAATTTGGCTAGAACTAGGTCTTCAAACCGCCAACAATGACACCCTAAAACGTATCAATCGTGGTCATGACTTTGAGTGTTATGCCGAAATCACTAAGCGTGCGCGAACACTCGGAATCAAGGTTTGTACTCACTTAATTGTGGGTTTACCCAAAGAAACCCGCGCCGAAAATATTGAAACGCTGCAAAAAGTGTTGGCCGTGGGAACGGATGGCATCAAGTTACATGGCTTGCATATTGTCGAAGGTAGCACCATGGCGAAAGCTTGGCGTGCTGGAAAGCTAGAAGCCCCTGAATTAGAAGAATATGTTGCGATCGCCAGTGAAATGATTCGTATGACACCACCAGATGTGATTTATCATCGCGTTTCATCAGCAGCTAGGAGGCCCACGTTATTATCGCCTCTGTGGTGTGAAAACCGTTGGCTAGCGATGACGGAAATTGGTCGAGATCTCAGTGCTCATGGTGCGCAAGGGAGCCTTACGGGGAATGCCTTTATCTATACTAAACCGGAATTAATAGCAGATCGCTCAATAAATAACTGATATATTTTAACCAGTGTTCTTTGAAGGTTTAAACGATGGATCAGTTACTCAATTGGCTTTGGGGTGGTCAAGGCGGTTATGGCTATGTCGTCTTGTTATTAATCGCAGGCGTGTGCGCGTTAGCACTGATCTATTTGCACTTTCAGACGTCACTTAAGCAACTAGTAACGGATTCTCCCTATCCAGTCATAGTGGTGGACACTAGCCATGCTCAGCTCTTGCTATCTAACCGGGCTGCGATGCAGTTATTAGGCATTCGCTCTTTGGGAACGGGGTATTTGTATCCTGCTTTATTCGATATTCATGAGCTTGAGCAGTTTCTCGATCGCTTCTCTAGTCGTCATTTTCGTCAGCAGGCTTTTGACTGGCGACTATCTGATAGTGAATCTATTAAAGTGGAGCTGTCAGGCAGAAAGAGTTTATTGCGCAATCATCGAGTTTGGATTCTTTATGCTCAGCCATATCAAGCCACTCACCAAGAGCAGCAACAAGAACTTGCACAATTAATCATCGCACGTTCGGCATTAGACTCACTTTCAGAGCTGATTTGTACCCAAGACCGCCAAGGCAATCTGTTAACGACCAATCGAGCATTTGATCAATTCTGGCAAGGGCGAAGGGAAGAAGCTTGCGCATCCAAGACCTTGGGTGAGATGACCAGAAAAAGCGAACGTAAATGGACAACGGATCCACAAGGTCGAAGTTGCTTACTGGAAGTCAATCAAAACTCTCTTGTTTCGCCGAGTGGTGAGCTTATCGGTACGCTGTCTATTAGTCATGACGTGACTGAATGGCACAAGATGCAACAGAATCTGCGAGATGAAATGGAGCGTCGCAAAGATACAGAGGTGGCGCTAGCGCAAAGAGATACTATCTTACAAACGATTCTGGATGCCAGTCCGGACTCTATTGGTATTTTCAATGAGAACATGGTCTATCAAGCGTGTAATCAGCCTTTTGTTAAGGCGTTAGGAATTTCAAAAATTTCTGATTTGATAGGTAAGCGCCTCCAAGACGTGATTCCTAAAGAGATGTACGCGCGCTTAGCAGACAGTGACTTAGAAGCATTACGCCAGTTAGAGCCAGTTCGATACATAGATAAAGTCGTGAGTAGTGATGGTAAAAGTACGTGGTTTGATGTGGTGAAATCGCCTTTTAAAGATAAAGCATCAGGAACGAATGGTGTGCTGATCATGGCGCGTGATATTTCTGAGCGTTATCTTGCAGAACAAAAGTTGGAAAAAGCCAACCTAGAGTTAGAAAAATTGAGCTTTATGGATAGCTTAACTCAAGTATCGAACCGACGCCGTTTCGATGAACAACTGCAGGTATTGTGGTACCACCATGCTAGAGAAAAGCTGCCGCTCACCATCATGTTATGTGACATCGACTTTTTCAAAGATTACAACGACTGTTACGGTCACCAACAAGGTGATGAAGCGTTAGTCAGTGTTGCTACCGTGTTTACACAAGTCATCAATCGTTCTTCGGATTGTGTTGCGCGTTATGGTGGCGAGGAGTTTGGTTTTATCTTGCCGAATACCACCACGGAAGGTGCGCGCAACGTAGCACAGCGTATTCATGAGAAAATTCTACAGCTTGATATGGAACACGACAGTTCAGAAGCATCTGAACGCCTTACCGTCAGTATCGGTCTGGTCTCTTACATTCCTCAGCATGGTGATGAACCCGAAATGGGCATCGCTATGGCTGACAGTGCGTTATATCAAGCTAAAGCTGATGGACGTAATCGCACTTGTATTCACCCCAGTTCTTGCTAACGCTTTGTGACCGCTTGCTCTAAGTTGATAGCTGATTGTTTAAATCACCGTATTAAACACGTTAAACTTACACAAGCCTGTGCGCTCGTTGGTTTATCTTTTTATCTCGTATCACAAGAGCAGATCGCACCGTGTGTTTTTCACTAATCAAACAGACCTAAATTGCGTTAGGTCGAGTGCATTTACCTGTTTTTCATCATCGAATGGCGCTATCTAGCCACCACCATGGAGTAGTTAATGAAACCCATGAAAAATCTCGCCCAGTATTATGTCGACTTGCTAGTCAAACTGGGGATTGTTCGCTTCTCTATTTTGCTAGCCCTTGCGCTGGTGGCATTAGCTGTTGTGGTGCAGGTAGGGATTACTTTAGCTCTCAAAGGGCGAGTAGATGATATCGACATTGTCCGTTCGGTGTTTTTTGGTCTATTGATCACCCCTTGGGCGGTTTACTTCCTCTCTGTGGTTGTCGATCAACTAGAAGAGTCTCGCCAGCGTTTAACTAAGCTGGTGTCCAAACTGAAGGACATGCGTTCGCGAGATCAAGAGCTGAATTACCAACTTCAACAAAACATTGAAAAGCTTAACCAAGAAATTGAAGAGCGTATTAAAGCGGAAGAAGCACGTGAAGAGGCGATGCAAGACCTCGAAAATGAGGTGTTCCAACGCGAACGTACTCAATTAGAGTTGGCAGAACGTACCGCATTACTGCGTTCATTTATTGATGCCTCACCAGACTTAATTTACTACCGCAATGCGGATGGTGTTTTCTCTGGCTGTAACCGCGCGATGGAAGAGCTAACGGGCAAGAAAGAGCACCAGTTAGTCGGATTAAGCCCTTGGGATGTGTATAGCAAAGAAATCGCCGAGCATATCGTTGATACTGACCAAAAGGTTTTTGCCGATAATCAAGCAATTACTTACGAGCAATGGCTCGAATACCCAGATGGTCGCAAGCATTACTTTGAGCTGCGTAAAGTGCCATTTTACAGCAAAGATGGCCGCCACCTTGGTCTCGTTGGGTTCGGTCGTGATATCACTGAACGTAAGCGCCATGAAGAGTCGTTAGAGAAAGCAAGCCGCGACAAAACTACCTTCATCTCAACCATCAGTCATGAGCTGCGAACGCCGCTGAATGGCATTGTAGGCTTAAGTCGTATGCTTCTAGATAGTCCGTTGACAGAAGAGCAGCGTAAACACATGCAGACCATCAATGTGAGTGCGATTACTCTAGGTAACATCTTCAACGATATTATCGATATGGATAAATTTGATCGCCGTAAGTTAGAACTATTACCTGCGCCACTTAACTTCGAAGACTTCGTCGCAGAGATTGAGAGTATCTCTGCTCTGATGGCGGAACAAAAAGGGTTACGCTTTGACTTAGAACGTTTAAGCGACTTGCCAAAAGCAATTGAAGTGGATGCAACCCGTCTACGTCAGGTGATTTGGAACTTGGTCAGCAACGCAATGAAGTTCACCAAAGAAGGTGGCGTTGTGATGACAGTGAGCGCGGATGTCGAAGACGATTTTGCGACCATTATTATGGAAGTGGAAGACACTGGTATTGGTATCCCAGACGAAGAGCTAGATAAGATCTTTGCGATGTACTACCAAGTGAAATCAGGCAAGGACAACCTGCATGCGGTCGGTACAGGTATTGGTTTGGCGGTATCTAAGCAACTGATCAATATGATGGATGGTGACATTACGGTTACCAGTGAGGAAGGCTTTGGTAGCACTTTTACTGTATCGATCCACGTTCCGATTGTTGAACTAGCTGAGCCAGTCATTGATGCGAAACGCGACAATGTGCGCCTCAACATATTTATGGTCGAAGACATCGAGCTTAACGTAACTGTGGCTAAATCGTTACTTGAGAGCCTAGGGCACTCTGTCACCGTGGCAATGACGGGCCAAGAAGCGTTAGTGAACTTTGTGCCAGAAAAATACGACTTAGCGTTGTTGGATATCCAACTGCCTGATATGACGGGCTTTGATGTCGCCAATTATTACCGCAAGCATTATAACAATCTTCCTCCATTGGTCGCCTTAACTGCTAATGTAATGAAAGATCGTCGTGAATACTTAGATAACGGCATGGATGATGCGATCAGTAAGCCGCTGGCAGTGAATGCTATTCAGTCAGTGATTGATAAATTCTTCGCTCACCAGTTAGAACAACCTAAGGAAGTGGTGAGCGGTCCCGAAACAGTGGAAGAGCCAGTGCCTTCTCCTGTGATTGAGACACATTTGCTCGATATGGATATGTTAGAGTCTTACGTCGACATTGTTGGTGCAAAACCTGTCTACGACAGCATAAAAATGTTTGAAGATATGATGCCAGACTATATCGATGTCTTAGATTCGAACATGACAGCGAAAGATCAAGATGGGATTGTTTCTGAAGCGCATAAAATCAAAGGTGCTGCAGGTTCAATTGGCCTGAAACGTATCCAAAGTGTGGCGCAAAAAGCGCAATCGCCCGATATGCCTGCATGGTGGGAAAACATTTCAGACTGGGTTGAAGAGATCAAAAATGAATACCAAAACGATATTCAAGTCCTCAAAAGTTGGTTGGAACAAAGGAAATAACATGAAAAGAATCGCACCATTGGCGTTAGTCATGGCATTGATGGCAGGCTGTAGTTCCGTTCCAAATGTGAATTGGCAACAAAACAGTCAGATTACGATTAATGAGGTTAATGTTGAGCTCAAAAGTAATTTATGGGTGAACCTCATGCCGAATATTGGGGACGTGGAAGAGCAAAGTATTCAAGGTGCACTTTACCTCGAAGGAGATCAGTTACTTCCTGCAAATCTAACGGCAGAAGCTCTTATTATTAAACAGGGGCAAAAAGAGTGGTTGGTGGACAGTGCGTCTTTAGATACTCGAACGCACAGTGAAAGCCGATGGGAGGTGGCGTTCTCGTCTCACATTGATGTGAACACAGAAAAATCGGTTGATATCGCAGTGCTTCTAGACGATGCGGGTAAACAGCGTTGGTTAGTCGAAAAGTACGTGAAGATTAACAAGGTTTATTAACCGCAATGATGTTGCATTAGTCGTTAGACCTAAAACAAAAAGGGCTTGCTCAATGAGCAAGCCCTTTGCATATTAGCGGTTAAATCTAGTCTTCTAGATCGCCACAGAAGCGGTAACCTTCGCCGTGGATAGTGGCGATGATTTCTGGCGTACCTGAAACAGACTCAAAGTGCTTACGGATACGACGAATCGTTACGTCTACAGTACGGTCGTGTGGCTTAAGTTCACGACCAGTCATCTTCTTAAGAAGATCTGCACGAGTTTGAATCTTACCCGGGTTCTCACAGAAGTGCAGTAATGCGCGGAACTCAGAGCGAGGTAGCTTGTAGCTATCACCAGCAGGGCTTACTAGAGAGCGGCTGTTGATGTCTAGTACCCAACCGTTGAATTCATACTTTTCTACCGAGCGCTTCTCTTCTTGCACCGCGTTAGAGCTCATTGAGCGACTAAGTAGGTTACGTGCACGAATAGTTAGTTCACGTGGATTGAATGGTTTAGTGATGTAGTCATCTGCACCAATCTCAAGACCTAGGATCTTGTCTACTTCATTGTCACGGCCTGTCAGGAACATTAAAGCAATGTTCGCTTGCTCGCGTAATTCACGCGCTAGTAGAAGGCCATTCTTGCCTGGAAGATTAATGTCCATAATAACCAAGTTGACTGAGTTATCAGACAACACTTGGTGCATCTCTTCACCGTCACTGGCTTCAAAAACAGCGTATCCCTCTGCTTCAAAAATACTCTTAAGAGTGTTACGAGTTACTTGCTCATCTTCAACGATAAGAATCTGCGGGGTTTGCATTGGCGGTACCTAAATTTGTGACAAAATTGTGCTAATAGAATAAATTCTAGGCAAAAATATAACATACAGGTAATGTGATTTTGATAATAAATCAAGTTGATCAAAAAAACACTTCTTTCAGTTATCCGCCCTCCATGGAATTTTGCCAACTCACCAGTATCCAATGGCGACGTTTATTCTAAAGGGCTTGTTTACCTTTCATTTCCTGCTTTCAGTGGGGCCTGAAACGTAAACACCCTAAGATATTGAGCGGATTTTATATTGTTAACAGCATGCTAACAATGCTCAAATGTTAATTCCATTCAGTTTGTTGATTTATATCAATTGATGAAATGTAACTGTTATTAATCGTTTAAGACTTATGATAGAAAAAAGTAATAAGAACATAGACGCATCGTTATGGAATGCTTATTCAGAATCTTTTTTCAGATTCGAAGCCGAGTGGCGTGTTTCAAACTATGCTGTGATAACCGCTTGGAACCCATACAGTAACTTGAGGTCCAAAGAAGAGAACAGCATAAACAATCACGCGTTAGAAAAACAGCTACAGCACGTTAATTACGCGCCTGTCACGGTAGGTGATAGCGCTTTTACATGGTATGAGGAAAGCTTTGCCGTCGAGTTGTCGCCAGAGGTAGCCGTTGAATTGGCGAGTGACTTTCAACAAAACGCGATTTATTACGTCATTAATGACCAACTTTATCTTATTGCGTGCTCGCAGCCGAAAGTTTTTCATACGTTAGGCTCCATTAAACCTCGGCTCGTATAGAAGGTATAGAAAAGGATACTGCTCACTGAAGCACCGCTTGGGTGAGAAAATTCACGGAGGAAATATGAGAGACATTACACCCGATATTTGTGACCAATTTGAAGACCAAGTGAGCTTGCTTACTTTACCATTGCAGAACTTTGGTCAACGTAGCGCTTTTTACGGTGAAATCGTTACGGTGCGCTGCTATCACGATAACTCGAAAGTGCGTGAAGTACTGGGCGAAGATGGAACGGGTAAAGTATTGATTGTTGACGGACATGGATCGTGTCAGAGAGCATTACTCGGCGATCAATTAGCGATACTCGGAATAGAAAATGGGTGGGAAGGCATCATTGTCTATGGTGCAATACGCGATGTAGCACAAATATCTCAAATGGACATTGGCGTTCAAGCTCTTGGCACCAACCCGTTTAAAACAGAGAAACGCGGGATAGGAGAGGTAAACGTAACCTTAACGATGCAAAACCAAATCGTTCAACCTAAGCACTACGTTTACGCGGACTGGAACGGTGTATTGATTTCTAAGCAAAAGCTGGACTTCTAAAAACGAAAGCCTAAACCAACCTCAAAGCCTTGTTGCCAATCTTGGTAATCAAGAGTCGCGTGAAGATCCAGTTTATCGGTAATTTTTACGCGACTTGAGACTTCAGCCGCGAGGCTACTGTCGTCTTGGCGAATACCTTCCACTGTTTCGTTCTTGTAAGAGCGAACTGTACTTTTCAGCGTGACACGATCATTAAAGTGATAGCTGATCCCGCTCAAAAAACCACTTTGATTTTGGGTAGGAGAGTTATTGACTCGCGCACCGACATAAACGTCTACCGAATCAAAAAGCTCGTAAGCGTAACCCGTATCGATATTCCAAACATCAAAACTGTCAGACTGATAACTGTCGCTGGAAATGAATAGCTTATGAGGAGAAGGGGATGTTTTACCTGGAAGCGGCGGAAGTTCGTTTGCTAGACAAACACCAGGCACAAAAAACAGCAACAGAAAAAGCCCTCTTTTCATGTTCACCACTCCTTGTGTCAACTTTTTTATTAGTATGCGCCCAAAGCTTCTCACTATTAAAGCATAGAATATGAAAGCTAGCTCACCTATTTTCTAAATAATTCGATCCTATGAACATAAGTCACAGTTAAGTTGTTGTTATGTGTCACAACCCTCTCGAATTATTTGATCGTACGTTTTATGGCAAAGATTAGACTAGTTATTAGATAAAAAACCGAACTGGTGATGATAGTTAAGTCCTTTACAAAAACTAACTGTAGATTTCCAAATGATCAATAATGTGTAATTAACTATAAATATCAATGACATTGCTTAGCAGAAATCTCTGAAAGATGGAAAAACAAACAATTTTTTGTTGACTATGTATCAGAAACTCGGTAAACGTAGAGTTAAGCAAACACAATTAACGTTGAATATTTATTTATGCCATCTAACAGCCTAGTAGTAATGACCACGACCATTATTATTACCGACACGACACATGTTGGGGCAGGCTGCTGAGCGAAAGAAATTCACAAAAAAGGCCTGTATCCAACAAGATACAGGCCTTTTTTTATGCTTTTTTATCCAGAATTTAGACAAATTTAAGAAGATATACCGGAGGAAGGGATGCGAGTATTGAAGTTTGGCGGATCATCACTAGCTGATGCAGATCGCTTTTTGAGAGCGGCAGACATTATTGCCAATAACGCTCAACAAGAAGAAGTAGCGGTTGTTCTTTCCGCTCCTGGTAAAACAACAAACAAATTGGTTGCGGTCATTGAAGGCGCATTGCGCAATGGTGAAGCAGAACTACAAATCAAAGAGTTGGAGGAGTCGTTTAAAACGCTCTTCACTCAAATCCAAGCAGTACTACCCAATATCGATGGTTCAGCTTTCGATAACCAAGTGAAAACTTCTCTCTCTCAATTACGCCAGTTCGTTCATGGCATCAACCTTCTTGGCATGTGCCCAAATAACGTCAATGCACGCATCATCAGCAAAGGCGAACGCGTTTCAATTCAATTGATGAAGGCAGTGCTTGAAGCGAAAGGCCAACCTGCGCATCTTATCGACCCAGTTGAATACCTATACGCAAAAGGTGATCACCTTGAAGCCATGGTTGATGTAGATGTTTCAACGCAAAACTTCCGCCAAAACCCTCTTCCTCTGGGCCATGTGAATATCATGCCTGGCTTTACCGCAGGTAACGAGAAAGGTGAATTGGTAACACTTGGTCGCAATGGCTCTGATTATTCGGCGGCGGTTCTTGCGGCGTGTCTGCGCGCAGATTGTTGTGAGATCTGGACTGACGTAGATGGTGTATACAACTGCGACCCTCGTTTAGTGGAAGATGCTCGCTTACTTAAATCTCTTAGCTACCAAGAAGCAATGGAGCTTTCTTACTTCGGTGCTTCCGTTTTGCATCCGAAGACCATTGCTCCTATCGCGCAGTTCCACATCCCATGTCTGATCAAAAACAGCTTTAACCCACAAGGTGCAGGAACTCTGATTGGGCAAGACACTGGTGAAGACAATCTGGCGATCAAAGGTATCACGACGCTAAACGACCTAACCATGGTTAACGTCTCCGGCCCAGGTATGAAGGGTATGGTTGGCATGGCAAGCCGCGTATTTGGCGCAATGTCTTCCGCTGGTGTGTCTATTGTTCTTATTACTCAGTCTTCTTCTGAGTACAGCATTAGCTTCTGTATTGAGGCAGAAGATAAAGCAAAAGCGCAACAAGTACTGGCCGATGCGTTTGAGTTGGAACTGAAAGATAGCTTATTAGAGCCGGTCGAGTTTATTGATAATGTTTCAATCATAACGTTGGTTGGTGACGGCATGCGTACATCGCGCGGTGTTGCATCTCGCTTCTTCTCATCTCTTGCTGAAGTGAACGTAAACATTGTAGCCATCGCACAGGGCTCATCTGAGCGTGCTATCTCAGCCGTGATTCCTGAAGATAAAATCTCTGAAGCGATCAAAGCGTGTCACGAAAACCTATTCAACTCTAAGCACTTCTTAGACGTATTCGTGGTTGGTATTGGTGGCGTTGGTGGTGAGCTGGTGGATCAGATCGAGCGTCAACAGGCGAAGCTTGCAGAGAAAGGCATCGTGATCCGCGTGTGCGGCTTGGCAAACAGCAAAGGTCTTTTACTTGATAGTGAAGGTCTGCCACTCGAGCATTGGCGTGATCGTATGTCGGCAGCGACAGAAGAGTTCAGCCTAGCGCGTTTGATTTCTTTGGTTCAACGTAACCACATCATCAACCCAGTATTGGTTGACTGTACATCAAGTGAAGATATCGCGAACCAATACGCTGATTTCCTAGCAGCTGGTTTCCATGTCGTTACACCAAATAAAAAAGCAAACACAGCAAGCATGGCTTACTACCATCAGCTTCGCGATGTTGCGCGCAGCTCTCGTCGCAAGCTGATGTACGAAACAACTGTGGGGGCGGGTCTACCGGTAATCGAAAACCTGCAAAACCTAATCTCAGCGGGTGATGAGCTAGAGCGCTTTAGCGGTATTCTTTCTGGCTCTCTGTCATACATCTTCGGTAAGTTAGATGAAGGTATGAGCCTAAGTGAAGCTACTAATATCGCAAAAGAAAATGGTTTTACTGAACCGGATCCTCGTGATGATCTTTCTGGTATGGATGTCGCGCGTAAGCTTCTGATCCTAGCTCGTGAAGCAGGCATGTCTCTAGAACTAGAAGACGTTGTGGTTGATCAAGCACTGCCACCAGGTTTTGATGATTCTGGTAGCGTTGATGAATTTATGGCGCGTTTACCTGAAGCAGACGCTTACTTTAAAGAATTATCTGCAAAGGCAGCGGAAGAAGGCAAAGTACTGCGCTACGTTGGTGAGATTAATGAGGGCAAGTGCACAGTAAGCATCGCAGCGGTGGATGAAAACGATCCAATGTATAAAATCAAGGACGGTGAAAACGCACTGGCATTTTACAGCCGTTACTATCAGCCAATCCCACTAGTGTTACGTGGCTATGGTGCAGGCACCGAAGTAACGGCTGCGGGTGTATTTTCTGACGTGATGCGTACTTTAGGTTGGAAACTAGGGGTATAACAATAATGAGTTCAAGTGATATGGATGTAGTGGTTTATGCCCCAGCATCAATTGGTAATGTAAGCGTTGGCTTTGATGTGCTGGGGGCGGCCGTGTCTCCAGTGGATGGCACACTATTGGGTGACCGTGTATTGGTGAAATCTGGGGCTGATCCGTTCAGCCTTAAAACGGCGGGTGATTTTGTTGAGAAATTGCCAACTGAACCAAAAGACAACATCGTCTACGACTGTTGGCTCGTGTTTGCTCGTGAGTTAGACAAAAAAGGCGTTGAGCTAAAACCACTTGAGATGACGCTAGAAAAGAACATGCCAATTGGCTCTGGTTTAGGCTCAAGTGCATGTTCTATCGTCGCTGCATTAGATGCATTGAACCGATTCCATGGACAGCCACTTAACGAGACAGAATTATTGGCGCTGATGGGAGAGATGGAAGGCAAGATCTCTGGTGGTATTCACTACGACAACGTTGCGCCATGTTACCTTGGTGGTGTGCAACTGATGCTTGAAGAGTTGGGTATCATCAGTCAAGAAGTGCCTTGCTTTGATGATTGGTACTGGGTGATGGCGTATCCGGGTATCAAGGTATCAACGGCGGAAGCGCGTGAGATCCTACCATCTCAATACCGCCGACAAGATATCATTGCTCATGGTCGCCACCTTGCGGGCTTTATTCATGCGTGTCATTCTGGTCAGCCAGAACTTGCTGCAAAAATGATCAAAGACGTGATCGCAGAACCGTATCGTGAGAAACTGCTTCCAGGTTTTGCGAATGCACGTCAATACGCTGCATCAGCAGGTGCGTTAGCAACCGGTATTTCTGGCAGTGGTCCAACACTGTTCAGTATTTGCAAAGAGAAAGATGTCGCTGAGCGAGTTGCTCGCTGGTTAGAACAGAACTACGTACAAAACGAAGAAGGATTCGTCCACGTTTGTCGTCTAGATAAGCAGGGTTCGAAAGTAACAGGAAGTGAGCTATGAAGCTTTACAATATAAAAGAAAATGATGAACAAGTTTCCTTTGGCCAAGCCGTTCGCCAAGGGTTAGGTCGCAATCAAGGCCTATTTTTCCCATCGGAATTACCAAAATTTGAAGATATCGATGCGCTGCTTGCAGAAGACTTTGTCTCTCGTAGCACTAAGATTCTATCGGCGTTAATTGGAGATGAACTTGCAGAAGAGCAAGTGAATGCTCTTGTTGATGCTGCATTTCAATTCCCTGCGCCTATCAACCAAGTAAAAGACGGTGTTTACGCACTGGAGCTGTTCCATGGTCCAACGCTTGCGTTTAAAGACTTTGGTGGTCGCTTTATGGCGCAATCTCTTGCTGCGGTTTCGGATGGCGGCAAGATCACTATCCTAACGGCAACTTCTGGCGATACTGGCGCAGCGGTTGCACATGCTTTCTACGGTATGGAAGACATCAACGTTGTGATTCTTTACCCGAAAGGTAAGATCAGCCCACTGCAAGAGAAGCTATTCTGTACGCTTGGTAAAAACATTCACACTGTCGCGATCGATGGAGACTTCGATGCGTGTCAGGCACTGGTTAAGCAAGCTTTTGGTGATTCAGCACTGCGTGAAGAGATCGGTCTGAACTCTGCAAACTCAATCAACATCAGCCGTTTGATGGCGCAAATCTGTTACTACTTTGAAGCAGCTGCGCAAATGAGCAAGCAAGAGCGTGAAAACCTAGTGGTATCAGTACCAAGCGGTAACTTCGGTAACCTAACTGCTGGTCTACTGGCAAAAGCACTGGGTCTACCTATTAAGCGCTTTATCGCGGCAACGAATGCCAATGACACTGTGCCACGCTACCTAGAAACAGGTAAGTGGGAGCCAAAACCAACAGTCGCAACAACATCGAACGCGATGGACGTGAGCCAACCAAACAACTGGCCTCGTATTGAAGAGCTGTGCCGCGTGAAAGAGTGGGGCTTGGAGACGTTAGGTAAAGGCGCAGTATCTGATGAGCAAAGCGCACAGTCAGTGAAAGATTTACATGCTCTAGGCTACCTATGCGAACCGCATGGTGCGATTGCTTACCGAGTGCTTGAAGAACAATTGCAAGACGGTGAAACCGGTCTGTTCCTATGTACTGCTCACCCTGCGAAGTTCAAAGAAGTGGTGGATGATATTCTAGAATCCGATATCGACCTTCCTGCGCCACTAGCGAAGCACGCTGCGATGGAGCTGCTATCGGAAGAGCTCGACGCAGACTTTGACGCATTGAAACAAGTACTGCGCCGCGTGCAGTAAGCTTCAAAGTATAGTAAGTATCAAAAACAGAAATAACGAGAGGTGAATGAGTAATCATTCACCTTTTTTATTGTCGGTAAGTTTTGACTCTCTTTATGATTGAGAAACGAACTTAACTAAATGAGATGGAAAGAGAAGCATGCATTTTTTGATTTTTCTTGGCTCAGTGAGAAACAGCACGCCACCACGACCAGCCCGTTTAGGAATGCGAGTCAGTAAAGCGTGTGAAAAACTCATCGCGAGTCAACATTCGCAACATACGGTCGAAATCATCGACCCTTTGAATTACGACTTTGGCGATGTGTTTAAGCCCGAGTTTGCTTATCACCGCTCTAAAGTTCCGCAGCACCTAAGTGAGCTGGCAGACAAAATCAAACAGGCCGATGGGTATGTGATGGTTAGCCCGGAATATAACCATTCGATGAGTCCTGCTTTGGCGAACATACTTAACCATTTCGGCAGTTCGCTGTTTTCTTACAAGCCGAGTGCTATCGTGACCTATTCTGCCGGACAATGGGGTGGTGTTAGAGCTGCCGTTTCTATGCGTACCTTCTTATCTGAACTTGGATGTCTACCTGTCTCTGCGATGATCCACATTCCGAAAGCGCAAGAAGTGTTTGATGAACAGGGCGTTGCTGAGGATGAGTCGGAGCAGACGCAGTGGGACAACTATATGAATCGCACTATGCATCAATTGATTTGGTGGGCAGAAGGGGCGTCACTGCAAAGAGATAGGCTTGATCCAACCTCTTTAGCGCAAGCGTTTCAGAAAGATCCTTCGCAAAGAAATGCACCTTAGAGGCGAGTTGCTTTCCATTATAGAAAGGGTTTAGAAGGATTCTGAAACAAAAAAGCTTGGTCATTGCTGACCAAGCTTTTTAAATTCTAGCGAGCTAGTTTACTGAGAGATTATAGAGTCTCAGTAAAAGTACGAGCGATTACATCCCGTTGTTGCTCTGGAGTTAGCGAGTTAAAACGTACTGCGTAACCAGAAACACGAATAGTTAGTTGTGGGTATTTCTCTGGGTGTGCAACTGCATCTTCTAGTGTTTCGCGTTTAAGCACGTTCACGTTTAGGTGTTGGCCGCCTTCGATACGAGGAGCAGTTTCGATTGCAACTTCACGGCTTTCGTATTCACCTAGGTCGCTGATTGCGATAACTTGGTCTGCTTCGTAGCCAGCAGTTGCAGCAACACAACGAGCTTCATTTTTTTCGCTATCTAATAGCCAGATAGAGTTTAGTAGGTCGTCGTTTGCCGCTTTTGTAATTTGGATACCTTGGATCATCACTATCTCCTAGACCACTTACGTGGTGATTATTGGTGTTAATTTTCGAATTTTCGTTGAGCTGAGTATTATATAGCTAATATCCACTATTTTAATATTGATTTAAGTCAAAAAACAACCAAAAACATTATTTTTATTAAGGTGATTTTATTGAGTTAAATCAATAAAACCTTTGAAAACAAACTAATTACAATTTATTTGAGAATATAAAAAATATTTAATAACTGGTTTTGTTGTAAATTTACTACAAATTGAGATTAAAGTTTAAACTGGTTAACGCAACTATCTGTATTTAGGTAGCAATACTGAAAGTCTAAAGTGATTAAATGACAAACATGAAAAACAAGCTTGGGAATAAACTCATTGGTGCACATGTCTCTGCTGCTGGTGGGGTCGATCAAGCTCCGTTGAGAGCTCGTGAAATTGGCGCGAATGCCTTCGCACTATTTACAAAAAACCAACGCCAGTGGGTGGCGAAGCCTTTAGAAGCAAAAACCATCAGTGCGTTTAAAGCGAACTGTAAAATGCTGGGTTTCGGAGCAGAGCATATTCTTCCCCATGATTCTTATCTGATTAACTTGGGTGCGCCGGAAGAAGAAAAGCTGAATAAATCCCGCGCGGCATTTATTGATGAAATGGAGCGTTGTAATCAGTTGGGGCTGACTTTGCTTAACTTCCATCCGGGCAGTCACCTAAAGAAAGTCTCTGAACAGGAGTGTCTCGCGACGATCGCCGAGTCGATCAATCTTGCGCATAAAGCGGTGCCGAATGTGATCGCTGTTATCGAGAATACGGCAGGTCAAGGCACTAACTTAGGCTGGAAGTTTGAGCACCTAGCTGAAATCATCGAGCAAGTGGAAGATAAAGATCGTGTCGGCGTTTGTATTGATACCTGCCATACCTTTACGGCTGGTTATGACTTACGTACAAAAGAAGATTGCGAGCGCACCTTTGCAGAGTTCGACCGTATCGTAGGTATGCACTATTTAAGAGCAATGCATCTAAATGATTCAAAAGTAGAGTTTGCCAGCAAAGTAGATCGCCACCATTCTCTAGGTAAAGGAGAGATCGGGTGGGATTGCTTTGAGTACATCGCGAAAGACCCTCGTTTTGATGGTATCCCTCTGATTTTGGAAACAATTGATCCAGATATTTGGCAGCAAGAGATCAACACGTTGCGTCAATTCCATTTAGCGGCCATTGACAGTTAATGGCGTAACCACAAAGTTGGCACCTTTCTTTCTTAGTCATTGAACATCAATCTCTGAATTAGCAAAGAAGGATGCCAACATGTCTCGACCATTCTCTTTTACTCCTTATACTTACACTCGTCGTGTGCTTCGCTTACCGATGCCTAATCGTCACATTACCGGACAGGGGCATTTTCGAACGCCACAGAAGCATTAGTCTTTTATTACTTGTCTCAAGTTCGTGGTAAGTTTTTGTTTGTTTGAGTTTCGCTCGTTAGAATAGAAGCAAAATTTAGGACAGGAACTTTCCATGAATCAGTCACCCACTTGGCACGATGTGATCGGCGAAGAGAAAAAGCAGAGCTACTTTGTAGACACCTTGAATTTTGTTGAAGCCGAACGCGCCGCAGGCAAAGCTATTTTTCCTCCCGCAAAAGATGTCTTTAACGCGTTTCGTTTTACCGAGTTCAAAGACGTTAAGGTCGTGATTCTAGGACAAGACCCATACCACGGCCCAAATCAGGCGCATGGCCTGTGTTTCTCTGTACTTCCTGGCATTAAAACGCCACCGTCACTGGTTAATATGTATAAAGAGCTGGCGCAAGATATTGAAGGTTTCCAAATCCCTCAGCATGGTTTTTTGCAAAGCTGGGCTGAACAAGGCGTATTGTTACTCAATACGGTATTAACGGTGGAGCAAGGTAAAGCGCATTCACATTCAAAGACAGGTTGGGAAACGTTTACTGACCGAGTGATTGAAGCCATTAATCAGCATCAAGAAGGTGTAGTGTTCTTGCTGTGGGGGTCACACGCGCAGAAGAAAGGGCGCTTTATCGATCGCAACAAGCACCATGTGTTAGCTGCCCCACACCCATCGCCACTCTCAGCACATCGAGGCTTTTTCGGTTGTAAGCATTTCTCTCAAGCAAACCAGTTGCTTACATCACAAGAAAAAGCACCAATTAACTGGCATTTGCCATTAACGGTATAAATGAAGAGACAGCGATCATGGATGCTATGATCGCTGTTTTTTTGAGCATGCTCGAGGCTGATAGTAAATTTCTCATGTACACTTACTAAAAGTAGGTGTTAAGGAGAGACGCTATGATGATCGAAAGAATTCGACGCGAACATGGTTATATGGTTCGTCTGTTGGCGATACTGCGCCATAAGCTTAATGAGATAAAAAAAGAACGTGTAATCAACTATGCGTTAGTAAGCGAGATTGTTGATTACCTCTCTAATCATTCGGAGAAAGTACACCACCCGAAAGAAGATATCCTCTATCACCACTTTCTTGAACACTATGGCAAGCAGCAAACCATGGAAAATTTAGAGAAAGAACATCTAGAGTTAGCGAGTAAAACCAGAGAGTTTTCATCCGTGATAGAGATGATCCTTCAGGATGCTGTTGTGCCACAAGACATGTTTGTCGCTCACCTAGAAGATTTCATAGAATCGCAAAGGCACCACTTGGAGCTAGAAGAGCGAAAAATTTTGCCTCTCATTGAAGAGTTATTTACCACAGAAGATTGGCAGCATGTCGAGAGCTTATGGAGCGTCAGTGAGGATGATCCTGTGTTTGGTGACACGATTGCTGATCGTTATAAGCAGTTGGCCGAACGTGTTCGTCAAAGTGATACTGAGTATGTTTAAGACTGAATGATGAAATCTGAGCGAGCGAAAGCCGTCTCTCGGGTTTGTGAGATACATTTCTTATTTATTGGGAATCAACCGAAAATTTAGTGTGCATATTTCTCGGCAAAAAGTACGGAAGATTCTCATTGAGTAATAATGGTATTCATACTTAAACCTTGGTACATAAACTCACGGTGTTTACGGTGACCGTAAACAAAAAACAAAAGGCACCTGTAAGGTGCCTTTTGTTTGAATTAGAGTTTAATGTCTTCCAAGTTATAATCGGTACAGACATCAAGTTCGCGCAGCTCTTTAAGCAAATTGCGTCTGTCGTTCATCTCTTCTATTTCACGCCACTTTCGCTTTACTGGTTTGGCACGAGATTTGGTTGTTGAGGTAGTATCCAGATTAAAAATGTCATCTAGTTGAAAGCCTTCCATAAGCCACCTTTACCTTTCTTAAGCTAAACTGTTGTAACCAGTCCTTGTGGAGTTTTTTAAGTACCACAATAGCCGTGAGAATAACCATGATATATTTCGCATTTGTGTCGGTAGCATGACATTTTCGTGCAAAAATATTCTCAAAATCACACTTTTTATTGCAACGATGTGGATAAAAAATGCACAAACGATCTCAAGAAAACGATTAAATAGAGAGATTTTCTATGTTAATTCGATTTGATGAATGGGTGCACTGCGCAAAGGTTAAAGTTGCATAAAATCAGTTTGATGAAATAGTGTTCAATTAGATGGTAAGTCACTAGCGTAAATTTATGTAACACCTTGTGAATACTAGCTTGTTCTTGTTTATACGGTTTACCATTCCATTTAATGAAGAATAATTATTTATGTTGGTGTTTGGTAATTGAAATGTTGCGCAGTTTGAGTGTTAAGTCTTCTATTTATGTTATTTTTTGGTGACTTTATAGTGAAAAATAACAATGTTATTCTTATTGTTGCATATTGATTTTTGCGCTCCTAGGTTGCATTATCCGCCCGTCAAAAAATACGCTGGTACGTAAAATGGATGCATGAAGCGACGTTTACGATTCTAGATTGCCCATAAACATTACTTAAAAAGCTAAGCACACTTTGACACTTAGCAGGCAATTTGGTGGATGGCTAGGACGCATAGACTGGCGCAACTCACTTTGAGGTACACATGACAGACTTAATCAATTTGATGAACGATCTCCTCTGGGGCTCGATTCTGGTTTATCTTCTTGTTGGTGTTGGTATTTACTTCACCGTTCGATTAGGGTTCATTCAGTTCCGCCATTTCGGCCACATGTTCTCTGTTCTTAAGAACAGCCGTAAAGCAGACAAAGCTGGTATTTCCTCTTTCCAAGCGCTTTGTACTAGTCTTGCTGCACGTGTTGGTACAGGTAACATGGCGGGCGTTGCAGTTGCATTGACTGCGGGTGGTCCTGGTGCGATCTTCTGGATGTGGCTGATTGCAATGCTTGGTATGGCAACATCGTTTGCTGAGAGCACACTGGCGCAGCTATACAAAACCAAAGATGATGATGGCAACTACCGTGGTGGCCCTGCCTACTACATGGAAAAAGGCCTGGGCATGCGTTGGATGGGCGTGTTGTTCTCAGTTTTCCTAATCATCGCTTTTGGTTTGGTATTCAACGCCGTACAAGCTAACTCAATTGCCAATGCAATGAGCAACGCATTTGGTTGGAATAACCTGTATGTCGGTATTGCCGTTGTTTTACTGTCTGCAATTGTTATTTTTGGTGGCATCAAGCGTATCGCAAGAGTTGCTGAGATGATCGTTCCGATCATGGCACTACTTTATCTAGCTCTAGCGCTGTTCATCATGTTCTCTAACCTAGAGAAATTACCTGATGTATTGATGCTTATCTTTAAGAGTGCATTTGGTCTGCAAGAAGCAGCAGCAGGTGGTCTTGGCTACGCAATTGCACAGGCAATGATTAACGGTATCAAGCGCGGTCTATTCTCGAATGAAGCAGGTATGGGTTCTGCACCTAACGCGGCAGCTTCAGCAACACCTTACCCACCACACCCAGCGTCTCAAGGTTACGTACAGATGCTAGGCGTGTTCATGGATACGATCGTTATCTGTTCTGCAACAGTGGCTATCATCCTGATGTCTGGTGAGTATGTCGGTCAAGCAACAGAAGTGACGGGTATCGAGCTAACTCAGCGTGCATTGAGCTCACAAGTTGGCGATTGGGGCGGCATCTTTGTTGCTGTGGCAATCTTCTTCTTTGCGTTTACTTCAATCATTGCAAACTACTCGTACGCTGAAACGAACTTAATCTTCCTAGAGCACAATCATAAAGCGGGCTTAAGCATTTTCCGCGTTATTGTTCTTGGTATGGTGATGTTTGGTGCACTAGCTTCGTTACCAGTCGTATGGTCGCTTGCTGACGTCTCTATGGGTCTGATGGCGATAGTCAACTTGGTGGCGATCATCTTGCTATCTGGCATCGTGATTAAACTGGCCAAAGATTACAATCGCCAGCTTGGTGAAGGCAAAGTGCCAACATTTGATGCGAATGATTTCCCAGAGCTGAAATCTCAGCTTGAAGAAGGCATTTGGTACAACGATAAAAAAGACTAAGTGAGCTATCACTCATAGTTGAAAGCTATTAGTACGATGTAAAAAGCCATGCAGACAATGCATGGCTTTTTTTGTACCCTATTAAAAACAAAATTAGAGAAGGGAAAGTCATGCTTATCGTAGTTTCTCCAGCGAAGACTCTTGATTACGAGTCTCCGTTAGCGACAGAAAAATTTACTCAACCTGAGTTGGTCGAATACTCAAAAGAGCTTATCGATGTTTGCCGCAAACTGACTCCTGCTGATGTTGCCTCTTTAATGAAAGTGAGCGACAAGATTGCCGATTTAAATGTAGGTCGATTCCAAGAGTGGAGTGAAACGTTTACCACTGAAAACTCACGACAAGCCATTCTTGCATTTAAAGGTGACGTTTACACAGGGCTAGACGCCGAAAGTTTATCTGAAGCGGACTTCGAATATGCTCAAGATCATCTGCGTATGCTATCGGGTCTTTATGGTTTACTAAAACCACTTGATTTGATGCAGCCATACCGTCTTGAAATGGGTACCAAGCTTGCAAACGACAAGGGTACGAACTTGTACCAGTTTTGGGGCAATGTTATTACGGACAAGCTTAACGAAGCGATTTCTGCTCAAGGTGATAATGTCCTTATCAACCTTGCATCAAATGAATACTTTAAAGCGGTTAAGCCAAAGAATTTAGATGCGCAAGTGATCACGCCAGTATTCAAAGATTGTAAGAATGGTCAATACAAGGTCATCAGTTTTTACGCGAAGAAAGCGCGCGGTATGATGGCGCGTTACATCATTGAAAACCGTGTTGAGAGCGTTGCAGACCTGACTAAGTTTGATACGGTGGGTTACTACTTTGTGGAAGATGAATCGACGCCAACAGAGTTAGTATTTAAACGCGAAGAGCAAAAATAAAGCTGATTGAGACGTAGTCTACGTTAATCTCTATCAGCACAAACGAAAAAGGGTTGGCATTGCCAACCCTTTGTTATTTTCTAGCTTGAGCTACTTGGCCCCAACAAGATTACTTCTTCTTAGCGGTTTTCTTTTTCGCTACTTTTTTCTTGTCGTCTTTTTTCTTTTTCTTCTTAAACACAGGCTTTTTGTGTTTAGGACGCATCTCTTTCACGAAACGCTCTTTGATGTCTTCTTTCACATAACGTGCAACGCGATCCATCATTGGTTGGTCGTGTGCTTCTACGATTGAGATAGCGTTACCTTTCTTACCTGCGCGAGCCGTACGGCCGATACGGTGAAGGTAAACATCAGCCGTGCGCGGCATGTCGTAGTTGATAACGTGTGATACATCCGGAAGATCGATACCACGCGCAGCAACGTCCGTCGCGAGCAGCACGTTCACAGTTCCATCGCGGAAGCGAGAAATCGCATTGTTACGACGATCTTGCGGCATTTCACCTTGAATCCAAGAACATGGAATCTGTGCACTTTCAAGCTGCGCTCGTAGCTCAGCCAAACGCTCACGAGTCTTTAAAAAGACGATAGTGCGCTCAGCTTGCTGAGTAATAATGTGTTTTAGTAATTCCAGTTTGTGTTCAGCATCATCAGCTCGGTGGTACCACTGAGCAATTTTCTTACGCTCACGCAGCGGCGATTTTGCATCAATCTCTGCTGGGTCATTCAACAGATCAGCGGTAAAGCCTTCTACGCCTTTCCCTTCTAACGTTGCTGAGAACAGAAGGGTTTGCTTACGCCAGCGACATTCGTTAGATAGGCGATCGACAGTAGGAGCAAAACCCATATCTAGCATACGGTCTGCTTCATCAAGGATTAACCATTCGATTGCACGACAATCAAAACGTTCTGCATCAATGTATTCTTTTAAACGGCCAGGTGTCGCAACCACAATGTCTTGTGTTGTTGCAAGGATGTCGGCGTGCTCTTGGTACTGAACACCACCAGTGATGGTGAAAATGTTGAGTTTGGTATTTTTTGCCAAAGCACGTGCTTGATCGGCAATTTGCATCGCCAGTTCGCGAGTAGGCGTTAGGATCAAAATACGCGCAGGCCCAGGCTTACGACGAGGGAAGTCTTGCAAGTATTGCAATGCTGGCAGGACGAAGGCGGCCGTTTTACCAGTTCCTGTTGGCGCTGACGCTAGAATGTCACGACCGTCCAACGCTTGTGGAATCGCTTCTGCCTGAATTTTTGTTGGGCGTTCGTAACCCATCTCTTCAATGGCTTCAAGTAGGTTTTGGTCTAGATCAAGTTCAGCAAAGGTTCTGATCACAATGAGTTCTCCACAAGCAAAGCTTGGTTAATGGTTCGCCACAACAGCATAGAATACAAAAAGGTCGCACATTATAAAGTGATTGGTGATAAGGATCACATGTTATTTCACATCTTAAGATAAAACTCGCGAGTTAACTGTATGAAATCATCACTATAGCCGTCATTTGAACGGATAATTAAATGTGACGTCTGCAAATCGCAAGGTCGTTTTGACAGTTCAAATAACAGTCGGTGTACTGGTTTCTTTTCTGATGGTTGCACACGACAGATCCGCGATAGATACCAACCTTGGTTTAATGCTAGCTCAATGAACTGCTCGCCTTCGGTGATTGGCAACACAAAACTAGCTCTCCCTTCGTCATCAAGCAAATGATAGCAACGCTGTAGCAATGCGTTATGGCCTAGCGTATCAGTGTGCCTCGCGGTTGCACGTTGACTGTGTTTCGATTGCTCGCCGCTGTTGAAGTAGGGCGGGTTACAAATGATGCGTTGGAATGGATGTGTCGGCGTAAAGTGCAGTATGTCGGTGTGATGCACACTTACACGATCTGACCAAGGAGACTGGGCCATATTTTTTTGCGCGGCAGCAACGGCTGTTAATTCGATATCGACCGCGGTTATTTGAGCTTCTGTAAAGCGTTGAGCACACATCAGGGCAAGCAGGCCAGTGCCAGTGCCAATATCGAGAATTTTAGCGTCGTTAGGGCTTTGAATCCAAGCACCAAGCATTACCCCATCTGTGCTGACTGGCATACCACTCTCGCCGCCCTCAATACAAAATTGCTTAAAATTGAAGCCTTTAGTTTTCAGTTTTTTGTTCTTCATGATTGTTTTATATTTGCTCAATAATTAAGTGGATTGCTCTATTGTTTATTAATTGTATAGATTGTTGTTTTGTTGGTTATTAAATTGTATTGTTAATTGATCGAGATAAAGAACTGGTCTGTCATTTGGATCTGGTTATATCCACTGCTTTTAAGTTTGAAAACTAAATTAATATGGTGTTTTTTTCTTAAAGGTTGCCAAATGATGAGTCTTTCGTCATTATGCGGCGAAAATTTTATAGATTGAACCACGTGTACTTATTGACTTTAGGTATACAAAAAGTGGTCTAAGCATACACAACATTCATTAATTAAAAGACAAGGGTTATCTGTGAAGCAGACGTTAAAACTAACAGATATTATCGCAGTAGGCTTTATGCTATTTGCGTTCTTTTTAGGTGCGGGCAATATTATCTTTCCACCTCTAGCGGGTCAGTTAGCGGGTGAAAACTTAATGCCAGCTATGTTTGGTTTCTTGCTAACAGCGGTAGGTCTACCTCTTATTACTATCGTTGCTATTGCTGTTGCTGGTGGTTCTTGGGATCACTTGACGCAAGATCTTCCGAAAAAAGCGGCAGTTCTTATGGCTGCACTGATTTTCATCATCATTGGTCCTGCGTTTGCAGCGCCTCGTACTGGCCTAGTGGCTTACGAGATGGCGGTGAAACCTTTCTTCCTTGAGGCATCACAAACGCATCTGACAGCGTTCTCAGTGATCTTTTTTATCACAGCGATGATGTTCTCATGGTTCCAAGGCCGTTTGATCGATCTTATCGGTAAAGTACTGACACCAGCATTGTTTGTTGGTTTGATCATTCTTGCTGTCGCTGTCTTCCTTGATCCTCAGGGCGATATGATAGGCGCGCACGGTGAATACCTAACGCAGCCTCTGACCAAAGGCTTCTTAGAAGGCTACAACACAATGGATACGTTCGCGTCATTGATGTTTGGTATGCTGATGGTTGATGCACTGCGCGGTAAAGGCATTACTGAGCGCTCTGCAACTACTAAATATCTGATCTATGCAGGTTGTATTGCTGCTGCTGGTCTTGCGTTTGTTTACATCTCACTATTTTACTTAGGTGCGACGAGTGCAACGGTTGCTGCTGGTGCTGATAATGGTGGCCTAGTGCTTAGCCAATACGTTCAAGCGTTGTTTGGTCCATACGGTCAAATCGTTCTGTCTGTCATCGTATTGCTAGCGTGTCTGACAACCGCGATTGGCTTGATTTCTGCGTGTTCAGATTTCTTCAGCTCGAAAACACCACTGTCATACAAGCAATGGGTACTGATTAATGGTTCTGTTTGTGCATTGGTTGCAAACGTTGGTCTTGCGCAGCTGATTTCTCTGTCAGTGCCAGTATTGTTTGCGCTGTACCCTGTGGCGATTGCGTTGGTTGCACTAACATTTGTGCGCAGCAAACTGCCGAATCCACGCTTTGCTTACCGTGCAGTACTGCTTGTATCTCTGCTGTTTGCGTTGGTTGATGCGGCAAAAGTATCGGGTATTGATGTTTCTGCGTTTAACATGTTGCCACTATTCGAAGTCGGCATGGGTTGGGTGCTTCCAACATTTGCGGCTATCGTGTGCATGTTCTTCATCGCGAAACCTCGCCCAGAGCTAGCACAAGAAACCGCGTAATCACTTCGCGTTATCAAGATAATAAAAAGCCCGATGAATTACTTCATCGGGCTTTTTACTTTTTAATGATTACGTGTTTGCGCTATTAAAGCGTGTCGTGGAATTCCACAAGAACTTGTTCACACCATTTTTCGATGCGTTCATCACTCAGTTCGTACTGTGAGTCTTCATCTAACGCAAGTCCAACAAACTTGCTGCCATCTTCGATCAATGCTTTCGATGCTTCAAATTCGTAGCCTTCATTTGGCCAGTAACCGATAAAGGTTGCGCCTGTGGCTTGCAATTCATCGTGAAGTAAGCCCATCGCATCTAAATACCACTCTCCGTAACCTTCTTGGTCACCCAGACCAAACAGCGCTACAACTTTGCCTTTCAGTGGTGTGGTCGCGATGTCTTGCCAAATCGCGTTCCAATCTTCTTGAATTTCACCAAAATCCCAAGTTGAGATGCCAAGGAGTAATAAGTCGTAGTCCGCCATTAGTGATAACGGTGTCTCTTTCACATTGTGAATGTCGACAAGGTCTTCACCAATAAGGGTACGAATTTTCTCTGCTGCCATTTCGGTGTAGCAGGTCGTTGAGCCGTAAAAGAGTCCGATTTTCATTATATTCGTCGTTATTTGTGTTGCTGTTGTGGAAGATTCTAACCATAAATTGAGGAAGATTGCAGCGAATATCCTATGTGGGATGATTTTTTATGGTATTGGATTGGCAGGTGCTTTAATCTAAATACTGTAAATATAAACAGATAAGGAAGCATTCATGACGGCACAACAGCCTGTCAATCAACAAGATTTTTCGCTTGTTGAGCAATTCTTAGATGCGATGTGGATGGAGCGTGGCCTATCAGAGAACACGTTGGCTTCCTACCGAAACGATTTAATGAAGCTGCTCGTGTGGATGGAAAAACATCGATACCGTCTTGATTTTATCAGTTTGTCTGGCTTGCAAGAATATCAAAGCCACCTTGTAGATTTAGATTACAAACAGACGTCTCGTGCGCGTATGTTGTCGGCGATTCGCCGTTTATTTCAATACCTGCATCGTGAGAAGGTGCGTGCTGATGACCCGAGTGCGCTTTTGGTTAGTCCTAAACTGCCACAACGTTTACCCAAAGATATTAGTGAAGAGCAAGTGGACGCGTTGCTCGAAGCGCCAGACCCGAATGACCCTATAGAATTGCGCGATAAAGCGATGCTAGAGCTACTCTACGCGACAGGGTTGCGTGTGACAGAGCTCGTCAGTTTGACCATGGAAAATGTTAGCTTGCGCCAAGGGGTGGTGCGCGTGACTGGTAAAGGTGGTAAAGAACGCCTGGTTCCTATGGGGGAAAACGCGGTCGATTGGATCGAGACGTTCATTCAACAAGGGCGCCCTGCGTTACTTGGTGATACATCATCTGATATTGTTTTTCCTAGTAAACGCGCAAGACAGATGACTCGTCAGACGTTTTGGCACCGTATTAAATACTATGCTTTGATAGCAGGGATTGATACTGATCAGCTGTCGCCGCACGTACTGCGTCATGCCTTTGCCACGCATTTATTGAACTATGGCGCAGATCTCAGGGTCGTACAGATGCTTTTAGGACATAGTGACTTATCGACCACGCAAATTTATACTCACGTGGCGACTGAACGATTGAAGCAGATCCACAGTCAACACCACCCAAGAGCGTAACAATGGTTAGATTCATCCATGTCTTCTTGGAAAAACGATTTTACATTAAGGTGAATTTCATGAGCGTATTACGCCGACTAACTCTGCTGACTTTACCATTTTTTGTTACCGCTTGTGGTGCAGAAGAAAGTCAGGCTCAAACGGAGACTCCTGCGCAACAAGTAGCGCCAGCTGCACAAAGCGGCTTTGATGAAGCAGCATTAAAAACTAAGTTCTCAAAGCTTGGTTTATCTATCGTTGATATTCAACCATCAGACGTCGCTGGCTTATTGGAAATTCAAACCAATGGCGGGATCCTGTTTGCTTCAAATGATGGTAGCCACTTTATCGCCGGTACGCTTTATGCCATTAATGATGATGGCAGTTACAAAGATGTCATAGCAGAGCGTCAAGCGCCGCTTAACGCCGAGAAAATTGCGCAGTTCTCCGATAGCATGATCGAATACAAAGCCGACGATGAAAAGTACGTTGTGACCGTATTCACTGATATCACCTGTGGTTACTGTGTGCGTCTGCATAGCCAAATGCAAGGCTATAATGATCTAGGTATCACAGTGCGTTACATGGCTTACCCTCGCCAAGGTGCAACTGGCCCTGTGGCAGAGCAAATGGCAACGATTTGGTGTGCTGAAGATCCGGCGTCGGCAATGCACAACGCGAAAGTGAATCGTACATTTGATAACCCTGCGAAAGACTTAAAACAGTGTAAAGAAACCATCCAGGCGCATTACAATCTAGGTCGCCAATTGGGTATTTCTGGTACGCCAGCAATCTTCTTACCGAATGGCGAAATGGTTGGTGGCTACCTACCACCTGCAGAGCTATTGAAACGTTTAAAGCAACTATAATCCATTAGGAGCAGAGCCGGCAAAGTTGTCGGCTCTTTTAAGCATGATAGAAATTCAACGACGTCCTGAACCTGATCTTTCCCTTCTTCCTGATTCCATTCCTCCGATTCTTAAACGTATCTACATCAACCGTGGGATAACGGATCTTTCACAATTAGAAACGTCGGCCCGTGGGTTGCATTCATATCAAAAACTCGGGGGGATTGAGCAAGCTGTCGATCTTTTGTTTCAGGCGATAAAAGAACAAAAACGCATCATCGTTGTCGGTGATTTTGACGCTGATGGTGCGACAAGCTCAGCATTATCAGTACTCGCGCTGCGTATGCTTGGTAGTCACAATGTGGATTACCTAGTGCCAAATCGTTTTGAAGACGGTTATGGGTTAAGCCCAGAAGTCGTTGACCAAGCGTTAGAGCTTGGCGCTGAGATGATCATGACGGTGGATAACGGCGTCTCATCAATCGAAGGTGTGCGTTACGCAAAAGAAAATGGCATTACCGTGCTCGTTACCGATCACCACTTACCAGGACAAGTGTTGCCTGATGTGGATGCAATGGTGAACCCAAACCTTGAGAGCTGTAGCTTTCCATCTAAAGCGCTTGCGGGTGTGGGGGTCGCGTTTTATCTCATGATGGCACTATGCGTTCATATGCGAAAACACAATTGGTTTGCAGAACAGGGGATGCAAGAGCCCAAGTTGATGGAACTGATTGACCTTGTTGCACTGGGTACCGTCGCCGACGTCGTTCCATTGGATGAAAACAACCGCATTCTTGTACACCAAGGTTTGCAACGTATTCGTGCGGGCAAAGCGCGTCCCGGCATCCAAGCGTTAATTGAGGTCGCGAAGCGCGATGCGCGTCGTTTAGTTGCGTCCGATTTTGGCTTTGCTTTAGGTCCACGTATTAATGCTGCAGGTCGTCTTGATGACATGTCTTTCGGTGTTGAACTGCTGATGTGTAACAACATCCACGCAGCTCGTCGCATGGCAAGTGAATTGGATGGCTTGAACCAGACTCGTAAAGAGATTGAAGAAGGCATGAAGCAAGAAGCGATGGCTTTCTGTGAGCGCCTTCAGTTTGGTGAAGGCAATGAGCTTCCTTATGGCCTAGCCTTATTCCAACGTGATTGGCATCAAGGTGTGATTGGTATTTTGGCTTCGCGCATTAAAGAGAAGTTTCACCGTCCAGTCATTGCATTTGCTGATGGCGGAGAAGGGACGATTAAAGGCTCGTGTCGTTCTATTCCGGGGCTACACATGCGCGATGCGTTGGATTTCATCGACACGCAAAACCCGGGTTTGATCATCAAGTTTGGTGGACACGCCATGGCAGCAGGCTTAACGATTAAAGAGCAGGATTTTGAGCGTTTCAGTCGTTTGTTTGATGAAGTGGTAAAAAAGGAACTCGATGAAGCGGCGCTAAAAGGCGTGATCATGTCAGATGGTGAACTTAAGCCGGAAGAGTTCTCTATGCATGTTGCTGAACTGCTGCGATCGGGTGGCCCTTTTGGACAAGCCTTCCCTGAACCAATCTTTGATGGTGAGTTTAAAGTACTGCATCAAAAGCTGGTGGGTGAGAAGCATCTTAAATTGATGTTAGAGCCGCTTTATAAAGGTCACCCTACCAATGTGATGATCGACGGCATTGCATTCAATGTTGATCTACGTCGATGGCCAGATGCATCGGTTAAAACAGTACGTCTCGCGTATAAGCTGGATGTGAATGAATTTCGTGGTAATCAATCATTGCAATTGATGATCGACCATATCGAAGCTAAGTAATACCTAGATTAACCTTTCTTATAGAGTACGGTTGCCCCTAAGTGGGCGTAAAATTTTATGACCGTGCTCTCTCTCACCGCAATCTGATTTCTCATCCGAAATTTTCCTGTATCTCGGTCACATTTTTCAGTAGAATTTCTCGGTTAAATTCTATTCTAAAATGTTGAGTAAACATGTTTGAAATCAATCCAATTAAAAACCGTCTGCAGGACGTGTCTCAGCGCACAAATGTCCTGAGGGGGTATCTTTGACTATGACGCGAAGAAAGAGCGTCTAGAAGAAGTCAACGCAGAACTTGAACAACCAGATGTATGGAACGAACCTGAGCGTGCGCAAGCACTGGGTAAAGAGCGTGCATCACTAGAAGCGGTTGTTGAAACCATTGATCAACTAGAGCAAGGTGTGGAAGATGTAGAAGGTCTTCTTGAGCTGGCTGTAGAAGAAGAAGATCAAGAAACATTTGACGAAATTGAACCAGAACTTGCTGAGTTGGAAGAGAAGCTAGAAAAGCTTGAATTCCGTCGTATGTTCTCTGGCGACCACGATAGCTCTGATTGTTACATCGATTTGCAAGCTGGTTCTGGTGGTACAGAAGCACAAGACTGGACTAACATGCTGCTGCGTATGTACCTACGTTGGGCAGAAGCGAAGGGCTTCAAAGCTGAAGTGATTGAAGTCTCTGAAGGTGAAGTCGCGGGTCTTAAGTCGGCAACAGTTCGCATCTCTGGTGAGTATGCGTACGGTTGGTTACGTACAGAAACGGGCGTTCATCGTCTTGTTCGTAAATCTCCGTTCGATTCAGGCGGTCGTCGCCATACGTCATTTGCTTCTGCGTTCATCTATCCAGAGATTGATGAAAACATCGACATCGACATTAATCCTTCCGACCTACGCATTGACGTTTACCGTGCGTCAGGCGCAGGTGGTCAGCACGTAAACACCACAGAATCTGCGGTACGTATTACGCACGTACCTACGAACACAGTGGTTCAGTGTCAGAATGACCGTTCTCAACATAAGAACAAAGATCAGGCAATGAAACAGCTTCGAGCGAAGCTATTTGAGCTTGAATTGCAAAAGCAAAATGCGGAAAAACAAGCTAATGAAGACGCTAAGTCTGACATTGGCTGGGGTAGCCAGATCCGTTCTTACGTATTGGATGACTCACGTATTAAGGACCTCCGTACGGGCATTGAAAACCGTAATACTCAAGCGGTTCTTGATGGCGATCTGGACAAATTTATTGAAGCTAGCCTGAAATCAGGTCTATAAAGCTTTTCACCGACAAAAACAGGATACATCGAAAATGACTGATGCTGTTCAAAACGAAACTGTACTAGAAGAAAATAAGCTGATTGCTGAACGCCGCGCTAAACTGGATGCAATCCGAAAGAGCTGCAAAGCGAACGGCCATCCAAACGACTTCCGTCGTGACGCACTAGCGGGCGACCTTCAGAAAGAGTTCGGTGAAAAGACGAAGGAAGAGCTAGAAGAGCTTAACCACGTAGTAGCAATCGCTGGCCGTATCATGGCTAAACGTGGTCCATTCTTGGTAATTCAAGAAACTTCTGGCCGTATCCAAGCTTACGCTGACAAAGCGGTTCAAAAAGTACTTAAAGAAAAATACCAAGGTCTAGATATCGGTGACATCATCGGTGTTAAAGGTGCACTTCATAAGTCTGGTAAAGGTGACCTATACGTGAACATGGAAGAGTACGAGTTGCTAACCAAAGCACTACGTCCACTTCCAGAGAAGTTCCACGGTCTAACTGACCAAGAGATGCGTTACCGCCAACGTTACGTTGACCTGATCGTTAACGAAGACTCTCGTCAAGCGTTTGTAGTACGTTCTAAAGTAATGTCTGCAATCCGCAACTTCATGATCTCTAAGCAGTTCATGGAAGTTGAAACGCCAATGATGCACGTTATCCCTGGCGGTGCGAGTGCGCGTCCATTCATCACGCATCACAACGCACTAGACATGCCAATGTACCTACGTATCGCGCCAGAGCTATACCTGAAGCGTCTAGTTGTTGGTGGTTTTGATCGCGTATTCGAAATCAACCGTAACTTCCGTAACGAAGGCCTTTCTCCACGTCACAACCCAGAATTCACAATGATGGAATTCTACATGGCGTACGCAGACTACAAAGATCTGATGGACCTAACTGAAGAACTACTAAGCTCAGTGGCGCAAGAAGTTCTAGGTTCAACGTCAATGCCTTACGGTGATGAAACGGTTGAGTTTGGTGGTACTTACACTCGTATGAGCATGTTCGAAGCAATCAAGCACTACAACCCAGACCACGCGCAAATCCAAGCGCTAACAGAAGAAGACCTACAAAACCGTGATCTAATGGTTTCTATCGCGAAATCTGTTCACGTTGAAGTAGAACCTTTCTGGACATGTGGTCAGCTTCTTGAAGAGATCTTTGGTGAAACAGCAGAACCTAAGCTAATGCAGCCTACGTTCATCACTGGCTACCCAGCAGATATCTCTCCACTAGCTCGTCGTAGCGATGACAACCCGTTCTTTACAGACCGCTTTGAATTCTTTATCGGTGGCCGTGAAGTAGCGAACGGTTTCTCAGAGCTTAACGATGCTGAAGACCAAGATGCACGCTTTAAAGCACAGGTTGAAGCGAAAGAGTCTGGTGACGACGAAGCAATGTTCTACGATGCAGACTACATCACTGCTCTAGAGCACGGCCTACCGCCAACAGCAGGCCAAGGTATCGGTATCGACCGTTTGGTTATGCTACTGACTAACACGCACACTATCCGTGACGTGATCTTATTCCCTGCAATGCGCCCGCAAGCGTAATTCGATAGGATGAGTAAAAAACCACCTTCGGGTGGTTTTTTTTTGCCTTTTAGTTAAGCTGATTCAAGTTGTTGCATTTGCCTTTTAATGGGATATGCAAATAAACATTCGCCAAATCTCAATCTATTGCATAGTCTTAATACTGAGACAGACGTGAGGGGGCGGAGTCTCGATAATGTTACCCGCTCGCAAAGATAAGTTTGTGGCACAAAATTTCTATTAACAATGAAAAAGGGTTAGAGAATGGCTGGGCAGTTTAAGATGGATTCCATCCCGGGATCGCTTGTGGTAGTTGGCGGTACTTATGAGCCTTGGTTATCGGTACTGGAGCAAGTGGGCTGGAAGTGTCACCAAGTAGGTGACTTACGCAAAGCTAATACGCTGTTAGAAGATATTGGTCCATGTATCGGTATTGTTGATCTCAGCCATGACGAGTTCAGCTTGAATGGTTTGGCGAACTTAGTCAGCTCTCACAAACACGTACGTTGGTTAGCGTTTATTCGTGAATCTCAGCTTGGCACTGACACCATATGCCAGTTCATTGTTAACTTTTGTATCGATTTTTTTACAGCGCCGATCCCAGATGCACAGTTATTAAGCACAATAGGTCACCAGCTTGGCATGCTTAAGTTGGAGAAAAAAGTTTGGCCTAGTTTTGGTAGCAGTTTAGATATGGGTCTGATCGGTGAATCTATCCCGATGAAACGTTTACGCGATCAAGTGAAGCGCATCGGTCCAACAGACGTCAGCATTCTGATTTCTGGGGAAAGTGGGACTGGTAAAGAGGCGGTTGCTAGGGCCATCCATAAAGTCTCTTCACGCTCTCATAAACCGTTTATGGCAATTAACTGTCGCGCACTCAATGAACAACGTTTCCAAGCTGAAGTATTTGGTATTAACGCCGATGAAGATATGGAAGCATGCCTGCTTGAACAAGCAGATGGCGGCACCGTGTTGTTTAACGACATTCTTACCATTTCAAAAGAGCAGCAAATGAATCTGCTGAGATTCTTGCAAGAAGGCACCATTGATACCAAAGATGGCGTAAAAGCGGTTAACGTGCGTATTCTTGCTGCTAACTCGTCAGATGTTGAAAAAGCTTTGATTGACGGTGACTTCAATGAAGAGCTTTACCATTACATCAACGTTTTGCGCATCAATGTCCCTAGCTTGAAAGAACGTGCGAGTGACATCGCATTGCTGGCTCGTTTCTACTTACAAGAGTTCTCAAAAGAGTACAACTCGCAAGCAAAAAGCTTTTCTGAGGATGCATTCAAGGCACTGACACGTTATTTCTGGCCTGGAAATGTGCGTGAGCTGATGAACCAAGTGAAGCGAGCGGTATTAATGTCCGACAGCGTAATGATTGAAGAGCATCACTTAGATTTACCTCAACGTAATGACTCAAAGCGCAGCTTGAAATCAATCCGAGAGAAGAGTGAACGTGATGCGTTGCTGGTTGTTTTGGAATCTCATTCTGGTCAAGTTTCAAATGCGGCGAAAGAGCTCGGAGTTTCGCGTGCAACCATGTATCGACTACTTAATAAACATAACTTGATTTCCGAACAAGCCATGTAGTTGGCCTTTCCCTGTGTTAAATAGGCGAATAAATACAATAAAAGAGAGTGGCCACAGAGCCGCTCTTTTTATTTTTGTTTGGTTTGATTTATAAAATCCGCAAATTTATATATTCCTCAGGTGAATATGTTATACGTAAAAGTATATGAAACTAAATTGCGGTGTATTGATTTGTTTTTAATCAAAAAGGCAAAAAATGTTTGATATATATCCATCAAAGCTTACAATTTAACCGTAACTCAATGAGTTATACCTTTCATAAACGGATTAATTTTTAGCTAGGAGGCGCAAGATGAAACATTACGTTGTTAACACCACTGCTTGCGCTGATCGTATGCCTATCGCTCCGATAACCCTTAAATCGGATGATACCAATACCACTGGCTCACAAGATAAAAATTAATCCGTAACCTATCATATTTATTACTAGGCTGCGGAAAAGTAGCGGCTTAGTATCAACAGAATATTTCTGTTCATTTTACGCACTATTTTTCCCAGTCGAATACATCGATAATCGGAGAAAATATTATGCGTCACTCTATTTACCTACAATTGGCCACTTTGCTATTGAAAGCAGACCTTAAACGCGAAGAAAAGCAATGGCAGCGCACCATACGCCGAACTGCTCATGATATTCCATGGACGAATGTTCATCTATTGAGAGATATTGGTTTAGATCGCGATGGTCGTTCTACACGTGCCAATGTTCCGGATGCAGTAAAAGTTGAACGTCGAGTTCGTCACCTTCGTCGAGTCTTAACGTCGCGAATAATGACGTAATCGTTAGCGTGTTGGGCTGACTGAGTTGCTAACGAGTCATTCAACACGCTTAACTTTTTATATGAAGTATGACTTCATTGGATAAACAGCTGATCTTGAAGATCAGCTGTTTTCGTTTGAAGGTGGTACTGTTAAGGGCAAGGATTCGAGTAAGTTGTACCTATTGCTTGAATTTCAGTAAGTAGTTCGTCGCTAAGTTGCAAATCAATACTGTCGATATTGGCTTTTAATTGGTCTAGGTTTGTTGCTCCGATAATGTTAGAAGCAACAAATGGACGCTGATTGACAAACGCGAGCGCCATTTGTGCAGGGTTTAGACCATGCTCTTGAGCTAAATTGACGTAAGCTTCGGTCGCTTTAACACCTTGCGGAGTGAAGTAGCGCGCAAAACGCTCCCACTTAGTGCATCGAGCGCCTTCAGGTTTTGCCCCGTTTAGGTATTTACCACTCAGGCAGCCAAATGCCAAAGGAGAGTAGGCAAGTAACTGAACGCCTTCGTAATGGCTGATTTCAGACAAGCCAACTTCGAAGCTGCGGTTCAATAAGTTATATGGGTTTTGAATGGAGACAATTCTTGGCAAATCGTGTTTTTCTGCCAAACGCAATAGCGACATCACACCCCACGGCGTCTCGTTGGATACGCCGATATAGCGCACTTTACCTGCATTCACTAATTCAGTAAGCGCTTCCAACGTTTCAATTAACGTGACTTCTTCTTGTTTGTCAGGGTATGGGTAGTTGAGTTGACCAAAGCAGTTGGTTTGACGCTGCGGCCAATGTAGTTGGTACAAATCGACATAATCGGTTTGTAGACGATTAAGGCTGTCATCAATTGCTGTATGGATGTGGCGACGATTAAGGCTCATGTTGTCTCTAATGTGAGGAACATTGCGAGGGCCTGCCACTTTTGTTGCCAGTACTACTTTCTCTCTTTTGCCGCTTTTTGCTAACCAATTACCGATGTATTGCTCGGTGAGCCCTTGTGTTTCCGAGTTTGGCGGTACAGGGTACATCTCTGCGGTATCGATGAAGTTCACCCCATGATCGAGGGCAAAGTCGAGCTGTTCAAAGGCGTCCTTTTCTGTGTTTTGCTCGCCAAACGTCATAGTGCCGAGGCAGATTTTACTGATCTCAAGTGATGAGTGCGGTAGTTTTGTGTATTGCATATCACGTCCTTGAAGAGTTACCGACTAAATAAGTGACTCCAATATAGGGGATTTTTAGCCGCAATCGCAAATGATTTACGTATAAAGGGAGAGCAAACTCGAAAGCTACAGTTAGCCTAACTACACTTAAATAATCGTGTGAAGGAGGTATGTTATGCAGAAGCATCAATTGGACATGTGGCTACATGGTCCACATAAAGATACTTATAAAACTCCCAAAGTATTTGTGATTGGGTGTTCTGATGTCTCTGACTATCTTTTAGCTGTGGAGTACAAGCATCAACTTGAGCCGATTAAAGACGGTGAAGACCCGATACATTTTGGCTCTCTAGACTTAGTAAAAGAAGAATTATTGAGGCTAGGGGTCGATAAAGCGTATTTAAGGCTGCGTAATGCGTATGACGAATGTGGCACTGAAGAGGCAGCCTCGTACTGCGATATTGAGTTATCGCTCGTGACGCACTAAATAGCTGATATAGTTTTATTCTGGTTGAGTGTTAATGTAGTGCTTGAGTAAGATCTGTTCAGTAAACTGTGTTCTAAGGTAAAAGCCTCGGGGCAGAGTTTTCATCGGCTTACCATTTGAGTTATATGCTTCGGTGAGCGCTTTTGCATTTGCGGCTTTAGGGCGAAGATGCAGCGCTTCTCCGTGTCTGGCGGAAATTTGATCAAATCTTCCCAAGACGATCATCTCCATTAACTCTTCCCAGTCATTTCGCAAAATCCGTTCTTCTTCTTCATCTGGTGACCAAATGAGTGGACTGCCCACACGTCTTTCAGCGAGTGGGATTTCTCGTTCTCCTTCTACGGGTACCCAAAGCACACGAGATAGCTTGTTTCGAACATGACTTGTTTCCCATGTAAGACCATGAACACCAGTGAGGGGGGCCACAGAAACAAAGGTTGTTTCTAAAGGTTTGCCAGAGTAACTGATCGGAATACTTTTCAACTCGATCCCTAGTTTTGCGAAATCTTGTTGAGGTTTACTGCCAGCTGGAGCGCCCAAGTGCCATTCGAGTAATTGACCCACCCAACCTTTATCACGTTTTAAGTTTTCAGGAACAATCATATTCGCCTCGGCGGCCAACTCAGCAAAACTGAGTCCTGCCATATCATGCGCTCGTTCCAATAGCTCTGCTTCTGTTTGTGGTTCTGGTTTCATAGTTACAAGGTGGTATTACAAAAAATATAGTTTATCAAACTCCGACCAAATCTACTGTTTAAGATTTCACCGAGGCGGTGTAAGAACGATCAATTCATAACTTATCCACAGGTGGAGGAGGTATTGATAAGATCCTGACGAGGTCTGTATGAATAAACAGGGGTTAAAATGCATTTTTGGGGTTGATTTTGTTGTAATCATCTAAACGAATAGCAGGTAAGTGTGGATAAATAGCCTGTTGGTGGATCTTTGACCGATCTGAGTTTGGTGAAAAGATCATCAAGAAATTGAAGATCGAATTATCGTTATTTTTAAAAATAAATACTTTTTTATCAATGCTTTATGTTTGTTTTTTTGTTTATTCATTTGTTTTTCATTTGATGGGATTGAACTGAATTACTCATTTGAATTGAATTCTTCACAAAGTTATTCACAGAAAAGGTGAATAAATGTGGGCAATGTCTCACTCTTGTGTTGATAAGGTATGGTTTGATTAAAAGATATCCAAAAATGCTGAAAAGGTAATAAATCTTGCTCATATCACATCAGTAAGTTTGCTAGTAATGGGGATATGTGGAAAAATCACGGTAATAAAAAATTTATTCATAGAGGTTAGCCAGTGATAGATGGCGATGGTTACCGACTTAATGTTGGTATTGTGATATGTAATAACCATGGTCAGGTCTTCTGGGCTAAACGATACGGGCAACACTCATGGCAATTTCCACAAGGTGGGATTGACGAAGGTGAAACCCCTGAACAAGCCATGTTCAGGGAGTTATACGAAGAAGTCGGTTTAACGAAAAAAGACGTTAAGATCATTGCAACAAGTCGTCATTGGTTAAGATATAAGCTACCAAAGCGATTGGTGCGTTGGGACTCCAAGCCTGTTTGTATCGGCCAAAAACAGAAATGGTTTCTGCTGAGATTAGAATGCGATGAGTCTCGCATTAATATGCAACGCGGAAAATCCCCTGAATTTGATGGTTGGCGCTGGGTAAGTTACTGGTATCCAGTTAGGCAAGTTGTTTCTTTCAAGCGAGATGTTTATCGACGAGCGATGAAAGAATTTGCATCCTTAGCCATGCCTTTTCGAGAGAGAAAAGCGAAAGGGAAAAGAAAAAAGCAACGTAGAGGATAATCATGCTCAGTCAGCTAAGGGAAATAGTTGAGAAAGTCTCCAGGGTCGATGATGTGCATCTGGCACTCGATATATTGGTGAAAGAGACTTGTGCTGCCCTTAGTACTGAGTGCTGTACTATCTATCTTGCTAATGAAGAAATGCAGCGCCTTGAGTTAATGGCAACTCAAGGCCTTATTTTTGAAGGTGATAGTATTCATATCAACTTCAATGAAGGCTTGGTTGGGTTGGTAAAACGAAGCGCTGAACCCCTTAACCTTGCCGAAGCCTCAAAACACCCCGAGTTCAAATTCTTTCCTCAACTCGGCGAACAGATTTACCACTCTTTTTTAGCTACTCCAATCATTCATCGTAAACAAGTTTTAGGTGTGTTGGTGATCCAACAAAAAACGCCGCGCTTGTTTAGTGAAATGGAAGAATCGTTTCTTGTTACCTTATCCGCTCAGTTAGCGGTGCTCATTGCACATGCGCAGAATCTTGGGCATTGGCAGTTAGCATCTAAACCCACGGTATTAAAAGGTTTGCCTGCGTCTACTGGTGTCGCGATTGGAGAGTTTTGGTTCGACAATACCCAGCCGAGTTTATCGGATATTTTCCCTTCGTCCACGTTAGATAAGGAACGCGAGCACGAGACACTACTGGTGGCCATAGAGCGAGCGTTAAATGACTTTCGCCGCATGCGGAAAAAACTGGACAGTGAAATCAACAAAGATGCGCTGGCGATCTTCGATCTGTTTACTCACTTACTGAATGATCCGATGCTTCGCGGTGATTTGAAGAAGCAGATTGAAAAAGGAGACAGGGCAGACTGGGCGTTACGCCAAGTTGTAGAGTCATACTCGAATCGATTTGCAAGAATGTCGGATGTATACATGCGTGAAAGAGCGCAAGATATCCGAGAGTTAGGGCAAAGGCTGCTCTATTTTCTGCACAACAGTGAGCAAGAAAATTCTGCAATTGATCGTCCCATTATTTTGGTGGCGAACGAACTCACTGCCACCTTGCTCGCTTCTGTACCTAAAGAGTTTTTGTTAGCCGTCGTATCATTAGAGGGAGGCGCAAACTCTCACGCTGCCATTTTATCTCGAGCTCTTGGGGTCCCTGCAGTCATGGGCGCCAACATTAATCCGGATGTGGTGAATGGCAAACTCGGGATAGTCGACGGCTATACGGGTGAGATCTTCTTAGAGCCAAACCGCCAGTTGTTGCGAGAGTATCGCAGCTTAGTAAGCGAAGAGTCTGAACTGTTTGCCATGGTAAACAAGGACCTCGCACTCCCTGCGGTTACGCAAGATAATCACCATATCGAAATTATGCTGAATGCGGGACTCAGTGCAGACAGTAATATTGCCATCAACACAGGTGTTGATGGTGTTGGGTTGTACCGAACTGAGATTGCATTTTTACTTCAGCATCACTTTCCTTCGGAAGATGAACAGTATCATCAATACCAAGCAATACTTAACAGCTATCCGAATCAACGAGTAGTGATGCGTACTTTGGATATTGGTGGTGACAAACCTTTGCCGTATTTGCCCATCGAAGAAGATAATCCGTTTCTAGGCTGGCGTGGCATTCGTTTTACATTGGATCATCCAGACATTTTCTTGATCCAGCTGCGTGCAATGTTAAGAGCGAGTGCAGAAAGCGGAAACTTAAGTATCTTATTGCCAATGGTGTCAGGGGTAAAAGAGCTAGACGATGCCATTAGCTTGATTAATCAAGCTCACAGCGAAGCCGTTTTGCTTGATGATAGAATTCAATTCCCACAAATTGGGGTCATGATTGAAGTACCATCGATGGTGTATCTGTTGCCAACGATCGCTCACCGTGTTGATTTTGTTTCTGTCGGGACAAACGATTTAACTCAGTATTTATTAGCGGTAGATAGGAACAATTCGCGCGTCGCGGATGTCTATGAATCTATGCATCCTGCGGTACTGTTAGCGCTTAAGCAAATCCATGACGTGTGCGATAAGTATCGGGTGCCAGTGTGTATTTGTGGTGAGTTAGCTGGCGACCCATTTGGCGCTCTTCTCTTACTTGGGTTAGGGTATACCAGTTTGAGTATGAACACCTCCAACGTGGCTAAGGTGAAATATTTGATTCGTCATAGCCAACAAGAAGAATTAGAAAAATTAGCGGAGCAAGCAATGACAAAGTCCTACGGGGAGGACATTCATCAAATGATGCATGACTTCTTCATCCAACAGGGTTTTGCGGGCTTTATCCGTGCAGGTAAAAAGTAGGAAATCGTGACCGTCTCTTTATTTTTGTTATTGTTGGCGCTAGGCGCTTTTGTGGGTGTGATGGCGGGGTTACTCGGTATCGGTGGTGGTTTGATTGTTGTTCCTGCCTTGTTGTATTTGCTTCCTCTTGCTGGGATCTCTCCAGAAATGAGTATGCACATGGCCTTAGCCACTTCGTTAGCGAGTATTATTGTCACGTCTGGCTCATCGGCGATGAATCACCTTAAGCTCGGCAATGTCGATATGTTTGTCGTAAAATGGTTGATGCCTGGTGTGGTCATTGGTGGCTTTGTTGGTGCCAATATTGCTGAGTGGATCCCTACACACTATTTGCCGAAAGTGTTTGGTGTCATTGTTCTTTGCCTGTCAGTACAAATGTTTCGTTCCATTAAAGTTACGAGCAGTAAACCTATGCCGAGCAGCCCTGTGACTGTAGTTTACGGCACGGGAATTGGTGTCGTATCAAGCCTTGCTGGTATTGGTGGTGGCTCACTGTCGGTACCATTTCTAAATAAACACGGGATAGAGATGCGTAAAGCGGTGGGTTCATCCTCCGTTTGTGGTTGCGTGATTGCTATTTCTGGTATGATCGGCTTCATCTTACATGGCTATAAAGTGGAAGGCTTACCTTCATACAGTATTGGCTATGTTTATCTTCCTGCTTTATTAGCTATTGCTATGGCCTCGATGCTCACAACAAAAGTGGGTGCGAAGCTGGCAACTAACCTTCCAACTGCGGTATTAAAAAAGATATTCGCGGTGTTCTTAATGTTTGTTGCAGCGACCATGCTGCTCTAAGTTTGTACCCAAGTCATTCTCGCTGAACCAAGCATCTAGAGGTTACTTGGGTATATTTATTTTGTTGTGATAAGAAGAGAATGATTTATGTCTCAGGGATATATTGAATTTCCCAATATTGATCCGGTTTTAATCTCTATTGGTCCTGTTTCGGTTCGTTGGTACGGTTTGATGTACCTTGTAGGCTTTATGTTTGCTCTATGGTTAGCGAACCGACGTGCAGATAAGCCTGGAAGTGGTTGGACACGAGAGCAGGTTTCTGATTTGTTGTTCGCAGGCTTCCTTGGCGTGGTGATTGGTGGCCGTGTAGGCTACGTGCTTTTCTACAATTTTGAGCTCTTCCTGGCTGACCCTTTGTATCTATTTAAAGTGTGGACCGGTGGTATGTCTTTCCACGGCGGCTTACTGGGTGTGATTACTGCGATGTTCTGGTATGCACACAAAAACGGGCGAACTTTCTTCGGTGTTGCAGACTTTATCGCGCCGCTTGTGCCATTTGGTTTGGGTATGGGGCGTTTAGGTAACTTCATGAACAGCGAGTTGTGGGGCCGAGTAACGGATGTGCCTTGGGCGATCGTTTTCCCAAATGGCGGTCCACTGCCACGTCATCCATCGCAGCTTTATGAAATGGCGCTTGAAGGTATCGTCCTTTTCTTCATCTTGAATTGGTTCATCAAGAAACCTCGTCCTCTAGGTTCTGTTTCAGGGCTATTTTTAGCTGGATATGGTACATTCCGCTTCTTAGTTGAGTACGTGCGCGAACCAGACGCTCATTTGGGTTTATTCGGTGGCTTTATTTCCATGGGACAGATTTTATCCCTGCCAATGGTGGTTATCGGTGTCCTCATGATGGTTTGGGCATACAAACGTGGTCATTACAAAGACGAATTACCACAAAAGACGAAGTAAGGTATTGGTGTGAAACAGTATTTAGATTTGTGTCAACGCATCGTTGACCAAGGTGTTTGGGTTGAAAATGAGCGTACAGGCAAGCGCTGCCTGACCGTAATCAACGCGGATTTAACCTACGATGTTGCGAACAATCAATTTCCGTTGGTCACCACACGTAAAAGTTTTTGGAAAGCGGCCGTTGCAGAGCTATTAGGGTATATTCGTGGTTACGATAATGCGGAAGATTTTCGTAAGCTGGGCACGAAAACCTGGGATGCCAATGCCAACCTAAATGATGCCTGGTTGAATAACCCATACCGTAAAGGTGAAGACGACATGGGCCGTGTCTATGGGGTTCAAGGGCGCGCCTGGGCGAAACCTGATGGTGGTCATGTTGACCAGCTACGTAAGATAGTGGATGACTTAACGCGTGGTGTTGATGATCGCGGTGAAATCTTGAACTTCTACAACCCGGGTGAGTTCCACATGGGGTGCTTGCGTCCTTGTATGTACAGTCACCATTTTTCATTGCTGGATGATACGCTTTACCTGAATAGTACTCAGCGTTCGTGTGATGTACCGCTTGGCTTAAACTTCAATATGGTTCAAGTTTACGTGTTCTTGGCGATTATGGCGCAAATTACGGGCAAGAAACCTGGTCAGGCATTTCATAAGATTGTGAATGCTCACATTTATGAAGACCAGCTTGAACTTATGCGCGATGTTCAGTTGAAGCGTGAGCCATTAAAAGCGCCGACGTTCCATATCAACCCAGAGATTAAATCTCTAGAAGATTTGGAAACATGGGTCACACTGGATGACTTTTGGGTTGAAGGGTACGAGCATCACGATCCTATTCGTTACCCATTCTCAGTGTAACGAGTATCGTTCTTCAAGATATAGAAAAAGCTCCGAATGGAGCTTTTTTCTTTTTTGTACTTAGAAGGTATTATTTTAGTGCACTGACAATATAACGGTGAATTGGGTTGGTCTGCATCGGTGTGGACAGTGCCGGGCTAATAAACTTAGGTTGAGTGAATATTTCTTTACTCACTAATGAACGGATAAGCTCAAAGTACTTCAGCTCTGTTTTCCCGCACAACAATAGTGAAAAGTCATCGCCCAATCTATCATAGGCATTGAGCACCTCTCGGAATCCTCTAAGATACAAGTAATCCTTCGTTAAACCTCCACCTCGATAGACTCGGGCAGTCGTTGTAAATGCTTGAAGATCAGAAGCTTTATACTGTTCTTTTAATAGCATGAACGTATGGCGGAAATCGCGATCCTTGATCATCGACTCTACTGCCAGAACTCGTAAGGCTAAGGTTCTTAGGCGCTTGATACTGAAATGTCCTGACAGATACTCACATAATATAGCCAGCCCTTCTTGAGTGTTGGTATTGGCAGGACAACCTAAGCTCAGGACTTTTAGCGGTTGTTGACGACCGTTAAGCGTAGTTAGGAGATGTACTCCCATTTCATGATGTGCAAGAGCCTCCAGCTCATCAGTGGTGATGTACGCCGCGTGGTTAATTTTGACTCGAGATCCTGAAACTAGTGCGTTTGCTAACATCCCGTCCAACACCTGTATTTCACATTCATACCCATTGCGTTGAGCAAAATTTTGCATGAAACGTGCTATTGCACGGCTATCGTGCTGAGGTTCTTTTTCTTCTTCTGTAGGAAGGTGCAATATGAAATGGGCGTTGGCAATATCTTTGGCGCTCGGTTCCCCATAATAGCGTAAGGAGTTATAAAGAAACTCTTGCGTACCTATGGTATTCACTTGATCTAGTTTATCAGCATAAGACTGAATTACATCCGCGTACAGCCTCTGCAATTGGGTGTCTTGAATGTTTTCTAGAGGTAGCTCATATAGACGTCGCTTTGCGCTGTGGGTATCTACGTTAGTAATTGAATATTGAAAACTAGGCTCTTGAGAATATTTGTTTTTAATGAAACGTTCTCTTTCTTGAGCATAATTAAGAGGATTCACGCTACTGAGGATATCAATATCAGCAACCAGTTGGGTTAGGTTTTCGTCTATTGCGAGTAGCTGATCAGAAATAGCGTCATTAAGCTGCGTCATGTTGTCGACTCCAAATGAGATAGCTCAGCATAATCATGCTGATGTGGCTCAAATTATCACCGGACAATCGATTTGAACAGTTTAATTATCATAAAAAAGGCTCCACGATGTGGAGCCTAAACAATAAGCGATGGTATGTCGTTGTTGTTACGTTGTTAGGGCTAGAATTGCACCTGGTAGAATAACGAATACTGACATTAGGTAACCACCAACAACTGCTTTATTCTTAATAGCCATTTCAGAAATCATCTCAGCGCCTTTAACCGGAATCTCACGTAGGAATGGAATTCCAAAGATAAACAGCGTCGCCATGATGTTAAATACTAAGTGGACTAGAGCGATTTGAAGTGCGAATACTGCGAACTCTCCAGATACCGCTGTCGCTGCTAGTAGTGCCGTAATACAAGTACCAATGTTAGCACCCAGAGTGAAAGGGTAGATATCTCGTACTTTCAACACGCCAGTACCAACCAACGGAACCATTAAACTTGTCGTGGTTGAGGAAGATTGTACTAGAACGGTCACGATTGAGCCTGATACGATGCCGTGAATAGGACCACGACCGATGGCGTTTTTCAAAATTTCACGTGCGCGACCAACCATTAGGCTCTTCATCAATTTACCCATCACTGTGATTGCAACGAAGATAGTCGCAATACCCAAAGCAATAAGCATGACGCCGCCAACAGTATCACCGAAGGTAGAAAGTGGCTCTTTAATTGCGCCTACGACTGGCTTTGTAATTGGTTTAATAAAGTTGAAGCCTTTAATGCTCATATCACCAGTAGCAAGCAGTGGAGAAACAAGCCAGTGAGAAACTTTCTCTAAAATGCCGAACATCATTTCCAACGGAAGGAAAATAGCGACAGCAAGCAAGTTGAAGAAGTCATGAATGGTTGCACTTGCAAATGCACGTTTGAACTCTTCTTTACAGCGCACGTGGCCAAGAGACACAAGCGTATTGGTCACTGTGGTACCAATGTTAGCACCCATCACCATAGGGATAGCGGTTTCTACAGGTAAGCCACCTGCAACCAAGCCTACAATAATAGACGTTACAGTACTTGAAGACTGAATTAAGGCTGTTGCCACCAAGCCGATCATTAGACCTGCAACTGGGTGTGCGGCAAATTCAAATAGCACCTTAGCTTGATCGCCAGTTGCCCATTTAAAGCCACTACCAACCATAGATACTGCTAGAAGAAGCAGATATAACATGAATGCCAAGTTAGCCCAGCGTAACCAACGAGCTGTGCTCGAAATTGGTGCCACTGTTGAAGTAGCTTGGTTCATCATAATTTTCTCCGTTGACCTTTCAGTTCATTTTTCGGTCTGTAGTTGAATCTGCGGGCGATGTTAGAGAACAAATATTTCAGTAATATTACAGATTTCTTGCTGTGAGAGATTTTTATTGTTCTTTTTGATAATGGCGTAAAAGAGGAAGAAAATTAATTTTTAACTTGTTGATTTTAATGGTTAAATTTTGATTTAGTTTTGTTTGGTTTTTGCGTTTTTTTGTAGAGAAAATGCGCCTCAGTTCAACTTTTATGACAGTGTTGACTTTATACTTTCGGTAAAACTTATGCTTTTGTAAGGTATTGTATGGTTTTGTCGAGTTTATTGTTTGTCTCTGTCACATTTGGTATAAAAAGTATCACTTTCTTTTCGGGACTCGATCATGTCACATCTAAACTACAACCATCTCTATTATTTCTGGATGGTGTGCAAACAGGGCTCTGTAACTAAGGCGGCTGACGCGCTCTTCCTGACACCGCAAACCGTGACAGGACAGATTAAAGCGCTTGAAGAGCGCATGAAAGGAAAGTTAACCAAGCGCAATGGTCGTACAGTTGAGCCCACTGAGTTAGGTCAGCTTGTGTTTAAGTACGCCGACCGGATGTTCGGTTTGAGCTATGAGATGTTAGATATCGTCAATTACAGCCAGCACTCGAACATTCTATTTGAAGTTGGTGTAGCCGATGCATTATCTAAACGCTTGGTCAGTAAAGTACTGATGACGACCGTCCCGGAAGATAACAGTATTCATTTACGCTGTTATGAATCGACCCACGAACTGCTACTTGAACGCCTTTCTCAGCACAAGCTAGATATGATCCTTTCGGATTGTCCCGTTGATTCTACTCAAAGTCCTGGCCTTTATAGCAAAAAGTTAGGTGAAAGTAGCATGAGCTTTTTTGCTTCTTCTGAAATTGAAAATGTGCGATTCCCTGAGATCTTGGAACAAAAAAAACTTCTGATTCCCGCGAGCCGAACGGCTATGGGGCGTAAAGTTATTCAATGGTTTGATCGTCAAGGTCTTCAACCCAATGTGCTGGGGGAGTTTGATGATGTTGCGTTGATGAAAGCTTTTGCTCGGTACCACGATGATGTGATTTTCTTGGCACCGACCGTATACATGTCGGAGATTGAAGACGACCGAAATTTACAGCTAATTGGCCATGTCGATGGGCTAAAAGAAGAGTACTACGTGATTTTTGCGGAACGAATGATCCAACACCCCGCGGTAAAAAATGTTTGTGATGCTGATTTCAGTCAAATGTTTGAGTAAACCCGTATCGTTGCGTAAATAAATAGATTACTATCAATAAAAATATAATTCTAAATAATATCTAAGTAAGCAAGATACTTGTTTTAGTGAGCAAAACTATTAATTATTGATGGCGCACCAATTAAAATCCTTGGTGGATAATATTGGTGTATCACTAACAACTAAATTAGAGGTTCTAATAATGAAGACTCTGGAAGTGTATCTTGATTTTCTTAGATATATAAATCAGTGCAACACAACAAGCTGGCCAGGGTTGGAATAAGTAAGTTGTAGCTAGAGGTCCAACACATGAATCTACAAGAAATGGAGCAGAACTCCGCAAAAGCCGTCGTGTTGCTCAAAGCGATGGCAAACGAGAGACGCCTACAAATCCTTTGTATGCTGCATAACCAAGAGCTGTCCGTGGGAGAGCTGTGTGCAAAGTTAGAGCTAAGCCAGTCGGCATTATCTCAGCATCTTGCTTGGCTTCGCCGTGATGAGTTAGTCACGACAAGGAAAGAAGCACAGACGGTGTACTACACATTAAAGAGTGATGAAGTGAAAGCGTTAATAAAAACACTGCATAGTCTTTATTGTGCTGAGAGTGCTCAACATTAATTAAATAGTCCTAATATACTGCTCATCTTAGAGTGTGAATCTAACTTGTTGGAATATTTGAGAGTGGCGCTAAAATTTTGATGATAGGGTACTACTCATCGACCAATTTGCTTTGTTCTCAAGTGTTTTATTAGTGCTTTCTAGTTTGAGCGTTATATGGGTAATGAATAAGCTGATGTCTTTAAATGGGACATTCAGAAAAAGAAAAGCTGGCATTGCCAGCTTTTTTTATTAAGAAAACTTTGTAGATATAAAAAAACCGACACAAGGTCGGTTTTTTCTTCACTGTAAAATTAGGACTCTATTAAAGAGCTTTGATTTGTGCAGCGAAACGAGACTTATGGCGAGCTGCTTTATTCTTGTGAATAAGGCCTTTAGTTGCCATGCGGTCTAGGATAGGTGTAACTACAGCGAATGCAGCAGTTGCAGCTTCTTTGTCGCCTGCTTCGATAGCAGCAACAGTTTTCTTCATGTAAGTACGCATCATTGAGCGACGGCTAGCATTGTGCTGACGACGTTTCTCAGCTTGGATAGCGCGCTTCTTAGCAGATTTACTATTTGCCAAGGGTCTAACTCCCAAAAACTTAGTTCTGTGACAATTTAAGGGCGAGGAATATCCCTCATTTGCGCTTAAATGTCAAATGATTTGTGCAAAAACCGATCTAAGCCAAAACAAATTTTGGTAAGAGAGGTTATCGCGGTTAAGATGGCGGGGATTCTAACAGCATTTTTATACCAATGCTAATAATTATCCGCGAAAGGCACACTTATTCCTTACAACCCGCGGATAGATTTTTGACGTCTATTTGCAGCACCTGTCAGAGAAACAGTATAGGGTTAGCTGTCTTATGGTGATATTCCGAGGTTACAGTGAGTAAACGACTACTCAAGTCTGGCATGATCGTCAGTGCTATGACATTTATTTCCCGCGTTCTTGGCCTAGTTCGTGATGTTGTAGTGGCAAATTTAATGGGGGCAGGAGCAAGCGCAGACGTCTTTTTCTTCGCCAATAAAATTCCTAATTTTTTACGACGTTTGTTTGCTGAAGGTGCTTTTTCCCAAGCGTTTGTACCTGTTTTAACGGAAAGCCATGCTCAAGGCGACATGGATAAAACTCGGGAGCTCATTGCTCGTGCGGCGGGTACATTAGGGGTGATAGTCTCAATTGTTACCATCTTAGGTGTTCTAGGTTCCGGAGTGGTGACTGCACTGTTTGGTTTTGGTTGGTTCCTAGACTGGATGCATGGTGGTCCCGCGGCTGAGAAGTTCGAACTTGCTAGCGTGATGCTCAAGATTACCTTTCCTTATTTATGGTTCATCACTTTTGTTGCCCTATCGGGAGCCATTCTCAATACACTAGGTAAGTTTGCGGTTTCTTCGTTTACTCCCGTCTTCCTCAACGTAATGATCATTTTGGCAGCATGGTTTATCTCGCCGCAGATGTCACAGCCAGAGATTGGCCTTGCCATCGGTGTTTTCCTTGGTGGTTTGGTTCAGTTCTTATTTCAAATCCCTTTCCTTATTAAAGCGGGGGTTATGGTTAAGCCGAAATGGGGCTGGCGCGATCCGGGCGTGGTGAAGATCCGAACCTTAATGATTCCTGCTTTGTTCGGTGTGTCGGTAAGCCAAATCAACTTGTTGTTTGATACTTTTATTGCCAGCTTTCTGCAAACCGGTTCGATCAGTTGGTTGTACTATTCAGATCGCTTGTTGGAATTCCCGTTAGGTCTGTTTGGTATTGCTATTGCAACGGTGATTTTACCAGCATTATCACGCAAACATGTTGACGCACAAAATGAAGGATTCGCACAAACCATGGACTGGGGGGTGCGCATGGTGATCTTACTTGGCCTTCCTGCAATGCTTGGTTTGATGGTACTGGCAAAACCTATGTTGATGGTGTTATTCATGCGAGGTGAGTTTTCGCCACAAGACGTACATCAAGCATCATTGTCACTCTTTGCTTACGCTTCAGGCTTGTTGAACTTTATGCTGATTAAAGTGCTCGCTCCGGGTTATTACTCGCGTCAAGACACTAAAACGCCAGTGAAATACGGCATCATTGCGATGGTGACCAACATGGTATTTAATGCAATTTTTGCGTACTTCTATGGCTACGTTGGCTTGGCTATCGCGACGGCACTATCGGCATTTGTGAATATGGCACTGCTGTATCGTGGCCTGCACATCGCAGAGGTATACCAAATCACTAAGCGAACCGTCTTCTTTATTATACGTTTAGCTATTGCTGGCGCGGCGATGGTGGCGGCAATCTTATGGCAACTGGAAGATATGTCAGTATGGCTGGGCTGGAGCTTTGCTCACCGAAGCGCGGTGCTAGGGATGTTGATCGGTTTAGGAGCCGTAGTTTACCTAGTGGTTCTATTTTTAACTGGTGCGCGTTTAAAAGACCTAAAAGCTGGGACAGACTGAGGGTGATTAGTATATAATCCGTCAGTTTCACACAGTGTAAAGTAAAACAGAGGCAGAAAGCAGTATCCAATGGAACTGATTAGAGGCATTCACAATATCAACCCGCGACATCATGGTTGTGTGCTGACTATTGGCAATTTCGATGGTGTCCATAAAGGCCATCAACAAGTATTGCAGCAAGTGTCTGAGCAAGCGGACAGGCTATCCTTGCCTTCTGTTGTGATGACCTTTGAACCTCAGCCGATGGAGCTGTTTGCCAAAGACAAGGCACCTGCAAGGTTGACGCGATTACGCGATAAGTTCGTGCAATTGAGTAAGCTCGATATTGACCGCTTACTGTGTGTCAATTTCAATCGCCATTTTGCAAGTTTAACCGCGGAAGAGTTTATCCGTGACTTGTTGGTCGAGCGTTTGGGTGTTAAGTTTCTTGTCGTTGGTGATGATTTCTGCTTTGGCAAAGGCCGTACAGGTAACTTTGCAATGCTGCAGGAAGCAGGGGAAAAATACGGCTTTGATGTCGTAAGTACCCAGAGCTTTTGTTTACAACAATTACGTGTCAGCAGTACGGCTATCCGTCAAGCGCTGGCGCGTGACGATTTGCATTCCGCGCAACAGATGCTGGGAAGAAACTACAGCATCAGCGGTCGTGTTTCTCACGGAAGAAAGCTAGGTCGAACCATTGGGTTCCCTACTGCAAATATTCCTTTGAAACGCTGTGTTTCTCCGGTTTCCGGAGTCTATGTTGTTCAAGCGCTTGGCTTAGGAAATAAGCCAGTTGGTGGTGTTGCTAATATTGGTCAAAGACCAACCGTCAATGGTGTTCGCCAACAGTTAGAAGTGCACTTATTCGACTTTCATGCCAATTTATATGGCAAGCAACTAGAAGTGGAACTTTTGCATAAACTTCGAGATGAGCAAAAGTTTGAGTCGTTTGAAGCACTTAAACAACAAATCGAATTGGATGCTGAAGCAGCAAGGGTGTGGCTGCGTCAGCTTAAGCGTTGAGCGGTTTATTCCACCGTTCAACATAATGTCTAATTTTCGCCCAATATAACGGAATTAAGAATCGATGAGTGAGTATAAAGATACCCTGAACTTACCTGAAACAGGGTTTCCAATGCGCGGCAACCTGGCCAATCGTGAGCCAGAAATGCTTAAGCGTTGGTACAAAGAAGATCTTTACGGTGAAATCCGTAAAGCTAAGAAAGGCAAAAAGTCATTCGTATTGCACGATGGCCCTCCTTACGCAAATGGTGACATTCATATTGGTCACGCACTAAACAAGATTCTTAAAGACATTATTATTAAATCCAAAACACTTTCAGGTTTTGACGCACCTTACATCCCAGGCTGGGACTGCCACGGTCTACCAATCGAATTAATGGTAGAGAAGAAAGTAGGTAAGCCAGGCCAAAAAGTGACAGCAGCGGAATTCCGCGAGAAATGTCGTGAATACGCAGCAGGTCAGGTTGAAGGTCAGAAAGAGAGCTTCAAACGCCTTGGTATCATGGGTGAGTGGGACAAGCCATACCGCACTATGGATTTCGCAACTGAAGCGAACATTATTCGTGCTCTTGGTAAGATCGCAAGCAATGGTCACCTGCTAAAAGGTTTCAAACCTGTTCACTGGTGTACAGACTGTGGTTCTGCTCTTGCTGAAGCGGAAGTAGAATACAAAGATAAAGTATCGCCATCTATCGACGTTCGTTTTAAAGCGGCTGACGAAGCGGCACTGCTATCTAAATTTGAACTGACAGAAGGTCATGAAGGTCACGGTGACGTATCTATCGTTATCTGGACAACAACACCTTGGACACTGCCTGCAAACCGCGCAGTATGTCTACGTGATGATCTAGAGTACGTGCTTATCCAAACAGAAGGCGACAACGCTGAGCGTATCATCGTTGCTGCTGAGCTAGCGAAAGACGTAATGGACCGTGCGGGTATCGAGCACTTCCACAACCTTGGCTTTGCTAAAGGTGCGGACCTAGAGCTTTCTCAATTCCAACACCCATTCTACGATTTCACTGTACCGGCGATCCTTGGTGATCACGTTACGACTGATTCAGGTACTGGTGTTGTTCACACTGCTCCTGGTCACGGTCAAGAAGACTTCGCGGTTGGTAACAAGTACAACCTAGAAGTAGCAAACCCAGTTGGCTCAAACGGTGTTTACCTACCAGATACAGAGCTATTTGCTGGTCAGCACGTATTTAAAGCGAACGATGCAGTAGTAGAAGTACTAAAAGAAAAAGGTGCACTACTACACCACCACGCTTACGAGCACAGCTACCCACACTGTTGGCGTCATAAGACCCCAATCATCTTCCGTGCTACACCTCAATGGTTCGTTTCTATGGACCAAGCTGGCCTACGTGCTAAAGCATTAGAGTCAATCAAGAATGTAGAGTGGATGCCTGAGTGGGGTCAAAGCCGCATCGAAGGTATGATCGAAGGTCGCCCTGAGTGGTGTATCTCTCGTCAACGTACTTGGGGTGTGCCAATTGCTCTGTTTGTTCATAAAGAAACAGCAGAACTTCATCCAAACACGCTAGAGCTGATCGAGAAAGTCGCTAAGCTGGTTGAAGAGAAAGGCATCCAAGCATGGTGGGATGTAGATGCCGCTGAACTACTAGGTGCTGACGCTGACCAATACGAAAAAGTGCTAGATACGCTAGACGTATGGTTCGATTCAGGTGTCACTCACTTCTCTGTTGTTGATGCTCGTGAAGAGTACAACGGCAACAGTGCAGACCTATACCTAGAAGGTTCTGACCAACACCGCGGTTGGTTCCAATCTTCTTTAATTTCATCTATTGCGATGAAAGACGAAGCACCTTACAAACAAGTACTGACACACGGTTTCGTGGTTGACGGTCAGGGTCGTAAGATGTCTAAATCTATCGGTAACGTGGTTGCGCCAAAAGACGTAACCAACAAGCTAGGTGCTGACATTCTTCGTCTATGGGTTGCTTCTACAGACTACACTGGTGAAGTTGCGGTTTCTGATGAAATCCTAAAACGCAGCGCAGATGCGTACCGTCGTATCCGTAACACAGCGCGTTTCTTCCTAGCTAACTTGAGCGGCTTCAACCCTGAAACAGACATCGTTCCTGTTGAAGAGATGGTTGCGCTAGATCGCTGGGCGGTTGGTCGTGCACTAGCAGCACAAGAAGAGATTGTTAAAGCATACGAAGAGTACAACACACACGGTGTAACTCAGCGTCTAATGCAATTCTGTTCAATCGAAATGGGCTCTTTCTACTTAGACGTAATTAAAGACCGTCAGTACACAGCAAAACGTGGCGGCAACGCTCAACGTAGCTGTCAGACTGCACTTTACTACATCGTAGAAGCGCTAGTTCGTTGGATGGCGCCAATCATGTCGTTCACTGCAGATGAAATCTGGAACGAAATGCCAGGTCAACGCGACAAGTTCGTATTCACTGGTGAGTGGTTCGACGGTCTATTCGGTCTTGCTGAAGGTGAAGAGCTGAACAACGAATTCTGGTCTGAGATCCAAGCGGTTCGTGGTGCGGTAAACAAACTTCTAGAAGATGCGCGTAAAGAGAAAACCATTGGTGGTGCACTACAAGCTGAAGTGACTCTATTTGCTGATGACGCACTAGCGGCGAAGATCAACAAACTTGAAGATGAACTGCGCTTTGTTCTACTAACCTCTGCGGCGAAAGTTAAGCCTCTAGGTGAGAAGACGGATGCAGCACAAGCGACGGATATCGAAGGCTTGTTTGTAGAAGTAGCAGCAGCTGAAGGCGAGAAGTGTGACCGTTGTTGGCACCACACGCCAGACGTAGGCACAATTGAAGGTCACGAGAAGATCTGTGGTCGTTGTGTGTCTAACGTAGACGGCGAAGGTGAAGTACGTAAATTCGCGTAATTGCCTAGAACGACTGAACTTTTTTTAAAATTAACAGCCCCAGTATTTACTGGGGCTGTTTGTAGGTAAAGTAATGAGTGAAAAAGCACTGACGTTAAAGCAATCTGGAGTTCGCTGGCTGTGGTTAGCAATTCTGGTATTTATTGCAGATATTGGCATCAAATTGGTGGTGATGGACAACATGGGCTACGGATGGGCAAACCGAATTGAGGTGTTGCCATTCTTCAACCTACTTTACGTTCATAACTACGGTGCCGCTTTCAGCTTCTTGAGCGATCAAGCTGGTTGGCAGCGTTGGTTATTTACAGGTATCGCGTTTGTTGTGACGGGTCTTTTGACCTACTGGATGAGCAAGCTTCCAGCAAAAGAAAAATGGAACAACATTGCTTATGCACTGATTATTGGTGGTGCAGTGGGCAACGTGTTTGACCGCGTCGTTCATGGCTTTGTTGTTGATTACCTAGACTTCTTCTGGGGTAACTACCACTGGCCAGCATTCAACCTTGCTGACATGGCGATCTGTATTGGTGCGGCAATGATTATTCTGGATGGCTTCCGTAAAAAAGACGCTAACAAGTAACCTTTTGCGATATATCGAATAACCCTAAGCGTCGTCCGTTGATTCGAGCGACGCTTTTTATTATGTTGGAGCGCCAATCAGCATATCAATGTATAAAAAGACCAAGCTGACAGCGTAATAACCCAAGAACAAGGAAGCATTAACGTGACAACAATAACCAATGAATCGGTAGTAACCCTTCACTTTACGATTAAAATGAAAGACGGATCGGTTGCAGATAGTACTCATAACATGGGTAAACCAGCGAAGTTTGTTATGGGTGATGGCAGCTTGAGTGAAAACTTTGAGCAATGCTTGATCGGCCTCGAAACAGGCGCACAAAAAGCGATTGAGCTAAAGGCAGAAGACGCGTTTGGTATGCCAAACCCTGATCATATTCATTATATGGATCGCACTAAATTTGTAGGTGATGCAGAAGTGGAAGTTGGTACAATCATGGCCTTCAGTGGCCCTGATGGCATGGAAATCCCGGGCATTATTACAGAGATTGCAGGCGATTCAGTCACTGTGGACTTCAACCATCCTCTAGCGGGACAAGACGTGACTTTCGAAGTTGAAATTTTGTCAGTAGAATAGCGAACCCAATAAAGATAATTTCCATGAGCAATGAAATGAAAATCCTGTTAGCTAACCCACGTGGTTTCTGTGCTGGTGTTGACCGCGCGATTAGCATCGTAGAGCGTGCGCTAGAGATGTATCAGCCACCTATCTATGTTCGACATGAAGTGGTGCATAACCGTTTTGTGGTTGAAGGTCTAAAACAGCGTGGTGCTATCTTCGTTGAAGAGCTGCATGAAGTGCCAGACAACAACATTGTGATTTTTTCTGCTCATGGTGTATCGCAGGCGGTTCGTCAGGAAGCCAAGCAGCGTGATTTGACCGTATTTGACGCAACGTGTCCTTTAGTAACCAAAGTGCATATGGAAGTGGCGCGTGCGAGCCGTCGTAATATGGAAGTGGTTCTGATTGGTCACGCAGGTCACCCTGAAGTCGAAGGTACGATGGGGCAATACGCCAGTGAAACCGGTGGTATGTACTTGGTTGAAACTCCAGCCGATGTTGAGAAACTGAAGGCGATTGTGAAAGATCCATCCGATCTTCATTACGTAAGCCAAACGACGCTTTCTGTCGATGAAACTGCCGATGTTATCGAAGAGCTACGCCGCGTGTTCCCAGATATCCAAGGTCCACGTAAAGACGATATCTGTTATGCGACACAAAACCGCCAAGATGCCGTACGTGAATTAGCTGGTGACGTAGATGTGATGGTTGTGGTGGGTTCTAAAAACTCATCAAACTCTACACGTCTTAAAGAGCTAGCTGAAAAGCTAGGGACACCTGGCTACTTAACCGACTGTCCGGAAGATATCAAACCTGAGTGGTTCGAAGGCAAAACAAAGGTCGGCGTGACTGCGGGAGCATCTGCTCCGGAAGAGCTCGTTAATCAGATTCTAGAGCGAATCAAAGAACTCGTCGGTGCCGAAGCGGTTGATGAAGTACTTGGCCGTGAAGAGAATATGTTCTTTGAAGTACCTAAAGAACTGCAAATCAAGCAAGTGGATTAGTCTCCATTTATCGAATATTCAAAAGGCGACCTGTGGGTCGCCTTTTTTACATCTCTCTTAACTCATTTAGGTAATCACGAATTTGGTCTTTTCCTAAACCATCGATAATCATATCAGACATCTTCGTGATTCTTCGCTCAAGCGATTGAGCAACCTTTTCGCAATGTGCGTACATGTCTTCATCAGAACCATCGGTCGGAAAAGCATCAACTTGCCAGTTTACTCGAACACCACCTGCAAGCCACTGAGGAGCGGTTTCTTGATGTAAAGAATCACAGAGAATAATAACGATGTCGGGAAGAAACTGAGTTCGCTCCTCCCATGAATGCGTGTGGATATGCGGAATGGGGAGTTGGTGGTCATCTAAATATTTTTGCACCACTGGGTGCACCTTGCCTGTGGGATGTGAGCCTCCACTGGTGACACTAAAATCTGCTGGCAGGATATTGGTTGCGATTGACTCCGCGAGGACGCTTCGTCCAGCGTTGTGCTTACATATGAATAAAACTTTATACATCATCGCCTCGTCTTTTCAGAGCGTCCTATTTATACGCTAGCGGAAACTTAGCGATGATGTGTGAAGTTTTTGTGTTAGTGGCTAATGCCGAGCATCTCTTTGAGCACCTTTAAGTAGCGGCGGCTTACTGGTATCTCAAAGCCTGTTTTGGTGATGATTTCCGCTAACCCATTTTCCAGTAACTTGATTTCGCTAATCGCTTTAATACTGACTAAGTATTGACGATGGCAGCGGACTAGAGGGGTTTTCTCTTCCAACGTTTTTAATGTCAGTTGGGTGCTCGCGGTTTGGCTGGTGGAGCGTACATGCACGCCGCTGATATCACTGTAAGCACATTCCACCGTGTCGGTGGCCATGATAACGATGCGGTTGTGTCCGATGCACGGTATCTGATCCAACGTGTCAGGTGTAATAGCAGACAGTTGTTGCGTTAGGGCGGATTGGCTAATGACTTTGTTTAGTCGTTTGACCGTTTTAGTTAACCTGCATGGGTCGACAGGTTTGAGCAAGTAATCAAAGGCATTGTCTTCAAATGCTTGAATCGCATACTGATCATAAGCCGTGACAAAAACCACATAAGGCATGGTTTCTGGATCAAGCATCCCAAGTAGTTCAATCCCCGTGACTTGAGGCATTTGGATATCGAGAAACACCACATCAGGCTTAAGTTCATTGATTTTTTTTAGGCCAAGGATTGCGTTTGAGGCATCGCCCACGACCTCAACTTGGCCTGTTTCATCCAGTAACTCTGCTAGCTCTTCACGAGCAAACTGTTCATCATCAATGACGAGTGCGGTTAACATCCAACATTACCTTTATTGCTTCAGCGTGCTTTTATGATTTTGGGGGAATGATAAAGCTCATTTTAGTAAATTGATGTGGCTCGCACGTAATTTTTAGCGCTGCATCACGTCCAAATTGATTAGTGAGACGTTTGTCGACAATTTCTAAACCTAGCCCTGAGTGGTTTTCTTTTGGCGGTTCAAAACTGCCTGCGTTGTCTTCGACGGTAATCAAGTGACCTTGTGGGTGTGCTTCGCTGTATATATGAACTTTACCACCTTCAAGCATGTTTGAAATGCCATGCTTAATGGCATTCTCAACCAAAGGCTGGAGTGTAAAGCTTGGTAATTTGATGTCCAGCAATTCAGGTTGAATATCGATTTCAACCTCTAAGCGGTCCGTAAAACGCGCTTTTTCGATGCTCAAGTACGAGTTCACATGTGCAAGCTCTTCCTTTAGCGTCACGGTATTAATGTTCTGCTTTAAATTGCTGCGGAAGAAGTGCGATAAATTTTGGATTAGCTCGCGCGCTTTGTCAGGGTCACGACGAGTAATCGCACTAATAGTATTGAGTGCATTAAACAAAAAGTGTGGATTCACCTGAGCGTGAAGCAATTTTATTTCTGCTTGGGCGAGTAAGGCTTGTTGTTGTTGGTAATCGCCATAAAGGATTTGGCTAGATAGAAGCTGGGCTATTCCTTCCGCCATCGACATGTTGGCCGTCGAGAACAATTTACGCTTCGGTTCATACAGCTTTATGGTACCAATGACCTCTTTCCCTGCACGCAGTGGGATGATCAGCGCAGATCCGAGCTTGCAATCTTTTGCAATGGAGCATTGGTATGGACGCTCCGCACCATCAAGATAAATGATGTCGTTTTTCTCCATGGAGTCTAATGTGCTTTGCGATGAAATCGGCGTGTTCGGTTTATGGTGATCATCGCCAATGCCCACAAACGCCAAGATCTTTTCTTGGTCAGTAATCGCGACAGCGCCCACTTTGGTTTCTTCGTAAATAATACGTGCGATTTTCTCTGCGTTTTCGGTGTTGAAGCCGTTGCTTAGAATTCCCACTGAGCGATCAGCAATGGTGAGCGCTCGACGCGAAAACGTCGCAGAAAACTTTTCAAAGATTGCTTTTCTGTCTTGCAGGATACTCATGAACAACGCTGCACCAAATGAGTTCGCGATGATCATAGGCGCTGCAATAGCGGACACCAGTTCATAGGCTTGATCAAAAGGTTTCGCGACGGCGAGCAGCAAAATCATTTGCACCACTTCTGCAACAAACGTGACGCTGAATACGACGCTTGGATTAAACAGCAATGCGCCTTTATTTCGCTTGATAAGGTAAACGTGGAGCAAGCCACCAATTACGCCCTCGGCGGTGGTTGAAATTGCGCAGGCTAGGTCAGTAAAGCCACCAAGAGAGTATCGATGGATGCCACCAGTAAATCCGACGGCGAAACCTACAACAGGTCCACCAAACAGCCCGCCCATAACTGCGCCGATCGCACGAGTATTGGCAATAGCATCGTTGATGTGCAGACCGAAATAGGTGCCGAGAATACAAAAGCCAGAGAAGAGTACGTAACAAATTAGGCGGTGGCTTAAGCGCGAAGAAATACTCAGCAAAGGTAAGATGATTGGCGTTTTACTTAGCATGTAAGCCAAAACTAAGTACACACACATCTGTTGTAAAAGGGAGATGACCAGTTCCATAGTGAACCTAACCTAGAATCAATGTTGTTATTGTATACCTAAGTAACCTCAAGATGCTTGGCTCAGATAGATAAGAACAGCTAAGTAAATGATGCTGCGCTGTGCTTTCTGAACCTTAAAGTGACTTGGGTATAAAACAAAAAGAGCCTGCAATTGGCAGGCTCCTATCTTAGTCACTCAGATGTGACGAGTATTACGCTGTTTCTGATACGGCTTGTGGTTTCTCTTCGTCAGCCAGTTCAGTTTCACCTTTACCCTTAGAGGTTTTGATAACGTAACCTGTCACAGCTAGGGCAAACACAATACCTACGATAGTTGATAGTTGCATTGGCAGACCAAAACCTAGCGAGCTGTTGTTTAAGATGAACGTGACACATACCGTGGTCATGAAGATAGCTGGGATAGTGGTAATCCAGTGCAGCTTGTTGTGACGCAGTAGGTAAGCGGACGCAGTCCAAAGCATCATTACCGCTGTTGTTTGGTTTGCAAAACCGAAGTAGCGCCAGATAATGCCGAAGTCTACTTGAGTTAAGATACCGCCGATAACGAACAGTGGAAGTGCCATCAGTAGACGGTTACGTAGCGTTTTTTGTTCCATGTTGAAGTATTCAGCAAGGATCAAGCGGCTTGAACGGAACGCTGTATCGCCAGACGTAATTGGTAGGATAACCACACCCAGGAACGCAAGGATACCACCGAACACACCTAGCAGACCAAATGATGCGCTGTATACCACGTTACCAGGGCCACCGTTTTTCACAGCTTCTGATAGAGCGTCTAGAGAGCCGAAGAAAGACAGAGCGATAGCACACCAAATTAGCGCGATAACACCTTCACCAATCATTGCACCGTAGAATACGAAGCGACCGTTTTTCTCATTTTCCATACAACGCGCCATCAGTGGAGACTGAGTTGCGTGGAAGCCAGAGATAGCACCACATGCAATAGTGATGAACAATGCAGGCCATAACGGCATGTCATTTGGGTTGAGGTTAGAGAACATGTCCGAAACTTGGAAGTCACCCATTACTGTGTGTTCGCTAGAGAAAGCAACGGCTGTCATTAGGCCAACAGACATAAAGATAAGTAGGGCGCCAAACAGTGGGTAGAAACGACCAATGATTTTATCGACAGGAACAATCGTCGCAATGATGTAGTAAGCAAAGATAGCAATAACCATCGTTGTCATGCTTACACTCAAGCTTGTTTGATCATTGATGAGGTTAGTAATCATGCCAGCAGGGGCTGAAACGAACACTACGCCAACTAGAAGCAATAGGACAATGGCAAAAATATTCATAAAGTGTTTTGCGCCATTACCTAGGTAGCGACCTGTAATGGTAGGTACAGATGCACCGCCGTTACGCACTGAAAGCATGCCTGAGAAGTAATCGTGTACTGCACCAGCAAAAATACAACCGACTACAATCCAAAGCATCGCCGCAGGACCGTATAGTGCCCCCATGATCGGGCCAAAAATTGGACCCACACCTGCGATGTTTAGTAGTTGAACTAGGTAAACTTTCTTTGTTGACATTGGAACGAAGTCAACACCGTCCGATTTGGTGTGAGCTGGCGTTTGGCGTTTTTCATTGATGCCGAAAATCTTCTCGACGAAAGCGCCGTAGATGAAATATCCGCCGATTAGGGCTGCGACACAGGTTAGAAACCACATCATAGCAATTGTCCTTGGTCTTAGTTGGGTAGGGTAATTTTTTAATCTCAGGATGCATGTTATGCGTCACTTGTGTTAAATGCATTCGGTTAGTAGATGAGTGGTCGAATAGAGCACTGAGTGGTCGATATGCTGCTTGAGCGGTTTTTAAAAATGGCGAAAGGTTGATGACAGTCTTGAGTGGCTGATTTGAGTCATCAGTGGTTAAATCTGCAAGCTCAGCGGCAAGCGCCAATAATTAGTGGTAAGCTTATTTTTGAAAACAACTACTTAAGGAAGAACCATGAAAAAGGTAACGGTAGGTCTGGCACTGGCTTTACTTGCAGGATGCACAGCAACGACAGCAGATCTTGCCAAGTCGGGAGATTGGCATCAGATCGGATATCAAGATGGCATAACCGGACACACATCGCGCACGATGAGCGAGCTTCGTGAGTTGGGTAGTGTTAAGCAAAGTGACTACGACCAAGGTTATTTAGAAGGTTTACGTGAGTACTGTAATCCTGCTTTTGCGTATCAAATGGGGTTATCTGGTCAGTATTACGAAGGGGTTTGTGAAGGTACTGAGCAAGCGCAAAAATTCCGCATGGAATGGCAACGTGGTTGGAATGAATACTCAAATTAATAGTCAATAAAGCCGTTGTTACACTGTCTGCATCACATAAATGTGGCAAAATCTTCCTTATTAAACTATGTTCATACTGCTTGATAGTGAGCACAGAAAAAAGGAATCACATTATGTCAACGCAAATGGCTGGTGGCTGGAGTCCATTTCATGAACTCACAGCAGATAATAAAGAAGTATTTGCTAAAGGTATCGAGGGGTTTGTCGGTGTCAAATACTCCCCTTTGGTTGTGGCTACTCAAGTCGTAGCCGGACAAAACTATGCGTTTTTCTGTAATGCAGAAGTTGTCTACCCTGGAGCACAACCATACCCAGCAATGGTTCATATGTTCAGTGACCTTGAAGGTAAAGTCGGTATTACTCACATTGAACGATTGAACTACTAAATTAAGCCATAAAAGGCGCCTGACTTTTAAATAAGTGAGGCGCTTTATTGATTAAGATTGATTAGCTTGCTCGATCACGACTTTTCTTAAATATCCTTGCTTGGCGTTCAGTTGCTCAGTTGCGCTTTCTTTATCCAGCCCGGTTAAAATCATCAAAATCGCTAACTTGGCGTCGTAGTCCGTTTCTTTGAGCGCCGTTTTAGCCTCTTGGTTAGTACAATCTGTTGCTTGCATAACAATACGAGCCGCTCTCGCAACTAGCTTTGCATTCGTCGCTTTCACATCTACCATTAAGTTCTGATAACTTTTGCCCAGGCGAATCATGCTTGCGGTAGTGAGCATGTTCAGTACGAGTTTTTGTGCTGTCCCTGATTTTAAGCGAGTGGATCCCGTTAACGCTTCAGGTCCAACAACGGGGCTAATCGCAATATCAGCAATATCTGCAATCGGAGAGTCAGGGTTACAAGATAGTGCTACAGTGGTGGCACCAAGCTCGTTCGCATACTCTAAGCCACCAATCACGTAAGGTGTTCGTCCACTTGCCGCAATACCAACGACGACATCGCGTTGTGTTAGCGTATTCTCTTTAAGATCTTGCTCGCCCAATGCTGGGTCGTCCTCCGCCCCTTCTTTTGCACGGAACATTGCCTCTTTTCCACCGGCAATAATACCAACGACCATCTCTGGGTCTGTGCCAAAAGTTGGTGGGCATTCTGAAGCGTCCAAAACGCCAAGTCGACCACTGGTACCCGCACCGATGTAAAACAACCGACCTCCGACCTTAAATGCTTCCGTGATCTTATCAACGGCTTCAGCGATCTCAGGCAATACTTTTTCAACGGCAAGAGGAACGAGTTTGTCCTGTTGGTTGATGCGTTGAACAATATCGAGAGAAGGCAGCAAGTCGATGTCCATGGTGTCTGGATTTCGCCCTTCAGATACCAGATGGGATAAAGCTGCGATAAGTGCATCGTTCGTCATAATGAATTAAGCCTTTTTGTTTAGGATCTATTGCCCTTAATTTTTTGAATAGAGTACACCCAGTGAAGCGAGACGACTTGCCCCCGTAACTTCCGGTAAGTTGCTAGGGAGGCCGTGAATATGACGCTGCGCAAGCCAAGCAAACGCCATTGCCTCCATGTAATCGCCATCAACACCTTTTTCTGCCGTTGTCGCAACGCTCCATTGTGGCAATAACTTGGCCAGTCGTTGCATCAAAAGCGGGTTTCTTGCTCCACCGCCACAGACCAATAGTTGAGGTGTGATGCCATGAGAAAACTTGTCGACTTCGTTGGCAATGGTAATTGCAGAATACTCGCAAAGTGTACGTTGTACGTCTTCGATTGGTAAATTGTGATGGGCCAGTTGTAGATGCAGCCAGTCAATATTGAACAGTTCTCGCCCGGTACTTTTAGGGGCAGGCATGGCGAGGTAAGCTTCTTTGAGTAATTGAGTCAACAAAGTAGCGTTTACCGTTCCTTTAAGTGCAAATTGTGCATCTTCGTCGAAGCTTTGCCCAGTATGCAGCGCACACCATGCGTCCATCAACATATTGCCCGGGCCTGTGTCATAGCCAATGACTGGTTGTTCTGGATGCAGTACCGAGATATTGGCAATGCCTCCAATGTTAAGCACCACAGTTGTGGAATCCTGCATCGCAAAAATGCTTTTATGGAAAGCAGGGACGAGTGGGGCACCTTGTCCACCTAGCGCCATGTCTTTACGACGAAAATCCGCTACCGTATCAATGCCTGTCTTGACCGCGATAATGTTTGCATCGCCCAATTGAGTGGTAAACGGCAAGTTTCCGGTAGGCTGATGGAACACTGTTTGACCGTGATTACCAATCGCACGAATTTGATCTGCGACGTAATCAGACTTATTGAGCAGCTGTAACACAGCATCTGCAAATAGGTGGCCGAGCTGATGGTCAAGTTCACCTATGGCTTTTAAATTTGTTGCTTGACCGGTACAAACAGATAACAGCATGTCTTTTAGTGCTGCGGGCATTGGGTAGTCGTCGTGCGCAATCAGACGAACGTGCTCATCGCTTATTTCAACTAGAGCGGTATCAACACCATCCATACTCGTTCCAGACATCACACCAATGTACAGTTCGTTAAATTTCATAGCCGATCTCGTCAATTCTTCATTCACTTATTGTAAAGCAAACCTGAAGCGAATAACCTCATCGAATACGAGATATTCAGCCGATTTTGAGGAGAAAACATGGGACCGTTATGGGTTGACGTTGCGGGGTATGAACTGACCGCTGAAGACAAAGAAATCTTGGAGCATCCTACGGTTGGTGGCTTAATTCTATTTGCTCGCAACTATCATGATAGCGAACAGCTTCAAGCACTTACTCAATCCATCCGAAAGGCGGCTAAGCGCCCGTTTTTGATCGGTGTGGATCAAGAAGGCGGCCGAGTGCAGCGCTTTCGTGAAGGTTTCTCATTAATTCCTGCTGCTGATGAGTACGCTAAACATCAAAATGGTGAAGAGCTTGCTCGTATGGGCGGTTGGTTAATGGCAGCAGAGCTGATTGCCCATGATATTGATTTAAGCTTTGCCCCGGTACTTGACCAAGGCCATCAATGTAAAGCGATCGGTAACCGTGCATTCGGTGAAGATGCCGATACCATTCTTCGCTATAGCACTGCTTATATGCAAGGAATGAAGAGTGTTGGCATGGCAACGACAGGCAAACACTTCCCTGGACATGGTGGCGTGATTGCAGACTCACATCTAGAAACACCATACGACGAGCGCAGTGATATTTTTGAACAAGATATGGCGATCTTCAAAGCGCAAATTGATGCCGGTATTTTAGATGCCATGATGCCTGCTCACGTGATTTTCCCACATTATGATGCTCAACCAGCCAGCGGTTCTGAATACTGGTTAAAACAGGTTCTGCGTCAGCAATTGGGTTTTAAAGGTTTGGTTTTTTCGGATGACTTGACCATGGAAGGCGCTGCGATTATGGGCAGCCCAGCCGAGCGAGGTGCTCAAGCATTGAGAGCTGGCTGCGATATGTTGTTAATGTGTAATAAACGAGAAGCGCACGTTGAAGTATTAGACAACTTACCGGTTTCAACCGTGCCACTCGCGGATGCATTACTGAAAAAACAGTCATTTTCTCCAAGCGAACTTAAGCTATCTCAAGAGTGGAAAGCGGCGAGTGAAGCGATGAAACGCTTGACTAGCTAAACCTCTTGTAAAAGATTCAAAACGGCGATGAGAAGCCAAAGTTAATTATGCTTTGGCTTTTTATTTAGTGTAAACTTTAGTTTACACTAAATGTTTTTTATTATGTACGCTTGTTTTTCTTTTTTAGCCTGTTATCTTGTCGTTAAAGCTTAGTTGTCTCACCAAGGGTTTGGTTGGGTGTAAAAATAAATATACAGGTTAGAGTTATGCAGAAAAGTGAGTTGAGTAATATTAATATTATCGAAGAACAGGTTCTTATTACTCCGGAGGAACTAAAAACCAAGCTTCCTTTGAGTGAAAAAGCACGTCGCTTTATTCAAGAGTCTCGTCAAACTATCGCTAATATTATTCACAAGAAGGATCACCGCCTGCTTGTTGTATGCGGTCCATGTTCTATCCACGACGTAGAAGCGGCGAAGGATTACGCAAAGCGCCTTAAAGCACTCTCTGAACAACTAAGTGACCAACTGTATATTGTTATGCGTGTTTACTTTGAGAAGCCGCGCACCACGGTCGGCTGGAAAGGCCTGATCAATGACCCACACCTAGACGGCAGTTTCGATATTGAACACGGTCTGCATGTTGGACGCGAACTTCTGGTGGAGCTGGCAGAGATGGAAATCCCGCTCGCGACTGAGGCTCTAGACCCAATTAGCCCACAATACTTGGCGGATACTTTTAGCTGGGCAGCCATCGGTGCTCGTACGACGGAGTCACAAACTCACCGTGAAATGGCAAGCGGCCTGTCTATGCCAATCGGTTTTAAGAATGGCACGGATGGCAGTTTGGCAACCGCAATTAACGCGATGCAAGCTGCGTCCTCTAGCCACCGTTTTATGGGAATTAATCGTGAGGGACAAGTCGCACTATTAACCACCCAGGGCAATGCTAATGGACATGTGATCTTACGTGGCGGCAAGCAAACTAACTACGATTCGGTATCCGTCACTGAGTGTGAGCAGGAGATGGCGAAATCTGGTCTTGATGCTTCATTAATGGTGGATTGCAGTCACGCCAACTCACGTAAAGATTACCGTCGCCAGCCATTAGTCGCGGAGGATGTGATTCATCAAATCCGTGAAGGCAATAAATCTATTATCGGTCTTATGATTGAAAGCCATATCAATGAAGGAAATCAATCTTCTGACTTAGCTCTTGAAGAGATGAAATACGGTGTATCTATCACTGACGCATGTATCAATTGGGATTCAACTGAGGCACTATTACGTCATGCACATGAAGAGCTAGTGCCTTTCTTAGAAAATCGTCTAAAGGCTAATTAATACAGGATTTAAGGAACATCAATGGCAGTTGAACTTAACGCATTACGCGATCAGATTGATGCAGTCGACAAGCAAATGTTGGAGCTATTGGCTCAGCGTTTAGCGCTCGTAGAGAAAGTTGGGGAAGTAAAAAGCGAACATGGTTTGCCAATTTATGCTCCAGACCGCGAAGCGGCGATGTTAGCTTCTCGTCGCGCTGAAGCTGAAAAAATGGGAATTCCTCCACAGCTTATTGAAGATATTCTGCGTCGAACAATGCGTGAGTCTTATGCCAGCGAGAAAGATTCCGGTTTTAAGTGTTTGAACCCTGATTTACGCTCAGTTGTTATTATTGGTGGTAATGGTCAATTGGGTGGCCTGTTTGGGCGTATGTTTAAATTGTCGGGCTACCAGGTCAAAGTTCTCGGTAGTAAAGACTGGGATCATGCGGATGAGATTCTAGACAACGCGGGTTTAGTCGTGGTCACGGTGCCGATTCATCTAACGGAAGGGGTGATCGAAAAACTGGGGAACTTGCCGCAAGACTGCATTCTGTGTGACCTGACTTCTATCAAGTCGAAGCCTCTGCAAGCAATGTTGAATGTGCACCAAGGTCCTGTAGTTGGTTTACACCCAATGTTTGGCCCAGATGTTCCGAGCCTTGCCAAGCAGGTTATTGTGTACTGTGATGGTCGTGGTCACGAGCATTACCAATGGCTATTGCAACAGTTTGGAATTTGGGGCGCAAGCTTGTGCCAAATCGATGCACAAGAGCACGATCATGGCATGACGTTGATTCAGGCGTTGCGCCACTTCACGTCGTTTGCTTACGGTATGCACCTAAGCAAAGAGAACCCGAACATCGATCAGTTGTTGAAGTTAAGCTCGCCAATCTACCGCCTTGAATTGGCGATGGTGGGACGACTGTTTGGTCAGGATCCGAACTTGTACGGTGATATCATTTTCTCTTCTCAAGAGAATATCGATATGATCAAGCGATTCCATCAGCGTTTAGGTGATGCGGTAGCGATTCTGGATAGCAGAGACAAAGCGCGATTCATCGAAAGCTTTAAGCAGGTGAGTGATTGGTTTGGTACTTATTCTCAACAATTTATGAATGAGAGCCAAAACTTACTCAAACAGGCGAATGATAATATTCATCGCGGCTAATCACGGGTCATTTAGCCGTGCAGAGTCCGAAACAAAAAGAGCAGCGTAAGCTGCTCTTTTTCGTGTTGATGGACAAATCAGTTCGTCGCAGTATTACTCGTATCTTCACTTGATACTGTGTTGATACTGGTATCGCGATAGGGTGAATTGGTTAAATTGACTTGCAGGCGTACAACGTTATCAATCAATTGAACCAAAGGTCCCCATTTCACTTTTTTCTCTTTTTCAAAGACGTCATTGAAGTTTTCTGGCGTCCACTCCATTAAGTATTGAGGGTTGAGTGCTCGTCCGAGGAAGCGTACTTCATAGTGCAAGTGTGGCCCTGTGGAGTTGCCAGAGTTACCGCATTGAGCAATGATGTCGCCTTTACTAACAAACTGACCGCTTTTCACTTTGAAGCGTTGTAGATGAGCAAAGGAGCTCATAAAGCCAAATGAGTGACGAATGGTGACATAGTTACCATAACCACGATTGCTCGGGCGAACGGTTTCCACCACACCGTCAGCCGGTGCCAGGATCTCTTCTCCTCTTTTACAAGTCAGATCGATACCAGTATGAACATGCCTCTTACCTGAAATCGGATTAATACGACTGCCGTAAGAAGAAGAAATACGTTGGTATGTGACTGGGCTGTCATTTGGTATCAAACGGAACATCGTCGCTCGAACAGCAGAATCGATAGCGGCTGCGTCAATTCGCTCCTCTAACCCCATGCTGTTCTCATCGATCATCAACTCTTCGTCTGCGAGACCTAAAACCGATTCAACGTCGAATACCCGTTTGCCCAATAGCTGAATTTGATTGTTTTTGTCCGTCAAAGACTGGGAAAGCGAATGATTGGTATCAAGCTGTTCTTCGTAAAGAGCCGTCACTTCGGCCTTTTCACTTTCCAGTTTGGCGATGATTTGTGTTAGTTCGTCTTTATTGTGCATCTGCTGCTGATTAAGGTACCACGCGCCACCAACGACGGCGGGTAATGCCAATACTGAAGCAAATACTGCTAGGACCGAACTGCAGCCCAAATAGAACTGCTGATCGCCGTCTTTCGTCGGGATCTGCATGATGATTTTTTTAGACATAGTTATTGTTACTTAAATAGGCGTTCATTTATTTTTCTCCTAAAAACCAGAGAGGTGCTCTAACTCTCGATTCAGAAGGTCGTTATTGCCTACATTCAATTCTATAAATCGTTTTAGTTGGCTAATGCTTTCGATGTCTACCTTAGCGATCTTCAACCTAATCTCACACTTAGAGACATTCACAATTTGCGCTTTTAACGTAATCACTTGTTCGGATTGATCAAATGAAAAAGTCACATGGACTGGAAGGGTTGGATCCAAAGCCTCAGTCTCTTCCACTTTCATGAGTAAACCATGTAAGGAAAGATCTTGAATCCTAGCTTCAATTGCCAAGTCACGTTGTTCTATCTTAGCTGGAGCTTGATGGAGAATACGTGAAAAGCGTCGTCTCTCTGTCATATGAATATTCTCGTCAGGTCGTCAAACAGAATTGAATAGTATATCAATACGAACAAAAAATGTTCGATTGTTGTTTGAAAAGTGTCGAGGTCGCTACAGAGTGACGTAAGTGCTATGTCATGTTCTTAACGAACGAGACGGGCTAATGAGCTCTTTTTATAACAAAGAAAACAAAGGCCGCTATGATAGCGGCCTTTGTACAAATTACAATCAAACTTTGTGGGTTGCGATTACTTCGCAATACGCTTGTATTTGATACGGTGTGGTTCTGCGGCTTCAGGACCCAATGTTTTCTTCAACCAATCCATGTACTCTGTGTAGTTACCTTCGTAGAAGTTAACTTGGCCTTCGTCACGGTAGTCAATGATGTGGGTTGCGATACGGTCAAGGAACCAACGGTCGTGCGAGATAACCATTGCACAACCAGGGAACTCTAGTAATGCTTCTTCTAGAGCACGCAGTGTTTCAACGTCAAGGTCGTTGGTTGGTTCGTCGAGTAGCAACACGTTACCGCCCGCTTTAAGCAGCTTCGCAAGGTGGACACGGTTACGCTCACCACCCGATAGTTCACCAATAATCTTTTGTTGGTCACTGCCTTTAAAGTTAAAGCGTGAACAGTATGCGCGAGCTGGGATTTCGAAGTTGTTGATCTTAATGATATCAGCACCTTCAGAGATCTCTTGGAATACGGTTTTAGAATCGTCCATGCTGTCACGGAACTGATCGACCGATGCCAGTTTTACTGTATCGCCCATCTCAATTGTGCCCGAGTCTGGTTGTTCAGTACCACTTAACATCTTGAATAGCGTCGATTTACCTGCGCCGTTCGCACCGATGATACCAACAATCGCACCTTTAGGGATGCTGAATGACAGGTCATCAATCAGAACACGACCGTCAAATGACTTGGTCAGGTTCTTCACTTCAATAACCTTATCACCTAGACGCTCACCTGGTGGGATAAACAGTTCATTGGTTTCATTACGTTTTTGGTGATCAGAGCTTTGCAGTTCTTCAAAGCGAGCCATACGTGCTTTTGACTTCGCTTGACGACCTTTAGGGTTTTTACGTACCCACTCAAGCTCTTTCTCGATAGTCTTTTGGCGAGCACTCTCTTGGGAGGCTTCTTGTTGTAGACGAGCGTCTTTTTGCTCCAGCCATGAGGTGTAGTTGCCTTCCCAAGGGATACCTTCACCACGGTCCAGTTCTAAGATCCAGCCCGCAGCGTTATCTAGGAAGTAACGGTCGTGGGTGATGGCCACTACGGTACCTGTGTAATCCACTAAGAAGCGCTCTAGCCAAGCAACTGATTCTGCATCTAGGTGGTTGGTAGGTTCATCAAGCAATAGCATGTCTGGCTTAGAAAGTAGCAAGCGACAAATAGCCACACGGCGGCGTTCACCACCTGATAGGTGCGCAATTTTTTGGTCCCATTCAGGTAAACGTAGTGCGTTTGCTGCACGCTCAAGCGCATTTTCTAGGTTGTGACCATCTTTCGCTTGGATAAGGGCTTCTAGCTCGCCTTGCTCTTTTGCAAGTGCGTCGAAGTCTGCATCTGGTTCAGCGTATGCTGCGTAGACTGCGTCCAAACGTTTCAGAGCGTCAGCAACGTCAGCAACCGCTTCTTCAACAACTTCACGAACGGTTTTTGATTCGTCTAATACTGGTTCCTGAGGTAGGTAACCTACGTTTAGACCAGGTTGTGGACGCGCTTCACCGTCGATATCCGTGTCGATACCTGCCATGATACGTAGCAGTGTGGATTTACCTGCACCGTTCAGACCTAAAACACCGATTTTCGCACCAGGGAAGAAGCTCAGAGAGATGTCTTTAAGAATTTGACGCTTAGGTGGCACAATTTTGCTCACCCGCGACATGGTATATACGTATTCAGCCATTGCCGATCGTTCCTAAATTAACTGTCATTCAAACCCATCATTTTATACCAAGTGCTTTGTTTTTGTTACCGCATTGCAAGAATTTCCCTAACGAATGGATTTCTTATTTTGAGCTGACCGGAAACTTACACGGTTAGGGTATACACTTTTGTTATTCGTTAAGAATGACGAAGTGTTTTCTATGCGAGTTAGAAACGCTTTGTCTCCATCGTCTTAAAAGTTTGACGAGTACAATTTTTAATACACTAAGTTGCTTTACATGGACATCTGCATTCTGTGTAAATAGATGCATGTGTGAAAATTGCCTTAACATCACATGAACTCTAACAAAACTAGGCTTTAGGGCAGTATATGTCTGGGGAAAATGACACAAATGAGATTCAACGTATCTGAATTGGCTAAAAACGTATGCTGCGCCGCCGCGTTGTGTGCTATGAGTTTGAGTGCTAATGCCGCGCTGAGTTTGGAAAAGCAGCGCGAAGTATATGAGCAAGCTCAAGATTTATTAGATAAAAATGACATCGATGGATACCTTTCGATTCGTCCTAAAATTTCTGACTATCCACTAACGCCTTATGTGGATTACCGCACTTTTATTAGACAGTTACCGGAAAAGTCACCACAACAGGTAAACGAGTTTATTTCTGAGCACGAGTCTTTTCCATTTTCTCGTCGAGTTCGCGCTCCATACCTCAATCATCTTTATAAGCAAAAAGATTGGAAAACCATTACTGAGTTTCAAAAAGTCATTCCTAGTGGTGAGCGTTACCAATGTATTTTCTACGTCGCTCAGTTAAAGCAAGGCAAGAAAGTCGCGGCGTTTAAAGGGGCTGAACATATGTGGTTACGTGGCATCAGCATTGCTGATGAGTGTGACCCATTATTTGCAGCATGGGACAAGGCGGGTGAGCGTACCGATGAACTGATTCTACAGCGTATGTTACTGGCGTTTGATGCTCGTAATGGCGGTTTGATGAGTTACTTGCTCAAACTGCCTAAATCAGCGCAGGCAAAGCAACAAGCCAAAGAAATGAAAGCGTTGTTTGATAATCCTGCAAGTGTTGCGGAATTCGCGAAGAAAAAACCTGCGAATGATTTTAATCGAGCGCAAAGTGAATATGCGTTAGAAAAGTTGGCTCGTATGAACACTAGCCAAGCACAAGGTGCGTACGATGCCGTCATTAAAGGACAGAAGTTTTCTCCAGAAAAAGCGCAAGAACTTGCCGACTATATTGCATTTCGATTGACTCGTACGGAGTCTGAGTCATTAGCTAAATGGCGCGATGATAAAACGAAAACCAGTCAGTACTTACCGTTGATTGAAACGCGCATCCGCTTAGCGATTCAAAATGCAGATTGGAAAGGCGTACAAGAGTGGATTGCTGTTCTAAATAAAGAAGAACAAGCCACGCTACGCTGGCAATATTGGCTTGGAAGAAGTGAAATAGCGTTAGGTGATGACATCGCGGGGAAACAGCGTTTAGCAACTCTGCTTGGGCAACGAAACTTCTACAGTGTGGCTGCCGCCAATGCAATCGGACAATCAATCAAATACCCAACGCATACGGTTAAGTTGGATAAGAAAGTTGTTCAACCCTATCAAGACTCGTTAGCTCGTATCGAAGAGTTGATCGCGACGGATAAAATCGCAGCAGCGAAGAGTGAATGGGCACACTTACTGCGCCGCGTAGGAAAAGATGAAAAGGCGATGTTGGCGGCTTATGCATCATTTAAACGTTGGCATCACCTAACGGTGACCGCGAGTATTCAAGCGCAGATGTGGGATAATATCGAACTTAGGTTCCCAATAGCACACCGCTGGTGGTTTAACTTTTATGCGAAAAAGCACAACATTGATCCCGTCACGATGATGTCTCTCGCTCGACAGGAAAGTGCGTTAGATGTTGAAGCCCGCTCTCCAGTTGGCGCTCGTGGTCTTATGCAGATCATGCCTGCGACGGCGAAGTACACGGCACGTAAATATAAGTTGAGTTATCAAGGTACGCAGGATCTCTACAATGTAGGAAAAAATATCGAAATTGGTAGCCATTATTTGCAAGGTTTATTAGAGGATTACGATAATAATCGTATTTTTGCTCTTGCTGCTTATAATGCAGGTCCTAACAGAGTAAAAACGTGGCGAGAGCGTACCCAAGGAAAAGTGGATGCTTATGCCTTTATTGAGGCAATTCCATTTAAAGAGACGCGCGGTTATGTACAAAACATCTTGATGTTTGAAACATACTATCGTGATCTTTTGGGTATCGATGGCGCGTTCTTGAATCAACATGAGATCAATACCAAGTATTGAGTGAGGTAACTTGATGTCGCACGAACCCGAGTACAAAGACTGGCAACAGATTATTGAGCTAATTCGAACAAGTATGGGCACCCAGCAAGATGACATGCTGTTAACTATGCTGATGTCACGTGATGAGAGAGAGTCATTAATATCACGCGTTAATATAATTAACGAACTTCTTAAAGGAGAATTATCTCAACGTCAGATCAGTCAGATGCTTGGTGTGGGCATTGCCACCATTACTCGTGGCTCTAACGAACTAAAGTCGAAATCTGATGAAGAAAAAGACAAGTTGAAAGTCTTGTTAGAACAAGTTGCGGTATCTAAGTAGACAGTATATCCAATTTGCTTTTAGGCCTTGGTGTTACAAGTGACTAAGATAACGTATTACAAAGGGCGGAAATATCCGCCCTTTTGCGTATCTAGAGAATAGGCTGAGTGTTATAAATTTGAAGGAAAGTGCTCAGGGTTTGTGAATGGAATTAAAGCCAGAATCAAGGCTTGGTGATAGACCGAGCTTCGAGTTAGCTGGTTTTGGGTTAGCAGGCTAATAGCGCCACCTTTCTGTTTGATGTTATCAGTACCAAACACTTCGTCCATTACATCTCCCAATTCATTCGCATCCTTGAGTTTTTCCAAGACTTTTGGCGGCAACATTAAGCTTGCAGAACGAGATTCACCGCGGTGAGTCTCTGATTCAACCACCATCCAAGCAAACGTCACGTTTGCTTCAATTCCCGCTTCGAGACCGACATAGTAATCCGCGTTTGGCATCTCTACTTTTGCGTTTTTAACGCGGTTTAGCGCACCACGATGAGTTTCTTCATTCGTCATGGGCTGATCTGCGACCTCACTCGGTACACTGATGCCAACGAAGTTGAATTCTTGATGCGGAAATGCATTACGAAATGCACTTTGAACTGCATTAATTTTGGCTGGGTTTAGCGATGCGATTACGACTTTTTGGGTTGCCATGATCTTTTTACTCACTGGTGTCTATTAACTCAATTTTACTTGCGTAGGCTTTACGTTCTCACTCGGGTAACAGCCTAATACTTTCAAGTGCTTAGTGATTTTTGTCAGCTCTTCAAGTGCCTGTTGCATTTCTGTCGAAGCAAGATGTGATGTCAAGTCTACGTAGAACATCTCTTCCCACGGGTTCCCCATAATTGGGCGTGATTCCAGCTTGGTCATATTGATGCCGTAACGTTGCAGCACTAATAGTGTTTCAACCAATGAACCTGCCTCTTGGGAGGTCGACATGATCAATGTGGTTTTTGCTGGAATCTGAGTAGAAACTTCAACCGGTTTACGAGCAACCACGATAAAGCGAGTATGGTTTTCGGTTTGGTTTGCGATGTTGCCTTGAATTACTTGCAAGCCGTATAGCTTACCGCTTGATGCATTACCAATTGCAGCCACATCATCACGATCCATCTCTTGGACTTTCTGCATTGCATCTGCTGTGCTCGCGCAGGACTCCAGCTTTACCCCTTTCATACGGCTTAAAAACTCACTGCACTGTTGGTGTGGCTGAGGGTGAGAATACAGCGTTTTAATATCTTCCAGACGAATGTCTTTTTTCGCAACCAAGCAGTGTTCGATTGGTTGAGTTAGCTCTCCAACGATGTAAAGCGTCGTGTGTTGTAGTAAGTCATACACTTCATTAATAGAGCCTGAGCTGGTGTTTTCGATTGGCAGAACGCCATAATCAGCATGGCCAGATTCAACCGTTTGAGTTACTTCTTTAAAGTGCTCGCAGTTGAGCTCGATAAGCTCTGTATTTTTACGACTGAAGTATTCGCGACTTGCCAAGTGCGAATAAGAGCCTTTGGCTCCTAAAAAAGCGACGCGAGCAAGTGGCTTACGGCTTTGCTGTGGGTTAACGAGATTTTGCAGATAACTTTGTTGAAGCAGAACTGAGTCTTCAATGATGGTATGGAAAAGCTTGGTGATGTACTGCGCGTCAAGTTCGTATTTATCTTGGCCATTAGAAATCAGCTTGACCAATAATTGCTGTTCACGGACGGCGTCGCGAACAGGCTTTGAGGTTTGTACTTTGCTTTTGGCTACTTCAATGCTGAGTTTACGGCGCTCAGACAATAAGCTGAGAAGTTGGTCATCCAACTCATTCAAGCGTAAACGAATTTCTTCGAGGGAAATAGGTTGGTCAGTCATCAATTCTTTCCTTATAAAAAAGCCTCCCGATTTGGGAGGCTTTCTGTTTGTTTTTGACTTTTCTTTCACAAACGAGTTCGCCCCTCCAACTATGGGAGGAAAAAGAAGTCAAAAATAAACAGTGAGGTTAAATGCATAAATAGTGCTTAATTTATGAGTGTTTAAACACAATAAGCAAGGCTGGGGAGAGCGTCAAGCAAAAAAATAGCGCCTTTCGGCGCTATTTCCTCAATCTGTTCAGTTTACTCTTCTTCTTCCACTAGCTCAGGCTTACTTGCACGTCGAGCTTCAGGTTTGTGGGTCAGCTTGTTCAATTGTCGTTCTAGTTTTTGCTCCACTTCGTTGATAGCTGCGTAAAGATCTTCGTGAGTTGCTGAGGCAATGAGCTGGCCTTTAGGAACTTTGATAACCGCTTCGAATTTCTTCTGTTTGTTTGGTTCCTCACTGAAAGTTGCTTGGCAACCAATTAGGTCTACTTGCCATTTCTCCAGTTTTTTAAATTTGCTCTCAATATGAGCTCGGATTGCAGAGGTGATTTCGATGTTTTTGCCAGTGATATTCATTGTCATAAGTGTTTTTCCTCTGTTGCATCCCTCATGGGTTGAGTTCAGATTACCGCTTTAAGCATAAAAAAATGTGATTCAGATCATTATTTTGCTCGGGTTTTTTATGATGAAAAATGAATGTGATCTCACTCAAGAACTTCTGAGATTTATCGTGAAATTGCTTGTTATCGGTTAGTAAATCCGTAGATTGGATAGAGTACTCAGCTGAAAACGGCCTCGTTTTTAGGGAAGTTTTACGGCCTAATATTTGAGGTGGTTAAAATTTAACTACACGTAAGGTGTGATGACGATCACTGAGTCTTTCCAATGAATCCATTTAAAAGCCGCTTACTGTACAAGCGGCTTTTTACTGTCTGGAATTTGGCTGACTTTTCGTAGCGGTATCATGAAAATGGGGTCTTTTGGGGCTAGTGAAACCCTTTCTAGACTTTTGACTTGGTCCAAACTTTCTAGTTGTTTGTATATTATGTAGTAGCGATTAATGCTTGTGACGTACCCAACCGTTGAGCTTAAACTTTTCCGCATAACGACTTCCACGTTATTAAACCAAACATTAGGATCGTAACCTTGTTGGGCTGCACGCTTACGAATACGCTCTACATTGCCGGGGCCCGCATTGTAAGCCGCCAATGTAAAGTAGAGTTTATTTTGTGCAGTAATATCAGGATCACTGAAGTACTGCTTACGCAAAAAAGCTAAGTATTTCACTCCAGCATGAATGTTGTTTTCTAGTTGTCGAACATTTTTGATATTGATATTCGGATCTTGAGCGGTGCTGGGTAGGACTTGCATTATGCCAACGGCACCTCGGCTTCCAACTAGGTCGTTATTAAATCCTGATTCCTTGTAAGCGATTGCAGCGATCAGTAAATAGTCGATATCGTATTTCTCACCATAGCGTGAAAATAGCGCCGCGAGTTTTTCTAGTTGAGCAATTTTCTTAGGGTTAAGAGCTCTGTTCAACCATCCCGTGTTATCGATGTATTTACCGTAAATAACGTTACCGAGTACTGTCCCAGAGCGAGACTTCTGGATGAACTTATTCACGACGGCTTTTAATTTGGGACTATTTTCTCGCATTGCCCAAGCAATTTTTCCATTTTTGCGGATAGGGATTTTTTTGTGCACCCGAATATCATCCATCACTTTCAGCCAAAGCTTGGCTTTATGGCTATCGAGAACAATGGCTTTGACGTAACCATTGTTGAGCATTCCGACCAGCTCATAATCTTGAAGTGTTTCTTCAATAAAGTGCACGATAACAGGCGGTAAGCCTTTTTTGTTTAGTTTCTTATTTAGTGTCTGAATGCTTTCAAAGTAGCTAGAGCTAGCACGCACCCAAATCTCTTTGCCGCTCAATTGCTCGATTTTCGTCATCGCTGGTGTGCTTTTGTTTGTCACTACCCACTCTTGAATGTCAGTGAGGATGGGTGAACTGAACTCCACTTTCTGTTTGCGCGTGTCGGTAATAGTCAGGTTGGCGACAACTAAGTCACCTGAACCGTTTTCTAAGGCTGGCAGTAGCTGGTCGCGGGCAACAGGAATAATTTGTACGTTAAGCTTTGGTTTGAGTTTACGAAGGTCTTTTTCGAAATGCGCCAGCAATTCCGCGCCTATGCCTTTTGGTGTGCCGCCCTCAATGTAGTAAAAGCCTAAATCAGCAGAAACTAAGACGCGCAGTACATTCTTCTCCTTGATGACATCGAGGTCCCCAGTATAAGGAGGCTGTTTGAGCGGCGAGATTTGCAGTGCGCAAACGGAAGCAGACAATAGGAGCAGCATAACTGCGCAAAGCTTAGATATCGTCACGTTCACATCCTTTTTATAAAGGGGGGAGGAGAACTTTAAGCATATGTGGAGCTAGGAAGATCATCAAGAAAGGGCTGAATACACTATTGAGAGTAATAAAAAACCGCCACGGTAAAAACGGTGGCGGTTCAGTTTAAAGCAAGTTCAATTACTTCACAGGGTTGAGCTCTATAAGCTTTTCAGTTCTTGCTACGGCGTCTTCCAAACCAAGTTGCTTGTAGGCCTCTAGCTGGATAGTCAGTGACTTACGTGCAGCTTCTGTGTCTGGATACGCTTTTTGTAGCTCTTGGCTGCGATTAATAGCAGCGACCCAAGCTTCACGGCGAAGGTAGAAGTCAGCAGTCGCTAAATCATAGTTCGCTAGACGGTTTTTCAGCGCAACCATACGTTTTTGTGAATCTTCTGCATATGGGCTATTCGGGTAGCGTTGAAGTAGTTTTTTGAAGTCATCAAACGCTTTTTTTACCGGTTCAGGATCGCGATCGCTTCGATCTACGCTGAATAAATCATGCATAAAGTTACGATCTTGCGCCATGTGGCTTAGACCTCGCATGTACAGCACCCAATCCATCTTTTCATGGGTTGGGTTTAAACGCATAAAGCGAGAAATGGTTGCCAAGCCCAAAGCAAGGTCGTCGTTTTTGTAGTACGCATAGATTAGGTCAAGCTGCACCTGTTCTGAGTAGGCACCGAATGGGTAACGTGAGTCTAATGCTTCCAGTTTCTCAATTGCAGAAAGCCAATTACCACTTTGAAGAGAAATCTGTGCGTCTGCATACAGTTCCGAAGGCGGCACATCAGGAACGATTTCTTCTTTGCTTGCACATCCAAACAGAAGGGATACCGCTAAAAGGCCTGTTAAAGTCTGACGTTTCATATCAGGAGTCTGTTCCTTGAATCTAAATATTTCTTAAGCTGCCGTTACTTTCTTTCCAGTAACAGATACAATGACGTAATAGTCTATTTTTTCACAGTCGTGAGCATTAGTCTCACAGTTTTTAAAAAAGTTCGATATGGCTCAGCAGATTGTATTAACAAATACCGTAAAAGATAGCCAGTTAGGTCAACGTTTAGACCAAGCTATCGCCGAATTATTCGCGGACTTCTCTCGCTCGCGCCTAAAAGAGTGGCTGCTTGATGGGAAAGTTCAAGTTGATGGTGAAGTTGTCACTAAACCTCGTACCAAAGTAATGGGTGGCGAGGAAATTACATTGCAAGCCGAGTTAGAAGATGAAGAACGCTGGGAAGCGCAAGATATCCCGCTAGATATCGTCTATGAAGATGAAGATATTATCGTTATCAACAAACCTCGTGACTTTGTGGTTCATCCGGGCGCTGGTACGCCTGATGGCACTGTACTTAATGCGTTGTTGCATCATTACCCTGATATTGCAGAAGTACCTCGTGCAGGTATCGTGCACCGTTTGGATAAAGACACCACGGGTTTGATGGTGGTGGCGAAAACCGTTCCTGCACAAACTCGTCTGGTTCGCGCACTGCAAAAACGTAATATTACTCGTGAGTACGAAGCGATCGCTATTGGTCGTATGACTGCGGGCGGCAAAGTGGATCAACCGATTGGTCGTCACTCTACTAAGCGCACGCTTATGGCGGTAGCACCAATGGGCAAACCAGCAGTAACGCACTACCGTGTTGCTGAACGCTTCCGCGAACACACGCGTATTCGCTTGCGTCTAGAAACGGGTCGTACGCACCAGATTCGTGTGCACATGTCTTACCTTCAGCATCCGTTGCTCGGTGATATTGCATATGGTGGACGTGCTCGCATCCCGACAGGTGCGTCTGAAGAGCTAACGGCAATGATCCGGGGCTTCGATCGCCAAGCATTGCACGCAGTAATGCTGCGCTTTGAGCACCCAATTACGGGCGAAGTTCTTGAGTTTCATGCTCCAGTGCCTGATGACATGGTTGTGATGACTGAAGCGCTTCGTCAAGATACAGAAGAGCACGGCTTACCGGAAGAATTCTAATATGAAGACGATCATTCCGAATTGGCCAGCGCCTAAAAATGTCAAAGCTTTCGCCTCAACACGCATAGGCGGATTTTCGACAGGCCCTTACCAAGGGCTAAATTTAGGTACTCACGTTGGGGATGATTTGTCTTTAGTAGAGAAGAACCGAGCTTGGTTGGCGCAACAGGCAAGCATGCCAAATGCGCCAATCTGGTTAAACCAAACGCATTCAACCGTTGTGGCTCAAGCAAATGAACCAACAACACAGGTGCTTGATGCGGATGGTGTATTTACTTCTTCAAGCCATGTTGTTTGTTCAGCGATGACCGCCGATTGTTTACCTGTATTATTGACTAATACACAAGGTACGCAAGTAGCCGCTGTTCACGCAGGTTGGCGCGGCTTAGCAAATGGCATTGTCGAAAATGCGTTAGCGTTGTTTTCTGGTGAAGTGATAGCGTGGCTTGGCCCCGCCATTGGCCCTCAAGCCTTCGAAGTGGGTGAAGATGTTCTGCAAGCTTTTGTTGATTTTGATTCACAGGCGAATCAAGCATTTGCTCCACGCGATATCGACGGTAAATGGTTTGCTGACATGTCGGTGCTGGCAACGCAACGTCTAAACCGGGCTGGTGTGACACAAGTGTTTGATTCTGGACTTTGTACTTACCAAGATAAAGCCTCTTTTTACTCTTATCGCCGTGATGGTAAGACTGGTCGACAAGCAACCTTTATTTGGATCGAAGACTAGCTATAAGCACCAAAGTGCTAAGATGCATACTACTATTTTTGCAAAGCTATCTTTATTCATTCACTCCCTTGAAATTCCCCACCCGAGTATCCATCTTTCTAACTGTCAAAAGAATTTCCTTTAGTTGAGGTTAGGAAGGTAGATATGCGTCTTGATCGATTCACAAGTAAGTTTCAAATCGCTATCTCTGATGCTCAATCACTAGCGTTAGGGCGCGATCATCAATATATCGAGCCAGTTCACCTCATGGTGGCTTTGCTTGATCAAAATGGCAGTCCAATTCGTCCATTGCTTACTATGCTGGATGTGGACGTAACGCATTTACGCTCTAAATTGAGTGAAATGTTAGATCGATTACCAAAAGTCAGTGGCATCGGTGGGGATGTTCAGCTCTCTAGCTCGATGGGCACATTGTTTAACCTGTGTGACAAAGTGGCGCAAAAGCGTCAAGACTCCTATATCTCGTCTGAAGTCTTCCTGCTTGCCGCTTTAGAAGACCGCGGACCATTGGGGCAATTACTCAAAGAGATCGGTTTAACAGAGCAAAAAGTCAGCCAGGCAATCGAAAAGATCAGAGGTGGTCAAAAGGTCAATGACCCGAATGCAGAAGAGCTTCGCCAAGCATTGGAAAAGTTCACCATAGACCTTACCGAGCGTGCAGAGCAAGGTAAATTAGATCCTGTTATCGGTCGTGATGATGAAATCCGTCGTACTATCCAAGTATTGCAGCGTCGTACTAAAAACAACCCAGTGATTATCGGTGAACCAGGCGTAGGTAAGACAGCAATTGTTGAAGGCTTAGCGCAGCGCATAGTTAACAATGAAGTACCTGAAGGTCTGCGTGGTCGCCGTGTGCTATCACTGGATATGGGCGCACTGGTTGCTGGTGCTAAATACCGTGGTGAATTTGAAGAGCGTTTAAAATCAGTATTGAATGAACTTGCTAAAGAAGAAGGCAACGTCATCCTCTTCATTGATGAGCTACACACTATGGTCGGCGCTGGTAAAGGTGAAGGCTCAATGGATGCGGGCAACATGCTAAAACCGGCATTAGCTCGTGGTGAGCTGCACTGTGTTGGCGCAACAACATTGGATGAATATCGTCAGTACATCGAAAAAGATGCAGCATTAGAACGTCGTTTCCAAAAAGTGCTGGTGGATGAGCCGACCGTTGAGGATACCGTGGCGATTTTACGTGGCTTGAAGGAGCGTTATGAGCTTCATCATCACGTCGAAATTACCGACCCAGCGATTGTTGCTGCGGCGAGTTTGTCACATCGCTATGTCTCCGACCGTCAGTTGCCGGATAAAGCGATTGACTTGATTGACGAAGCGGCTTCAAGCATTCGTTTACAAATTGACTCTAAGCCAGAGTCCTTGGATAAGCTTGAGCGTAAAATCATCCAACTCAAAATTGAGCAACAAGCACTAAGTAACGAGCACGATGAAGCGAGTGAAAAGCGTTTGAAAGCGCTTAATGAAGAACTCAATGAAAAAGAACGTGAGTACGCTGAACTAGAAGAGGTTTGGAATACAGAAAAAGCAGCTCTTTCTGGCACTCAACATATTAAGTCTGAGCTTGAACAAGCTCGTATGGACATGGAGTTTGCTCGCCGTGCTGGCGATCTAAACCGTATGTCGGAGCTTCAATATGGTCGTATTCCTGAACTTGAGAAGCAGTTAGATCTTGCAACCCAAGCTGAAATGCAGGAAATGACGCTATTGCGTAATAAAGTAACCGACAACGAGATTGCAGAAGTACTTTCTAAGCAAACCGGCATTCCGGTATCCAAGATGCTAGAAGCGGAAAAAGAGAAACTACTTCGTATGGAAGACGTGCTGCATAATCGTGTGGTAGGGCAAAGCGAAGCGGTCTCTGTTGTATCGAATGCCATTCGTCGTAGTCGAGCTGGGCTTTCTGATCCAAACCGACCAATTGGCTCCTTCTTATTCTTAGGTCCAACTGGTGTGGGTAAAACAGAGCTTTGTAAGACACTTGCGAGCTTTATGTTCGACAGTGAAGATGCGATGGTCCGTATCGATATGTCTGAGTTCATGGAGAAACACTCAGTGGCAAGGTTGGTTGGTGCTCCTCCAGGCTATGTCGGATATGAAGAGGGTGGTTACTTAACTGAAGCGGTTCGTCGCAAGCCGTATTCGGTAATTTTGTTAGACGAAGTAGAGAAAGCGCATCCGGATGTATTTAACATTCTGCTGCAAGTTCTCGATGATGGGCGTTTAACGGATGGTCAAGGTCGTACTGTTGACTTCCGTAATACGGTTGTGATCATGACATCTAACTTGGGTTCATCTCGTATCCAAGAGAATTTCGCAACATTAGACTATCAAGGTATCAAGAGTGAAGTGATGGATGTGGTTAGCAAACACTTCCGCCCAGAGTTCTTGAACCGTGTTGACGAAATCGTGGTGTTCCATCCACTTGGTCAAGAGCACATTAAGTCCATTGCTTCTATTCAATTGGAACGTTTGGCGAAACGACTAGAGGAGAAAGGCTATCAACTAGAAGTTTCCGACAAAGCACTCGACTTGATCGCTCAAGTTGGTTTCGATCCTGTGTATGGTGCGCGTCCTTTAAAACGTGCAATTCAGCAGAATGTCGAGAACCCGTTAGCCAAATCAATTCTTTCTGGTGAAATCGTTCCAGACAAGACAGTGCAGCTAATTGTTACTAATGACCAAATTTGTGCTCATCAATAATTGTATGGATACAGTAAAATTGAGATAAAAATCACACTAAAGGGGCCGTTTGGCCCCTTTTCTATAGTTTTTTAGAGTCTTTTGTCTGTTTTCTATACGAATAAACTAAAAAGGTGAGTTTTTTTAAAAAATGCACTTGTGTTCTTTAATGAACTCCCTATAATGCGCCTCCGTTGTCACGGGAAAGCAAGTGAAGCGGAACCTAAACAACTACGGTTAGTGAGTTAAAATTAACTCGCAGATAAATAACTTAAAAAAGTGTTTGACACGATAAGTTATCTAGCTAAAATAGCCGTCCACTTTGAAGAGAACTTCGAAGTGTGCTCTTTAAAAATATAGACCTATCAATCTGTGTGGGCACTCGTTGATGATAATCCAATTAGAAGCTTAGGCTTCAAATTAGGTTTCAATGATACGAAGTGACCATTGAATCGAAAGATTCAGCACAGTCAATTCAAACATTACTTCTGCTATTTATTAGCGAAAGGAATGTTCAGTATTCATTGAGCCGAACAAAATCTTAAATTGAAGAGTTTGATCATGGCTCAGATTGAACGCTGGCGGC
>NZ_JAWOWM010000005.1:0-244634 GCF_033340475.1 Vibrio sp. 1078-1
ACACTAGCTCAGTTGGTAGAGCGCAACCTTGCCAAGGTTGAGGTCACGAGTTCGAACCTCGTGTGTCGCTCCAAATTATTCAGATATGGCCATGGCGGTATCTCGATGCCAAGTGCATCAACTTAAAACCAGCGAAAGCTGGTTTTTTTGTATCTGAAGACTGATAAATTCACACCATCTCTTTTTCATTACCTGTGAGCTTAGCAACCCCATCTCTGTCACGAGTTTCTGATATTAAGTGTGACCCGATGTTTCGCACCTCAGCCAATTTCAGTTTACAATACGGGCTTCCAAAGGATTTGACGAAGACGCATGAGAAATACCGACGATTACATCATTTTTTATCACTTGATCGAGCAAGGTTCATTCAGTGCTGCCGCGAGACATATGTCACTGACCAAATCGGTCGTCAGTAAACGGATTGCCAAGCTTGAACAAGAGCTTGGTGTACAGCTTCTCTACCGAACAACGCGAACGCTAACGTTGACTGAAGCAGGACGAGCGTTTTTTACTCATGCAAAAGCGGTTTATCAAGCGGTGGCAACGGCGGAAGAATCCATTGTGGGTTTAGGTAAAAACTTATCTGGAAACATTAAAATTTCGGTGCCTACTATCTCTGGTGAATTAATTCTTCCTCAAGTGATTAATGAATTTAATCAGAAATACCCAGACATCAATATCGATATGGATCTAGATAATCGTTTCGTCGATATCGTGAATGAACGTTTTGATTTGGCAATTAGAACGGGTGTGTTGCCAGATTCTAGTCTGATTGCAAGAAAGCTGGTGGATGCAAATTGGATCATTTGCGCGTCACCCCAATACCTAGCTAAACATGGCATACCTAAACAACCTCAAGCCTTGGCTAAACACAATTGTTTAGTCTATTCCTACCAAGAAACCGGAGCGCATGAGTGGGCGTTTAAAGATGGAGACGAGGTATATCAAATCACCGTCGACGGTAACCTCTGTACTAACAATTCTTCTGTATTGAGAAATGTGGCGCTGTTAGGGCAGGGAATCATCTATGTGCCGCGTGTATTGGTTTATGAAGACTTAAAGCAAGGCAGTCTGATTCAGTTATTTAAAGACGAAACCGCCAAATGTTTGGGTATTTATGCGGTGTACCCTTACACTCGTCAGCAACCAGAAAAAATTAAGATCTTTATCGATCATCTATACACAAGCTTTCAAAGTCAAAACCATCGATTTTAAGCCAATAACTCAACACCGATCGTTATGTTGGTGTTGAGCTTATGTTTCCATCTTCATTTCTAAGAGTCCTCTTAAATTTAGGAGCTTACGCTTCTCCTCGTTTTCTTCACTAATATTGATAACAAGATACCCCGCACAACTGTTAACAAATGGTTTTGCTATTGTTTCTTTTAAGAAACGGTCTGTTTCTTACGTTAAATTTCTCAAATGTGAAAGATAAGTAACAGAAAAATAAAGAATTATTTTGTTTGTTGTTTATTGATTACGTATTGTTCGTCCGCCTGACATAGACGCAGAGAAATGGACTGCTTATAGTGGCTCAAACGCCATGCCTGCCGCTAAGCGGTGTTGTGAGCGAAGTACAATAACTAGAGATACGGATATGAAACAAAAGCAGCTGATTGAAGAATTTAAAACCATCGTGGGGGAAGAAAATGTTCTAACCGACGAGGTTAAAACGAAATATTACCGCTCGGGGTTTCGTTCGGGTAGTGGTAATGCGCTTGCTATCGTGTTTCCTAACACTCTTCTAGAACAATGGAAGATTATTAAACAGTGTGTTGAAGCAAACTGCATCATTATCATGCAGGCGGCTAAAACAGGTTTAACAGAGGGCTCAGCTCCGAGTGGTAATGATTATGATCGCGATGTGGTTGTGATCAATATTACCAAAATCAAGAAGATTCACTTATTAGATGGTGGTAAGCAGGCGGTTTGCTTGCCTGGTGCGAGCTTACACTCTTTGGAGAAAGAGTTGAAGGCAGTGAACCGAGCACCGCATTCTATCATCGGCTCTTCATCGCTAGGTGCCACTGTGGTCGGTGGTATCGCCAATAACTCAGGCGGTGCGCTAGTTAAGCGTGGTCCTGCTTATACGGAACTGGCGCTCTACGCGCAGGTCGATAAGCAAGGCCAGTTACATTTGGTGAACCACCTTGGTATTGAAGGGTTAGGTGAAACGCCAGAAGAAATTCTAACAAACCTGCAAGAAGGGAACTTTGACCCAGCGAAGATCATTCATGATGAGCGAATGGCATCAGACAAAGAATACGATGAACGTGTTCGAGACGTGACTTCTGACATTCCTTCTCGCTTTAATGCCGATGAACGCCGATTATTTGAAGCCAGTGGCTGCGCTGGTAAGTTGGGGGTTTTTGCCGTTCGGGTTGACAGCTACCCAGTACCCGAAAAAGAGCAGGTTTTTTACCTTGGCACCAATGACCCTGCGAAACTAACGAAGTTGCGAAAAGACTTCTTATCTACGTTTGATAACTTGCCTGAGATGGGAGAATACTTGCATCGAGATATCTTCAACATGGCAGAGAAGTACGGCAAGGATGTGTTCTTATCCATCGACTTGTTAGGCACAGATAAGCTGCCAAAAATGTTCGCACTTAAAGCTAAGGTAGAAAACTTCTTAGAGCGCATCCCGTTTGTCAGTAAATATCTGCCAGACACCATTTTGTACTACGCGAGCAAGTTGTTCCCACAACATTTACCAGAGCGAATGCTGGATTTCCGTGACAAGTATGAGCATCACCTGGTATTGAAAATGAGTGATGGTGGTATTGCTGAAGCACAAAAATACCTCAAAGAAGTTTGGGCTGTTGAAGACGACTGTGATTTCTTCGAGTGTACGCCGGAAGAAGGTAAAAAAGCTTATTTACATCGCTTTGCAGCCGCTGGTGCAGCAATTCGGTACGAGACGATTCATCGAAAAGACGTAGAAGACATCGTTGCACTTGATATCGCATTGCGACGCAATGATGAAGAGTGGCTAGAAACTTTGCCTGAAGAGGTGAGTAAGCACCTTGTTCAAGCGCTCTATTATGGTCACTTTATGTGTTACGTCTTCCATCAAGATTACATTTTCAAAAAAGGGACTGACACGAAGTTGATGAAAAAGCTGATGCTAGAGCACCTCAATAGCCGTGGTGCCAAATACCCAGCAGAACATAATGTGGGTCACTTGTATGAAGCCGAAAACTCGTTGCAGAAGTTTTACCACGAATTAGACCCAACCAATACCTTTAACCCTGGTATTGGTAAAATGGACAAATATAAGCGCAATTGTAACTGCTGTGCGTAATGTGCTGTCTCACTATGATTAATAATCGTTGTTCATCGTTCAAATGATGAGCATAAGATAAGCCCTGATGACACTTGTGACATCAGGGCTTTGTGTTTTGGGTCTTTTATTGATGACTGGTATCGGCGTTGAAACAGCGACTAAAGAGCACGTACCGCGGCGGCGGCGATGATGCCTGCTGCAATTGCGGGTAGAGGCTTTTTCACGATGAACATGACAACAGCAGTAGAAAACAGTGCTGCTCTAGCACCATTATCACCCTCTACTGCTAGCGGAGCTAAAAGGGCAACCAGTACGGAGCCTGACATCGCAGTAATGAAACGTTGAACCCGTTCGCTAATTGGAATGAATGACATAACATACACTCCGCCCCAGCGGGTTATGAGCGTGACTAACGCCATAGCGATGATGATAAGCAGTGTGCCACCTATGGTTGTTTCGATGTTCATGCTTTCTTCTCCTTCCAACAAGCACCCAATACTCCGCCAGTAATGGCGCCAACCACTACGTGGCTATTCTCTGGCAAATACCAATACGCCAACATAGAAGAGGCTGCTGCTATGGCCCAAATAGAAAAGATTCTTAAGTCTTTCGGCCCGGCCACCACCATAGACAGCAGGAAGCATCCCATAACCATATCGAGCCCGAGGCCCACCGGATCTTTGATTGCGCTACCAAAATAAATGCCGATCCAGGTGCCCACAATCCAAAAAGACCACATCGCTAAGCCGCCACCAACAAGCAAGCCAAAGCCTGGTTCTTTTCTACCAAATGCATTGAGTGCCATTGCCCAGTTAGCGTCTGATGCTACCAGCATTACACCGTAACGTTTTGTTGGTGGGAGTTGTCGTAACCATGGATAAAGTGTGGCTCCCATCAAGAGGTGACGAGCATTAATAGCAAATACAGTAATAAGAACTGGAATGAGAGGGACTTCTGCTCCCCACATTTCTAACGTGGCAAATTGTGAAGCACCGGCGAAGACCAGTGTGCTCATCAACATAGTGGGAAATACATCTAGTCCAGTCTGTACCGCAGCAACACCGAAAGCGAGGCCAAATATGACCACGAACATAGAGAGGGGTAAAAGTTGGGTGAATCCGTTCCAGACGTCAAGCCGATTAAATTCGTGCAACTCAGCGGAGGAGCGTTGAAGATGTTGAGTATTTTCTGTCATAGAGATACCTAGCTAGCAGGCAAAGGGGCAGTGCCATACGAGTGTGTTTGTTATTCTTTTGTAAACTTCATGTTTAACATCAATTGGAGGGGCTTTCAAACACTAAGTGCTATATAAAAATGAGCCATCCAAGCGGCTTTAAGAAACAGAGTGTAGAGAGTCGTACTTGGTAGTGCTAAAGGAGATTAAAACAACAGAAATAGTAAGCTCTGTTTAATTGATAACATCACGAGCTAGTACAGATTAGTAAATAAGAAAGAAAGCGAGCACGAGGCTCGCTTTTTCGCTCTGTTACGAATAACTGAATAGGTTTATTTTACGTAGACACGAGGGTTCGCGCTTCCCCAAACCGTGTATAGTTCAGGGAAGATGACTTCTGCGTGTTTTTCCATCTCAGCAGCTGAAATCGTTTTGCCTTGTTGGGAGCCAAACAAAACAACTTCAGAACCAGGCTCAACATCTTTGATACCTGTAACATCTACCATTGTGGTGTTCATTGAAGCAACGCCCGCAACTTTTGCACGTTGGCCATTGATCAGAACTTCTGCTGTATTCCCCATTTTTCGTGGATAACCATCAGAGTAACCAACAGGAATGTTCGCCATTAAGCTTTCTTTGCTTGTTGTGTAGCTGCTGTCGTAACCGACTGTGCTATTTTTTGGCAGGTGGTGAACGGATGCCACGCGTGTTTTGAAAGACACGATAGAAGGGTACTCAGGGTTAGTTGGTAAGTCTCCGTATAAAACGCCACCAGGACGAACCATATCAAGCTGGGCCTCAGGAACATTAAGCGCGGTGTAAGAGTTTGCTACGTGCAGTAAAATGTTGTCGCGTTTTAGATTCGCTTCTTTAATCAGCCATGCAGAACTGTCTTTGAATGAAGCTAACTTTTGGCGCACGTCGTCTGCATTGTAGTTAGGGAAATGAGTCATGATACCAACAATATTAACGCCAGCTTGTTGAGCGATTTCTAGCGCTTCTTTCTTGCCCGCTTCTGTCGTCATATCAACACCATTACGTCCCATACCACCGTCGTTCAGAGCAAGGTGAACTTTGATTTCTTTACCAGCTTTCTCGGCTAGTTTAGACAGTGCTTTAGCTTGCTCTGCTGTGCCTATCAACTCTTCGACGTTTAGGTCGATTACGGCTTCAATCTCGCCAATATCCGCTGAGCGTACACGCATAAGTTGGCCTTTAAAGCCACTGTCGCGAACAGTTTGTGCTTCGGCGTTACTTGCAACGGCAACGCAAGGAATTTGTTGCTCGATAATAGTCGGCATCAGGCCTGCGATACCATTGCCGTATGCGTCGGCTTTCATCACGGCGCAGATTTTCGTTTTGCCATCCATGTGCGATTTAAACTGCTCAATATTATCGCGGAACTGACCTAAGTTTATTTCTAGCCAAGCGTTAGCACCTTGAACTTGCTCTGCTTTTGCTGCTGTATTGCTAATTTGAAGAGGAGCGGCAGTGGCTTGCATTACAGGAACCGCGACTGCAGCAGCGATAGTCAGTGATAGTAAGGTTTTATTTAAGCGCATAAAGTCTCCGTACGCGTTTTTTGTATTGGTTATGTTATTGAGTACTTGGGGAAAGTACCTGACGAAGTAAAACGCTCCAAGTGGTGCTTTGGAGCGTTTATTAAGATAGTGATTTAATATATACCTAAATATACCTCAGTGATGACATTCAATTTAAGCAAATCGGGATTGATTTGATATCTACTAAGGTATCCACTGAGTTTAACTCAGTTTAAAGCGGCTCATTACATCTTTAAGAGAAATGGATAGCTGGCTTAGTTCGCGGCACGCCTGTGCGGTTTGCTCCGAACCTTGCGAGACCTCTTGAGATGCCAAATGTATGTTTTCAATGCTGCGGTTAAGCTCTTCCGCAACAGAGTCTTGCTGGTTACAAGCCGTGGCGATTTGGGTACCCATGTCTGAGATGTCCGAAATCGAATGCTCAATGTCGCTCATCAGCTGTTTTGATTGAATGCCTTGTTCTGCACATTCTGAGATACTGGTTCTAGAAAGTTCAGTAGCTGATTTTGCGTCTTTTGCAAGTGATTGTAGCTGCTCAATGATCGAAGTGATTTCACTCGTTGAATCTTGCGTACGGCCGGCAAGAGTTCGAACTTCGTCTGCAACGACGGCAAAGCCACGACCAGACTCACCAGCACGCGCCGCTTCAATGGCTGCATTAAGTGCAAGTAGGTTGGTTTGATCGGCAATGTCGCGGATAACATCCACGATCACGTTAATTTTATTCGATTGCTGTTCAAGCTCTGCTACGGTATCGCCTGCAGCGCCAATTACGTTTGAAACTTCTTGAATCGCGTCAACCATACCTTGGGTTTCACGAACACCGTGTTGTGTGCGTCGGTTTGCTTCGTTAGCTTGGTTCGCTGAGTCTTCAGTGTTACGAGCAACATCGGCTACGGCCGCTTTCATTTCTGTCATTGCTGTTGCTATGTGCGTAATTTGCAGCTGTTGATCTTTCATACCAGACGCAGAAATATCGGAGATTTGGTTCATCTCTTCGACAGCGCTGCTTAACTGAGTAACTGCAGCAATCACATTATCGATAACTTGGCGTAAGTCGTCTTGCATCTTAGTGGTCGCGTCTGCCAGTTCACCAAGCTCGTCATTGCCGATTGCTTTACGGTCAATGTCACTTGATAGATCACCTGTCGCGATGGCATTTGCTTGCTCAACAACAAGTTTAAGTGGGCCACAAATTAGGCGAGTCAGCACGTATGTCATGCCTACCATGATCAGTAGAATAATCACGTTACTTGCAATTGAAGAATTACTCAATCCATTTACAGAGGACAGGATATGAGTTTTGTTGCTATCCATAGCTTCTTTAAGGAGACGGATTAGTTCGCCTAACTCTGAGTCAACCGCTTCGAAAGCAGACAAGGAGTTCGCCAAAATAGGGTGGGCCTTGCTTTTGTCGTTAGCTAGCATCGCTTCATTGTACTGGTCCATAGTAACCAAGTACTTTTTCCATTGACGCATAAGACGCTGGTAAGTTTGCTGCTCTTCGCCAGGCCAGATAGTTTCACCGTAAGCGTTGAGCTCTCTAGTGATCTTTTCGCGTTCTCTAATATTGTTAGAAATTTTAGTTTTGACTTGGTCTGCGTCTTCATAAGTGTACGCAGCAAATTGAGCTCGGCGCCAGCGAGACAAGTGATCTCGAATCGAATCGACCCTTTCCATTGCAGGAAGCGTATCGTCGGTATAGTTTAAAAGCTCAGATTTGATGCTTTTGAGCTCTGTAGATAAAAATACGCCAAATGCAATGTTGACGATGGCAATGAGTAAAAACGATAGCGATATCTTTTTCGCTATAGAAAGATTCTTGATAGACATTAGTGATATACCTTGTTTTTCTTATGTTGTGTCGCCAAAGTAAACCACATCCTTATATGTGATATATGTCCATTAAATTACTGCAACTCGTGTAACGTACCATTATTTATTGATATTTTCGATAATGAATTGAGCTTTGTTTGAAAATAAAAAAAGTCAATGATTTTATAAAGGTACGACCACATTCGATATAAAGTTATCGGTAACAAAATATGATGTTCTGTACGCAGTCGTGCCAAGAGCAGGGAATCAAATTGTTACAGATGTTACAGCGGTGAAAAGATCAGCGTTCATAGCGTGATAGTCGCGTGTTTACCTCGAAGCAGTTTCGGACACTAGTATGCGTATGACTTAATAGACAATGAAAGGGAACGGGTGCTTATTGGTCTAATTGAATGCCAAATATACTAGGCAGATCGCTTTTTAAGCACTTAAATCAAAAAGATAAAATTTATTGTTGACCAGATAAATTAATCCGTTACAGTACGCCTCGTTCTCACGGCAAAGGTCGCTGAGACAGATGGTGTCTAACCCATCGCATGATTGCGTTGCCCTGGTGGTGGAATTGGTAGACACAAGGGATTTAAAATCCCTCGGCGTTCGCGCTGTGCCGGTTCAAGTCCGGCCCGGGGCACCATCAAAATCTTTGGTGACAGAGATAAAAAATCAGAAAGGCGCCTTGGCAGAGTGGCTATGCAGCGGATTGCAAATCCGTGGACCTCGGTTCGACTCCGGGAGGCGCCTCCACTATTTCGAAAGCCAGTCTTAAATGACTGGCTTTTTTCGTTTTTAGTCCGCCTTTTCGTAACCCTTCGCGCTTTCCTAAAGTCTCCCATGTTTTGATCACCATTCAATATTTTTAACGCGCTACTCATTGATTTTATAAATGTTAGACAACTCAATAATTGTATAGTGTGATTGGTGATAGTTTCTCTTCGATTGTAATCCGAGCTTTTTGTATTACAGGCAGCAACCTAGCTAGCGTCATAGTTAGTATCGCTTGGTGCGTATATACAGAAAGGAGGATTCTAGTCCTCAACGTGAGAGAAAAATAATGAAAACATTCAACCTTAAACCTACACTTTTACCCTTAACTTTGCTGCTCAGTTCGCCTGTAATGGCGGCACAAAATGGCACCATGATGCAGTACTTCCATTGGTATGTGCCAAATGACGGTGCACTCTGGACACAAGTTGAAAACAACGCGTCGGCACTATCTGATAACGGCTTTACTGCGTTATGGTTACCGCCCGCCTATAAAGGTGCTGGTGGTAGCAACGACGTCGGTTATGGCGTTTATGATATGTACGATTTGGGAGAGTTTGATCAAAAAGGTTCGGTGCGCACCAAGTATGGCACCAAAGATCAGTACCTAAGCGCCATCAATGCTGCCCATAAAAACAATATCCAGATTTATGGCGATGTGGTGTTCAACCATCGCGGTGGTGCGGATGGAAAGTCTTGGGTTGATACCAAGCGAGTAGATTGGAACAACCGAAATATTGAACTTGGTGATAAATGGATTGAAGCGTGGGTAGAGTTTGATTTCCCTGGGCGCAACGACAAGTACTCAAACTTTCATTGGACGTGGTACCACTTTGATGGCGTGGACTGGGACGATGCTGGCGAAGAAAAAGCTATCTTCAAATTCAAAGGTGAAGGTAAGGCATGGGATTGGGAAGTTAGCTCGGAAAAAGGCAACTACGATTACCTTATGTATGCTGATCTAGACATGGATCACCCTGAAGTGAAGCAAGAGCTGAAAGACTGGGGCGAGTGGTATATCAACATGACGGGTGTCGATGGGTTTAGAATGGACGCGGTGAAGCACATCAAATATCAATACCTGCAAGAATGGATTGATCACCTACGTTGGAAAACAGGGAAAGAACTTTTCACGGTCGGAGAGTACTGGAACTACGATGTGAATCAGCTGCATAACTTTATCACCAAAACCTCTGGCAGCATGTCTTTGTTTGATGCACCGTTACATATGAACTTTTATAATGCGTCTAAATCGGGTGGTAGCTACGATATGCGTCAAATCATGGATGGTACGCTGATGAAGGACAATCCAGTCAAAGCGGTTACCTTAGTAGAAAACCATGACACTCAGCCTTTGCAGGCGTTGGAATCAACCGTTGATTGGTGGTTTAAGCCGCTCGCTTACGCATTTATCTTATTGCGTGAAGAAGGTTATCCATCCGTGTTTTATGCAGATTACTACGGCGCGCAGTACAGTGATAAAGGGCATGACATCAATATGGTCAAAGTGCCTTACATTAAAGAGCTAGTAACACTGCGTAAAGATTATGCCTATGGCAAACAACATTCTTATCTCGACCACTGGGACGTAATTGGTTGGACTCGAGAAGGTGATGCAAATCATCCACATTCAATGGCCGTGATCATGAGTGATGGACCTGGCGGCTCGAAGTGGATGTATACGGGTAAACCAAGTGCTCGCTACGTAGACAAGTTGGGTATCCGAACTGAAGACATTTGGACTGATGCGAATGGTTGGGCTGAGTTCCCAGTAAACGGCGGATCTGTCTCGGTTTGGGTTGGCGTTGAATAATCCATTCCTGTGATTTTGATACAGAGTAGGCAATTCTTAATAAAACTTTTCAATGAATCAATGTGTTATTTGATATTCATTCAACAAATGAGTAACTTATATTTGAGCATAATCTAGAGGAAGATAAAGAATGGAATCTATTGCTGATGTATTGGTTGTGGCTATTGTGTTCGGTGCCATATTTGGGGGCGGGATAATAAAGTTAATCTTGAACCATCGTAAAGAAGTAAGAGCGTTGGAGATATCTGAACGTAATACGATGAGCCGAGAAGAACAAGATAACCTTAACAAGCAAATTGGTGACTTGAAGCGACGTGTTGAAGTGTTAGAGCGAATTGTCACAGATAACAAATATCAACTTGAAAAAGAAATTGCCTCTCTGTAGATCACCACTTAATCGTAAAGCCGGCGAAGTCCGGCTTTTTCGTGTCTGTACGTCATACCTTTCGGATGTTTAACTCAGCGTTCATCAAAAAAGTCTTTGTCGCGAATGTATTTACTCATAAAGTGATAAGAGAACGGTCGCATTAACCAACTAAATAAGGAGCGCCCAAGCCGTATGAGCGTTGGGGTGTTCTCGTATATTCTCCCGTTATATAACCATAGCATTTTGCCTACATGCCAATACAAAAAAGGTACGGGCGGCATAAAGGTCACGATGTCGATGTCGCAACAAATCCTGTATGTTTTGTGCCCCAAACGGTAGCGTTTCTTAAACGTCCAATCCCCGACAGCGGGCTGTCCGAAAGTGACCACGCGTTTAATGCTTTTTGGGTATTTTTTCTCAATATAGTCAGCAAAAACACTGCCAATCGCGCCACCTGAAGAGTGGCCAGTAATAGTGATTCTTTTCCCCCTGAGAATAAGTGGTACAACGATACCTTCGAGGCGTTCGATCACGGTCAACCCTAACCGATCTTCATTCCGGCTCGGTAAACTTTCTTGGAACAACAGATGATAGAAACCCGCGTGAATGCGATAGTTTAGTCCCAACCTTCGACAGCTTCTCGTCCACATCGCGAAGTTCAACAACCAATCACTGATACTGTGTGAGCCTTTAATCACTACGACCACTTCACTCTGTTTTTTACTCCAGAGCACGCGAATCATAATCTTACCGTGTTCATTTCTAATGACTCGTTGCCCATTAGGATCGAACCCGTATTGAGTTTGCCTGAAGACGCGAGGGTAGGCGAGATTACAAAGCACCGCATAGCGCTCGTATTGGTATCGTTTTAATGGTTTCACGTTAACTTTCTTAGTGGAGCCTAACGGTTGACTGTAATTAATGAATATTAAAAATACGTGAACCTTGATTTAGGGTCGGTAGAGATTCTGTGTATTGGTATCGCGAATGAAAGACTCAAACTGGCTTAAATGCGTCAAGATGGTTTGGCGAGAGAGTTCATGATGTTCGCTAAGTACGTTAATTAGCTTTTTCAAAGCCTTACGATCTTGTTTATTGAGATTTGCTGTCTCTTTGAGTTGTGCGAAAAATTCAATTTGACTTGAAGTGTCGTTAAAGTCACCGAGCTTGTCTTGCAATAGTTTTAGTTGTTTCACGTTGTTTTTGTGCTGTTGGGAAGGATAGAGCGTGGAAAATCCTTCTAACAAATAACGCAGCGCTTTGCACTTTATCCGCATCGAATGAATCACACTGTCACGACTTTTGTCCGAGATCTTGCGTCGTGCTTTATCAACTTTTTTAAATTGATCGGAGATTTTTTGGCTTGCGAAGAGTAACGCAGGTACGTTGCTATCCACTCGTTCGTGTTGCGTACTTCGCAGCAGACTATTCCTGACCAAAGTGCAGTGCGTTGTGTATTCTTCTGTAGCTAGCCAACGCGTAACTTTTGCCTGTTCGTAAGCACGTTCGGCTTCGATAAAGCCAAAAAGCTGCTCAAGAGACGATTTGTGGTTTGGGAGCATTTCAATGTATTGTTTTTTGCCCAAGATAAATACGTCTAAATCACGCAGCTTATTTGTTTTCTTCATCATTATTTTTAAATGAGGTTTCAAAATACTCAGTTCAAAAGGAGGTATCAGTTCGCGAAGTAGTACGCATAGTGAGCGTATGCGCCTTAGTGTGACGCGATACTGGTGTGTATATTCAGGATCCAAGTCTTCGATGATTCCCAGCTCCAGAGAGCGTGCATAATCAAATTCACTAAGGAAGAAGTAGGGCACTACGAAGTCGAGTTCGGAATCAGTATGTAGCGGTAATTGAAATGATGACTTTCGAAACATGATGAGCGCTTATTTGTCCCCTGCAGTACGAGTTAAGTTTATACCCATACTGCCAATTTGTGCGACTTGTCGATTCCTCATTGACATGAAGTGATGAAGCAAAGTAAACGAGAGCAAAGCATGCTGATGTTCTTGTGAGCAAAATGATCGCCCTTTGTTCGTTTGAGTTGACTTTTTAACCATTTGAATAAAAGAGACTAATTTTTTGTTGACCAGATAAATTAATCCGTTAAAGTACGCCTCGTTCTCACGGCAAAGGCCGCAGAGACAGATGGTGTCTAACCCATCGCATGATTGCGTTGCCCTGGTGGTGGAATTGGTAGACACAAGGGATTTAAAATCCCTCGGCGTTCGCGCTGTGCCGGTTCAAGTCCGGCCCGGGGCACCATCAAAATCTTTGGTGACAGAGATAAAAAATCAGAAAGGCGCCTTGGCAGAGTGGCTATGCAGCGGATTGCAAATCCGTGGACCTCGGTTCGACTCCGGGAGGCGCCTCCATTCTTTTACTTGTCCATGAGTTCCGATAGTAACCTGTAGGATCTCAACTTCTCAGATTGTTCAAACACCATCGTGTTTACCATAATTTCATCTGCCCCAGTGCGTTCCAAAAGTTTCTCAATTTTCTGTCTTACATATGTTTGATCACCATGGATAGATTCACGTAATTGAGTTTCAACGTGAAGCTTTTCCTGTGCTGACCATAGTGGTGCCATACTTTTCACTGGTGCGCGAAGTTTTTCGCGATTGCCGCGAATCATTTTTAAGAATTTTTGCTTCTCTGTTGTCGCGAGAAAATCTGCATGTGACTGAGTATCCGCTACGATAACGTTGGCACAAATCATCACATAGGGTTGAGCTAAATGCTCGGATGGGACAAACTCATCTCGATAAAAGTTTAGAGCACGAGACATTGCATCTGGAGCAAAGTGTGCAGCAAATGCGAAAGGTAAGCCTCTCTTAGCTGCTAAACGTGCGCTGTATGTACTCGACCCCAGAAGCCAAATCGGCAGAGATGTGTTGTTACCTGGATAAGCCGCGACTGGTTGATTTCGAGATACGGGACCAAGAAAGAAATTAAGCTCCTCCAACAGCTCTTCAAAGTCAGGATCCATATGCTCTGGTTCCCGCCTTAATGCATGCATTGTTTGGTAGTCGGTGCCTGGTGCGCGTCCTAATCCGAGGTCAATACGACCAGGGTATAATGCCTCTAACGTTCCGAATTGCTCTGCAATAACTAGTGGTGCATGGTTAGGTAACATGATTCCACCTGATCCTAAACGGATCGAGTTCGTGTGCGCTCCAATATGACTGAGTAATACACTGGTTGCGGCACTGGCGATGTCGGGCATGTTATGGTGTTCAGCCATCCAAAACCGATGATAGCCCCAGGACTCGATTGATTGAGCTAATTCAACGGAGCGTTCGAACGTTTCGGTGAAGTTTGTTCCGTCGGACACGGGTGCCAAATCCAGAACAGATAAACGAGGAAAAGACATAGGATAGTTATAGCCTGTTAATGAATCTTAACTATCATATGGTGGTGAAAGTTGACGTTTAAAAGGGGAGGATTAACCATTCACAATGGATTATTTTTCTTCAATGCCTGGAGAGCGTTTAGCTTACGAGTTTAGCTTTTGCTATGTGATAAAAGCGGCTTTATTACTGTAAGTGGCCACAGTGGTCGATGTCGTTGAATATTCGCATGTAGAACGTTTCCACAGCTACTTTAGATTAAAACATAGGCCTCTTTAACAGCGAACTGCTGTTGTCGACAATAGTGAACGAGCTAGCTTTAGAACGTTTTGACTGATACATAGACTTGTCTGCCGCTGTTAATAATTCATGTACATTCGACCCATGCTCAGGATAGAGTGCAATACCAATGCTAGCTCCGACGCATAACTCTTTACCTTTAAAATGAATTACTTTTTCTATTTCTTGGATATAGCGTAGTGCACATGCAGACAGAGACGTACCTGTTGTGTGTGAACGATGAATAATAATAAATTCATCTCCACCAAAGCGGCCTACCATGTCTGATTCGTCGATAATACTTGATAATCTACTAGCTACAGATTTTAACACTGCATCACCTGCCTCATGGCCATGGCTATCGTTAATATCCTTAAATAAATTTAAATCTATAAAAAACAAACTAAAACTATTCTCACTGCCTCTGAAATTACGCGTAAGCTGGATCAAATGTTTTTCTATTGCTCGACGATTGTAGATATTAGTTAAGGAGTCGTGCTCAGACAAAAATACCAAACTTTCTTTTTGACGATTTAGAACTGAAGTTTGATTCTCTACTTCTTCTTTAAGTTTTGATTTTGATATTGTTGTGTGGTTTAACAATGCCGCCATTTTATTGAAGTAACAAGACATATTTTCAAATTCCGTGAATTGATTTTCTGAAGGGATTTTATAGTCAAAATTTGACCTGCTTAATTGTTTTATTCCATTTATAAACCTTTGAAAGCTTCTCTTGAACTTTATTTTTATATAAAAGCATAATAGCATAACAACCAGAGAGATAAAAATAATACCTGCTTGAGTGTAATAATTTAAATTTTGTAGTTTTGTAGACTTATTATTAAGTATTTTTTTATAAATATATATTATTTCATTATTCATATCCTGGGATACAATGTTTATTCTGGATTGTATGACAGGATTTGATTTATTATAATTTACGACTGAATCATAATGGCGATCTTTGTCTAGTAAATGATTATTTTCGTATTGAACTAAAAAATACAGTTCGAGATTCATTTTTTTTAGGTCTTTAGTAAGGTATAAAACATCTTCATTTTGAGATAATAATTCGTTTAATTTGTTATGAGAAATCATGAATTGTGTGAAATTGTTTTTTCCCCTATTTTGAGTGTAAGCCCAAAGATAACTACTTAATGACTCTAATGATATTTGTATGTCCATTATTTGGTTTAATTGTTTCTTGGCTTTATAATCTTCTATTTTTATGAAGCTTATGTATACTATAACGCTGATACATAGTATTACGCTTAGACTGAATAGTGATGCTAAATAGTGGTTTAACGAACGATGCATTTTAATCTAGACCATCAAAATATGAATTGATATAGTTTTCTTTAAATATTTTTCTGTAATTTGGAATCTGTCCTTCTACATAGTTTTGTTTTAATGCCCAATTAGCTTCTGATTGTAATGTAAATAATAAAGAATTCGTTAAATTTAATCGAAAGTTATAATCATCCCAACTCCAAGATATTTCTTCAACTGTTGTGTTAAGTTTTTGTGATAGTATTTTCATTGTTAAATGAGGGTTTTTATCCATCCAGTTAATTGAGTGATGAAGTGACTTTATTATTTTCATTACTTCTTGATCTGATTTTTCAATGTGTATTTCTTTTGATACAAGCAAAAAGTAAAGTTTATACACGCCAATAATTCCTATGTTCTTTACTTCTTCATTTATTCTATTCTTGGCCATAAATCCGTATGGCTCCCAAGTAGATATTGCATCGACGTTTCCTTGCATTAAATGATTTATAATAACCTGCGTTGTTGATGATATTTTTTCTACTTTTTCTAAATCAATGTCATTTACCTGTAGCAACAAGTCTAAGTAATATTCGCTAGCGCTCTTTTTTATTACACCAACCTTTTTTCCTGGTAATTTATCTATACTTTCTATGCCAGACCGCTTTTTAGTTAGCAGCTTAATATCATTCGTAGAAGATGCAAAAGAAGTGATTAATGCTAAATCTTTGTATTCAAAGCTTTTAAACATCAGTACGCTTTCAGAAAAAGTGGCGTAATTAACATGGTTTTCTAGAAGTAGGTTTGAACATTCGACCCCTCCAAAGCACATGATAAGTTCGACGTTTAAATCGTTTTCTTCAAACGCACCTATGTGCTCTGCAATGATAAAAGGGGCTGACAGAGGCGTCTTAGATATACCGATTGTTGTAGGTTTGTGGATAGCATTTGATACCGTTGTTAACTTTAAATAAGCAACTACTAATGCAGAAAGAACTAAAATTATGATAACTGTAGAAATCTGTTTTGTATCCATCAAAAACAACTCCCTTCATAATAGTAGTAATTAATCTATCAGTTAAATGAGTGTAGTTGCTTATTGGGTTGATGCTAGGAGAGGAGGGGATTTATTTGTATCGTGCCAAATTTATGAGTACCTAGGGGTAATTTCGGTAACTGGCTTAGATATAAAGAATTTATCTTTAGTTAGTTCAAGTTGTAGCAAATGACTGATTTCATAACATGATGATTTATGGAGAGATATCAACTTTTTAAGTTGAAAAATTGTACTCCATTTTTGCCATTTTTCTTTATCTCATACATTGCGTGATCGGCTTTTTGATACACTTCATTAAACGGTTGCTTTCCTTTGTTAAAGAGACAAACACCGATACTCATTCCTATCGTTACTTTATGTAAGTCTTGATTTATCGCTGGAATGATTGAATCTAAGAGTTGATTGCAAAGTTGGGATATTTCCTCTCGACTTGAATGCCAGTTTAAGATAACAAATTCATCGCCTCCTATGCGTCCAACTTGAGACTTGCTTGACGCAAGCTCTGTTAAGCTATTGGCGATATTGATGAGGAGGGTGTCGCCAGTATGATGGCCTAGCTGGTCGTTAACTGCTTTAAAATTATCTATATCAACAAACACTAAAGCAGACTGCTGAGACGGTTCGGTTTGAGGTTGATGATTAAAGTTTTCCTCAATTGCTTTTCTATTTAACAATCCAGTCAATGGATCACTCGAAGCCAACTTGGCCAGTTGCTGCTCATAACGCTTTTCTTTTGTAATATCGATATGAGTACCCATCATCCGTAGTGGTTCGCCATCAGAACCATACTCGACGATGCGCCCTCGATCGTAGACCCAGCTATCACTGCCGTCTTTATGAATCATGCGATGCACTACCTCATAAAGGTCGGTCTTGCCTGCTAGGTGATCTTCAAATGCACCCACCGCAAGATCGTAATCTTCAGGGTGGAGATTGTTTTTCCACGTTTCAACCGTCGCGGTTAACTCATGGGGCTGATAACCTAGCATTTTTCCCCACTGCATATTGAATATCGTCAAAGTACCTGAAGGAATATGCTGCTCCCACAAACACAGTCCATTACTGTCGAGTGCAGCATTCAACTTTTCTTGTAGTCGCGCATTCTTCCGCTTCAGCTCTTCATTTTCTTTTTCTAAGCAGGCAATTCGAGTTAGATATTCTTCCATTTTGCGCATAATTTACGTCGTTTTCGGAGCGACAATATACGAAAAATACTTTGCAATTTCTATGATTGAGCTTGGAGATATAAATATTGAATATGCGGTAAATAATAAAGAATCGGTGATGTTACTTAAGAGCAGTAAAGTAAATGCTTGGAAAACAAAGAAGGAAATAGGGGGTAAGCGAGGGGCTCTCCTGGTGCAAAGTCTTAAATGGAGGCCTTTGCACCGGGACTACTGAGGGTTAGCGGTTTAGTGCACCACAACGCTCAGGTTGGTATGTGATATCGACAATTTCAATTGTCTTCACTTGATTATTTGGCATTGGCCAGTCAAGTTTTTGGCCGACAGACAAACCGATCAGTGCGCTGCCTACGGGTGCAAAAATAGAGATATCATCACTGCTTTTCAGTTCAGAAGGGTAAACCAGTGTCTTTGTCATGGTTCTATCTTCACCTGAAAATTTAAACTCTACAGTCGAGTTCATCGTGACCACGTTATCTGGCATTTGTTCTGGCTCAAGAACTGTTGCTCGGTCGAGCTCTGCTTCTAATTCCACAAGCTCCGCTGCGATGTTTGGCATTTTATCCAACAAAGCCGTGATTCGGTTCATATCTAAGCTTGAGATGTAGATAGAATTGTTTTCTGACATTTTATGACTCCCAAATAAAAGGCCGCCTCACAAAAATGGGACGGCACTCTATATGTCAATTACGGTATCAATCATATGGACGCTATTCCATATGAACTAAACCTGATTTTAGTCTTTATAGTGCGACTTAGCTAGTAAAAAATTTTTGTTGTGAAGCTTGATTTTTCTAAATCTTTCAATCACTTCAGATATTGTTCTCTGATCACCTTGAAACGGTGAAGTCAAGTGAGTGCGTCGTTTAGAAGCAAAGCAGGATTTATCGTAGGTGTGCTCGGTTTCGATGGTCAGCCTTACTTCATAAAGCAAAACGGTATAGTCCGTTGCTAGCATGGCTTCGGTTATCTCAGTTTGTTAAAACTACCAATATCCGTTAATAAATTACTTTTTATTTCGCAATAGTCAGATAAATACGTTCATCTACCCCTTTAGGGTAGTTTGAAATTGTAATTGATTTACATCATGTATTAATTTTCTTTCACAATTAACAATGAGCTCAGTGATAAGAACCTAACCCTTAGGAATTATAATGAGCAAGTTGAAGCTAGTAGTCATCGGTAACGGTATGGTAGGGCACCGTTATATTGAAGACTTAGTCGAGAAAGCTGATATGTCTAATATGGACATTACAGTTTTCTGTGAAGAACCTCGTGTCGCATACGACCGTGTGCACCTTTCCTCTTACTTTTCTCACCATACGGCAGATGAACTTTCTTTAGTAAAAGAAGGCTTCTACGAGAAACACGGTATTAACATGCTGATCGGCGAACGCGCGATTAACATCAACCGTGAAAACCGCATTGTTTACTCAAGCACTGGCCGTGAAGTTCAATACGACAAGCTGATTCTTGCTACTGGCTCATTCCCATTTGTTCCACCTATCAAAGGTCACGAAAGCAAAGACTGTTTTGTTTACCGTACTATCGAAGATCTTAAAGCGATCGAAGCGTGTGCGAAGAAGAGCAAATCAGGCGTTGTTGTCGGTGGTGGTCTGCTAGGCCTTGAAGCAGCAGGCGCACTGAAAGCACTGGGTGTAGAAACGCACGTTGTTGAGTTCGCGCCAAAACTAATGGCTGAGCAACTTGACCTGGCTGGTGGTAACCAACTTCGTCAAAAGATCGAGCGTATGGGCGTGAACGTTCACACCAGCAAAAATACGCTTGAGATTGCGCCAGAAGGCACAAACGCACGCAACGTTATGCGTTTTTCTGACGGTTCAGAACTAGAAACAGACTTCATCGTATTCTCTGCAGGTATTCGTCCACAAGACAAACTAGCACGCCAAATGGAGCTAGAAGTGGCACCTCGTGGCGGTGTTGCTATCAACGATCATTGTCAGACTTCTGATGAGAACATCTACGCGATTGGTGAGTGTGCGTCTTGGAACGAAATGTTCTACGGCCTTGTTGCTCCTGGCTACAAGATGGCGACAGTTGCCGTTGATCACCTACTAGGTAACACAGAAAGCAAATTCGAAGGCGCTGACATGTCTGCGAAGCTGAAACTTCTTGGCGTTAAAGTAGGCTCTATCGGTGACGCGAACGGTCGTACTGAAGGCTGTAAGAGTTACGTTTACCAGAACGAAGAACAAGAAGTTTACAAACGTCTTATCGTTTCTAAAGACAACAAGAAACTGCTTGGCGCGGTTATGGTTGGTGACACCTCTGACTACGGCGACCTGCTTCAACTTATGTTGAACGAAATCGACCTACCAGAACACCCAGATGCGTTGATCCTTCCTGCTCACGCAGGCGCTGAGAAACCAGCATTAGGTGCAGACGCTCTACCAGAAAGCGCAGTTATCTGTTCTTGTTTCGACGTAACCAAAGGCAAGATCGCTCAGGCAGTTGCTGATGGTAATCATACGCTTGCTGACATCAAAGCAGTGACTGGCGCAGGTACAGGCTGTGGTGGTTGTATTCCTCTAGTGACGTCTGTTCTAAATGCTGAGCTTGCTAAATCGGGTATCGAAGTGAAGAACGACGTGTGTGAGCACTTTGCTTACTCACGCCAAGAGCTGTTCCACCTAATCCGTATTGAAGAGATCAAAACGTTTGATGAGCTTCTGGAGAAATACGGTAAAGGTTACGGCTGTGAAGTTTGTAAACCATTGGCTGGTTCTATCTTAGCTTCTTGCTGGGGTGAGCACATTCTTAAGCCACAACTGGTTAAGCTGCACGACACGAACGATAACTTCCTAGGTAACATCCAAAAAGACGGTACTTACTCTGTTATCCCACGTATGGCGGGTGGTGAAGTAACACCTCAAGCATTGGGTGCGCTAGCGAACGTTGCTGCAGAATACAACTTATACACCAAAGTAACCGGTGCTCAACGTATTGGTCTGTTCGGTGCTCAAAAAGACGATCTTCCAGAGATCTGGCGCAAGCTTATCGATGCTGGCTTCGAAACAGGTCAAGCGTACGCAAAAGCACTTCGTATGGCCAAGACATGTGTGGGCTCTACTTGGTGTCGTTACGGTGTTCAAGACTCTGTTGGTCTGGGTTCTTACATCGAGAACCGTTACAAAGGCATTCGTACCCCTCATAAGATGAAGTTCGGTGTTTCTGGCTGTACTCGTGAGTGTGCGGAAGCACAAGGTAAAGACCTTGGTATTATCGCGACTGACGCAGGTTGGAACATGTACGTATGTGGTAACGGTGGTATGAAACCTCGTCACGCAGACCTACTTGCAAGTGACCTAGATAAAGAAACGCTAATCAAGTACATCGACCGCTTCATGATGTTCTACATTCGTACTGCTGCGCCACTACAACGCACATCAGTTTGGATGGAAAACATGGAAGGTGGCGTTGACTACCTACGCGAAGTGATTGTTGAAGACAAACTTGGCATCAACGCTCAACTAGAAGCAGACGTAGCGAAGCTTGTAGACGAGTACGAGTGTGAGTGGACTGCGACCATCAACGACGAATCACAACTGACTCGTTTCGCGCACTTCATCAACTCTGACAAGCGCGATGAAAACGTCGTGTTTGTACAAGAGCGTGAACAGCACCGCCCAGCAACCTTCACGGAAAAACACCCTGAAGCGAAAGGCGACATCCTACACGTAGCGATCACTGAAGCATAAGGGAAGGTTGATTATGTCATTTGAAAAGATTTGCCAAATCAGCGACATCGTACCGGGCACTGGCGTTTGTGCTTTGGTTAATGGTCTGCAAGTTGCGGTATTTCGTCCAACACAAGCAGAAGAAGTGCTGGCGATCAGCAACACAGACCCGTTCTTCCAATCAAACGTGCTTTCTCGCGGTTTGATCTGTGAGCACCAAGGCGAGCTTTGGGTGGCAAGCCCACTTAAGAAGCAGCGCTTTAACCTGACAACAGGTGCGTGCATGGAAGACGAACGTTTTAGCGTGAAAGCGTACAAAACGCGTGTAACCAACGGCGAAGTAGAAATCTCTGCGTAAGCTTGGTTTTCATTCCCTCCTCTTAGGGGGAGGGAATGAACTGAAACCTAGATTTAATAGACAAAGGCTTTCCAAGCATCATCTCAGGGGAACAGGGAAGCGAGGTGTTGTAGACAGCGTTCAGGTGTCAACGGGAAGCCTTTCTCTATTCAATCTTTAACTTTTTAACTTTCAATTTTGGATAAGGACACATTCATGTCTACTGATTTTAAGCCTGCAGAATTCGTGCAAACCATGATCAATGTTGGTGAAGCGAAAACCAATACAAGCACGCGAGATCTTCTGCTTCGCGGTACGATGGCTGGCGTTATTCTTTCGATTGCGGTGGTGGTTGCTATTACCGCGATTGTACAAACGGGTATCGGCCTTGTAGGAGCACTTGTTTTCCCCGTTGGTTTCGTAATTCTAAGTGTGATGGGGTATGACCTAGTAACCGGTGTTTTTGGTCTAGCGCCTCTGGCTAAGTTTGCTAACCGTCCGGGCATCACTTGGGGTCGTATCTTCCGTTGTTGGGGTCTTGTAGGCTTGGGTAACCTTATCGGTTCTCTGATCGTTGCTTACCTAGTGGCTATCTCTCTAACAGGTAACTTCTCTCTAGAACTGAACGCAGTAGCGAAGAAATTTGTCGCTGTTTCTACCGCGCGTAGCCTTGGTTTTGAAAACATGGGTATGGATGGATGGATTACATGTTTCGTACGCGGCATCTTCTGTAACCTAATGGTGTGTCTAGGCGTTATCGGCAACATGACGGCACGTTCGGTGTCTGGTCGCGTAGCAATGATGTGGTTCCCAATCTTCATCTTCTTTGCGCTAGTATTTGAACACACCGTAGTAAACATGTTCCTATTCCCACTAGGTATGATTCTAGGTGCGGATTTTGGTATCGCGACTTGGTTGAACTTCAACCTTATTCCAACCATTCTAGGTAATATTGTTGGTGGTCTCGTAATGACTTGTATTCCACTGTACCTAACTCACGCGAAAACAGCGCCTTCTATCAACGTAGTTGAAGAAGAAGTAAAAGCAGAGCCTGCAATCGCAAAATAAACCGCTTTTATCTGGCCCTACCTATGGTAGGTAGGGCTGTTCAACTCATTTAACTTTCGATAAGTATTGTATTGATTTAGCTATAAAAAGTAATAACTCCTTGGGGTGATTTTAACCTTGAGTTAATGACTTGAGTGTTACTTTTTATGTCCAAATTTTCGATAGGCGTTGATATGACAACTGTTAACTCATCTTTAAACAGCGGCTTTGTTTCTCTTGTTGGTGCAGGTCCTGGTGATCCTGATTTACTCACAGTAAAAGGCTTAAAAGCCATTCAAGCGGCTGAAGTTGTTGTGTACGACCGATTGGTATCAAAAGAGATTCTTGAGTTGGCCCATGCATCAGCAGAGATGATTTATGTTGGGAAAAAGCTCGATTTTCACTGTGTACCTCAAGATCAAATCAACCAAATCTTGGTGCAGAAAGCGCAAGAAGGTAAACGCGTTGTGCGCCTAAAAGGTGGGGACTCATTTATCTTTGGCCGTGGTGGTGAAGAGTTAGAAGAACTAGCGGAATTTGGTATCAAATACGAAGTGGTTCCGGGTATCACAGCAGCAGCGGGTGCAACGGCTTACGCTGGTATTCCATTAACACACCGCGACCATGCGCAAAGCGTTCAATTCATCACTGGTCACGTACAAAAAGATGGTCGTGAGATTGAGTGGCATTCACTGGCGCAATCCAACAACACGCTTGTGTTCTACATGGGTTTGAAGCAAAGCGGCCATATTATGGATAAGCTGATCACTCATGGGTTAGATCCTGAGATGTCATGCGCCATTATTGAAAACGGTACGCGCCCGGAGCAGCGCGTGTTTCAAGGAAAGTTGAACGAGTTATCGAGCATGGCAGAGCAAGCTGTGAGCCCAGCATTGATTGTGGTTGGCAGCGTGACTCAACTTCACAACAAGTTGGATTGGTTCGCAAAGTAATACTGCTCAGAAGTGACTATATTTTACAGGGGCTTTGTTGCCTCTGCATTTCTTGCTTACGCATAGGCATTTGATCAATGAGGTTGTTGATAAACGGCCAGTCTGTTTCTGCGCCCCAGCGGTGCTTTTCTAGACCATCTTTACCAAGCAAAATAGCGGTATGAGAACCTTTTTCGACCGCATAAAGACGAGCTAGCATTTTTAGGTCGAACTCTTCTTTAAGCCAAGCAGGAAAAGTATAACCTTGTTCTGTAATGACCAGTGTGACGACATCTCTGTCTTCCAACTCACACTCATTCATAAGTGTTTCTAGCAAGAATTGTTTGACGTATTCATCATTTTCCGGCGCAAAGTAGAGCACACTTCTATGTGGCCAGTATTTGGAGTGCGCTGGATAACCAAATGCTGTCGATGACAAGATACAAGAAAGTAGTATCACTAGTAACTTTCCGCCCATGACAGTCCCCCTAGAAACCCAAATAACTTTTTATACGTTAAGTTTAGTGGAATTGGCTCATTGTGCTTTTTCCAAAACTGGCATAGGGTAGGCAGCAAATAAATTGAGCGTAGAAATAGATGAGTTCGGAAAGCAAACAAAAAATCGCCATTTTGGTTGATGTACAGAATGTGTATTACACCTGTCGCGAAGCGTATCGAAGCAATTTTGATTACAACCAGTTTTGGTATGTTGCCACACAAGGGAAAGAGGTGGTAAGTGCTCGTGCTTATGCTATTGCGAGCAATGATCCCAAGCAACGTCAGTTCCACCATATTCTTCGTGGTGTTGGATTTGAGGTGATGCTTAAACCCTACATCCAGCGTCGTGATGGCAGCTCGAAAGGCGATTGGGATGTGGGTATTACTCTCGATGCAATTGAAATTGCTCCCGAAGTTGAGGAAGTGATTCTAGTTTCGGGAGATGGAGACTTTAGTCTGCTAGTAGAGAGAATTCAGCAGCGCTTCAATAAAACGGTGACCGTTTATGGTGTACCTAAACTTACATCTCAAACTCTGATTGATTGTGCCGACAATTTTGTCGCGATTGATGACGATTTCTTGCTGTAGTTAATAGTGCAATAAAGAAAGGCGAGTCACTCAGGCTGTACGAAACGTACAATGACTCGCCTCTAATTTATCGTTGATTTGGCTAGTTACGAAGGAATGATCATTTGCCCTAGCAAGTAACCCAAGCAACACGCACCAATCACGCCGATTAAGCCCACAGACATGAATGAATGGTTGAAGTACCACTTACCAATCTTAGTTGTGCCCGATGTATCGAAGTTCACAGTCGCGATATCTGAAGGGTAGTTGGGAATAAAGAAGTAGCCGTATACCGCTGGCATCAAGCCGATAAGCAGCGCAGGTTCCAAACCTAAGCCGAGACCAACAGGCAGCATCATGCGAGCCGTTGCAGCTTGAGAGTTCACCACAACCGACACAATGAATAACGCAAGCGCGAATGTCCAAGGATAGTTGGTTACCATCTCTACGATGCCAGATTTAAATTGAGGCATAGCGTACTGGAAGTAGGTATCTGACATCCATGCAATACCGAAGATAGCAATCGCCGCCACCATACCAGATTTAAATACCACCCCATTTGGTACATCGCGAGGATCGGTCTTCGTCGCTAGCAAAATGATACCGCCGAAGCAGAGCATCATCATTTGAATCACAACGGCCATACTGATTGGTTTTGCGCCTTCAACGATGGTACGAATGTCTGGCCACATCGCGATAACGACGATAACCAAGATAGAAGCAATGAACAGCAATACAGAGTTACGAGCACTTGTTGGTAGTACTTCATCAAGAGACGTTGCAGTTGTGTTGAGGATTTTTTCTCTCCACACAGGATCTTTCAAACGCTCTTGGTATTCTTCATCGTCGTCTAGCTCTTTACCACGCTTTAGGCTGTAAAGTGACATCAACAACGTACCGAATAGCGTTGCAGGTACGGTAACGAGCAGAATTGAGAGCAGAGTGATCTCGTGTTGAATGTCGGAGAGTTGCGCCAAGTAGTAAACCACTGCTGCTGAAATTGGCGAGGCTGTGATTGCGATTTGAGAGGCGACAGAAGCGGCAGCCATAGGACGCTCTGGACGAATGCCGTTTTTAAGCGCAACGTCGCCAATGATTGGCATGATAGAGTAAACCGCGTGACCTGTACCAAGTAGGAAGGTCATAAAGTAAGTCACGAACGGAGCAATAAGGGTGACGCGTTTTGGGTTCTTACGAAGCACACGCTCGGCAACTTGCAGCATGTATTTCAAACCGCCAGCGGCTTCAAGAATGGAAGCACATGTTACCACCGCTAAAATGATCAACATGACGGTGACAGGAGGAGAGGTTGGCGGCATCTTAAAGATGAATACTTCAATCACCAAGCCAATTCCGGATACGACCCCAAGGCCTATACCACCATAACGTGAGCCGATATACAGCATCACGAGCAAAAATAGAAACTCAAGATACAACATGTGGATTTCCTTATTCAAAACAGAGGGCTACATAGCCAAATTACCTCTTTGTATTGTCTCGATATTCAGAAAGAAAATACTTCATGTTGTTCACAATCCGCTGGATAAGAAACAGCAATATTCAATTATTGGCAATAACTCACGCTACACAGGGGAACTGTTAACACAGTTTTATCAGGGTGTTTTTATGCTGTGTATTTTTGCGATCATGTGAGCGTTAAATGCGAAGAGGTTTAAGAGTTTGTTGCTATTCATCGCATACGTAACCAGACCTTACAGTTTCACAGAACGCGGAAATACAGTCATAACTAACCCTAAAGGTGCTTCTTTGTTATGAAAACGCAAAGGATAATAGTTTGCATTGCGATTGGTGCTTGGGTATAAAGGTGTCAGAATGACTACACCAACAATAAGCCATCATGTCTGAGCAATTTTTCCCGCAACTGTTTCAAACTTCGAGTGAGATTACACCTTATCTACACGGTGATATCGGCGAGATAGGGCAAGAAGCTATCCATATCGAGAATGATATCAACCCGATCATCCAAGGCCTTTACCAGCAAATCTCGGAGGCTCATCCGGAAGCGGGAAAAGCATATTGGTTGACAAGAACGTGGGATTTACTTTGTTGGCAGCCAGTTTATGTCGCATTCATCTCTATTTACGGTTACCACACGTTGCCAAACATTCGCGAGATAGCGCAGCACCTCAAACCTTGTTTTGTTTCTGGGTACCGATTCGCCGACGAAGCGCATATACATGGCGAGCCAGAAGCGTTGATAAAAGAGGCGGGGCGTCAAATCCGAGAACTGTTCGACTTCTATCAACAAGAGATGAGTCAATGGACACGCATTCGTCCTGGCTTCACCCATCAATTGATGTCGGACGGAATCATGGCTTGTTTAATTCGTCTCCAACAGCGCTTTCCGCAAATGACTAACTCGACACTTCAGGAGCATGCGGTCTTGTGGCTAAGCGCAATGGGTTTGGATGTTGATAATAGCCGCTCACTTCATGAGACGGAATCTGATCAGCCGCTAAAGTTAGTAAGAAAAAGTTGTTGTTTAGTCTATAAGTGTGAAGGCAGAAAGCTTTGTGCAGATTGTCCTCGTTTAGAGGAAAATCGACAGCTTATGAGCAAGAAGGTTCTTAATTAACATTTATTTAACTTGTGTAACAGTGCTCGATTTGAGAGTGAGAATAAGTATCATTGCATGCTCTTGTTGACAACAAAAAGATAAATACAATGATGAAAAGGACGTTTTCTTTCAATCTCATCGTACTTGCGATGAGCAGTGGATACGCAGTTAGCTCAATAGCAGCAGAAGATCTTCAACAAACATCGACTCCGAGCGATGAGCAATTGGTTGTTGTAGGCAGTGTGATGCCGAAATCGATCTCCGATATTCCAGGAACGGTTTGGTTTGTTGGCCAAGAAGAGATTGCTCAGCAATATCGTGCGGGCAAGACACTGGGTGATATTCTTTCTGCAACCATCCCTTCTTTAGACGTCGGCACCGGTGGTCGAACTAACTATGGTCAGAACCTTCGCGGTAGAGCAATGTTGGTAATGATTGATGGTGTCTCGTTACAGTCTTCTCGCCCGATTAGTCGTCAGTTAGATGCAATAGACCCATTCAACATCGAGCGAATTGAAGTACTATCTGGTGCAACCTCCATTTATGGTGCAGGCGCTACTGGTGGTGTTATTAACATTATCACCAAGAAAGCGTACTCGGATGACTTGTCGTTTGAATCCTACGTGAGTGGCACTACAGGCTTTAATAGCAGCGATGACTTTGATTACAAACTCGCTCAGTCTATCTCGGGTGGTAATGAGCGAATTACCGCTAGAGGTTCGGTTGTGTACACCGAGACACAAGGTGCATTTGACGCAAATGGCGACATTGTCACCCCAGACATTTCACAGGGCTCTTTGCAGTATAATTCAACGCTCGATGTTATGGGATCGACCGAGATTCAAATCTCCGATGCCAGCAAGTTAAACCTTGTCGCACAATACTATGACAGCCAGCAAGATTCGCCATACGGTTTGTACATTGTTAACAATAAATTTGTTGATGTACGAGAGGGGTTCGATTCCGACCGTGAACATGGTACAGAGCGAGTTCTCTTAAGTGCGAACTACGCTCACGACAGCGTATTCGGTCATCAACTGATAGGCGAGTTATCTTACCGTAGTGAAGACCAAACCTTTACTCCTTATTACCAAAGTGCCTCTCAACAAAAAACAGAAGTTTTTGCTGGGCGCTTAGCGTTAGCTAAAAGCTGGGAGTCATTCAAACTTGTTTATGGTGTCGATGCGTACTTAGACCGTTTTGAAAGTAACCAGGCTCTGTTCGATCCAACCATTGCGAACAGCTCTGGGAACTTAATTAATCGAACCTATGCCGAAGTGGGGCGTTACCCAGATGTTGATGTGGCGTCTTACGCAATGTTTGTCCAAGGGGATTACCAAATCAATCAAGATTGGTCAGTACAAGCAGGCTACCGCTACCAATACATGGACAATAAGATTGATGATTTTGTTGCCTATAGTATACAAAAGAAGATCGCATCGGGTAATGGTGTATCAGCGGATGCGGTACCAGGTGGCAGCACTGACTACTCTGTGAGCTTATTTAATTTGGGCACCATTTATCAGCTTAACGATGAATCTCAGCTTTGGGCGAACTTCTCTCAAGGTTTCGAACTCGCTGATCCTGCAAAGTACTACGGCCAAGGTAGCTACGATGCCGCGGATGCAAATGGTCATTACGCGTTGAACAATAGCATTAACGTATCTGACTCAAAAATGTCGGGCATCAAAACGGACAGCTATGAAATTGGTTACCGATTAGATACGGATACTGTCGCACTGCAAGCGGCGGGTTACTACTCGGTGTCGGATAACTCAATCAAGTATGACAAGAAGACGCTCCTAATCACCAATGTTGATGACGAGCAACGTGTATACGGTGCCGAAGCAAACATTAACTACTGGGTAAACCGTGATATTTTGTTAGGTGCATCAGGTCACTATGTGGTTTCTGAGCTGAAAACCAACGGTAAGTGGGAAGATCTAAGTGCGGGTAAAGCAAGTACATCAAAAGCGAACGCGTGGGCGGCTTACTATCAGGATGGCTATTCACTACGTCTACAAAGCCAGACGATGTTTGATTACGAAGATGACGCAAACAACAAACTAGATGGATACACTACGTTTGATCTTCTTGGTAACGTAACACTACCTATCGGGCAGTTAGGTTTTGGTATTCAAAACCTATTTGACGAAGACTACACAACCGCTTGGGGACAACGTGCGCAGATTCTTTATGCAGCACACTACGATGCAGCAGCGTACGACTACAAAGGAAGAGGTCGCACATTCACACTGAACTACAGTGTTGAATACTAAAGCTAACTCGCTCCAAATATCAAAAAAGCCGCTTGAAGCGGCTTTTCTTTTAGGCTTGATCTGTCTGCGCTGTGTCTACAACGTTTTCCGTGTGTTCTGAAGCTTGGTTTTGTTCTTCAGCTTCCATTTTCGCGCGTTCAGCTTTGGAGATATAACGCGGCTTATTGCTCTTATGTAGCTTAGCGTTATGCTTCTTCTGCTTCGCTTTCAAGATCTGATTGATTTTCTTCTTGCGGTTCATGGTGGTGGTCCTTTAATTTAGCGAGGCAGGATAGTTACTTTTTTATCAAGTTACAACTAAATAAGCGCCGGTATCGGTCGCAAAATTCAAGTACGTTCCTATGTCCAATCATCTATCGCGTTTTAATGGAGCCCAAATGAAAACACTGTACACCGAACGTTTGATACTGCGTCTTGTGAGTGTAAATGATGCACCATTTATACTAGAACTTTATAACCGCCCAGACTTCTACCGTTTTGTCGGAGACAAACAAATTCGTACCGAATATGAAGCGGCGCGTTACATAAAAGAAAACATGCTACGCATGCAAAAAATTAGAGGCGTGAGTTTACTCGTTGTAGAGAAGAAAGAAGATGGACAACCCATCGGGATTTGTGGGTTGGTTAAACGTGACACATTACAACACTATGATCTCGGATATGGATTTTTACCTTCCGCTTATGGCTTCGGCTACGGAACGGAGTCTGCAACCGCAGTGCTGGAATACGCTAGAGAGGAAATGAAACTCGATAATTTGGTTGCCATCACCAACAATGACAATATTCGTAGTATAAGTTTGCTCAAAAAACTGGGCTTTGAGTTTGAACGAGTTGAGCAGCAATATGATAATGGCCGCACGTTAGAACTTTACACAATGATGTTGTGATTTTTGGATAGCGCATGAGCGATATTTTACTTGGCAAACTCGCCACTGAATTTAAGACAGTAAAAGCCATGGTAGAGGTTTACTGTCATGACCATCATGGAACAAAACGTGACTTATGCTCAGAATGTCATGAGCTGCTTGAATACGCAGAAGTGCGCCTCGACCGCTGTCCTTATGGAGAGAATAAACCGACGTGTAATAAATGTCCGATTCACTGCTACAAACCAGAGCCGAAAGAACAAATGCGTTTGGTCATGCGTTACTCTGGCCCCAGAATGTTACTGAAACATCCCATCTTGGCGGTTCGTCATTTGCTTCATGAAAAGCGAATGGTACCGGAAAAGCCTGCAGCGAACGCGTCAAACCGTCACAAGCGTTTATCTAAACAAAAATGCGAAGAATAAAAAAACGAGGGCGACATGCCCTCGTTTTCGTTGAGTAGAAGCGGCGTGGTTAGAGGCCAGCGGCCATACGCTGCTTGGTTTTGCTCGCAGCAAGTAGCATGTATACGCCAGTCGCAACCAAAGCGGCAAACAAGTAGCCTAGCAAGCCGTGTTCTTGGCCCATAAATTTATCAGCGACAACAGGACCAGCAACAGAGCCGATGCTGTAGCTAAACAGCATGACTTGTGTCGCAGAGACAATAAAGCGTTCATCAAGTCCTTCGCAACCTAAGTTGATTGCAATCGGGTACAAGGCAAAAGTAGCTGCACCTAAAAAGAATAATGCAGCAGCCAATACCACGGCTGACGAGGAAATAAAGGTCATACCGATCGAAAAAATACCCAAAATACAGAAAAACGCCATTAGCACTGTGCGGCTCATGTATTTGTTTAACGCGGTCACCATTGGTTGAACTAGCATGCCACCTAGAATCACTAGCGCCATCAATGTACCAATGTCTTGATGGCTAATTTTACGGTTAGTTAACTCAACTGGCATTAATCCGTAGATCGCGCCTAAGGTCAAACCTGAAACAACACAACCAATAATTGCTGCATGGTTTAGTTTGGCAATTTGCTTAAATGATAAAGCGGTTGATTCATGGCTGTTTGGCTGCTCACACTCAATGAACATTAGCACCAGCATCGCCATTAAGATCAACGTCGTGATCGCAATAAACGGAACGCCGCCACTTACGCCAAGCACGCCAATACCAAACTGGCCTAATGCTGAACCACCATAAAGCGATAGCATGTACAAGCTCAAACGTCTCGCACGCGATGCTTCGTCTCCAGACATTAGCCAAGATTCAACAATGACAAAAACACCAGCAACCGCGATACCCGCAATAAAGCGAGCGGCAAGCCACATCAATCCGTTAGCAAACACGGGTAGTGTGACGATAGTTAGCGAAAATACGGCCAAGCAACCAATAAACGCGTTACGGTGACCAACTTGACGTACGATACGTTCAATAAAAATAGCACCGGTTAATAAGCCGCCATAAAACACACTCGCCAACCAACTCGCGTAATCTGCTGAGATGTTGTATTCACCGAGCATGAGAGGGATCAAGCTCATTAAATAGCCCGAAGCCACCGCATAAAGAGACAGTGCGACGACTGGAACTGTAACTCGTGGTGATGCTGCAGGAACGACTGTGTTTTCCACTGTTTTGCGCCTATAAGTTAAATGAAATCTAAGGGTTATTCGGCGCGAATATGAGGCTAATAGTTAGGCAAGTAAAATGATAAATTTAAGTCGTTTCGATAAATAATATTTGTTAACTAGATAGGTTGATAAGTTGCATAAAAACGCCAACCTACAAACAAGGTTGGCGTGGAAGATTATTTAGTAAGTGCTTGATTTAACCATTGATCGAATTGAGTTTTAGGTAACGCACCATTGATCATATCAACGCGTTGACCATTCTTGAAAACCATAATGGTAGGAATACTGCGAATACCAAATTGCGTCGCAAGTTGTTGTTGAGCTTCGGTATCAATCTTAACAAAACGAGCCGTTCCGGCTTGCTCATGAGCAACATCAGAGAAAACAGGAGCAAAACCAACGCACGGGTTGCACCATGGGGCCCAAAAATCTACTACAACAGGCATATCACTTTGTAATAGAGCAGAAAAGTTATCTTGTGTACCTTCGATAGGCGAGCCGTCTAAAAGTGCACTTTTACATTTACCGCAAGTTGCAGATTCGGCAACGCGCTCATTAGGGACACGATTTAGACCGCCGCACGAAGGGCAGCGAGTTTTAAACGATGACATGACTTCTTCCTTTATTACGTATTGATGAAAACATGACTTACCAGTCAGCCTCATTATTTGTATACTTATTTTTTAACCTGCCGAAATAACGCAGCGCAGGTTTGTATTTGAGCCTAAGGTTCTAAGAAATTTTATTAAAATACAACAATAAATAGGTCTGCGATGACAAATTACTACGCTGAAATTACAGGTTGGGGGAAATGTGTTCCGCCAGCCGTGCTCTCTAACGATGATCTTAGCACTTTCCTCGATACTTCCGATGAGTGGATTCGTACCCGCACTGGTATCGAAAACCGCCGTATTAGTCATGTAAACACGTCAGACATGGCGACCGTTGCTGCTAAACATGCATTAGCTCGAGCAGGCGTCGATGCAACAGACGTGGATTTAATCATTGTGGCGACTTGTTCACCAGATTCATTGATTCCAAATATCGCGTCTAAGGTACAGCAGAACCTAGGTATTCGTGCAGCCGCTGCCTTTGACTTAAATGCCGCATGTACGGGATTTGTCTATGGCCTAGAAACGGGCACACGTTTGATTCAATCAGGTAACTATCGTAACGCGATCATTATTGGTGCGGAAAGATTGTCTTTCTACATCGATTGGGCAATGCGAGATACCGCTGTTCTATTTGGTGATGGTGCGGGCGCCGTTGTGTTATCAAGAACGGAAAAAGAAACGGGTTTACTACAGTCTCAAATCGGTTGTGACGCAAAAGGCCGAGATATTCTGTCCGTACCAAAGTTTGGTACTTGTATGGATCGCTTTGCGGAAGACAACGGTTACTGGGATTTCAACTTTGTAGGACAAGAAATTTTCAAACGTGCAGTAAAAGGCATGGGGCTAGCTGCGAAAACCGTACTGAAAGCATCACAGTTAACGACGGAACAAATCGATGTTGTGATTCCGCATCAAGCGAATATTCGTATTATTCAAACCTTGTGTGACCTGTCTGGAATTCCACACGACAAAGCGTTTGTTAACATTCAAAACTATGGCAATACTTCAGCTGCGACGGTGCCAATTGCATTGTGTGAAGCGGTAGAGCAAGGTCGAGTTAACCCAGGTGATAATATGCTTCTTGCTGCATTTGGTGCAGGTTTGACATGGGGTGCGGCAGTATTGAAATGGGGTGACCGCGTAACGCCAGTTTCTGAAAGTGATGCGGTTCTGCCTGAGTGTGAGCAATCCGCGTTAGAATTACTTGAGCGTGCCATTAAGCTGTGTAACGAACGCCGTCGCGACGAGGTGTAACGGACACTCTGCAAACATAAGATGAGTAAGGGAGCGCGAGGCTCCCTTATTTGATGATGCGTTCTACAGCTAACCTGAAAAATATCTTAAGCCATAAAGCCCAGGTTTGAATGAGTAAAATTACGGATGTTCGGGAAGACGTATTCCAGTGCAGCGTTATCACTCACGCCCATCCACTGTGCTAGTGTTGAACCAACTTGATCAGCGGCAATTTTGGGTATGAGTCGGCCTTGAGAGTAATCATCGTTTCCGCCCAGTATTAGTTCCGGCCATGTACCGATAGGTTGTTTCCCATTTACCGCGCCTCCAATTAATAGTTGATGGCCACCCCAGCCATGATCGGTACCATTTCCGTTGCTCATCATCCGTCGACCGAAGTCAGACATAGTGAAAGAGGTAACTTGCTTGTTTAGCCCTAACCGTTCGACCGCACGATACATTGCTAAAAGGTTTGTCGCGAGATCCTCAAGTAACACTGGATGACGTGCCAATTGCGAATCGTGTAGGTCATACCCAGAGTGTTTAACGAAAAAGACTTGTCGTTGCTGCTTCAGGACATCTTGGCTTGCTATCAATTTGTACACGGTTTGCATCTGCTTGCCGAGCGTCGATGACGTAAACAGCGGCTCGTCAGCAATGTGGTTGAGTTGCTCGCTCAATACACTACTCATTACCATCGACTCATCAACCATCAAATTAAAATGACCATTAAATGGATTGTCAGTTTGATGAGAGAGAAGGCGGTCATAGATACCTTTGTATAAAGGGCTATCAATCGCGGTAAGCTGAACTGCGCGATCTTTTTTCAGGACGGTTTGGCGGTGTTCCATTGCCCGTAACCAAAGCGAGTTGCCATGCACACTGTATAGCGGTGTTATTTCTGATTCAGAGTTTAATACATCCAACATTCTGCCAGCCCAACCAAGATTTTTAGACTCGCTCATTCCACCAAGTAACCAAGCGTCTGTTTGAGAATTATGAGAAAACAGTTGCTCGGGAAGTGATGCTTCACCTTGCTCAATAGCTTGTTTGGTGACGGGATGGTTGAGAATGCCACTATTGAGCACGATGCTGGCATCGCCTTGTTCGAAAACGGAAGTCAACGCATTTAACTTTGGGTGTAAGCCGAGCTTCACTGGGTGATTTGAGCTATCGACAGCACTCAAATTGATAGGGAGTATGTCTTCTTTGGCGACAGAGAGTGGCCCTCTGACTTTGGAATATTGACGATAGTGCGCCTCCGATAATGGCAGTATGGTGTTGAATGCATCGTTTCCGCCTGCTAAATACACACATATTAATGCTCGAAAGTCATTGGATGGCGCTGCGAGAGAGTAACCTGGCAGACTAAGAGAGGCTAGTGCGCCCATCGATAGCGTGCTTTGTATAAAATGTCGTCGTGAAATATCCATAATTCACTCCTAATCCTGAATATAGAATTCGTCGCCAGAAATGGCGGTAAATATCACTAGAGCGAGTTTTGTTGTTGGCACATAGTCCCCACGATAATCATTCAGGGCGGTGAGCATGAGCTCTTTCAATTCAGCAGAAGCCGTTCCAGCAAAGAAACGCTCGTTAACCAATTCGACTAAGGCACGGTGATCGTCCAGAAGAAGATAAAACTCGTTAAGATCGAAGTGGTAGGAATCACCACCTCCTCTACGAGTGCTGGTTAACATATAGTTGACCAAATCGGTATAAACAGACCAATTGAGAAGTTCATACTCTGGAGAGTTAATACCAGACTCCGTAAACTCGTTAGACGGCTGATAGTCTGGAGAGTAAAAATTAAACACGGAAGGAGAACGAAGCGGCCCTTGATTAGCGATGTTCATCATCGTTGTTGCGTCTTCGTAACGTGATCCTTTAATCGTAAAACCTGATGCTCGATGAAAATTAGTCAGGACCAGTATCGGTTCTTTCACTTTTATAGGCGGGGTATCCGTCATCCCTAATGCTTCAGGGTCGAGCAATATGGCTCGAACAACGGCGGTTAGATCGCCTTTTTCTCCTTCCCCATTGTTGTTAAATATCGTAGCAACACGCGCGACGTACTCTGGGCTTGGATTTGAACTGACCAAACGTTGGATAAGTAACTTTGAAACAAATGGAGCAACATTTGGGTGAGACATCAACATATCAATCACTTTTGAAAGCTCTTCTTGTGCGGTTAGACCCGATGGGATCACGTTCCCTAGAAATCGCTTCTCGCCGGTATCGTGTCTTTGACTGATAACTCGCATCGGTTTCACGAATGCGATGTCGGAATTTTTCCATCCAGTTAATGCTCGCGCGAGCTCTTGAATATCAGTTTGATTGTACGTGGGGATAGGTTTGCCTGTTGCGTGGTTTAGCTTTTTACTGCCATCTAAATTGAGTTCATACAAACCGATAGTGAATAACTGCATTAACTCTCGAGCAAAGTTCTCATCGGGAAGCGTTCCTGTCGCACTATTTTCTTTTGCACTACCGAGCATAGACAAATAGCTCCCCATGACTGGATGGATGGAAACGTCATACAACAGGTCTCGGTAGTTGCCAAACGCATGCTCAACCAACAGATCGTAGTAATTCACTAACCCTGTAGGTTTGCTGGAAAGAACGCCGCCATAACGAGAAACGACTACGATCTGACTCAATGCATAAGCCGTTCGCTGTCTGAGCTGATCTTCAGCAGTAACAACAATCTGATACCAAGCATTTTCTCGGTTTGACTGTAGGCCTTTAGAAAAAGGCGTTTGATAAAGTGGTTGATGGTAGGTTGCTGGCAGGTTGATTTGTTTCTGTATCCAGTCCTCTAACCCGTTTTCCCTAACCTCATTAATTAACGCAGGAGTTGGTCCAAAAGAGGTTTGATAGAGAAAACGCGCAACGGTTTGATCGGATGGGGATTGCTGTATTTGTGCTGATACATTAGGCACATGGCTCAGCAATAAGATAGCCAATCCTAGTACCCAAGCAGAGATTTTATTTAGCTTCTGACGTCTCATAGTTAACTCGCTTACCCGAAGTAACGATTTAAGTCCATTTAACGGGAGTTATTAAGCTCTTTTGAGCTGTTTAGTAAATTTATGAAAATCAAGCAGCTGCATAGGCGAGTATAGTAGCTATAAGTGGTGAACAAAAAACTCAAACGATGAATTTGGTACTATAGTGCTAGAAGTTTTTGATGCTATTTTTTCTAAGATACTGATATTAAATATGGCCAATGAAGAGTAACAAGCAGAGATATCGCAATGGATATAGAAGGGGGACAGCTAAAGTACTGTTAACAAGAGATTGGTATGTTTGTTAAGGCTTAAGTTAGTTTCAAGAAATTATTGAGCCAATAAATAAAGTCCATTGGTTTGCACAAGAGAAAACCACACGGATGTTCTCTTGTACAAAGCAACAAAGGTTATTTTCGGGCAAGCTTATGGTGAGCACGAGAAAAGTGATCGGCACAAAATGCGCCCACGATCGAGAGTTCGCCAGCCAGACAAAGCGCAGCTGCGACTTCGGCTAACGCTTTCGCATTGCCGTTGCCGTGCAAACCCAAAATATCCAAACATGCTTTTTGTGTTGGAAGGCCAGTACCACCACCAACCGTCCCCACCATGATGTTTGGCAAGGTCACGCACGCGTACAAGTTGCCTTGAGCGTCCACATCCATACGAGTGATTCCAATGGCAGACTCTGCAACGCAAGCGGCATCTTGACCACAAGCAATGTACAGCGCGGCAAGCGCGTTTGCGTAATGCGCGTTGACGCCAATTGTCCCGCTAAGTAAACCGCCCACTGTAGTCATTTTGCCAAATTGAACCATAGACTCCGGCGTCGTATGCAGATATTTTTCCACCAACTCAGCAGGAATGGTCACTTCGGCGGATACTTTCTTACCGCGTACCGAGCGCAGTGTGTGCGCGTTTGGTTTTTTGTCGCCTGATAAGTTGCCATCCAAGAATGCTTGAGTTGGTTTGATTGGGCTGGTCGCCAAAATATGATGGAACACTTCGTTTGTTGCGATGGTCACCATGTTTTGTCCGGAAGCGTCACCAGTCACGTATTCAAAGACCAAATAAACGTGGTTTCCTTCGATATTTACATTGATGTCTTTGAGTTTGCCATGTGAGGTGGTGGATTCCGCAATTTGACGAAATGCGTCAAACTGGGTCACAACCCAACTGACGAACTGGCCAGCGTCGGCAAGGTTATTAAAGGCGAACACTGGCGTTCGGCTCACCCCTTCACTCAGCAACAATGCGCTCGCGCCACCAGCGGCGGTAATAAGATTTGCGCCACGGTTGTAGGAAGCGACTAACGCGGCTTCTGTCGTTGCGAGCGGAACCAAAAAGTCATCGTTCGCATACAAGCCGTTGACGCGCAAAGGGCCTGCAATGCCGACCGGCACATTAACAGTACCAATGAAGTGCTCGATGTTGTTGGAGTAAGCATCGCAATGTGACTGCGTGAAAGGATCAAGGAGATGATCTTTATTGGTCACGTGTTCCAATACTTGCCAACGGCGCGCCAAATGCTTATCCGACAGGCCAGGGCTTAAGCAGAGACGTTTCTCTGGCTTGTGAAACTTCGGTTCTAATGCCGATTGAATCTTACTGCTGGTTTCGATATCGGAAAGGGCGGAGCTTTGAACAGGGTTATCTTGGTTTAACTTCGGCATACAAACGTTAACTGAAAAATCGAACCAGAGATTGTAGTGATTGAGGCTTTGATTACAACGTTGATTATACGTTTTGCAACAAATACCACTGTGCAAGCGCCTTTATTATCCAAGTGATTTGATATTGGAGCGACGAATTTACCGGACATAAATGGGTTTTGACAATGAATGTTGCAGTAAATGGCAGATCCGGGAGGTTATGCCTCTTAGAGAAACTGGCCTGTAGGTGTTTGGATTCGACAAGGTGTAAGCATGAGTGCCTTAAAAGCGGAATGGTTCAATCTATGAAAGGAATAAATTGTCTAACCCAGTCCCTTGGGTCAGACGTTAGTTTGAATCAGTTATTCAAAAACTAGTTGAAGGCGCGAGCCACACGTCCCGCACTTTGAATACGGTAATGACCAACGTAAGCAGGAACAAATACAGATTGTCCTTTCGAGGCAGTTAACGTCTCACCGTTATCACTGATGAGTGTCAGGTCGGCATCAATCGCCATCAAAATCTCTGCGCTATTGGCATCAACCACTTCATTGTTCGGTTGGTTAAGAATGCTGAAACTAAAGTCTGCCACTGGAACGGGGTAAAGGCTCTGGCAACCATTGGCATTGGGTTTTAGGACAAGGCTGTGAAACGGCTTAGGCACAAAGTCTGTGCATTTAACCAGTTCTTCAACATCCATATGTTTCTGCGTGAGTCCTGCACGCAAAACGTTATCTGAGTTCGCCATGATCTCTAATCCCGTACCTTTAATGTAAGCGTGTGGCGTTCTTGCGCTCAGGAACATGGCTTCGCCAGGTTGCAGCGTGATGACATTCAACAGTAATGGCGCAAACAAGCCGACATCGCCAGGGTATTGAGTGGATAGATCCAAGATGAGCTGGAAAACGTCGTTGTTAGTACCTTGCTCTGATTGGTCTGAAGCTTGGGCAAGAAGCTGTTTCAGTGCACGCTCTTTTGTTTCGCCTTCCATGGTCAGAATGTGCACAAAGAAATCGCGTAAACCTTGTGAGTTGATTTCGCGTTTGAATGCATCTAGCGGTGTGCGTAGCTCATTGATATCGCAAAGGCCAAATGCCTCAATAATCTCGTCATACGAACGAAAACCGTTCATGGCTTGGTAACTTGTCAGCGCGTACACCAACTCAGGTTTATGGTTTGGATCCTTGTAGTTACGATGGCTTGCGTTTAGTGGGATCCCGGCACTTTGTTCTTTTTCGAAGCCTATTTCGGCATCTTGTTTGCTTGGGTGAACTTGAATCGACAGTGCATGTTCGGCCGCTAAGATCTTAAACAGAAAGGGCAGGTCGCCAAATTTCGCTGCGGTTTCTGCTGATAAGTAAGCGGGTTGGTTTTGTTTGATCAGTTCAGACAAAGGCAGCGTGTTTTGCTCAACCTGAACTTCAGAGCAGCCGTTTGGGTGAGTACCCATCCATACTTCTGCTTGAGGCTCATTCGTTTCGTTAGAAAAGCCAAACAAATCGTGAATAGAAGAGGTGCTTCCCCAGGCGTAGTTTTGGATTTTGTTGTTCATTTGAAAGAAGCTATGCGATGAAATAGTGTTCAAATTCATGAATTTTTCCCATAGTTAACCCTCCGAACTGAATCGGAAGAAAAATTGAGCAGAGATACGTTAAATAAGGAGGGCGAGCGCGGTTAGGTCACTCGCCAATTTGCCCTAAGGGCGATAAGTCGATTTACAACCGAGGCTTTGGTTCGAGTGGTTTTCGTGATGGCTGCGCTTGCAAAAATGGCAGCAACAAAAGGCCAATGACGGCTGCACAAACTGAAATGATGATGAAGAAACCCGTCCAATGATATTCTTCAAGAATTAACGCCAGTGGATAACCAGACAATGCTGCGCCCATGTAGGCGAACAAGCCCACGAATCCTGTTGCCGCGCCGGCAGAATCTTTGTGAGAGCACTCCGCCGCCGCCATACCGATCAGCATTTGTGGTCCAAAGACAAAGAAGCCGATGGAGAACAATCCCGCCGCTTGGAATGCAAAGTTGGTCAGAGGCATCAGCCAAAGCGCAGAGACAGATAAGAAAATCCCAATCGCGAACAGCAAGTTCATTGGCCCACGGTTACCGCCAAAGAGTTTGTCTGAGCCCCAACCCGCAACCAATGAACCAACAAAACCGCCGATTTCAAACATAGACAGAGCAGCGTTGGCGTTAATCAGGCTATAGTGATGCTGCTCGGTCAAGTACAGGTTTCCCCAGTCATTGATTGCGGTACGAACGATGTAAACCAACACATAACTGAACGCGAGCAGCCAGATGTATTTGTTGTTAAATACGTACGATTTCAGAATTTCGCGGTAGGTGAGGCCACGTCCGTAATTTTCTTGCGCAAGTTCTAGTGCGTCGTTGCGCCATTGACCGACACTTGGTAAACCCATTGTTGTGGGTTTGTCGCGCAATCGCCAACAAACGAATAGACCGAGCAATACCCCGATGATGCCGGGTAGAATAAAACCTTCACGCCAGCTGTAGTGCAACGTCAAATAGCCCACCAAAATAGGGATCAGCGCGCCACCAACGTTGTGTGCGGTGTTCCAAATCGCCCATAAGAAGCCACGCTCGGAACGTGAATACCAAGTGGTTAACAGCTTGGAGCATGAAGGCCAGCCCCAGCCTTGGAACCACGCGTTTAAGATCCACAGAGTAATGAAAGCCGCGAGTGAGCTAGAAAAACCGAACGCGATATTGACCAGACCTGTCGCAATCAATCCTAATCCCATGAAATAACGAGGATTAGAGCGATCCGAAATCGTGCCAGAAATAAACTTCGAACAGCCGTAAGTAATGTAGAAAAGTGTACCGATAAGACCCAAATCGCCTTTATCTAAGCCAAGATCGGTAATCATCGCTGGTGCGGCGTAGTTAAAGGTCTTACGGGTAAAATAGAAACCTGCGTAGCCGATGTACATCCCCAACATAATGTGCAAACGCCAATGGTGGTAACGCTGGTCGATTTGCTCGTTGCTCAGGCTCGGTTGAGTAAATTTAGGTGAACGTAAAAATCCAAACATCTTGAGTTACACCTTAGGTAAAGTAATGCTGATTTGTGTGCCGATCATTTGATCGCTGGTGGAGTAGATAACGATTTTTCCACCTAACGCGTGCACACGCTCTTGCATGCCGCGAACGCCCATGCCGTTCATGCTGTCCTGAACTTTGAAACCGACACCATCATCGTGAATCATCAGTGACACCGCAGCTTCTCCAATTGTCAGTTCAATATTGATCAACTGCGCTTCTGCGTACTTGGCTGCGTTATTCAATGACTCTTGGCATAAACGGAATAGGGTGACTTTGAGTGTGTCACTCAGGCTGGTGTAATCGCCTTGCCAGTTCAGTTGAACATTCGTTCCGTGATTGGCGAATTCCATCTCTCGCGTCAGTTGCTCGACGGATTCTTTCAAGTCCAAATCATCCAGCATTTTGGGTCTTAGCTTGCTCAACAGTCGCTTAGTGGTGTCGTACACGTTGAGCGAAAGCCCTTCGATCATGTCCGCGCAACCAACGCGTGTTTCTGCGTTGTTCACTCGTTTAATGATGTTGGCTTGTGTGCGGATTGCCGTGATGTTCTGTCCGATTTCGTCATGTAGCTCGCGCGCAATATCGCGTCTTACCGATTCTTCCGCTTTGATAAGCTGGCGAGACAAATTCTGATTGCGCGCAAGTTCGCCGCGCAGTTTGTGATTGAGGTCTTTTTGTTTCTGAACCCCTAAGCCGAGCATAATGCCGGTGATGGTTTGCGCCGAGAGAGATAATAACAAATCGGTGATTTCTAGATTTGATACGCCGCTACGAGCCGCAATCAGCGCTATGCTGTTGAGCATGGTGGCGAGCAGAGCACCTTGCCAGCCGTAACGCAGAGCAAGCACGATGATTGGAATCGCCATACAAAATGGCGCAAATCGTTTTAGCTCTTCAGGCAAGCTGGTTTGCACCAAAATACTGCCGATCAAAAGTAGCGCATAAAGCACGATATGACGCACCTGAAATACAACGGCATTACTAAGTAGGAGAGAGCTAAGCGGAGACCAACGACTTTGGAACAAATAACTCCATAACAAGTAGCACATAGGCACCACGAGCAAGCCTCCAGAAATGCTAGCCAGCCATACCATGTAAACCGAAGGAACGTGAAAACCAACGGCCATCACATTAATAAACGCGTTAATGATAATGACTGCGCTCATCACGGCTAAATGGCGGTTTTGGTCTCCGTAGTAGTATTTTTTCGCAATCAGAGTGACCGGGATACTGGCAATGCTCGCAATCAGCACGGTAAGCCACTGCGGTTGACCCAGTAAGATCGCAAGTGCGATGGAAAGTCCCCACTCCGAAAGGTAAATCGTCGGCCAATAAGCGGTGCGAGTGTGCAGGGCGACACCTAATCTTAAAGCGAAAGGAAACAATAAGATCGCCAGTTCGGGATCATTGACAAAGTAATAGGCAATCACCCATAAGCAGAACCAGGCGCAAGCCATAACAAATAGTCCGCAAATGGTGGTAACAGCGTAAGCTCGCATTAAAAGGACTCTTGAGAAAATAGTTTGGCGAGCTCAACGTTGTTTTTCACGCCGAGTTTGTCGATGGCATTCGCACGATGCACATGCACGGTCTTGTGGCTCAAGCCAAGCTCTGCCGCGACAGACTTTACATCCAACCCGGTCGCAAGTAGCTGACATACCTCGTTTTCACGTTTTGTCAGTTGGCATAGAGAGGTGGTGTTGTCGCTAGGCGTTGCAAGTTTAAGTGCAATATCTGATGTGAGGTAACAGCCGCCAGAAGCACTGGTTCTCACGGCTTGAATAAGTTCGTCTGGGCTACAGCGTTTACTAAGATAGCCTTTTGCACCTAGCTTTAGTGATTTTTCCACCATCGCAGGGGAGTCATGCACGCTAAGCATCACGCAGGCAATGCCAGTTGGTATTTCGCTAAGAAAGTTTAAGCCGCTTTCATCTGGCATGGAGATATCTAGGATGACGACATGAGGGTGTACCGCAGGCAAGCCTTTGCGCGCTTCGGCGACAGAGCCGAATTCACCGACAACGGTAATATCACTTTCTAAATTTAATAATTGTGCGAAACCTGAACGCACGATGACGTGATCATCAACTAGAGCAACATGAATCATTATTACAACCAAATAGAGCAGACGACTAACAACAATAAGCTCCAACAGGAGCCAATAGAAAAACCTTTAATGATACTGAATTGATCAACTCATTTTAATGATCTTGCGCGCTTTACCGAAGTAAAGCGCGCAGAGAAGCTAGGCTTGGTTTTGTGCAAGTTGAAGCTTCTTCGCGTGTCGAATCTTCTTCTCTTCCGCGATAGCGACGAAAGCAAGCAAAACAATACAAATCATGGCGGAGGTATCTAGAGCTGCGAAGGTACCTTTCCAACCAGTTAAGCCGAAGATAGGTGTACCGTCTGCAATCATACCGAGACCAAGTTTCGCGAAGCTGTCACCGATTAGGTAAGCGAATGTACCTTTTACGCCGTCAGCCACACTGATTGCTTTTTTAGGGACAAAACCAACCGCGGCAACACCGATAAGAAGTTGCGGACCAAACACCAAGAAGCCCAATACAAATAGAGAGGCTAAGTACATGAACTCGCTAGTGGCGTGTTGGTAGAACTCAAGCGATACGATGATCAAACCAAGAGATACACAAGCAACCAATGCGCGGCGACCGTTTGCTAGGTCAGACAGGTAACCCCACATCAAAGTACCCACAAGCGCACCGACTTCGAACAGAGTAAAGCCAGAGATTGCCGTTTCTTTTGACAGACCAAGTTCTTGGTACGCGTATACCGTTGACCATTGGTCGATACCGATACGAACGATGTAAAGGAAGATGTTGGCAAAGCAAAGTAGCCAGATAACTTTGTTTTTAAGAACGTATTCAACAAAGATTTCTTTTTTGGTCATTTGGTTTTCTTCAGCGGCGGTGTCTTCTTCACTCACTGCTTCATCGAAAAGTTCTTCTACTTTACCTAGACCGTAAGCTTCTGGAGAGTCGCTACCAAAGCGCATACCGATAAAACCAACGATGATCGCGATGATAGAAGGGAACACGAACATGCCGATTACGTGGCCGTCGAATAGGTAGTTGGCACCGAAAAGAGCAACACCCGCTGCGCCCGCACCACCAACGTTGTGTGACATGTTCCACAAGCCTAGGTAAGAGCCGCGTTTGTTACGAGGTGTCCATTTTGTAATGGTTGAGTAACTAGAAGGGCCACCAGTACTTTGGAAGAAACCACTCAGAGCGTAGAAAGCCACCATCAAGAACAGGCTTGCACTACCGCCGCCCATGCTGAAGCTGAAACCAAGCATTGCAAGACCAGAAAGGATCAGCATAAAAGGGAGGAATTGCTTGGTGTTCTTACCGTCAGCGTAGTAAGAGACAACGGTTTTACCGATGCCGTATGTGATGGAGAAGCCAAGGCCAATAAGACCTAGGTCTGTCATGCTCAAACCGTAAGTTGAGATCATGTCGTTTTGCGCGACATTGAAGTTCTTACGAATCAAGTACATGGTTAGGTAGCCGATAAATACGACCAAGTAAGATTGGATGAACGGTTTAAACCACATCTTTCTTCTAACTTCGACAGGAAGATCGAGGGTCGGCTTCCGCACCTGTTCGAGGAATTTTAACATGATGAACTCTCTTGTAATTGTTTTAGAAACACAACGGAGGCCGTTATGCGCTCTTGTTACCTTTGACTGAGCGGAATTCTAGAGAGTGGTTTTGTGAGGCACATGAGATGGTTGCCTAGATCGGCTAGGAAAAATTCCTAGAAATGCCTAGGAAGGCGGAAAAGCGTGAAAAGAGTCACACAAAATCCTTACTAATTTATGGGTTTTTGACTGGTTTCTTATCGGATTGGAAAGCGTTCAAATGCAAGCAGGTTAATATACGCAAGCTTAGTGCTGACAAGGGGTGAGTACGTTTGGTTGGAAGAATAGTGTCTCGTTGCTAGCTATCAATCGCGAATGAGAAACAAACAACAGAGACCCAGAGGTCTCCGTTAGAAATATTAGGAATTCGGCTAGGTTGACGTGTTAAGGCGCAGGGCTGTATAGACGCGGCGAGCCGTATTTTGGCAAGTGAATTAGGTTCAAATGGTTTCTTCTTGCCCATTCGACGGTTAACGCTGTCGGTGCAGATAAGCAAACCAGAGTGGGGATACGCGCGCGAACGGCTTTGTGGATCAACTCTAAGCTGCAACGGCTTGTCATGATTGCGAAGCCACTTTGAGGTTCGATGTGATTGTTGGCCAATGCGCCAATCAACTTATCTAGCGCGTTGTGACGGCCGATGTCCTCTCGGCACAACTTGATGTTGCCTTGTAAATCTGAAAATAAAGCGGCGTGTAGCGCGCCAGATTCACGTGCGGCTTCTTGATGCAGTGCGACTTTGTCTCGCAGCCCTTCGAATACATCGGAGCGCGGAGGAAGAGACGGTGTTAGCGGTGCTAAATCAGGCAAAGCTTGTTCCAGAGCCTCGACGCCACAAATGCCGCATCCGGTTGTGCCTGCAAGATTCCGACGTTGTGTTTTTAGCGCCCAGAAAGCGCGGTTGCTGATTTCTACTTCCGCATAATGAGATTCGTGATCGCCACCAATTTCAATGTCTTTGATCTCTTTGAAGTCGTGGACGATGCCTGTGCTTAGGCTAAACCCTTTCACAAAGTCTTCCAGATGGCCTGGCGTCACCATCATGACCGCTTGGCTAATGCCGTTATAGCTGATAGCTAAAGCTGACTCACTCGCCAGCGACATTTGTTGCACTGGGCGGCCATCAATCAATTCTCGGTAATTGAACGCACTTGGTTGAGGTGGTGCTTGATTGAAATCGGACAGTTCAAAATAAGATTGAGTAGTACATCTCATGAAATCACCTCATAAGCCGTTATGTATGCCAAAAATTGACGTGTGGGTTGTTGTTATCGATTGAATATGTTCTTCGCTTCTGCGAAGCACTGATCGGTTAGCGCGGAGAAGGGTTCTTGTTTTCGCTTTAACAAACCTAGCGGGGCGTGAACGGCGGCTTCTTCGATAGGGATAATGCGAAGCGTATCGTTCAACTCTTCTAATCCACAGTTCAGCGGCATAATGGCGCAACAAAGGCCACTGGTTACTGCTTGGATCAAGTGAAAGGTGGAGTTACTTTCAATGACGGTTTGCGGAACCAGCCCTTTACTCACAAAGCTAAGATCAATTGAGTGGCGATAGTGCATACCCTTCGAAAGCAGCCCTAGCGGAATGTTATTGAGTGACTCCCACAACACTTCAGATTCGGCAAAATCGAAATGACGCTCATCGAATAAAACGCCAAGTTTGGTCGAGTATAGCTCGATAACATCGAAGTAAGCGGTGTTGACTTGATCGACATAACACATCCCCAAATCAAGTTGATTGCGATTGAGTTGGTCTATGATCTGTTCGGTCGTCATGGAGAGTATTTGAAAGCGTAACTCAGGGAACTGTTGAGCTAATGGTTTGAGCAATTCCATCGGGTTTTGGCTGGCGAGTGGCACCATTCCAAGCCGAAGTGAACCGACCAACTGACCACGGCAGTTAGCAGCCTCGGCTTGCAGTCCATCATGAGCGGCTAAGACGGTTTTCGCCCAAGCTAAAATGCGTTCTCCTGCTTCAGTAAACCCTTCAAATCTTTGACTTCTTTGGATTAATTCGAGATCGAGTTCTTCCTCTAAGCTTCGGATTCTCATGGACAAGGTAGGCTGCGTAATGTGGCACAATGCGGCGGCTTGACCAAAGTGTTTGGTCTGTTCAAGTGCGATGAGATATTTAAGTTGTTTGATATCCATAATGGCTTGTTAACCTTGCGTTGTGAGTCACATGTACGGGGGGAACTCCCTAAAAAGGGCACAGCACTACCGTACTTTTTAAGCGCTGGAGCGTTTTAACTGGGGAATGGAAAACCAAAACCAAGTCAAGAATAAAACCTCACTCAAAATTGATCTGAATCAAGGCTATTCCTGATATTAATTAGGGTCAAATTTAAAGTATCTATAGTGTGATAGATATTATCTATTATCAAGAGTGGCGATTTTATTGAGTTCGTTAAGCGAACTAGGTGGAATCGGATGGGAAAACGATTAACCTCATAAATTGTATTGATTAAAAATGTGATGACCGTCAGTGGAAAAATTCGTCATAGATTTTGTTTATCACTCGGTCAGGATTATCAATTGGACGCATATTGAATAACGACTTAATCTTTGATTTAGATCAAGACGCAACAATGCGCATTGAATCTAACAGTCTTAGAAGCAGTAGGCGGGTATCCGATATCAAGAATCTAGATAAGTAAACGCTCGGACAAGCGAGAGCATGTTGAGTGGTTACTTATTTGGATTAAAAAATACATGGATTAGAAACTAAGCCCTTCAATACTTCCGCATTATCTCAATAAATAACGCGCTTGTTTTCACGGGCACCCTGCTTGCTGGTATATCTGCGAGGAGTAAAGTCGTGAGCCAAAAAGAACAAATAAAAACATACAAAGGTCCAGCTGGTGGTTGGGGTGCACTGAAAGCCGTAACCAGAAGTTGGTGGGGCAGTGAAAATGCAGTTAAAAACATTCGCACTATGCTCAAAACCAACCAAAATGGCGGTTTCGACTGCCCTGGATGTGCATGGGGCGAGTCGCCAGATAGTGGTAAAGTCAATTTCTGTGAGAATGGCGCGAAAGCGGTAAACTGGGAGGCGACCAATCGTCTGGTTGATCCTGAGTTTTTTGCCAATCACAGCGTTTCTTCTCTCTCAACGCAAACCGATTACTGGTTGGAATACCAAGGCCGTATCACGCACCCAATGCGATACGATGCTGAATCCGATCACTACGTGCCAGTCTCTTGGGATGAGACTTTTGCACTTGTCGCGAAACATCTCAATCAATTGGATTCACCACACCAAGCTGAGTTTTATACCTCTGGTCGTGCAAGCAACGAAGCGGCGTTTTTGTATCAGCTATTTGTGCGCGCATTCGGTACCAATAACTTTCCAGATTGTTCCAACATGTGCCACGAAGCCAGTGCTATCGGGATGAAAGACACCATTGGCGTTGGTAAAGGCACAGTGATCTTTGATGATTTTGAAGAAGCTGATGCGATTTTCGTGATTGGTCAAAACCCGGGTACGAACCACCCACGAATGCTTGAACCTCTGCGTGAAGCGGTAAAACGTGGAGCACAGGTTATCTGTCTAAACCCGCTGAAAGAGCGCGGATTAGAGCGTTTCCAAAACCCACAGATGCCGATTGAGATGTTGAGTAACGGTTCAGAGCCTACCAACACGGCGTACCTGCGTCCTGCTTTAGGTGGAGACATGGCAGTGTTTCGTGGCATCGCGAAATTCTTGTTGCAATGGGAACGCAAGGCATTGCAAAACGGTGGAAAAGCGGTATTTGATCGTGAATTCATCAAGCAACACACAACAGGTATTGATGAGTATTTGGCTGAAGTGGACGCAACCTCTTGGGAACACATCGCGGAACAATCGGGTCTTGATTTAAGTGAAATCGAGATGGTGGCGAGCATGTATCGACGTGCAGAACGTGTGATCATGTGTTGGGCGATGGGGTTGACTCAGCATCGTCACTCTGTGCCAACCATTAAAGAAGTCGCAAACGTGCAAATGTTACGAGGTAACGTTGGTAAGCCGGGAGCGGGGCTTTCACCAGTGCGTGGTCACAGTAACGTTCAGGGCGACCGTACGATGGGCATTGATGAAAAACCTTCAGATCTGTTGTTGGATCGCATTGAAAGTCGATTTAACTTTGACGTCCCGCGTGGTGAAGGCCACAACACTGTGCAAGCCATTAAAGCGATGGAAGAAGGGCAAGCGAAAGTATTTATCGGTTTGGGCGGCAACTTTGCACAAGCAACGCCAGACACAGAACGTACGCACAACGCGATGCGAAACTGTAATTTAACCGTACACATTTCGACGAAGTTAAATCGTTCTCACCTTGTCACAGGTAAAGATGCGCTTATTCTTCCATGCTTAGGCCGTACCGAGATTGATCAGCAAGCGACTGGCCCACAAGGCGTGACGGTTGAAGATACCTTCAGCATGGTACATATCTCATTTGGTCAGCTAAAACCGCGTTCGGAGCATTTGCGTTCAGAACCAGCGATTATTGCCGGTATTGCCAATGCTACACTCGGGGCAAAACCAATTGATTGGTTGTGGGCGATTGAAGATTACGACCGTATTCGCGATTTGATTGCAGACACGATTCCGGGCTTTACCGACTTTAACCATAAGCTTAAACACCCGGGTGGATTCCACTTGGTAAACCCAGCTGCCGAGCGTCGATGGAATACACCAAGCGGCAAAGCACAGTTCAGCTCTAGCGAGTTGCCGAAGCAGTTGATCAGCGAAGCGATACTCGAAAAAGGCCAAAAGCCAGATTTGATCTTGCAAACCATGCGCTCACACGACCAATACAATACGACACTTTACGGCTTGAATGACCGTTATCGTGGAGTATTTGGTATGCGCGAAGTGCTGTTTATCAATGAAGCGGATATTCGTAAACTCGGTTTTGAACCGGGCGACAAAGTGGACATGGTGTCATTGTGGGAAGATGGCGTTGAGCGCCGTGTGAGCGGATTTACGCTTGTTGCCTATGATGTACCAGCAGGTCAGGCGGCGGCTTACTATCCAGAAACAAACCCATTAGTTCCTTTGGACAGTTATGGGGATAGAACGTTTACGCCAACCTCTAAGTTTATTGCGATAAAATTGGAAAAATCGACATCCGATAAGATCGCTTTGGTGGAAGCGGAATAGTGACCAAACCGGCACAACGACATTTCCGATAAGCAAACGGCTGATATTAATTATCAGCCGTTTTTAATTGCGCTCAGTCTGCATTTAGTGCGCATAGCTTGTGTATAATGTTAATGACATTATGCTGCTCGATAATAGACAGATAAGGCCGATTTGAATCTAATTTCAAGTAGTAAAACTAATAAGAAGATGCTTATGACCTTGAAAAATATAATTAAATTAACAATCAGTCACTTAGTGGCAGTTTCTATTGGCATTGCGATAGGTATCTATACTTTACCGATCCTTATTGCACCACCTGCGCCGACCGATGAACAAGTTGCTAAGAGCAAGCAAGGTGCAGAATACAGCGCAGTGTTTAAGAGGGAACTCAAAGGTAGCGACGCTTTTCATTGGGGAGAGGGAGAAATTCATTTGAGTTCTGAAGTCATTACGTTGGTAGGAAAACTCGCTCCCGGACCAGACTATAAACTCTATCTATCTCCTAAGTTTGTCGAAACGGAACAAGAGTTTAATGACCTTAAATCTGAGATGAGCTTAATTGGTGATGTCAAAACGTTCGATAACTTCGTTGTTGAGGTTCCTCAAAGCACTTCAATTTCTGAATACAATACGGTTGTTGTATGGTGCGAGACATTCGGTGAGTTCATTACTTCGGCAAAGTATCAATAAACCTTAGCAGTAGAGTGAAAGGCTTTTCTTTTCACTTTACGCTAGGATGTTGTTTCGCATAATTAAGAGGCAAAGACTCTTAAACACTCTAAATTTAAGAGCCTTTGTTTAGAGTTATTGACAGAACCATTCGACCTGTAAGTCGTTTGCACCTTTCAGGCTACGTTCTGGAAAAACAAGATTTCGAACTATTTAGAGTTATTCTCTGTTTGGCTTGTTTCGTTCGATGACGCTAATCGCAATGGCTAAAAATAGAATATCTTTTACTAAAAAGAAGTTTGTCACCAAAACCCCATCAGACACTTTCCATGTATTCGGTGTCGTAATTAGAAAGCTGAGTGTCGCAAGAAAAATAATTGCGGCGGCTATGCCAGAAAAATAAGCGACTCGTGTGTTTTTAAGGCCAACGATTAATCCAATAGCGACAATGATTTCTGTTGCGCCAATGATGTTTGATACGGCTTGAACTGACATCACATCATACAACCAACTCATCAGAAAATGATTTTCAACGAGCGGTTGTATAAGCTTGGCCTCTGTAGGTGTGAATTTATAAATACCAATCCATATTAGAACTAAAGAAACGCCGAAAACTCCGATAAGATATCCAATTGAGTCACATTGATGATGGCTTTTTACGTTTTGCATAATTAACTACATTCTCCTGTTTGTTAGCGCTTCCAACAAGACCTATAAGGTTGGTAGAAAATTTCATAGGTTTTTTTCGCTCAAACAACAGATATTAAAAATCACGTGATACAGAATTACGTGTTTGATAGAACTTAAGGATATTTCGTGGAAGTTAAAATTTTTCAGGTTGACTCGTTTACATCAGAGGTTTTCAAAGGTAATCCCGCGGGTGTTTGTATCACAGAGTCAAGCCTTGATGAGGAAACGATGTTGGCCATCGCGGCCGAGATGTCGTTATCTGAAACGGCATTTCTGTCACTCAGTACAATGCAACTTCGTTGGTTTACACCGAGGACGGAAGTTGCTTTGTGTGGACACGGCACACTTGCAACGGCGCACGTTCTGAAAGAGCAGGGGTTATATAATACTGGAGATACGATTGAGTTCGTTACGCTATCTGGGGTTTTAACTGCACAACTCGATCATGAAGAAATTCATTTGGTGTTTCCTGCTCCAACTTTAGATATGCGAGCTAGTATTAACAAAGACTTACTTCATGGTTTGGGGCTAGATGCCGCCAATGTAGTCGCCTACGGTCAGTTTGATAATAAGCAGTTGGTCGTCATTAATGATGAATTTGTGCTTGAACAGCTCGACCCTGATTTTGGTGCGCTGCTTAAACAAAAAGGCCGTGGCGTCGTCATCACTGCTCAATCAAGCACTGACGCCGATTTTGTCTCTCGATACTTCGCGCCTTGGGTAGGTGTTAATGAGGACCCAGTTACAGGCTCTGCACATTGCGCTTTATGTGTTTACTGGGCTAAAGAGCTCAACAAAAAGCAACTGAAAGGCTTCCAAGCCTCCAAGAGAAGTGGGGTCGTCCATACAGAGTTGTTAAGCACTGAGCACGTTAAGCTTTCTGGAAATGCAGTAACGATATTGCGAGGATATATGAGAATCGCGTAGCGGTCCTTGTGGGAATGATTTTATTTTCGTGTTACCCAATGCTCAATAGTGAAGACGCTTGAATGCTGCTTATTTAAGTGGCTGATTTTTTTTGTAAAAACCCCCCTGGCACGGTGGTGTATAACGATTGGAGAGTTATATGAAAACTATCGGTCTTCTAGGTGGTATGAGCTGGGAGTCGACGCTTAGTTATTACAAATTGATCAACGAAGGAGTCAAAGAGGCGTTAGGCGGCCTAAATTCCGCAAAAATTTGTATGTATAGCGTGAATTTTTCGGAGATAGAGAAACTTCAACATCAAGGTAAATGGGAAGAAACGGCAAGCATTCTATCTGATGCTGCATCTTTAATAGAAAAAGGGGGCGCTGACTTCATTCTTATTTGTACTAACACAATGCACAAAGTTGCGCCTCAAATTGAAGCCAGTATTAATATCCCCATACTACATATCGCAGACGCGACTGCTGAGTTACTTCGTGAGAAAGGGGTTCAAAAGGTCGGACTCCTTGGTACTCAATTCACAATGGAGCAAGACTTTTATAAAGGAAGGCTTTCCGACCGTTATGGGCTTGATGTCGTCATTCCCGATCAAGACGACCGCTCTAAAGTACATAACATTATTTATAAAGAGTTATGCCAAGGTGAAATCAAAGAGGAGTCAAGGACGATATACTTGCAAATTATTGAAAAACTAAAAGAGCACGGAGCTGAAGCTGTGATTCTCGGGTGTACTGAAATTGCCTTACTTGTAAACCAAAGTCACACCGATGTTACACTACTCGATACCACTTCTATCCATGCTCAAGCAGCAGTCCGTTTGGCAATTGAAGGTGAATGATCTACGCTTTCTTTCCTGCAAAAAAAGAGAAAACCAAGCACGTGGTTTTCTCTTTTTTATTATCAAGTTATAAGCGAGCAAATTTGAGAGTTCTGTATCCACCAATCAAGTTGCGGGCTTTGTAACCATTGTTGACCAGCTGACGGTATGCTACGTTACCGCGTAACCCAACTTGACAGTAAATCACGATCTCTTTGTCTTTAGGAAGTTCGTGCATGCGACGACGTAGTTGATCGACAGGAATATTAATTGCACCTTCAAGATAACCAACGGACTCCAATTCACCAGGATTACGAACATCAAGTAACAGTTGGTCTTCTGTCAGTGAATCCATTTCATCATAATGAATCGCGGTCGCATCGCCTTTGATGATGTTATTTGCCACAAACGCCGCTTGGTTAATTACATCTTTAGCAGAGCCATAAGGTGGCGCGTAAGTGAGCTCGAGGTGTTGCAGTTGCTCTACCGTCATACCAGCACGCTGAGCAACTGCCATTACGTCGATACGTTTATCAACACCGTCTTTACCTACTGCTTGCGCACCTAATATTTTACCTGTTACTGGATCAAACAGCATTTTGAATGACACGGTTTCTGCACCTGGGTAGTAACTCGCGTGACTTGCTGTATGCACATACACTTTTTCATAAGCGATGTTTTCACGTTTCAGCTGTTTCTCGTTTTTACCAGTAGAAGCGACGGCTAAATCAAAAATCTTACAGATCGCCGTGCCTTGCGTACCTTGGTAAGTTTCTTGGCGGCCAAGCATGTTGTCTGCTGCCATTCGGCCTTGACGGTTTGCCGGGCCCGCAAGTGGCACTAGAGTTTGCTCGCCAGTCACAAAGTCTTTCTCTTCTACCGCGTCGCCGACAGCGTAGATCGAAGGATCGCTGGTTTGCATGTATTCATTGGTATAAATACCACCAAGAGCGCCGATTTCTAAGCCAGCTTCTTTCGCTAATTTGGTCTCGGGGCGAACACCAATTGCCATAATCAAAATATCGGTGGTGAGTCTTTCACCGTTGTTTAGTGTTAATTCCAATTCACCTTCTAGATGTTGGTGTTTTTCGCTCTCACCAGAGTCGAAACTTGCCACGTGCTCGTTAGGTACGAATTTCACCGACTCAAGTGCGACGCCAAGTTTAAGGTCGATGCCTTTCTCACGAATTTCAGCATGTGCGAAGCCAGCCATTTCACGGTCAACGGGCGTCATCACTTGATCCGCCATTTCAACTAATGTGGTTTTTATGCCTAGCTGGTGGAAGGCTTCCATCATTTCCAAACCGATAAAACCACCACCAACGACCGTAGCGTGTTCAACTTTGTTGGTTTCGATCGTTTTAATGATGCGATCCATATCTGGAATATTGCGCAGCGAGTGCGTTAACGGGTTATCAATACCCGGAATAGGCGGCACAACTGGACCTGCGCCAGGGCTGAGTAGAAGAAAGTCGTAGCTCTCTTGGTATTCCGAGCCATCAAGCAAATTCTTAACCGTAACCGTTTTGTCTTGACGGTTAATAGAAACCACTTCGTTCATCACACGGACATCAACATTGAAACGCGCTAAAAAGCTCTCAGGCGTTTGAAGAAGCAGTTTGCTGCGCTCTTGGATATCACCACCAATGTGATAGGGTAAGCCACAGTTTGCAAATGACACAAATGGACCGCGTTCAAACATAATGATTTCTGCGTCTTCACTAAGACGACGAGCGCGAGCTGCTGCAGATGCACCGCCAGCAACCCCACCAATAATCACGATTTTGCTCATGGATTTCTCCTGCTGAATGATCGAAAACGCCTACACCTTACTTAAATAAATTAGCTAAGTCTAATGTTATTTAATCTACATTAGCATTGACTTAATAATATTAATTAGTAATATCTAATAAAATGTAATGTAGTAATGAAGAGGCATAAGAATGGGCGACAGTATGCTACAAAGTGCGACCGAAGCGAGTGAGCTGCTTAAAATTATGGCTCATCCAGAGCGCCTAATCGTGATGTGTAAGCTGATTGAGGGCGAGAAAGGGGTCGGTGAACTGTTTGAAGGTTCATCATTAAGCCAATCTGCTTTTTCACAACATCTCACCGTATTGAGAAAGCACGACATTATTAAAGCTAGAAAAGTTTCTCAGCAGGTATTTTATTCAATTTCTGATGAAAGAGTTGGTCCGCTGGTTGAGGCCTTTAAGCAAGTTTTCTGTAAGTAATTAGTTTGGCGGTTGCTATGTTTGAAGTTCCTTGGATGTCGCTGTTGGGCGGCATAATAGTTGGCGTATCAGCGATAACACTGATGCTATTTACTGGCAAGACTGCTGGGATCAGTGGGATCTTAAACGGTGCCGTTGAGAACGCAGATCGCGTTTGGCGCATTGTTTTTTTAATTGCGATGGTATTAGGTGGCGTGTTTGCTGTTTATGTTCTTGGCGGGCATGTACCAGAACAGTACAGCGGTTCTGTTGTTTTAGTTATCGTTGCTGGCTTGTTAGTCGGTGTCGGTACGCGTATCGGCAATGGTTGTACTAGTGGTCATGGCATTTGTGGGATAGGGCGTTTCTCAATCCGTTCTGTGGTCGCGACGTGTACTTTTATGGCCACAGCCATGTTAACCGTCTTGCTAGTATCGTGAGGAATAGTGCCGTTATGAAAACTCATGTAATGAAAAGTATTAAGCAAATGTCCGTTGTTGCATTTTCTGGTGTGCTCTTTGGTATTGGTATGGTGGTCTCTGGTATGGCTGAACCGGCAAAAGTGATTGGCTTTCTCGATATTACTGGAGCATGGGATCCAAGCTTAGCCTTTGTAATGGGCGGAGCACTTGCGGTGTTCGTTCCAGCTTATCTTTTATTAATAAAGCCAAGAAGCGAATCTGTGTTTGGTGATGAGATTGTATGCCCAACTTCTAAAGCGATAGACAAAAAGTTAGTCGGTGGTGCTGTACTGTTTGGTATTGGTTGGGGGTTACTGGGTGTGTGTCCTGGTCCTGCGGTTGCCAGCCTTTTCACTGGCAACACACAAGTTCTGCTCTTTATAGCGGCAATGTTGGCTGGGTCATTCACCGCTAAAAGAGTGGTTCGTCAATAAAGAAAGTACTTCAACGTTAAAAATAGTACTTAAACGCTAAAAAGTGAGTGTCGTAGAAACCGGGCAATGGTCACTCAGTTTATAGTCGAGTACATCTTGTGTTTTGAAAACGGTTTGAACACCAGACGACGCCTTTAAATCACCACTCACAATAATGTGGTCTATCACCGAGCGGAATTGGTGGGTTTTATTCGGATTACGATTAGAACGCACTTTACATTCCGCTTTAGTGTCTTTAGTCACTAGCTTTGCACTAGTATTGTCTGATATCACGTCCCATAACCAATCTCCTTGATAACCCAAGTTGTGGTTAAAGTCGCCAAGCACGACATAATGTTGTTTGTTGTCCTCGCGCGCCTTTATCCACTTAGCTAGTGCCTGTCCTTGTTGTTTCACTATCTTACAATCGCGGTTATTACGATACGCGCCACTGCAACCCGCTTTCAGATGTACAGAGAGTAGGTGAGTCTCGTTTTCTTGGTTTGGATTTAAAACAAGGTAGCTCGCGAAGCGCAGCTTGCTGTTGCCTCGTGTGATAGAGAAGTCTGGCTTGTCTAATACGCTTACGCCATTGCGCACGGCAAAGCCTGTGTATTGGTTGGTGTCGTTAAACTGAAGGTGTCGGTTGGAGGCGTTTGAACGATCGGAAAGATAAATAGTGAAGTCATTGCCAACAGCTTTTTGCATTGCAGCGACGCTTTCGACTTCTTGAAAAGCAAGAATGTCGGCTTGTGTTTTATCCACATAGTGGGTCAGTTTTTCAAAATCTTGTGGTGTTCTCGACACTTTTCCACCATCTATAGATAACCATTCTATGTTCCAACTGGTTAGATTGATGGAGTTTTGAGCAAATGAAAGAGAACTAAAAAGTAATATTAACGTAACAAAAAGTGATCGCATTTTGGCCTGTTGCACTCCTATCTTTTAGCGTATTCCTTTCCATCCTTTATCCTACAAGACCTCCAAAAATAGCAAGTAGATTTAGTACCAATTTTGCAATTTTCATGGTTTTCTTCGCAACTGAGATCAACGCCAATAAGATCGATTTCTTCTTGTTCGCTAGCCAATCTTTATTGATCAAAATCAATGTTTTTGAGTGGTGCTTCTCGTTAAATACGCCACAATATATTGTGTTGCTAGAATAAAAAATAACCCCATATAGTGTGTTTGTGGATAACTCTGTGAGTATGCTCGGGTAAGGAGAACAAGGTGAAACCAATCGTAATCAAACGCGACGGATCAAGAGCTCCGTTCAACAGGGATCGTATCCAAGCAGCAGTTGAAGCAGCAGCGGAAAACAAAGATAAAGATGTCGCTATTTATGCTCTTAATGTGGCTCTTGCTGTCGAGTTACAGTTAAGAGAACACGATGAAGTTCACATCCATGAGATTCAAGACTTAGTCGAAAATGAACTCATGCAAGGTCCTTACAAAGCCCTAGCGCGTTCTTACATTGAATATCGCCACGATCGCGACATCGCTCGTGAGAAGCAAAGTGCACTAACTCGCGAAATCGAAGGTTTGATTGAAGAAAGTAATCTGGATCTAATCAACGAGAACGCGAACAAAGACGGCAAAGTAATTCCGACTCAACGTGACTTGTTGGCTGGTATCGTAGCGAAACACTACGCGAAGACGCACATTCTTCCTCGCGATGTGGTTCAAGCGCACGAAGTGGGTGACATTCACTACCACGATTTAGACTACGCACCGTTCTTCCCAATGTTTAACTGTATGCTTATCGATCTTAAAGGCATGCTGACGCATGGTTTTAAAATGGGTAACGCTGAGATTGATACGCCAAAATCAATTTCGACTGCAACAGCGGTAACAGCACAAATCATTGCTCAAGTCGCGAGCCACATTTACGGCGGTACAACCATCAACCGTATTGATGAGGTTCTAGAACCGTACGTAATCACAAGCTACGAGAAACACCTAGAGATTGCAAAAGAGTGGAACATTGCTGAGCCAGAAGAGTTCGCAAAAGCGCGCACTGAGAAAGAGTGTTACGACGCATTTCAATCTCTAGAATACGAAGTAAACACGCTGCATACAGCGAACGGTCAAACCCCATTCGTTACGTTCGGTTTTGGTCTTGGTACAAGCTGGGCATCACGCCTGATCCAGAAATCGATTCTGAAGAATCGTATTGCAGGTCTAGGCAAGAACCGTAAAACAGCGGTATTCCCTAAACTTGTATTCGGCATCAAAGATGGTTTGAACCACAAATCAGAAGATCCAAACTACGACATCAAGCAACTTGCGCTTGAGTGTGCGTCTAAGCGTATGTACCCAGACATTCTTAACTACGACAAAGTAGTGGAAGTAACCGGTTCATTCAAAACGCCAATGGGTTGCCGTAGCTTCCTTGGTACTTACGAAGAAAACGGTGAGCTGATTCACGAAGGTCGTAACAACCTTGGCGTCGTGAGCTTGAACCTTCCTCGTATCGCTATCCGTGCAAACGGAAGCGAAGAGAAATTCTACGAGCTTCTAAATGACCGCCTACGTCTTGCTCGTAAAGCACTAGAGACACGTATCTCTCGCCTTGAAAACGTGAAAGCACGTGTGGCCCCAATCCTATACATGGAAGGCGCATGTGGTGTTCGCTTGAAAGCAGACGACTCAATCGCAGATATCTTCAAGAACGGTCGTGCGTCTATTTCTCTTGGTTACATCGGTGTACACGAGACAATTAACGCGCTATTCGGTACAGAAGCGCACGTTTATGATGACGCTGTTTTGCGTGAAAAAGCGGTCGCTATCATCAAGCATCTAAAAGATGCTGTGAATCAATGGGCTGACGAAACTGGCTATGGCTTCAGCTTATATGCAACGCCAAGTGAAAACCTATGCAGCCGTTTCTGCCGCATCGATGCAAAAGAGTTCGGTGTGATTGATGGCGTAACAGACAAAGGTTACTACACCAACAGCTTCCACTTGGATGTAGAGAAGAAGGTGAACCCATACGACAAGATCGACTTTGAGATGCCTTATCCAGAAATCTCAAGCGGCGGCTTTATCTGTTACGGCGAGTTCCCGAACATGCAACGCAACGTTGAAGCACTAGAAAACGTATGGGATTACAGTTACACCCGAGTGCCTTACTACGGTACAAACACGCCAATTGATGAGTGTTACGAGTGTGGCTACAACGGCGAGTTTGACTGTACAAGTAAAGGCTTCACTTGCCCAAGCTGTGGCAACCATGATTCAACCAAAGTATCAGTAACACGTCGAGTTTGTGGCTACCTAGGCAGCCCAGATGCACGCCCGTTTAACTTCGGTAAGCAAGAAGAAGTGAAGCGCCGAGTTAAACACCTGTAAGGTTTACTACCACTCGTTTTAACACTTTGAAAATCAACTTTAAACAGGTTGATTTTCTCTTTCGCGATAACACAGAGACGCATTATGAATTATCACCAATACTATCCAATTGACGTTGTTAACGGACCGGGTACGCGCTGCACGCTGTTTGTGTCGGGTTGTGTGCATCAGTGCCGTGGCTGTTATAACCAGTCGACGCAACGTTTGGATTCTGGTGCACTTTTCACGCAAGAAGCGGAAGACAAAATCATCGCTGACTTAAACGACACGCGTATCAAACGCCGTGGCTTGTCGTTGTCGGGTGGAGATCCGCTTCACCCTGCTAATGTGCCTCATATTTTGAAGATAGTGAAAAGGGTGAGAGAGGAGTGCCCAGGTAAAGACATTTGGGTTTGGACTGGCTACACGCTGACGGAACTGAATGACGCGCAAAGGGAAGTGGTGCAATACATCGATGTTTTGATTGATGGTAAGTTTGAACAAGACAAGAAAGACCTCAATCTCGAATGGCGTGGCAGTTCAAACCAAATCATTCATCGCTTTACGGACATCTAATCAAGCATTCTCCGCACATAAAAAGGGCTCACGCGTGCATAACGGGTGAGCCCTTTTGGTGTGAGTTCGTTAATGTCTTTTTGGTTACGCCGTCACCGATTGGTCATCTTCAACCATATTATTTATCCAACGTTTAGATTGAATACGGTAAGTCGTCAGTACGCCTTTCACTAACTCTTCCGCGAGCAGAGACATCAAGACAAAATGCAAAGGCAGCCCTAACACCATGCCTGTGTAATAAGTAAGGGGGATGCCAATAGCCCACTGACCGAACGTGTCGATGAAAATGCTATAGCGAATATCAGCGCCACTCTTTAGTACGCCGCCAATCCCAACCATGTTAAACACCCTCAAAATCATACCTAGCGCCATGACTAAACATACGTTAAGTGCCATGTCTGCATCGGTTAACGGGCTCAGTACCAATAGGTGATGAATCATGGGCGAGCTCAACCACACTAGGAAAAACAGCAAGGTGGCTAAGATTGCGCTGGTTAACACATACCACCACGCCGTTTTCTCGACTCGGTCATAATGTTTTGCACCAATATCATTCCCAAGAAGAACGGATGCAGCGACCGCAAATCCCATAAAGGTTGAAATCAGTACCCCTTCAATCGGTGATAAGAATGAGATGATCGCCAGTTCTGAAACGCCCAATTGACCATAGATGATGCTGTAAACGATCAATCCACCAGTCCAAAGCGCATCGTGGACCAACATGGGTAAAGAAACCTTAAAGTACTTTTTTCGATACTGTTTTAAGCGGCCTTGTACCCAATCGAACTTAGTCGGAATTAGGTAAGCATATCGTTTGTAGAAAAAATAAATCAAGACGGCGGTTTGGAAAAATCGAGAAACAAAACTACCTACGGCTGCACCAAATACGCCCCATTGAGGGAAACCAAATAAACCAAAAATCAAAACATAATTAAGCGCGACGTTAACGACAATGGCGGAGATACTAACGTTGGTTGCCAGTTTGGTTTGGCCCACGGAGCGCAATACCGCTTCAATCGGTACTACTATCGCCGTAGCAATGAGGCTAAAGCCCGTAACCACAAGATAATCACGTGCATAAGTGACGTATTCAGGATCGTCTGACATAAAAGAGACGATCTCTTCATCAAAAATCGCATAAAGAACGATAAACGGCAGCGTCACCAAAATGGAAATAAACCAAGATTGCGCCAACGTTCTGCGAATTCCGGCTAGGTTTCCTGAGCCGTAGTATTGCGAAGCAAGTACGGTAACTGCACCGCACAGGCCAAAGACAACCGCTAGGTTGAAGAAAAAGATACGATTTCCAACTCCAACTGCTGCCGTTGCAGATTCTCCGAGTAGGCTTACCATGAAAATATCCACGACGCCGAGCAAAGCAAAAAGCATGGACTGAAGTGAAACAGGTAGGCCAATCGTAATCAGCTTTTGCCAAAATGCTTTATCGATGTATTCGCGTGTTAAGAGCATCGCATTTCTCCTTAAAGATTAATGCGAGTAGTTTATCCTCATGATTTGGCGGTGTATTTTTCAAAGGAATCCAAAACCTTTGTAAAACTCTCTACTAACGCACATGTGAGCCAATAAATCATGGAAGATAAACAAGAACGCTACGCGATTTCAGAAAAAACTTATCAAGAGTTTATTGATCACAGTCGAGTATTAGCACTTGAGGAGAGAGGCATTGTGCAGTGCGGCATTGCCACTTGTCGTGACTTCTTCTCTGTTTATCGTAAAAACCAAAAGAAACACATGCTGCTCTATACGGTGCGTGGTAAAGGGTGGCTAGAGAGTGGGACTTATCGATACGATTTGGAACCGGGCTCGTTGATTACAGTACCCGCAGGTGTTGAAAACGGTTTTGGTATAGAAGAAGAACCTTGGCAGATCGCGTGGCTTTTTCTTGCTCCTGATAGAGAGTGGCCGATATTAGAATGCGATGTTCGCTACCAGCTTTCATCTACACCTGAAGTGATGTATGCATGTATCCAAACGTTACTACGCAGCATTAACCTTCCAATCGATTATGGTGGTGCGGTAGGTGAGCATAGTGTGGCTCAGTTAGAGCTGATGTTAAACATGCCGCCCTCAGAGTCGATATCACGCAGCCAATTGAGGCTTCGGCGTGTATTTGACCTTGTCCAACGTCAGCTCCATAAGGATTGGAGCGTTGAGCAGGTGGCGGCTCTATATCCATGTTCGGAGCCTCATTTGCATCGACTGACTCAAAAGCAGTTTGGTCGAAGCCCAATGGCACATTTAACGCGTATGCGCATGGAATATGCTGCTAGGTTACTTCGTTCAACAGAATGGCCAATTCAGCATATTGGAGAAATAGTCGGATATCCGACCAGCGCTAACTTTAGTACACGTTTTAAAGCGTGGTCGACCATGACACCAAGAGAGTTTAGAAAAAACGGTAGAGTGGATTGGTACAACGAGGAGTGAATCGTTCTTTTTCTGAACGATAGAGCGCACAAAACTCACCGCAATCCAGAATTTTGTTCTCTAATTGATGAAATAAGTGAAAAATCATTTCGTCATTTTTTGCGATGGTGTTAACGTGAGGTTCGGTACTTGAATTTCAAAGGGTTATGACTTTCATGTTTTCTAATCTCCCAACTCCCGTATTAGATCCTATTTTATCTCTATCCGTTGCATACCGTAACGATGAACGTCCAAACAAGGTTGACCTTGGCATTGGCGTATACAAAAACAGCGCAGGCGAAACGCCGATTATGAAAGCCATTCAAATGGCGCAGGATGTCGTTGTTGAAACTCAAAAAACCAAGTCTTATGTTGGTCTTGCAGGTTGCGAAGAATTTAATAAAAGCATGATCGATTTGCTACTGACGGGAACGTCTGCAATGGATCGTGTTGCAGCTATTCAAACGCCAGGTGCAAGTGGTGCGCTGCGTATGCTCGGTGATCTAATGAAGATCGCACAGCCAGATACGACGGTTTGGATTTCCAACCCAAGCTACGTAAACCACAAGCCAGTGATGGAAGCAGCAGGCCTTAAAGTTAAGTTCTACCACTATTTCTCTTCGGAAACGAAACAAGTAGACACCGAAAAAATGATGGATGATCTTGCGAAAGCTGGGCCTTCAGATGTGGTACTTCTTCATGGTTGTTGCCACAACCCAACTGGTGCGGATATTGACTTCTCTGCTTGGCAAGCCATTACAGAATTGTCGCAGAAGAACGGTTTCATCCCATTTGTGGACATTGCTTACCAAGGCTTCGGTGATGGCCTAGAAGAAGACGTAAAAGGCCTTCGTTTTATGGCAGATAACGTTGAAGAGATGTTGATTACTACTTCATGTTCGAAGAACTTTGGTCTGTACCGTGAACGAACTGGTGCAGCGATTGTGGTTGGTAAGAACATGCATGATGTAACCAATGCAAAAGGTAAACTCCTCACTCTAGCTCGCTCGACTTACACGATGCCACCCGACCATGGTGCAGCTTTAGTTAAGACCATTCTGCAAGATGACAATCTCACTTCCGTTTGGAAGCAAGAATTGAGTGAAATGCAACATCGTTTGGTTAGCCTTCGTCAAAGTTTGTGTAACGAGTTGAGAAACAACCATAATACAGATCAATTTGATTTCATTGAGGGTCACAAAGGCATGTTTACTGTGCTAGGCTTTAGTGGAAACCAAATGGCGCAACTGCGTGAAGATTATGGCATTTATGGTGTTGGCGATGGTCGAATTAACATTGCCGGACTTACCGAAACTCATATTCCATACGTAGCGGACGCAATTAAGAAAGTATCTCAAGCTTAATTGGAGTGTGGATGAAAAACTGGAAACTGATTCTGCCGCTTATGATGAGCGGCAGTTTAATTGCTTGTACGTCAACTCAAACGACGCAGGAACCTGTTGAGCCAGAGTCGCCAAAGGTCGAAGAGCCCGTTAAAGTCGAGCCAGAAGTGAAACCTGATGTAGATCCAAAGCCAGAGGTGGAGCCCAAACCAGAAGCGAAACCTGAGAAAAAGCCGGAACCAAAGCCTAAGAAGCCAGTCAAGGTCACAAAAACACCCGATGGCATGTTAATTCTTGGTTCTGAAGAATGGGTTTATGTTCCTGAAATTGACCAGACTTTCAAGGCTAGAGTCGATACAGGTGCGACAACATCATCAATTAGTGCGACTGACATTGTTCCGTTTGAGCGTGATGGTAAAGACTGGGTTAAATTTAAGATAGATTTAGGTGACAAAGACACCAAAGAATTTAAAGTACCCGTTGAGCGCTGGGCTAAAGTTAAGCAGTCTTCGTCAGAAGAGGTGGATAAACGAGCGGTGGTAAAAGCCTACATTACCGTTGGGGATCACAAAGAAAAGACAGAGTTTACGTTAGCGGATCGCGGACATATGACGTTTCCAATTTTGCTTGGTCGAAGCTTTTTTAGAGATATCGCCGTTGTAGATGTATCGAAAAAATATGTGCAAGATAAACCTAAAAAAACCGCTAAAAACTGATGTATTACAGCTAGTTTCTGCTACAAGCTAATGATTCGTGATTAACAAAAAATGGCCTCCAAAATTGGAGGCCATTTTTATTGAATCATATGCTTGCTTGTGATGCCCTGGTAGTCATAGTCATGTCCACTAAAATGCAAAACGAGCAGACATTACAATTTGCTGGCCATAGACACCATTATTTTTGAAATCTGCACCAAGCGATAGTTGCTGAGTTGAGTGGAATCGTGCGCCCAGATTGTAAATGGTGTTCGAATCGTCATTATCTATGATTTGGCCGATACGGCCATGTAGCTCAACATTTTGCATAAACCAAATACGAGTGCCAATATTCACTTCCGTGCGCCACTCGTCGCCCACTTTATCACTGCCGTTCTCTTTAATGTTGTGTACCAACATTTGGCCATAAATATCTGCAAATTGGCCTGCTGGCCCATTAAAGCCTATACCACCAGCAATGTCCCAGTCTCCGCTGAATTCACTGTCTGCGCGAGCAATGAAATGGGTATTCTCTGTAAAGTAGGTATTGAACTCGCCACCAAATGTACCAGGGCTAGTGCCCATGCGAAATTCCATCGTGTTGTAGTTGAAATTATTTGCGTGTGCGGAAAGTGGCAAAATAGCACACAAACCAAAGGCTGCAACCTTTAGAGCTTTACCTAGCATGGTGTCTCCGGGCAAGATGATTAAAATGAACAAAAAAATGGTCTGCAAAAAGCAGACCAAGATTGATAAAGCTATCATTTTAAGTGCTTGCCGTCACTATTTAGCTGTAATCGTCACTACATCATGTTGATATGCACAGCAATCGGGGTTTGTTTTACATGACCACGAGTTGTTCGACTTCAATCTCTGGTTTGTTCCCGCCTTCAAATTCGCCAAACAGACGGACTTTAGTCGTGTGATCAATCGGAGTATTTAGCTGAATATCGTCATCGAGTTCGACCATCACTTCACCGGAACCATCGCTAAAGACAAACTTATCCGCGCGAACTTGACGCAATAAGTTACCTTCAACGACCACATCTTTTTCAGTAAACATATTGGAGTCGTTTAGCAAGGCATCCAATTTTTCCACAGTGACAGGACCGTTAAACTGCAAGTTTGATTGGTTTTGAGCGTTATCTTTCGCGAACGCGATAGAAGGAGCAATAGCTAAGGCGGCGATTGTTGCGATAATTGTATTCTTTTTCATGTTACATCCTCATCGGTTTGTTTTGATGGGGTCATTAAAACAGGGCTTGTTTGAACCAATGATGATTTCAACATTCATATTCTATTCATTTGCTTGAGTAAGTGGGGACGATGACGTTATGATTGTTCATCTTCCTCTATTCCTTACAAACATTCATGAAATCAGCGATCCCATCTTTAATGGTTCAAGGCACCACTTCGGATGCCGGAAAAAGTGTCCTTGTGGCAGGTTTATGCCGTGTATTAGCACGAAAAGGGATAAATGTTGCCCCATTTAAGCCACAAAACATGGCACTAAATAGTGCGGTAACCAAAGATGGCGGTGAAATAGGTCGAGCACAGGCCGTTCAGGCACAGGCGTGTAATATTGAGCCAACTGTACATATGAATCCGGTTTTAATTAAACCTAACAGTGATACAGGTGCTCAGATCATTTTGCAGGGTAAGGCGATTTCCAATATGGATGCGGCTGGCTTTCATGATTACAAGAAAGTGGCGATGGACACGGTGTTAGATTCCTTCTCTCGTCTGACTCAAGAATTTGATTCGATCATTATCGAGGGCGCGGGGAGTCCTGCTGAAATCAATTTACGAGAAGGCGATATTGCAAACATGGGTTTTGCTGAGGCCGCTGATGTACCAGTGATCATTGTTGCTGATATTGATCGTGGTGGAGTGTTTGCACATTTGTACGGAACACTTGCGCTACTTTCTGAATCTGAACAAGCGCGAGTAAAAGGATTTGTTATCAACCGTTTTCGAGGTGATATTCGTTTATTGCAATCGGGCCTCGATTGGCTAGAAGAAAAAACAGGTAAACCTGTACTTGGTGTACTTCCTTTTCTCCATGGTTTGAATTTAGAAGCAGAAGACGCGATCACTGCGCAGCAAGAGTTGCACTCTGAGGTAAAACTGAATGTTGTTGTGCCTGTTTTAACCCGGATTAGTAATCATACTGATTTTGATGTGCTGCGATTGAATCCAGACATCAATCTACGTTATGTAGGTAAAGGCGAAAAAATAGATAAAGCCGACCTGGTTATTTTGCCTGGGACCAAATCAGTGAGAGACGATCTGGAGTATCTAAGAAGCCAAGGGTGGGATAACGATATCTTGCGTCATATTCGTCTTGGTGGAAAAGTGATTGGTATCTGTGGCGGCTACCAGATGCTTGGAAACTTGATTGATGATCCAAACGGCGTCGAAGGCCAACCAGGTCAAAGCGAAGGACTTGGGTTGCTTGATATCACTACGACGCTAACTAACAGCAAACAGCTTACAAACACACAAGCACAGCTTTCTCTTAACGGCAAAACAGCCAATGTAAAGGGTTATGAAATCCACGTAGGGCGAAGTGAAGTACGGGGCCTGCAACCTCTTACATTCAGTTCCGGTGAAGCGGAGGGGGCGATCAGCGAGTGTGGCCAAATCATGGGAACCTACCTTCACGGGTTCTTTGACGAGGCAGATGTCTTAAGCCTGGTATCAGAATGGGTAAACGGCACCCAAATCAAACAACAAGACTTTGAAGAGTTAAAGGAGCAAGGCATTAATCGCATCGCAGATGCGATAGAACAACATATGCGCCTTGATTTTTTGTTTAAATAGCACATTAACTGATTGAACTTTATATTCAAATAACCTGTTCTTTCGCTTGCCTTGTATTGGAGTATCTCTATGAAAGCATGGAAACAGCATGCTTGCCTTGCGGCAGTATTAAGCATTTCATTTTCAGCAAACGCAGCAACGAACCTAAAAGTGTATGCAGCCTCTTCTATGACGAATGCGATTAACGAGATCGCGCAAAACTTTGAAGAAAAGTATGACGTTTCTATCACTCCCGTTTATGGTGGTTCTTCTTCTATCGCTCGACAAATTATCAATGGCGCACCAGCGGATGTATTCATTTCTGCGAACACGAAATGGATGGATTATTTGGTCGATAAAGACGTCATTTTTCGTGACAATGTCACAAATCTAGTGCGCAATAGCTTAGTGTTGATTGCTCCCCAGTCTTCAGAATTAACCTCATTTAACTTTTCTGATGCAAAGGCATGGGAGAAGGCATTGCATGGAAATCGTCTTGCTTTAGGCAATCCGACGTCAGTACCTGCTGGTATGTACGCGAAAGAGTCATTGACTACACTGGGTGTATGGAAAGCGGTTCAAACTCACGTCGCACCAGCAAAGAATGTGCGCTTAGCTTTGGCGTTGGTTGAACGTGGAGAAGCGCCTTTAGGTGTGGTCTACAAAACCGATGCTCAGTTAACTGATAAAGTCAAAATTGTCGGCGAATTTGCGAGTGATACGCATGCGGCTATTGTGTACCCGGCTGCAATTGTGAATGATTCTACTGAGTCGGAGCAGTTCTTCCAATACCTAAAATCGGACGAAGCCGCACGCGTTTTTGCTCAATATGGCTTTCAGCAATAAACCGGCCTTCAATTATAGGAACGAAGCGTGACAGAACTGGAATACCAAGCCTTAATGTTAAGCCTCAAAGTAGGCGCGTACGCAGTACTTTGGCTGATTCCTCTCGGCGTTTTTCTTGCTTGGCTACTTTCTCGAAAAACGTTCTTTGGTAAATCGATTCTCGATAGCTTAATTCATTTACCACTGGTATTGCCGCCAGTGGTAATCGGCTATTTATTGTTGATTTCTTTAGGACGACAAGGGGTCCTTGGAAAGTGGCTCTATGAAAACTTAGGGGTAGTATTTAGCTTTAATTGGAAAGGGGCAGTAGTCGCTTGTATTGTCGTGGCTTTGCCTTTGATGGTTCGTTCAGTACGCTTAAGCTTAGATAGCGTCGACCCTAAATTGGAGCACGCAGCCTCTACGTTAGGCGCTTCTCCTTTAAAAGTGTTTCTCACCATCACGTTACCACTGACCATTCCCGGAATTATTACGGGCACGATGCTGTCATTTGCTCGTAGTCTTGGCGAATTCGGGGCGACGATCAGTTTCGTCTCTAACATTCCGGGTGAGACCCAAACGATTCCGCTGGCAATGTACAACTTTATTGAAACGCCAGGTGCAGAAATGCAGGCGGCTCGTCTGTGTATCATTTCTATCGCGTTAGCCTTGTCTACATTAATGATCTCTGAATGGCTAAATCGTAAAGCGGCAAGCAGATTGGGTGCGAAGCAATGACGATTAAAGTCCAATTTAAACAAATGCTTGGTGAGACTGACTTCGACATCAAACTTAAGTTACCCTGTAATGGAATTAGTGCCTTGTTTGGACGATCTGGTGCAGGTAAAACGACGTTGATTAACATCATCAGCGGATTGGTCACTCCAAGGCAAGGGTATGTTGCGGTTGGTGAGCATGTTTTGTTTGACAGTGAACAGGGAATCAACCTACCAACGCACAAGCGTGGTATTGGTTATGTGTTTCAGGATTCACGTCTGTTTCCTCACTATTCGGTTCAAGGCAATTTGTTATATGGCGTTAAAGAAAAAGATGACGAGTATTTTGATGCAGTCACCGAACTCTTGTCTATCAAACCGTTACTAAAGCGCTTTCCGGTATCACTTTCTGGTGGTGAAAAGCAACGTGTTGCGATTGCGCGCGCATTGCTATCTAAACCCAATTTGCTTTTGATGGATGAGCCACTTGCCTCACTCGATATGCCAAGAAAGCGTGAGGTAATGCCTTTTCTTGAGGAGTTGTCGGAGAAGGTAAATATCCCTATTATCTATGTCACACACAGTCTCCAGGAAATTTTAAGGCTTGCTCAGCACCTTGCAATTATTGACCAAGGTAAAATTTCGAGTTCAGGTAAGCTTGAGGAAGTGTGGGCTTCTCATGCTATGCGTCCATGGCAATCTTTCTCAGATCAAAGCAGCTTATTTGAAGGCCGGATTGCTGAACATCATGCACGTTATGCACTGACTTGTATCAGCCTTGCACCTAATGTATTCCTGTGGGTGCAAAAGATCGACGGAACACCAGACACGCCAATACGCTTGCAAGTGCGTGCCAACGACGTTTCTATCACGCTCGAGCAACCCAAGGCGACGTCGATTCGAAATATTTTGCCTGCTATTGTCGATTCCATCGAGGCGTTTAACGCAGCCGATGACAAGCAGAGTATTAATGTATCACTCAAGCTAGACGAGAAATGTTATTTGTGGGCAACGATCACACCGTGGGCCCTTGATGATCTCAACCTAAAAGTTGGTAGCCGTGTTTTTGCACAAATTAAAGGTGTCAGTGTGACACAAAAAGATATGGCACTAGCGCCTCATTAACCGTTTAGACTGATTTACGCTTCATGATCAAAAAAGGCCGCAAAGTGCGGCCTTTGTTACTAGAAGAATGTCGGAATTACTTCGCGAATACTTCTTTGAATTCACGCTTAAGAAGTGGGTCACGACGTGCTTTCTTAAGTTGCTTAACCATGTCTTTCACACAGTTGTGAAGCACATTATCAAGTAGTTGAGCACGGTATTCTTCTTTATCTTCATCTGTCATGTTTTCTGGCAGATTAAGAGTCGGAAACTCTTCCATCACATTAATACCAGCGAATGCTTGGCCTACAGAAACTAGAGCATGAAACTGTTCAAAGTTGTCTAGAATGTTCTGTGCACTTGCTGGCATTTCGTCCCATGATTCACGTACCGCTTCTTCAGACACTTCATGGATAGAGGTAACCATTTCGAACATTTGCTCTGGAACTTCGTCAAATTCGATAACTTTACGTAGCTCTGGAGAAATGCTGGCTAGATCGATTTTTTTGCTTTCGCTGTTAGTTGCTTCTGACATGGTGTGTCTCTCATTACAAAAAGGCGGGAATATTAATACCAAATGCATCAAATAGCTATACCCATTAATCCACAAGATGACCAAAGTGAATGAGTTTGTTGAACTTCTGCTCACAGGCCATGATTAGATAGGGTAACGTCCAGTCTAACTGCTTTATGCAATGGATTCCGTGATATTCAAACAAAAATATAGCACTTAATTATGAGTCGAATGCAACAACTCTATGAGTATGGTATATGTTTAATAAAGACATAATTAAAAATGGAACGCGTTATGCAACCGACAGGGACATCGATGCGAATCCTTCTGGTTGACGATGTTCAGCTAGACAGGATGCAGTTGGCTATTCGTCTAAAGCAACTTGGACATATTGTAAAAGCCGTAGGTAGTGGACTAGAGGCGTTAAATACCTACGAGAGTTTTGATCCGGAACTGGTGTTACTCGATATATCAATGCCAGATATGAACGGTTTTGAAGTCTCTCTTCATATAAGAGAAACGTTTCCGGATTGGATCCCTATTATTTTCTTGAGTAGTCACGAAGAGCCAGAAATGATTGCTAAAGCCATAGACGCGGGCGGTGATGACTATTTAATTAAGCCGGTAGATAAACTGGTACTGAACTCTAAACTTATCGCAATGCAGCGTATTGCTCATATGAGACGAGAGCTTAAGCAAGCGACAGCTCAATTGGAGCAAGTTAATCAACTTTTGACTCAGCAAGCGAATGAAGATGGCCTAACCAAACTCTATAACCGCCGTTATATCGACCATAAGTTGGAATCGATGGTTGCATGGCATGGCCGTCACAATATGCCAATGGCTTTGATTCTATTGGACGTCGATTTTTTTAAACCGTTTAATGATAATTACGGTCATATTGAAGGCGACCGTTGCTTGCAAGCGATTGCGAATCAACTAAAGGCGACGTTTTGTCGCTCTGGGGAATATGTAGGTCGATATGGTGGAGAAGAGTTTGTTGTGTTGCTAGGGTGTACCGACACTCAAACAGCAGAAAGAGAAGCCGAGCGTATACAAGAGGCTATGTATTTTCTCGATTACCCACATGAGTATTCTAGTGTGTCAAATAGAGTGACAGTGTCACAGGGCGTTTTTGTTTTTCAACCAACAGGGAAAGAAGTGCAATCAGACTTGTATGCAACCGTTGATAAAGCACTATATACATCAAAATCTTTGGGAAGAAACACACATACTGTAGTTAATTCTTTTTAAAACAAAGTCTTATGAATGCCACTTTTTTGTTGCGTTGTCACGTTTTGGTAATTCTTTTAAAGTTAACTCAAAGTAAGATAGGCAAACAGTGCGAACGGAATGTCGCAATCGGGCGTATACCTTATACCTTTGATTAGATAGATAACATCGGGATAGTGGCAACGATGAGTGCAGTTATTATGCTGATGGGGAAGTTCGGTTTTGTTTTAAACCCAGACAAGCTTGTTAACTTTCACGATTGGTGAGGGTCTAACGAAGCTTTATGCAGTTACGTCCGGCCTTTTTCGCTTTGTAAAGTGCTTCGTCCGCTGATTTAATAACGTCCAGAGGAGCTTGCCCATTCCGGCTATCAGCAACTCCGAAACTTGCGGTAACAAAAACCGACTTTCTTTTCGAACTGTTGCTACCACGACGTTTTTGTCCTTGTTTATGGTTCTCAGGGCGAGATTCTTCATCGCGTAATATCATCTCGTATTCTGCAATCGATTTGCGAGCTTCTTCCAAAAAGTTCTTACATTCGTCAGCGTATTTGCCTTTAAAAACGATGGTAAATTCTTCTCCGCCAAATCGATAAACTTTTGCGCCGCCTGGGGTTTTAGTGAGGCGCGAAGCGACCATTTTTAGAACGTCATCACCAGTATCGTGACCGTAGGTGTCGTTAAACTTTTTAAAATGGTCAACATCAAGCATTGCGATCGTGAACTTCTTACCCATGTGTTTTAGATCGAGATCAAGTGCACGTCTGCTTGGAATCAGCGTTAGGCTATCGGTGAAAGCCAGTTGATGGCTAGCGGAAGCGGCATAAATAATGATAAGCAGCCCTGTTAGCGTAAACATGGTGCTTGATATGTACTGCACATCAAAGAAAATGAACGTCGCAGACGCCAATACCATGGCAGAGTAGGTCATCGCATGAATAATTTCATTCTTCTTTAAAACAAGGATTCCAAGAAAACAGACAATACCCACGCAATATAAAACAAGAATTAAAGGCAGTTTAGAGACCGTAGGTACAATAAATAAAATACCGCTTGTCCATTGTTCAAACCCTCCTTCAACGTAATATGCTAGCGTTAGATAAGACCAAAGAACGAACATTGCTAACATCAAGATGTAAGTCAACATGGCTCTAGAGTCAAAACCTTCTTTACTAAACAAAAATACCGTAAGAAACGAGACAGGAAGTAACGTGGTTAAAATGGTTAGCTCAAGTAAAGCGGTACCACTTTGAAGCGGGACTTGTAGGCGGTGCTGTATCACAAAATAGGCTAGCAACATTGCCAAGCACACCATGGACTCTCTGCCTTGCTTAAATGAATAACAAAGGAGTAGCGCACAACCTAATAGTATGTACGGCAAGTTTGCGGCAATGCCCCAGTTTGCCTGAGTCATCTGAATAATGCTGTCCATGCCCGAACTCACTATGCCCAGTAGCAAAAAAGGGAATAAGAATCTGAAGCCTGATGAAGTCATTGACGATGAGGACATCTATTACAAACTGCCTGAAAATAGTTGACTATATAATTGGTTAGGTAAATCGTTTTATCAATATGGATATTTATCCGTTATTGAATTTCGAACTTTGAGAACTAGCAAGAATACGTCTATTTGTTCCTTTTCCCAAGTATTTTGGAAGACATTACGGCAAAAAGAGAGAGATTGATTAAATTAAGAGCAATCAATAAGTTGTTATAAACAAGTCGTTGCTATACTCATTTCATAGGAAAAAGGAGATTTACAGATGCAGATAAGCTCAGATGTGCACAATTACATGGAAACATTAGTAGGCCAGGTTCTCAGTTTGCCCGAATTTTTAGAACAGTATGACAACGAACAGTTAGCCGATATTGCTTGCCTTGCGCTTATCCAGCTCAAGCCTGTCTATATCCGTCATGATATTGATTTTTTGTCTTCACTTCCTGAACAAAAATTAAGCCAGTTTAAGCAAAGCGCGGATATAGCGGTGAAAAACGCCGCAGAAATGGTGAAAGAAGACAGGCGTAAGAACCGAGAGTATGATGTGCCTGTAATTTTTTCCCATACTAGTTATGATGATGACAAAGAGTTGGATTGGTATGAAAAACCGATCCTTAACGTTAATATCAAGTAAGAGTCGCTCAGTTGACTAGTGAGTTGACCCAAGGAGGAATCGTGGGATTTTTTTCGCGTTTGTTTGGTGGTAGTGAGAAAACCGCTGAAGCTAAAACTATCGAGCCAGTTGAGTATAAAGGTTTCTTTATTTACCCAGAGAGCCTTTCAGAGGGCGGACAATATCGCATCGCTGGTCGAATAGAAAAGCATGACAATGATGAAGTGAAAACACATCGGTTTATTCGCTCCGATTTACTTGGCTCAGAGCAAGATGCCAATGACCTTATGTTGAAGAAATCTCAAATGTTTATTGATCAAATGGGCGATAAAATCTTCGACTAGCAATTTACTGCAATTTGATTCCAGTCATCTTAAAAAGAGCCATTAGTGTATATGCTAGTGGTTCTTTCTTTTTAACGCTTAAATCTCTGTTAAGTCAGTATTTAATCGTTACCTGGTTAGACCTCAGTCTAGTACGGTGTTGCGTTGTTATTTTTCGAGCACAGAGCGACAATCATTCATTACTTAGCGTTATATGTAATGAAATTTAGTATTTAAATTACAAAACACTTGAAGTAATGAGACGCGTTCGATACAAACAGAATAATAACAGGGCTGTTAGTCAAGGTGTTATTGTGCAAATGGGTGTCCCCAAACATCATCTTTCGTTTGCAATTGTCTTGCGTGGTAAACAGATAGAAATAAAAAAGAATTAGAGTAGAGCGACGCTCTGTTTTGGGACTAATTTATTGATATGTATACAAGGAGTATGCGTTTTGCAAATCGGTGTACCTAAAGAGATACTCGCGGGTGAATCGCGAGTGGCTGCATCGCCGAAGTCGGTTGAGCAGTTAATAAAATTGGGATTCGATGTCGCGATTGAATCCCAAGCGGGGGTGCTAGCGAGTTTCGATGATGCCGCTTATGAAGCAGCTGGTGCGAAAATCGTTTCTAGTGAAGAAGTTTGGGCATCTGGCCTTATTTTAAAAGTTAATGCGCCAATTGTGGATGATGAGCAAGGCATTGACGAAATTGCGTTACTGCAAGATGGATCAACACTGGTTAGCTTTATTTGGCCGGCTCAAAATGCTGAGTTGATGGAACAACTTTCAAGTAAGAACATTAACGTTCTTGCCATGGATTCCGTTCCTCGTATCTCACGTGCACAAGCCTTAGACGCGCTATCTTCGATGGCTAATATCGCTGGTTATCGTGCAGTGGTTGAGGCAGCTCATGAGTTTGGTCGTTTCTTTACAGGTCAAATTACGGCTGCCGGTAAAGTACCTCCAGCGAAAGTATTGGTTGCGGGTGCTGGCGTCGCTGGCTTGGCGGCTATCGGTGCTGCAGGTAGCTTAGGTGCCATTGTCCGTGCGTTTGACGTCCGCCCAGAAGTAAAAGAGCAAGTTGAATCGATGGGCGCTGAGTTCCTGACCGTTGACTTTCAAGAAGAGTCAGGCTCTGGGGATGGCTACGCAAAAGAAATGTCTGATGACTTCAACAAAAAAGCGGCAGAATTATACGCAGAGCAAGCTAAAGATGTTGATATCATTATTACGACCGCGCTCATCCCTGGTAAACCTGCGCCGAAGTTGATCACCAAAGAAATGGTCGACAGCATGAAAGCGGGCAGTGTAATTGTTGACTTGGCAGCCGCTAATGGCGGTAACTGTGAATATACAGTGAAAGACCAAGTTATCATGACGGATAACGGGGTAAAAATTGTTGGTTACACTGACATGGTTGGTCGTTTGCCTACACAATCTTCTCAGCTTTACGCGACAAACCTTGTTAACCTTCTAAAACTGCTGTGTAAAGAGAAAGATGGCAACATCAATATTGATTTTGAAGATGTTGTTATCCGTGGCGTTACCGTGGTGAAAGAAGGTGAAGTTACTTGGCCAGCGCCACCAATTCAGGTTTCAGCTCAGCCGCAAGTGAAACAAGAACAGCCTGCGAAGCCAGAGCCTAAAGTAGAAGAACCTACGTCTCCAACGAAGAAAATTATTGGTGTGGCAGCGGCTGTTGGAGCCTTTGCATGGGTTGCATCGGTTGCTCCGGCAGCGTTTCTTTCTCACTTTACTGTATTTGTTCTAGCGTGTGTTGTCGGATACTACGTAGTATGGAATGTTACCCATGCACTTCATACTCCACTAATGTCAGTAACGAATGCTATCTCTGGCATTATTGTCGTTGGTGCATTACTGCAAATTGGACAAGGTAATGGCGTCGTTTCATTCCTATCTTTTATTGCCGTATTGATCGCGAGTATCAATATCTTCGGTGGTTTCACCGTCACCAAGCGTATGCTTGAAATGTTCCGCAAAGATAAATAGGAGTCACAATGTCTGCAGGATTAGTACAAGCAGCTTACATTGTTGCTGCATTATTTTTCATCATGAGTTTGGCGGGACTTTCAAAGCAAGAGTCTGCTCGTAATGGTAACTACTACGGTATCGCTGGTATGACGATCGCGCTGATAGCGACGATCTTTAGCCCAGATGCGCAAGGTTTTGGTTGGATCATTATCGCGATGGCGATAGGTGGTGCGATCGGTATTTTCTATGCGAAGAAAGTAGAAATGACCGAGATGCCAGAACTGGTTGCGATTCTACACAGCTTTGTAGGTTTAGCTGCGGTTTTAGTTGGCTACAACAGTTACCTAGATGCGCCAGAAGCAGCAACACATGCTGAGCATGTTATCCACCTTGTAGAAGTATTCTTGGGTGTGTTCATCGGTGCCGTAACTTTCACCGGTTCAATTGTCGCATTTGGTAAGCTGCGTGGTGTGATTTCTTCGTCGCCACTTAACCTGCCTCATAAGCACAAAATGAACCTCGCAGCGGTTGTTATTTCTACGCTTCTTATGATCTACTTCGTAAAAGCAGATGGCAGCATGTTCGCTCTTATTGTGATGACTTTGATCGCGTTCGCATTCGGCTACCATTTAGTCGCTTCAATCGGTGGTGCTGATATGCCAGTTGTTGTCTCTATGTTGAACTCATACTCAGGTTGGGCAGCAGCGGCAGCAGGTTTCATGCTCGCAAATGATCTATTGATTGTAACAGGTGCTTTGGTAGGTTCATCAGGTGCGATTCTTTCTTACATCATGTGTAAAGCAATGAACCGTTCGTTTATCAGTGTTATTGCCGGTGGTTTTGGTCAAGAGATAGTGATTTCAGGTGACGAAGAGCAGGGCGAATATCGTGAAACAACGGCTGAAGAAGTTGCAGAGATGTTGAAGAACTCAAAATCAGTAATCATCACTCCAGGATATGGCATGGCAGTAGCTCAGGCACAATACCCTGTTCATGAAATTACTGATGTACTTCGTTCACAAGGTATTGAAGTTCGCTTTGGGATTCACCCAGTAGCGGGTCGTCTACCGGGGCATATGAATGTGTTACTCGCTGAAGCAAAAGTACCGTATGATATCGTTCTTGAAATGGATGAAATCAATGATGACTTTGCAGAAACCGATACCGTATTGGTTATCGGTGCTAACGATACGGTCAACCCAGCCGCACTGGAAGATCCGAACAGCCCAATCGCTGGTATGCCCGTATTGGAGGTATGGAACGCGAAAAACGTAGTGGTATTCAAGCGCTCAATGAACACTGGTTACGCAGGAGTACAGAACCCACTGTTCTTCAAAGAAAATACATCAATGCTATTTGGTGATGCGAAAGAAAGTGTTGAGTCTATTTTTAAAGCACTTTAACCATTCTTGATTTAAAACTATACAGGGTCAGCAATCGCTGGCCCTTTTTTGTTCCGTTTCAATGTTATAGTAATGCAAATCCTTCTGTTAGCAGATGTCAATTGCTTGTAGATTGATGTATAGTTTTGGCTAATGTAACAAGTGACGGTAACAGTTTGATTAAAAAGTTTTTGCTCGGTTTTGCAACTGTATTGCCGCTTTTTTCGGCACCTGCATTTTCCGATTCACTACCAGAAAGAATAGATACGTTTACAGAGCTATTTAACTATGAAGTAGCTCTTAAGTCGTACGATATTCGTATTCTGCAATCAAATTATCCTACCAAGTTACTTGCGCCAGATTCGCTTCTGCCGCAAACGTCTGACTATCCGTTAAAAGATATCCAACAGCTTTACAGCTTGGCGAATACTTGTCGTGGCAAATTACCATTAAGTCCTTTAATTACTGAGCCTTTAGTATTTACAAGAGCGATTTGTAAAGGGACGCAGCTGACACCTCGTTGGTTCTCGCGTAGTGGTCTCATTCACCCTGGTGGTGGGACGTACGCGGCACGTTATGTGGATAAGTATCCAGAACTCAAACCCAAACTATCTCAGTACATGCATATAAAAGAGCGTGATAACGAGGAAGGGGATGAGTTGCTAGAAAGCTTGAAAAACATGGATGACGACGCCATTAATGCTTTGATTGCAGGCGCGAGCATGTTTATTGAAGGTAACGAACTTTGGCTAAGACGTGGTGACCGTTACTTTGTTTTCGAGAAAGATATCTGGCAAGAGAACGTAGCGAATGCGGGTCTGTCATACGCTCTAGCCTCTCAAAGCAAAAGTTGCTTTGTTAAACGAGGCAATATTTGTTGGGATGTAGAAGATCACTCGCAAGTTTTGCGGATCAGTATGATCATACTGGTAATCGCCAATATTCTTTTGGTGATTGGTTGGGCGGTGTACCGTTGGAATAGCAAGCGAGAAGAACTACGTAGTAGAATGCTCGTGTTGCAAATTTTAACGCATGAGCTCAGAACACCGATTGCATCTCTGTCACTAACGGTTGAAGGCTTTCGTCGAGAGTTCGAGCATTTGCCTGAAAGTGTGTATGACGAATTCCGCAGATTGTGTGAAGATACGCGCCGCCTGCGTCAATTGGCAGAAGCAAGTAAAGATTATTTGCAATCTGATAACCAAATGCTTGCAACAGACTGGGTACCATCCGTTGCAGATTGGTTAGAATTTAAGATCGAAGAAGAATTTGATAGTGCCGTGCTTTTTAACATCAATGAAGATGTGGCTGCTAAAGTTAATGTGTACTGGTTAGGAACTTGTATCGATAACTTGCTTCGTAATGCGCTTAAGTACGGTGTCGCACCGGTTGAATTGGATGTCTCAACTAGTGAAGAAAAAATAGTATTCCAAGTCCGAGATGCAGGAGGCCTAACGGCTAAAGATTGGGCAAATTTGAAGAAACCGTTCGTAAGTAAGAGCGGGTTAGGACTTGGATTAACAATCGTTGAATCTATGGTAGGCCGCATGGGCGGAAAAATGTCCTTAATGGGACCACCTACAACTTTTATATTGGAGATACCTTGTGAAACAGACACTGCTTCTCGTTGAGGACGATAAAAACTTGGCTGACGGCCTGTTAGTAAGCCTGGAACAAGCAGGATATGAGTGTTTACATGTGGAGCGTATTGCAGACGTAGAGCCACAATGGAAAAAAGCTGACTTGGTAATTCTCGATCGCCAACTCCCAGATGGTGACTCTGTACAATGTCTCCCAGAATGGAAACAGATTAAAGACGTACCAGTTATCTTGTTAACGGCACTTGTTACCGTAAAAGATAAAGTTGCAGGCCTTGATTCCGGCGCGAACGACTACTTAACAAAGCCTTTTGCTGAGGCGGAGCTTTTTGCGAGAATCCGTGCACAGCTACGAGCACCGGATTCAGCAGAACAAAGCAACGCTGATAAAGTGATTACAAAAGACTTAGAGATTGACCGCTCGACTCGTGAAGTGACTTATAAAGACGAGCTAATTACGCTTACTCGAACAGAGTTTGATTTGCTGCTATTTTTGGCGTCAAACTTAGGTCGCGTGTTTACTCGTGATGAGCTACTTGACCACGTTTGGGGTTACAATCACTTCCCGACAACACGTACGGTTGATACACATGTACTACAGCTTCGTCAAAAACTGCCAGGACTGGAAATTGAAACACTTCGTGGTGTTGGCTACAAGATGAAAGCATAAGTCGTAATGAAAATACTACTCCCTGTAGTTCTCTCATTAGCGTTAGTGAAACCAGTCCATGCAATGGACTGGTTTCAAACTAACACGCCTTTAACACAGGCACATCAACACTTACTTGAAGATGATCTTGCGGGTATGTTCAACTCTCTTGTTGAACTCTGGCAAACGGAACCAAGTAAAGATTTGACTCCTCACCTTAATGATCTTCTTGGTCAGTCACTATCTAAAAACTGTGGCAAGGCTCTCACTGGTGTAACGCTGCCTGATTGGATAAGTGGTGTGAACGTTATTCGTCAGACTATTCAAAGCCCTGGGCGAGATACATTTAGATTGGTAATCAAGCTAAGAGCTACAACTGACATCGAAAATATTTCATTTAATCGATGGGTGGATGATTCTATATCCGCGGACAGTTCATTCAGCTATGAACAACAGCCGAACGGGACAGAACTTGCCAACGAGCGTAGTTACTCGAAACGCTATAACTTAACCGGTAAGCTTGAAGCTGGTTTATATCACTTAACCGTTGTTTCTACTGATAAACAAGAGTATCGAACTTGGGTAATACTTGGAGATTCAAACTCTTCTCAATATGTTCGTTGGACATCTAAAGAGAATTGGAAAGTAGAAAAGAGCGCACTTCGTAATCCCCATTGTCCATTACCGCAACTTGAAGTCGGTTTGTATGACTACATTGATGGCCAGTACGAGCAAATGTGGAAAAAGACTTACGAGTCTAACTATCCAAATTCATTGGAGCTAGCGGGTGTCCCAAACGATAGATACGTATTGGCGGTAAGTATCAATAGTCGCCGTTGGCAGGGCGATATAATTGTTGAGCAGGCTCAAACTATTAGCCGAACCTATGATCTTTCCCAGGAAGAATAGTTAAAGAAATACTACTTGTGCCGATAAAGGTTCAGGACGAACTAAAATCACAAGTGTAGTATGAAAAACAAATATAAAATTCTTGCCACTTCTGTTGCTACTATTCTTTTCGCTAATGCTGCCTCTGCTGCTACTTATGCGATAGAGGCTCGTAGTGATGCAATGGGTGGTGTTGGTACCGTATCAGCAACTTATCTAACTGCGCCTTTTTTCAACCCCGCTCTTACTGCGATTTATCGTCGAAATGACGATGCAGGCATGATCGTGCCAAGTTTTGGTGGCAGCTACGATGATCAATATGATCTAGTTGATGAGATCGAACGCATCAGCAAATTAACAGACGTCGATGAAATCAAAAAATCGATGGATGCTATCGATGGGAAAAAGACAGACTTTGATCTTGGTGGTGTCGTTGCCATTGGTATCCCCAACAAATTCTTATCTGCAACTGCATACGGTAAGCTATACACTGAATCATTCGTACAACCAAATGTTGATACCTCAGGTACTAATCCATTAGATGATAGCTATGTACAAGGTGTTTCTATTGGCGTGGCTGAAGCTGGTATTTCACTTGCTAAATACACTAATTTCATGAACCAACACCTTTCTTTTGGTGTTACTCCTAAACTTCAGCGTATATACACGTACTCATACGCCACGAGTTTTCAGAATTTTGATACTAAAGACTTACGTGAAAATGAGACCGCGGAAACGATGTTTAACTTAGACGCAGGCGCACTTTGGTTCTTTGGCCCATATCGTCTCGGTATTTCAGCGAAAAATTTGATCGGAAGAGACGTTAAAACAAAATCATTCCAATATGGCAGCGATACGATAAAATCATACGAATATAGCATGCGTCCTGTATACACCGTTGGGGCAGGGATTGTTGCCGATTACTTTACGATGAGTGTTGACTACGATCTTAACGAAGAAAAACGTTTTTCATCCTTTGATGATAATACGCAAATGATTCGAGCTGGTATTGAATTTGATATTTTGCGTCAAATGGCATTACGAGCAGGGTATATGAAGAACTTAGCTCGAAGTAAGGACGAAGGAACCATTACTGCTGGTATCGGGTTGTCTCCACTTAAGTTGTTCGAATTGGATATCGCAGCTCAGTACACAAACGAGAACGCTATGGGTGCATCCATTAATTTCCTTGCTACCTATTAATTGAATCGTTATAGTCAGCTCCTCAAAATGAGGAGCTTTTTATGTTTGACGATTTACCCCCTCTATCTCACCAAGAACAACAACAAGCTGTAGAGAGAATTCAAGAATTGATGGCGAAGGGCACAAGTACTGCAGAAGCTATCAAAATTGTTGCCGAACGGATTCGTTCTGAGTACGCAGAAAAACAACAGCAACAAAACTAATCAATTCATGGACAGGGCATACGCCCTGTTTTTTTGCCTTTCTATTTTCTATTCCTTTACACTCCCAAACACCACCCTGGTTACGCTGTAACTAAAATTTACTATACCTCTATGATTGTAATCTTGTGCAACTACCTTTAAAACTAAATAGCGGGTTAGTAAAATTTTACCTCATCATATTAACCTTGGCTTACACAGTGCAGGTAGTTAGGCATTTTTTAAAGAACTTATAAGTTAAACTCTATTATATCAATTGTTTACCTCGGTCTTTTAATCTGCCAACCATATTGGTCGCGATTGATCTTGTAATTTAATTACAAAGCCCAAGAGAGCTTCGTTCTCAGACAGAAGATTATGCTAAAAAAAGAAAAAAAGAGACACCGTAACTTATAACGATAATTAAACTAGAGTTATTAAATAAGCGATATAAGAACAGTAAGCACTCGCAGACATATGTAATAGATGAATCGAAATTCATCTTATTGAGCTGCTTTTTTAGCCGAAATACGTCTCCTGGATTTGAGCGGAGCGTTACATATTGAATATGCTTAATCTAAAGTAGTTTTACTAAACTAGGCGACGTTGAAGTGGGTAATATGAATCCTCAAGAGTAGTAGAAATCAAGAGCAGTAACGCGCATTACAACGTAACGCTTCCTGGCATCCTTGCTGTTAAATAGTCCGATAATTAGAGAAGAAATTGGAAAAACATCGTTGATCTTTGGATGAGAGGAAGCAACAAGGTTGTAATGAAAACTATTTGCCTGTTTTACACTAAACTCCTTTAACTATCATGTAGCAGTAGTTTTGATGTTGTGTTCGCTCTATGTGGACTAGACTTAATATGAGAACAAAAACTAACCTAGGGAGGAATGATGGGTTATAAGCACGTTTTGGTTGCTGTCGACTTATCTCAATCTAGCCAAGCCGTTATCGAAAAAGCAATAATGCAAGCAGATAACTCAAGCAGCAAACTCTCATTTGTTTACGTAGATGTTGATCGCATAGTCATGGAAGCGAAGGAAGAGCAAGAATTGGAAAGAAGGCTGCAAGAGCTCGCTGATAAATGCTTATATCCAGTAAACGAGACCATGGTAGTAATCGGCGATCTTCATATAAAACTATCGGGAATCGTCAAAAAAGAGGGGATAGACTTAGTTGTATGTGGTCATCATCACAACTTATTGAGTCGCTTTTTTTCATCGATACCAAAGGTTGTGAACGAGGTTGAAGCTGATTTATTAATCGTCTATTTAGACGAGTGATCGACAACTCTTGTTCGCACTCATCATTTTTTGTCACTAACAAGCCGAACGTTTATGTTCGGCTTGGTGTATCGGTGATAATAAAAGTTTTTAGCCAGGAATGATTGATGCCTCATGAGATAAAACAGATGCAGACTCCGCGTTTGACTGCAGATCAAAATGTACGTTAACTTGCACGCCTTCTCGCTCAAAAGTGACATCATCAAAATCGGTCATAGCGATTTTGAATCCATTTCTAGCAAAAAAGCCAGTCACCATAGTTCGCTGCTTAATTTCTAATGCAGACGCGAGTAGCTTATCCATGGCATTCTCCTTGGTTATTGTGGGGATATGGGTAGAAGATACACATAGATTGGTATGAAATCAATTTTATATAAAGTTGCTTTTGATGAAAATTTTAATGTAAGTCAATCTATCATTTACCCCACGTGATTTATTCCACGCAAAACCTTGATAACAAAGCGGAAGAGCATCCCACATTGTGATAGCAAGCATAAAGATGGGGGGTTAATAAATGCCGCTGAAATAATATGTTACAAAAATTAGCGTTAGGCCTAGTTGAGTAGACAACGCAAAATTCTAAATCTGAACAACCGCCCTAAAATGACTCACTCTTCAATACTTGTGATAACTCAGACCGAATAAAAGTAGATATCTCAGCTAGCTTTCTTGGCAAAGGGTTTTGATAAGGGTAGGCAATATACATGGAACGTTCTATATCAAAAGTTTGCGATATTCGGATGTTTTTGTCTATATAGTTACTTTTAACAAGATAGTTTGGAATGACACCAACCCCAACTCCCTCAGAAACAAAGTTTATTAAAATAGAGGTGTTATCAACTTCGATAACATCAGTATATTGATTTTTAATTGATTCCTTATTCGAATGATGTTTGTAGATTAATAGTGTTTTGTTGTTGGCATTACTTACCCTAGATATCAAAACATCACTATAATCACCAATTTTATGTGCAATAAGAGTGTCATCAATAACATTATTAAGCCTAATCGCTAAATCTACATTGCTTTCTAATAAATTTTCTACATTGTTACTTGACGATATTTCAAAATCAACTTTTGGATATCGTTCTTTTAAGTCTTTAAGAACAGAACCAAAAATAGAAGAGGCTATAGAGTTGGGCATTGTGATTTTAAACTTTCCATCAATGCATTCACTCAACGAGCTAGCTCTGTAATTTAACTCGTGCAAACTCTCTAACGTCTTGATAGCAAGCTCTCTAATGCTTTCGCCATGATCAGTTAAAACGAGTTTCCTTGTTGTTCTGTGGACGAGTGTTACGCCAAGTTGTTTTTCTAATGCTGCTAGCTGCCTGCTGACTTGAGCTTTCGACTTTCCAAGTTCTTTTGATGCCGATGTAAGAGAGAGGTGTTTACAAATGGCTGCAAAGCAGATCAGCTCATTGTTCATCAATTCCATGATTGTTACCTTTTTGCAACTCTGAGTCACGTTGTCTTTTAACTGGTGGGAAAGTATAACTTGCATCATCGGAGGGGGACAATGATATTTAAAAGCCGCCATGAAATAAAGGCAGACTACTATCTTAATAAAATCATATTGGATATTAAGTTAAACCGATATCCTGAAGAAATTAAATCAATCGGATTAAATATAAAAAATAAAGATTTAAAAATAAAAAATTTGTCTCGTGAAATTACTAAGTTGGATTCGGGTGATTTAATTCTTGATTGTGCATCATTGATAATGACTCATTCCATATCGGAAAAAGTAATAATAAAAGTTGAAATTGACACTTTAAATTATAAAGTTAAACGTGTGAGGATATTTAAATATGAAGACTGCAATACAAAATTCGAAAAGATCTGTTTATCAGAAAGATACATTGTATAGAATAATAAATAATATTAGTGCTTTGTATACCAAATCACTAGTAAAATTATTTGGTGAAGAGTTGAGAATCCATCATTGCAAACATAAGATTAATGTAAGAACCACTAACGAGTTGAGTGAGCATATGAAGAAAGATCTAGGTATAGATTGAAAAGTAGAGAGTTTACACCTGTTAGATTCCTTGTTCCTATAAAGATAATCTAGTACTTACACGTTTGGGTTAAGCAAATGCGTGTCCATGTTGACTCATATCGAATGAGCAAGATGCAAAACCAACGTGCATGGTGTCGGACGTAACCAAAGATACAGTTCAAGTGGTCGCTGTGGTGGAATCGAAGTTCATGGCCCATACAAGACAGCTGATGAAATTTGCAAGGAAGCAAAAGCCAAATACAGTGTAACTAAACTGACTTTACCAATGCTAATCTTCTAACTCTTAAGTTCGCATTATGTATATTATGTTAAATCACATATAGCCGTACGCTAAATGTTGTCTGAGTATGCTCCTATTCCCCTGCAGATTTTAAATTTAAGGGCCTTACGGTGAGCATTAAACATAATGGTTATTTACCATAAAATAGCTAATATCGATCTATCAATCTACGATTGCTTGCTCTTCAATTAGCAACTTATAAAAAATGGCGTCTATTTCTTTAGACGCCATTTTTGTTTACTGGAAATATTAAATTAGCCACCGGCTAATTTGACTGTCATGCCTTTCTTTTCAAGATGTGCCTTGATCTTGTCTCTAGCATCACCTTGAATCTCGATATTGCCATCTTTTACAGAGCCACCACAGCCACAGACTTTTTTGAGTTCTGCCGCTAATAACTTTAAAGGTGCATCATCCAAGTCTAAACCTGTAACAATGCATACGCCTTTACCTTTACGGCCTTTCGTTTGGCGCTGAATCCGAACAACACCATCGCCTTTAGGGCGAGATACTTTTTCTTCTTCCGGTTTAATTCGACCGGTTTCTGTTGAATATACCAGAGTCATTCTATTGTTTCTTTTGTTGTTGAGCTTGCATCGCTTTTTGCTTTGCAACCAAATAAGCTTCGATATGGCGTTGAATAGCGGCTTTACTGCCCTTAATCAGTTTACCATTAAACATACAGTACCAAGAGTTAGGTTGGCCTGTATCATTTTGAATAGTATAGCCGTTAAAGACCTCTGATTTTGCAACACCTGTTTGCTGCACTCTCTGTCCGAGTGAAGCAAACTCTTTGGGATCAATAATCGATGCGGTGTCACACCACCAATCAATGCTTTTCTTTACCGCCGTCAAACTTCCCTGTAAGACGTGGTTCTTGATTTTAACCTTCCAAACACTGCCATCTGATCCGACTGACTGCAGGTTAAAACCTCTATAATTTGAAATCGCCATACCACTGAGTCATCTGTTTAATGCGTTGATATAATCATAATTGCTACTGAGCAATATTCAAATACGGCTTGAATAAACCTTGCTCTAGAAAACAACTTGTATCATAAAACGCGTCTCGATAACGTTAATCACTTTGCACTGTTTATACAATCTTCCAAGAACTCATGAAATTTGTGCCCGTTGTTTTGAAGCATTTTAGGGAACATTGAGATCGGAGTCATTCCTGGAAATGTGTTTACTTCGTTTAAGTAAATCTCATCATCTTCCGTTAGGAAAAAGTCGATACGAGATAAATGACGAAGATTCATTTGTTTAAATACCGTCTCAGACGCGTGTTGGATGGAATCTAATTGTATTTGAGTTAGATTCTTCGCCTCAACTTCTGTGAGCGAGTGACTTGAACTGCTGTACTTTTCATCGTACGAGTAAAAAGCACCATCAGGCGCGATGACCTCGCCTGGCTTAGTGATATGTAGTTGGCCATTCATCTCATATGCAGCAACTTCAAGTTCTCGAGGTTTTACTGCTTTCTCAACCAACACTTGGTCAGAAAACCCAAAAGCATCATTTACTGCATTAGAAAGCTTGTCTTTTTTTGTGACACTGTAACAGCCAACGGAAGAGCCTTGGCGAGCGGCTTTAACAAAAACTTTTCCCCACTTTTCAAAGGCTTTATGAGCTTGAACGTGAGCTTCTTCATCGTTTCGCGTTAAGAATAAGTATGGCGTATTGGGTATGCCGATAGCGTCGTACCAAAGCTTAGATGTGATTTTATTGAAACTATTGCTACTCGCTTCTGGCCCGCAGCCAAGATAAGGAATACCTGCGATTTCAAACAGAGATTGAATGTCGCCTGTTTCGCCAGGAAAACCATGTATACAAGGCACGATGAAATCAATGGTTTGATTAGATTCACTTGAGCACAACTGCTTGGTATTGAGATCCAAGTAAACCAACTCACCTTGGTTGGTCATCCAACCTTCGTTTTTTATTTCTACGCGTGTAACGTGAACGTCTTCAATAAGGTTTAGTTGTTGTTCGACAAAATTTGCAGACAATAATGAAATCTCGTGCTCAGAAGAGCCACCGCCGCATAGTAAAAGAATATTTTTAATCATGAATCCATCTTTCCGTGACCTACAAAAGATACTATTTATTATGATAAACCTTTGAAGTGTGACGTACAGTAATTTTAATGTGAGGAATGTTGTTCGAATAGGATTTGAGCAAATAAATAAGGGAGCTATTCGCTCCCTTATTTGATGTGTTAATTTAATTTGTTAAGCGTTGGGTAAGCTGAGTTTTTGATTGCATCAATGCTTTTAACAAATGGCCTTAACTGCTGAAATTGAGCTGGCAAAGTCGAAATCGCTTGCTTGGCTTCTGCGCTTGTTGCGTAGTCTCCGTACAAAACTGAGAACCACTTAGTACCGTTTACAACTTTGTAGTTTTCCCAAATTGGCTGACCGTTCTGTGGCAGCTTATTTGCAAACTGATCGACTTTCGCTTGGCTACCCACAGCTGCGACTTGAATGGTATAGCCGAATCGTTGAATGCCAGCTTGCTTTTTACTTGGTGGTACGATCTTAACTGGCTTCGCCTGCTCTTTTGGCGTTAGCTTGACTACTTTCTTCTCTTCAGGCTTTGCCGTCATTTTCACAACAGTTGGTTGTACGTCTTTTTCTACTACAGCGTTTTCAGACGCCATAATTGGTTTAGAGATACGATCTGATTTGTAGTCCTCTCGGTAACTTTCTGAGGTCACATCCGTGATGTAAGTTTCAGATGCACAAGCAGAAAGCAGAACTGACAAGCCGATGATTGCGATTTTTTTCATGAAGTAACAAATGCTCTGGATAAATATTACGATAAATCATGCCGATAGCAGGGCCGTTTATCAAGCATCAAATACAATAATCTGTGATTTTGATGTGATGAATAACACAAACTCCATAAGCATCGTACACATTTTCTGCAATGTCTGGTCTGAAGATGTTTTATCAGTAAATTATTCGTTTATGATTGATATGAAACCGAGAAGCCAACGTGACTTACAAACGGCCAGGAGTCAGCATGAATAAATTACATAAACTCTTTAAACCCAACTCTGTGGCCGTTATTGGGGCATCTCAAAAAGCATTGCGAGCAGGACATGTTGTGATACGCAACCTTCTACAAAGTGGATTTGGTGGCGCGATTATGCCAGTAACGCCGCGATATAAAGCCGTATCTGGCGTGATCGCTTACCCTGATGTAGCTTCCCTGCCCTATACGCCAGATATTGCAATTTTGTGTACGAACGTTTCACGTAACGAGCAATTGCTTAAAGAGCTAGATGAGAGAGGCACACCGTTTGCGATTGTTATCTCTGATGACCCTAATCCTTTAGATATCTCATCATTGAACATTCGAGTCTTAGGCCCAAACAGCTTAGGTATCATCCTTCCTTGGCACAATTTTAACTGCACGTTTTCCCCTGTTGCAGCTAAACCCGGAAAAATTGCTTTCATCTCACAATCCGCGGCGGTTTGTACCACGGTTTTAGACTGGGCAAATGATAAGAACATTGGTTTTTCTTCGTTCATTTCGATTGGGCGCGGACAAGATATCGATTTTGCAGATTTGCTCGACTATTTGAGTATGGATGGAAACACTGAAGCTATTCTGCTTTATGTTGATAATATCCAAGACGCTCGCCGATTTATGTCTGCTGCGCGCGCCGCTTCACGTAACCGACGTATATTGGTGCTAAAAGCGGGCCGCTCTAAAGAGATGAATACTTTTGAGCAGCAAGACGGAGATACACTTGACGTAATTTACGATTCTGCTATTCGCAGAACTGGTATGTTACGAGTCAGCAATACGCATGAGCTTTTTGCCGCGGTAGAAACACTCACGCATTCTGTGCCACTTCGTGGAGAGCGTTTAGCGATCATCACCAATGGCGGCGGCCCTGCTGTTATGTCCGTTGATACTTTGATTGAACGTGGTGGCCAACTCGCAACGCTTGATGACGCTTCCATTGAGCAATTACAAGCAGTACTTCCATCCAACTGGCGTGCTCGAAATCCAATTGATCTGTCTGGTGACGCAACCCAAAAACGCTATATTGATACCATTAACGCGCTGATGAATAACGACTGTGCAGATGCGATATTGATTATGCATAGTCCTTCTGCTGTTTCTGATCCTCTTGAAACTGCTCAAGTCGTTATTAATGCCATCAAATCTCACCCTCGGCATAAGCATTTTAATATCTTGACCAACTGGTCAGGAGAACAAACGTCGAGAGAAGCGCGACTGGCCTTTACTCAAGCAGGCATTCCAACCTATAGAACACCTGAAAGTTCGGTTGTAGCATACATGCACTTGGTCGAATACAGACGAAACCAGAAACAACTAATGGAAACGCCAACGACGGCAGAGCCATTACATTCTGGAAGTGTGAGTTCAGCAAAAGAATGGGTAAACGAACGACTACTGGATAAAAACACAGTCACCTTGGATACGCATCAAACCAGCCCATTATTTAAGCTGTTCGGGTTTAACGTTTTGCCTACGTGGATTGCATCTGACGACATTGAAGCTGTTCATATGGCAGAAAATATTGGATACCCTGTTGCGGTTAAATTACGTTCTCCAGACATTCCTCATAAATCGGATGTTCACGGTGTCGCTCTAAATTTAAGAAACAGTCGAGAAGTTTCCAACGCAGCGCTATCCATTTTAGATACCGTAAAGCTCAGTTACCCTTCCGCCAATGTACATGGGCTGTTGGTACAAGGGATGGCAAAGCTCGGCAGCGCTGAAGAGCTACGGGTTAGTATTGCAGTAGATAAAGTCTTTGGACCAGTGATCTTGCTTGGTCAAGGCGGCTCTGAGTGGAATATCGCCCAAGATGCCGTCGCTGCACTTCCTCCTTTGAACATGACGCTTGCGCGCTACCTTGTCGTTGTTGCCCTAAAGTCTGGAAAGATTCGCCTGCAGAAACACAAAGATGCGCTCGATATTACTGAGTTGTCGAAGTTCTTGGTTCGTATCTCCCAAATGGCAGTTGAGTTACCAGAAATACAAAAACTGGATATCCATCCAGTGCTAGTGTCCGGAAGCGATTTAACTATCCTTGATGCAGATGTCACACTGTGTAAGTACGAAGGAGACGCCCAAAAACGGCTAGCGATTCGCCCTTTCCCGGCAGAGTTTGTCGAAACGGTGACGCTTCGAGATGGCCAACCTATCCTGCTTCGCCCTATCTTGCCTGAGGATGAGCCGCTGCATGCTCAATTCATTAATAGCGTATCGAAAGAAGATCTCTATAAGCGATTCTTTTCTGAAGTTGGAGAGTTCAACCATGAGGCTTTGGCAAACTTTACTCAAATAGACTACGACCGCGAAATGGCGTTTGTTGCGGTAGCGTTTAATACTGACGGACCGTCTATCATAGGGGTAGCCCGCGCATTGATTACACCAGACAATAGTGACGCTGAGTTTGCTATTTTGGTTCGTTCAGATTTGAAAGGAAAAGGTTTAGGCAAAGTGCTGATGCAGAAAATAATCAGCTATTGCAAAATTAAAGGCACAAAGCAAATGTCTGGAATGACCATGCCAACAAACAGAGGAATGTTGATGTTGGCTCAGAACTTGGGGTTTGAGATCGATGTCCAGTTTGCAGACGGTACGGCAGATATGGTGCTCCCTTTAAATTGAAAAGCGCAGCATTAGCGATGACTTTTACTTCTTACATTCGATAATCAATGGGAATCTAAGAAGTAAAAGTTACGTTGTTACTTTAGTTTCCAATTCTTTTTTAAGTACTGAATACACCAGGATTTTGCCTCACCCATAGTGTTCCGGCGCCATGCCAAAATAATATCCATCGGCTGTTCTTCAGTGCCTTCGATTCGTTTCAATACACCACTATCAATAAGAGGTTGTGCAATTTGGCTTGGTAATGTACCAATGCCTAAACCTGCAGTTAGCGCTTCTACTTTTGCCGTAAAGTTGGTGACGGTCAAGCGAGGCTGTTTTTGAATGATATTAATTGAGAGCGCTGGTTGCTCACGTGCGGTATCTGCAATAGCAATAATCCGATACTTTTCTCGCGCTGCTTCATCAAACTTACCACTACGCTTGTGAACATAGTGATCAGCGGAAGCTACCCAATACATACTCATTTTACCAATTTTTTCTGACTTAACTTCTTGAGGAAGCGTATCCAGTGATGGGCAAATCAGTAAATCAGCTCTCCCCGTATTCAACGACTCCCAGCTACCAGCCAGAATCTCCTCTTGCAGCCTGACTCGAGTTGAGCTGACCTCGGCCAGCGCATCAACCATCGGGAAAAAGTTGGATATAGGAATAATGCCATCGAAGGCAATGGTAATATCCAGTTCCCAGCCATTCGCCAATAACGTTGCATCGTTCACTAACTTTTCACTGGCTTGTAAAATGGCTCTTCCTCTTTCAAGAATAAGCTTACCTGCTTCAGTAAAATGGGCTTTGTGACCAGAGCGATCGAAGATAATAATGTCTAAGTCTTGCTCGAGTTTCTGGATTTGATAGCTCAGCGATGACGGGGCTCTGTCTAACTCATTCGCAGCAGCAGCAAAACTCCCTCTTCGATCAATAGCATCTAGAATATGGAGTGCTTCTAACGTAATTGGACTCTGCACATGGCCTCTCTTAATGTGATATTCATCACATTCGTTGTATTTGGATGAACTTATCAAGAACTAACGACAAATAATATAACATATTGATAACTAAAGACTAGGAATGCTCATAGCCTAAGAAGAAGATTCAATACAAATCAATAAATGACAATGGTAATGATAGTAATTACCATTTAGATCCATTAATATCCGCGTGTTGTTACCTATTATGGATCTAAGGTATTGAAGCCAATGTATAAAAAATCAATTTTGTCAGCCTCCATTTTAGTTGCCCTTTCCCATACTGCTTATGCGGAAGAAGCTTCTAAGTTTGAAGAAGTCGTTGTGTCGGCCACCCGTACCAACCAAACCATAAACACTGTTGCTGCTTCTGTTGCTGTTGTATCAGAGAAAGACATCGAAGAAAACATGGTAAAGGACTTGAATGATCTATTCGAGTATACGCCAGGTGTTACTGTTAATGGCACTCAACGCCAAGGCGTCCAAAGTATTAACATTCGCGGGATGGAAGGTAAACGAGTTAAAATCTTAGTAGACGGTGCATCTCAACCAGGTGTATTCAGCGGTGGACCATATTCGTTTATCAATTCTAGTGCCGTTACTGTCGACCCCGATATGCTAAAGAGTGTCGAAATTGTTAAAGGAGCAGCTTCTAGCCTACATGGTAGTGATGCAATTGGCGGTGTTGTCGCATTCGAAACAAAAGATCCGAAGGATTTCCTCAAAGATGGTAAAGACTTTGGTGGTCAAGCTAAACTCTCTTATTCATCGGAAGATAACTCTTTTAGTGAGCATGTAGCTTTAGCAAAGCGTTTCGGTAATACAGAAGCACTTATAGCCTTTACACGCCGTGATGGTGCAGAGCTACAAAATTTCTCTAAGGCGCCTTACGATAACTATTCTGTGGACAACCAAGATTATTACAAAAACGATCTATTGGTAAAACTTCAATCTCAATTGAATGACGCTCATCGCTTGGAGTTCTTGGGAGAAGTTATTTACAACGAGACTGACTCAGAGATCGCACATAAAAGTTACAAAAACTTCAACGCTGAAGACACAACCAAGCAAAATCGCATTGGGCTCAAGCACATTTGGTTTGCAGATGCAGCTATCTCGGATACGATCACGTCCAAGCTTACATGGATTGGTAAAGAAGAAAACGGCGTGTCTAATCGCTTTATCGAAGCCAGCCCAGGTTACCCACCTTACGTACCGCCTAGTGGTGACAACCAACAGAAAAAAGATTACGAATATACTGAAGACAAATTTGAATTCGAAACTCAGTTAGATAAAGAGATTCAAAATCACTATATTGTTTACGGAATATCGTACAAACATAGTGACATCAGTAATACCAATCGCGAGTTTAATTCCGATCCTGGCACGCCAGATACTGTTTACGTTTACACACCGGATGCAAAAGAAGAAAGCTTTGGTTTATTCTTGCAAGATGAAATTTCGCTTCTTAATGACAAGCTAATTCTGACTCCAGGTGTGCGTTACGATTACTTCTCTACTAATCCTTCAAATACTTCTGAAGAGTCATTCGAGAAGTTTAGCGACTCTGCATTAACTGGTCGTTTAGGAGCAACTTACTCTGTATCGCAACCTGGCACGATCTTCGCGCAAGTGAGCCAAGGGTTCCGAGCGCCATCGTTCGACGAGCTTTACTACACCTACGATAATCCGGCTCATGGCTATACCAACCGCCCTAACCCAAATTTGGGATCTGAAAAGAGTTTGTCTTATGAACTTGGTTACCGTCATAACACTGCAGCGTCTGCAACTGAAGTAGCGTTCTACTACAGTGATTACAGTGACTTTATTGAGCAAACGTCATCAAACAATGGTGGTTTAACTGAATTCACAAATATCAATATTAGTGAAGCAAACATTAAAGGGGTTGAGCTCTCTAACCGTCTTGATTGGCATGCCATTGCTGGTCTTCCATCAGGCGTGACAACTCGCTTTGTTGCAGCATACACAGAAGGTGAAGATGGTGATGGTAATCCTTTGAACAGTGTAAACCCATGGAATGCCGTAGCTGCTGTAAATTACGATTCACCAAATGCACTTTGGGGGACAAGCCTAAAAGTAAACTACACGGCTAAGAAATCGAACAGTGATATCAACTCTGATGGTGATAAAGGCGGAATCAAAGACCAAGTTGCTTTGCCGTCTGCGACAGTCGTTGACTTAACGGCGTACTACAAACCAATGAAAGATATAACCATTCGTGCTGGTGTTATGAATCTAACGAATGAAGAATACCATCTTTGGAACGATGTTCGCGGTAAGACTGAGTTAAGTCGAGACAAAACGCAAGCTGAGCGTAATTACAACATTAGTGTTAAATACGAGTTCTAAACCTTAAAAACACAAAAGCCAGCGTAATGCTGGCTTTTTTATGGCTTTCATTTCAAAAATGTAAAGAAAAGTATGAAAAATGAAAGTTTACTGTTTTGCCATCTCTTTTTTCACCATTACTGCTGCTGCAATGATGAAAGTGATGATCAGACCGAGTTCCATGAACTACCCCAATAGCTACGAGAAAATTTATAACCCAAATTAAGAGTCGGGCATAGTTTAACAGCTCTATATATACTTGCTACCTTTTAACCAGTAATTTACGATTTTTTCCGATTTGGATCAAAAAAGACGCAATTATGCGCCTTTTTGTTACTATTATGTAAATTAAAGATTAGGCATCTGGATAACCTTGAGGGTTAGTAGACTGCCAGCGCCATGTATCGCCAGTCATTTCTTCTAGAGTACGAGTTGCTTTCCAACCTAACTCATTCATCGCTTTTGATGGATCCGCCCAACACTCTGCAATATCACCTGGACGACGCTCAACAAGTTGGTATGGGACATCTTTACCACTTGCGGCTTCAAATGCTTTCACCATGTCCAGTACACTGTAGCCGTTACCAGTACCGAGGTTATAGATATGAAGGCCAGCTTTGCTACCTACTTTTTCTAATGCAGCAACGTGACCATCGGATAAGTCCATTACATGAATATAATCACGTACGCCTGTGCCATCTTTGGTCGGATAATCACTACCAAACACAGAAAGGAACTCTCTGCGCCCTACCGCAACTTGAGAAACAAACGGCATTAAGTTGTTGGGAATACCTTGAGGATCTTCACCTAGCTCGCCTGTTGGATGTGAACCTACCGGGTTAAAGTAACGAAGAAGTGTAATGCTCCAGTCAGGGTTCGCATTTTGGAAGTCGGTTAAACACTCTTCTACCATTAATTTGCTGCGCCCATATGGGTTAGTTGCGCTAGTTGGAAAGTCCTCAGTGATGGGTACAGATGCAGGATCACCGTATACAGTCGCTGATGAACTAAATACCAACGATTTAACTCCGGCTTCACGCATTGCATCAACCAATACTAACGTGCCATTAACGTTGTTGTCGTAATACTCTAGAGGTTTTGCTACAGACTCACCGACGGCCTTTAAACCTGCAAAATGGATAACAGCTTCAATATTGTGCGACTTTAGTGCTTCTACCATCGCTAATTTGTCTCTGATATCGGCTTGAATGAAGGTTGGCTTTACACCACATACCTTTTCAATTCGATCTAATACCGTAGATTTACTGTTGTACAGGTTGTCTAGAATTACTGGCGTCATGCCAGCTTCGATCATTTGAATACACGTATGACTACCGATATAACCCATACCACCCGTAACGAGTACTTTCATTTTATTATTCCTTCTGACGCGAATCGGGTTAGTTTAAAGCTTTGACGTTACGATTTAAACTGTCTCTTGTAATTCGCATCCCATTAATATTGCTTGGCCTTTCCCGGCTTTCTTTGCTTGATACATTGCCGTATCCGCACTTTTTAAAACTCGAGTAGCATCGCGCTCATTTACGCCGACTAATTTTACGCCGATACTAACGCCAACTTTGAGTAAGTGACCTTTGTACTCAATTGGAGCACATATGCTCTCGAGCAACTGTTCTGCTATTCGGGTGACCACTTTTTGATTGGCGGGATTAACCAACATGACAAATTCATCACCAGAAAGTCTTGCGATTAAATCACTATGTCTCGTCGCAGATGTTAGACGCTCGGAAACTTTTTTCAAAACTTCATCACCTGCATCATGACCGTAGGTATCGTTAACTTCTTTAAATCCATCCAGATCGAGGTACAAAACTGCAAATTCGTCACGCAAGTATCCAGAGCGTTGTACTAGTTGTTCCAACTCTAAATGGAACTTAGATCGATTTGCTAACCCCGTTAAAGCATCGTGATGAGCTAAATGCTCCAATCGTTCCATCTCTTTTGCGCCGGAAAGGTCGGTAAGAACAATAACCAGATCATAGAAACCATAGTCTTCACACTTAACGATACGATTGACTCGAGCAAACATCGGTACAAACTGACCAATATGGTTCTTCTCGATAACTTCACCTTGCCAAACGCCATAATTTTCTATCGACTCGATGATACTAGGCATCATTTCCTGTAACTTGCGCCACTTTAGCGTTTGGATGAATGACTTCCCAATAAGCTGATCCACCTCTAAGCCGACTAACTTAGTGACGGCAGGGTTTGCCATCGTAATGACACCGCGATGATTAAGAACAATGAGACCATCTTGGCTGCTTTCAAAAACGCGTCCCGCAACACGTTGCCGGTTTATGGCTTCTTCAATTTCGGTGATATCTTGAATCGAAAACAGTAAGTATTCATGTGTCGAGAGGCGACGACTGGTTAGGCTCAACTGCTGTTCGTTATCTGCATTTTTGAGGTGAATATCATCGCACTCTAGGCCTCGACTCAGGATCTGACTCAGCTCATTCGGTGTTTTGGTTTTAATTAGATCACGAATATTGGCGTATTTAAGCTCATCTAATTTTTTTTGAAATATTTGCTGGGTCGCCGTATTACAATGAATAACACGTCCGGAATTGTCGGTAATAACTAATGCATGCTGAACAGATTCGATAACCTCTTCTGAAAATGCGCGCTTTTGTTCTAGTGTGTCTAGTGAATGTTGCCGCTGCTTCTCACGTACTGTTAACCTGTTCATCATTTGATTGAAAGATCTCGCGAGCTCTCCAATTTCATCGTTGGCGTAATAGCGTGCTTGATTTTCCGTGCTTCGTCCGTGTGTCACATTCTCTATTACGCGGCTAAGCTCCATAACGGGCTTGAGAACAAGCCTCTCGATACTTATGTAAAAAACAGTGCCACCAGCGATCAGAAACAGAAGAAGTAAAGCGCCATCTTGAAGTAAAGATTGTATGGCTTCTACAATTGGGCGATGAGAAAGCGTAACTCTCATGCTACCAATGACATAGCCATCATGGATAATCGGCTCTAGAACATAAAGAAATTTGGTTGATAAGGCATAGCCTAGAGCGTGCAACCTACTTCTTTCGGTTTGACTTGGAACGGGTGCTAGTGCCCCACTTATCTCCATAACAGCGAATGGTTGGTCATCTTGGTCATAAAGTTTGACCCGCGTTACATTTGGCTGGTTTAAAAAGTTGGCGAGAATAGTTTGAGCTTTTTGCTTGTCCTTTGTTGTCAGCGCATCTTTAATTGAGAAAGAAACATTGTTAATCAGCTTTCTTGTCTGCTCGACCAGTTCATGCTTAGACGATTGGTATACAGTATACGAGGTGTAACCTTTTGAGATAACAAAGATAGCCGTTAAAAAGACCAGAAGAGGCCAAATAAGCTTCGCTCGTAATGACATATATATTCCTGTCGCAGACAACCACAAAAATGACAGAAGAACCATTATGCAATCTATCACCCATGAAGGGCGACAAGATTAACACGATGCTAATGCAAAATAACCTTAAATTCTCAAAAATTGGATGGAAAAGAAACGAAATACCTTAAAATTCGGATCAACTCAAATAACGGCAACATCTTTATGGACTAACGTGATCTTTTTCGTCAGCTATCTGCTCAAAAAGCTTCGTTTTCATGATAGAAGAATGAAGTGAGTCACTGAACCTAGATGCATTTTCCTGCATCGTAAACCCCTTGCTTGTGTAGAAATAAAACGTATGACATTGAATAAACAGCAACTTACATTGAACTGTGATATGGGCGAGAGCTTTGGCTCTTGGAGTATGGGCGCAGATGAAGACGTGATGCCCCATGTTGATATGGCGAACATCGCGTGTGGTTTTCATGCCTCCGACCCTAATGTCATGCACGACACTATCACCCTAGCGAATGACAACGATGTTGATATTGGCGCACATCCAGGTTACGCCGACCTACAAGGCTTTGGCAGACGAAGCATAAGCATGACGGGTGATGAAATTACGAACATGGTTATATATCAGGTTGGTGCTTTACAAGCATTATGCCGGGCGCAATACACAAACATCAGTTACATAAAACCTCATGGCGCTCTATACAACGACATGATGAAAAGTGATGCGATATTTAGAGCGGTAGTAAAGGCGGCAGCACTGTTCAAAGTACCGTTAATGATCCTAGCTTCACAGGAAAACGAAAAATACTTAGAAATCGCAGACGATTATGATGTTCCCTTGCTATTTGAAGCATTTGCAGATCGTTTATACCAAGATGACGGCTTACTGACTCCTAGAACACAGCACAATGCCGTGTTAAAAAGCGAGCACGCGATACTTGAGCAAGTCCGGACCTTAGCTGACTCTGGGCGTGTCAAAACCGCTTCAGGCGGTTACATATTATTGGAAGCCGACACAATTTGTGTTCATGGTGACAATGAAGAGTCGATCGCGCTGATCCAAAAGATCCGCCAAAGCCTATACGCTGGAGGAAATTAATGCATAAAGAGAAATTTAATATCTCTTTGATCTCCGAGTGCAGTATTTTCATTAAGTTTGATGAGAGTATTTCTGAAAATGCAGTCGGAGAGCTTGCTCGCAGCATAAGAGAAACTTTCGCTTCAATTGTTATGAACGTTGTCCCCTCCTATCAAACTATTCTCATTGATTACTTACCTTTTCGAATCAACGAAAAGAACTTAGTCAATGAGCTGCAACAAATCGTGAGCCAGTTTGATACTCAATCACTTAAGCTTTCCCAGCCGAATCACATTACTATCCCTGTATATTACTCTGAAGAAACCGCGTTAGATCTATCTCGTTTTCAAAAGCGAGGTCTGTCATTAGACGATCTTATTACCCTGCATACGAAAACCGAGTACGCGGTTTCTGCAATTGGCTTTGCTCCAGGCTTTGCATTTCTCTCTGACGTTGATACTCAATTGCACATGGCAAGGCTTGCCACACCAAGAACTCAAGTGCCGGCCGGAAGTGTAGGAATCGCAGACTCTAAAACGGCCGTCTATCCATCAGATAGTCCTGGCGGATGGAACATTATTGGTAAAAGCCCGCTTGCGCTCTTCTCCGACTCTCCTCCTTTTATACCGTTTGAAGTGGGTGACAAGGTCACCTTTAATGCTATTTCAAAACAAGAGTTTATCGATTTAGGAGGCGTACTATGAGTTACGGTGGATTACTGGTGGAAAAGCCAGGACCGCTCTCTTTAGTTCAAGACTTTGGTCGTTTTGGCTTAGCGCATGTCGGTGTGACTCAAGGTGGCCCGGTCGACGACTATGCTTACAGTTGGGCCAACCATTTGCTTGGTAACGTAGTCAATTGCGTTGCAATTGAAATTACTCTGGGTAACGCTTGTTTTATTGCATTGCATAACTGCCACCTTGCTATATGTGGCGGTGATTTAAATGCAAAAATAGATGGTGAACCTATTTCAAATTGGTCTGACTTTACGTTGAAAAAAGGACAGAAGCTTCAGTTCGGAGTCGCAAGGAATGGACTTCGCTCCTACCTAGCGGTTAAAGGTGGGTTCAATGTTGCTCAGCACTTAGGAAGCGCATCGACCGTCTTGCGAGAATCTCTAGGTGGTTATGATTCAAATGGTGGCGCTTTGAAAGCTGGCGATATTCTTCCCTTTGTCCCTCATAACTTACCGAAACGTAAACCAAGGCAAATGACGTTTCGCTTTAAGCCAGATTACAACTTACCCATTAAGTTGAGAGTGATTGAAGGCTATCAGAACGAGGACTTTGATGAAGACACTCGCCAAGCATTTTACAACAAAGCATTCATCATCTCCCCCAATTCGAATCGCATGGGCTACCGTCTTGAGGGCAATAACATTCATCCACCTTACGAAGGCGTCCTATCAGAGGGAATTGCATTAGGTTCAATTCAAGTACCTAGCGATGGTAACCCTATTGTGCTGCTCAACGATCACCAGACTATTGGCGGGTATCCTAAATTTGGCTGCGTAGCTCGTATTGACTTACCTAGACTGGCACAGGCGAAACCCGGACAAAAAGTCAATTTTGTGAAAGGAGATAGACTAGGCTTGCAAGAAGTATGGTGCCAATGGGCTCAGTTTTTTGGGTATTAATACAACCACTGAGCCCAAACACAGCCGATTATGCAGGCATACCATAACGCACTGCTAAAGCTTGTGGATAGCCTCGCTCTTGAGTGAGTTTAATCGCGTACTGCTCGACCTCTTGTTCAGACCACTTTACAGCGACCGGATGCTGTGTTTCCACATTTTGGTTAGGATCGATGTCAAACCAGAATTGAAGCATTTTTTGCGCTGCGAGTAGTGTCGATGACGCTTTTACCACCTCTATTCTCGCGTAGTGGTTATCTTCAAAAGTCACATCTGCCGCTCTGAGTACTGGATCTGTGCCGGGAATTTGCTGAGCGCCAAATAATGCTTTTCCTCCTTTTACAGCAGAGTGATAGTCGGGAATGAACTGTGCCATGTGTTTGATGGCGTTGTTCGTTCGCTCTTCTAACACTTCTTCTCTCCAGCCGTTACGGATCTTCGAGAGTAAAGGCATAGGCAGTTCAGGTTGAGCAGATGAGTTCGTGCTCTCCACTAAACCATCTTCAAACAGCGTGATTCCTTTTGTCATACCATGAAGTTGAAAGTAACCATCGCCATAAGGCGTCAATTGAGCCATTCCTTTATCGGTTCCACGCGGGCCATGAAAAATAACTTCTGGCCATTGTTGTTGACAGTCTGCCCACCTCGTAACGTAAGCGGCTTTAAACTCCACCAACCTGTCTCGCTTGGCACCAACTGTGTTGTCAATTGAGCCTGTTTCAAAGCCACACGCGTTAACCAAGTAGTCGCATGTCATAAGGTAATCGATACCTTCACGTTCATAGCCAAGTTGCCAGTGTTCCCCCATCCAATCGGCTTGCTTAAACGTTGCTTGTGTGAAGACCGAAGCATTAGGAAGCGTATCTAGTGTTAAGTTGGCAATTGCAGCGAGGCGAAAAACACTCCAACCATATTCTTGAACTGCGACAACAGGATACTTTAGCGCTTCAAGATCAGCATGTTGAGCAAAAGGAATACACCACTCATCGAAGTTTGTAGGATGACTTGGTTGAGTACGTTGCGCGAGAGCTTCTAGCTCCGCTTTTGAATACAGTTTGTAGTATTCGCTTGGTTCGCCGAGCACTTTATTACTCTCATCTTTATCAACGAGCGTTTGATAAGCACTTTTCACAACCTCTAATCGCGGAATTAGTGTGGATGGGTCTCCACCATCGGAATGAGGAACCGCGATGATTGTCGGACGAATATTCAGTGAAAGCGGATACAGGCGAACAGTATCAATAGATTGTGCTAACAAGTCTAAGCATTGTCGCTCGGAAATCTCTCGATATAAATTACCACCAGCATGCAAATGACAAATGGGTGGACCATTTACTAGTGATACGCCCTTCTCTATTACGGAAACTTTAAAACCCAGCTCCGCAAAATGAATTGCTGCTGTTGCACCTGCTACACCGCCACCAACAACAGCGATATGCTTATCTTTATAACTTGGAAACTCAGACTTCATTGCTTCACTAAAAATTTTATAAGGAAAATTCTTTACTAACGGTGAATTCTACTCGTGTTTGGACTTGATTAAAATCACAAAAAGTTCATGGGTTTGCGAAATATCCAACAGCGCCTGTAAAGTGCATTAAAGTAGAAAAAATTTGCGAAAAAGTACTTGACGACATGGTTAAGAAGACACTTTTTTGTGTCTATGTGAATAAGAATTTCACTGTAAGACCCATGGCGCAAAGCCTGCAGAAACACCCCACTTTTTACCCCATTTAGTTATCCCAAAAGTTATCCACTGTTTTTGTGGATAACTAAAATAAAAGTGTCATGGAGTGTTCCAAACTTGATAACACTCGCTGCGATTAAGTGTTTACTGGCGTTAACAATCTTTTCAACAAACTCATCACTACAAGTGCCAACGTAACAAATGTTGCAAGCGGTAAAGCTATCCACAATTCGGGGTGAATTTGTGCATTGAGATCGAATCCATATGTCATGACTGCGGCCACACAAACTTCCGCAGCGAATACCGCAACACCACTAGCAATCAACGCCATAATTCCGTACTCGGCCCACAGGGTTGTGTTGATCCGTTTCTTACTTGAACCTAATGTGCGATACAAACGAATCTCTTGTTGGCGTTGGGACAAGCTTAACCTCAGTAGCGTAAAGATGAGCAGCAGACCAGCAACAACGCCTAAAAGAGCAAGGATGGTGATTGCTGATACGATTTGCTGAATCAAAGCCTGAATTTTCTCGCCCATAGTTCGGATATCTAAAACAGAGACCGTTGGGTGAGCACGTGACATTGACGTCAACAACGCTTCATTTCCTTCTTCAATCCTATAACTGATGAGGTAAGAACCAGGTAAATTAGCCATCACGTCAGATGAGAAAATAAAATAAAAGTTAGGCTTCATGTCACGCCATTCGACATAACGGATGGTATCTACTACTGTATCGTAATTCTGGCTGTTTATTACAAAGCGCAGCGTATCACCGAGTTTTATGCCTAAGTCATTTGCTACATCCGCTTCTACAGATACACTCCCTTTGTTTGTCCATTCACCCGAAAGCACATCATTATATTCTGGTAGGGTATCTCCCCATGTCAGGTTTAGCTCTCGACGTATCGCGTCAGAACCTTCTCCTTCGTAATCAATCTCTTTGACGTTTTGACCGTTAATCTCTGTTAGTCGTCCACGAATTATTGGATAAGCTTGTGACCGCGTAACTCCATTTTTATCTAGGGTTTCTAGGTAGTTATCGAGCTCATAATCACCAATGTTCAAAGCGAACACATTTGGCGCGTCTGCAGGTAAGGTTCTCTCCCAATCCGCGAGAATATCGCTGCGCACAAGCCAAATGATAGACAGCAACATCAAAGATAATGCCAAAGCACCAAACTGTAGGCCGCTGGTTACTGGCGTCCGGTTGATACGACTCAACGCAAGCTTCATTGCAGGATGGGTTGACACACGTGCAAACAGCTTTGTGAGTGTGACGCTAACTGCTGCGAGTACCACAAACAGTACCGCTATACCAGTGAGCACGATCCAAACTAAGGTGTTATCTGCATACAGTAAAAGCAGTGGAACAACGGGAACTAGAACAAGTAAACTTCGCTTCCAAGAACGTTGCGCTTTACCCTGCTGTAGCACTTCTAACGCGGGAGTTTTAATCAAGCCTAACAATGGTATACCGAGAGCAGGCACCGTAATCAAGACTGCTGAGATAAATGCCACCAACAATGGTGTGACGCCGTAACTAGGGAGTGGCTCGGGTAATAAGTCTTTGAGTGGAATGCGTAATAAATATTCCAGCCCGCTCCCTAACAATAGACCGACGACACTGGCACTAATGAGAAGGATTGTGACTTGAATAAATAACCACTTTTCAATCCATCGGCGGCTCGCACCAAGACTTTTCAACATCGCGATAGTTTGTGTCCGGCTGTTCACGTAATTTTGACAAGTAAGAACCAAGGTTGTCGCCGCCATAATGATGACAATTGCTACTGTCAACGACAGATACTGCGTCGTGCGTTCAAAAACCTCATTACTACGACTGGCAGTATCTTGCGTGCGCCAGCGATCGCTCGGAGAAAGCTGCGTATCATCTTGTAAGCTCTTTAGTGTTTTATCATCGGCTTGTAAAAATAGACGGTATTGAACTCGACTCCCAACTTGAATTGCTCCTGTTTTATCTACGTCACTTTGATGAATGTATGCAGAAGGCATTTGCTGAAATGGATTAAAGCTCAAGCCTGGTTCCATCAATACTGCGCCTGATACAGTAAACTCGGCATCGCCTATCGTGACACTGTCACCTGACTTTATGCTTAGTTGAGTCATAATCCGCTCATCAAGCCAGAGTTGGTTCTCTTTAACGCGACCGGCTGGATTATTTTCAAGAACGAGCTCTCCCATTAAAGGGTAATTATCATCCACCGCCCTTACAGAAATAAGCTGCATACCATTATCGCTAAATGCCATAGTGGCAAAGCGTGTCATCGTCGAACGTTCAAGGCTTTCAGTCGAGGCTAACAACGTGTCCGGAATGGGATTAGCAGACACAAACACCGCATCTGCCGTTAATGCATCCTTCCCTTGCTTGACGATCACCTGCTCCATTCGTTCTGCTAATGCAGAAAGCGCAAAGATACTCGCAATCACGAGAATAAGAGCAACGCTAATAGGCCAAAGGTTCCCCTGCCTTATTTCGCCGAAACTCCAACGTATCAAACTTTTATTCGGCGAGTGCTGTGTTGTACTGTTTTGCTCTGTGGATGTTGCTTCACTTGATGATACTGCAGACATTACATCTCCTCCTTAAGCTCACCCGCCTCCATACGATAAATACGGTCACATCGGCTTGCTAGATGACCATCGTGTGTTACTAAAATCAGAGTTGTCCCATGCTGTTCATTAAGATCGAATAGCAGCTCAATCACTTTGTCTGCGGTTTGATGGTCAAGATTGCCGGTAGGCTCGTCTGCGAACAACAGCTCAGGCTGTGTCATAAATGCACGCGCTAGCGCAACTCGCTGTTGTTCACCACCAGATAACTGGCTTGGTAGATGATCGACACGTTTTTCCAATCCAACAGCAGCTAACAATTCCGCTGCTCTTGCTTCATCTTCGGCTTCACCACGTAAAAGACAAGGAAGCGTGACATTACGTAATGCACTCAAACTCGGGATTAACAGGAAACTTTGGAAAACGAAACCTAAAGAGTCAGCCCGAATTTTCGCACGTGCTTCATCGTCCAGTTTTGATAATTCATGACCTAATAAAGTAATTTCGCCTGATGTCGGCGTATCAAGACCAGCTAGCAACGTCATCAATGTTGACTTACCTGCACCGGAAGTTCCGACGATGGCGATTTTTTCTCCTTTTCGGATGTCAACATTTACGTCTTTGAGGATTGTTAATTGTTCTTGATTAGTAGAGACTTGTTTAGAAACCAAATTGGCTTGAACAATAGGTGCATTAAGTACAGGTGTTTGCATGATTCGTATACTTTCCTTAGTTCTATTTTTTTGTTTTTCCGCTACTGCACATGCGAGCGAAAAGCTACTTGTCTTGGGTGATAGCTTGAGTGCAGGCTATCAGATGCCGATCGAAGAGAGTTGGCCTAGCTTACTCCCTGATGCGTTGTCAGAACATGGTCAAGATGTAACAGTTATTAATGCCAGCATTTCTGGCGATACCACTGGCAATGGCTTAGCACGGTTACCTCAGTTGCTAACTCAGCATAGCCCTGACATGGTACTTATTGAGTTAGGTGCCAACGATGGCCTAAGAGGTTTCCCTCCTAAACTTATTACGTCGAATCTTTCAAAAATGATTACCATGATAAAAGATTCTGGTGCGGACGTTGTCATGATGCAAATTCGGGTTCCGCCTAATTATGGTAAGCGCTATAGCGATATGTTTTACGATATCTACCCTAAGCTTGCACAGCATCAACAAGTTGCCTTGATGCCATTCTTCTTAGAGCATGTTGTCACCAAACCAGAATGGATGATGGATGATGGCCTTCACCCAAAACCAGATGCACAACCTTGGATCGCTGATTTCGTTGCTCAAGAATTAATTAAACATCTCTAATTTTAATGGTCTAGCTCAATAAGTTTTACGTAACTTTACGTTAATCTATTTTCAATTCCACTCATCGAGGATAGATAACAACATGCGAATAGAACCGTTAATTCAAGGTGTTGTTGCTCGCTCTGCGCACCCCAAAGGGTGTCATGCATCTATTAAAGAGCAAATTGAATACGTAAAGCACGCCCCACAGATCAAAAAAGGCCCAAAACGGGTTTTGATTATTGGTGCCTCCTCTGGTTTCGGCCTAGCGGCACGAATAGCCCTAACGTTCGGTGGCGCTAACGCCGATACCATTGGCGTCTCATTTGAGCGTGGCCCTTCAGAGAAAGGGGTTGGGAGTGCGGGTTGGTATAACAACGTCTTTTTTAAGCAAGAAGCAAATCAAGCCGGGCGTACCGCAATAAATATTGTTGGCGATGCATTCTCTGGTTCGGTGCGCAATCAAGTGATTGAAGCCATTGAAACGTACTTTGAGGGTGAAGTTGACTTAGTCATCTATAGCTTGGCAACCGGTGTTCGACCTAAACCTGAATCTGATGAGTTTTGGCGCAGTGTCATTAAACCTATTGGTGAACCTGTCACTGGCGCTTCTATCATGCTGGAGAACGATAAGTGGATAGAAACCACCTTAACGCCTGCAACAGAAGAGGAAGCCAATGCCACCATTAAAGTAATGGGCGGCGAAGACTGGGAAAGCTGGATTGACACACTCATCAATAACGACTCTATCGCAAACGGCTGCAAAACCATCGCCTTTTCTTACATGGGCCCTGACATTACGCACCCAATTTATCTCGATGGTACGTTAGGTCGAGCGAAAATCGATTTACACCAAACCAGTCATTCATTAAACCTCAAACTCGCCAACTTTGACGGCGGTGCTTACGCAACCGTGTGTAAGGCGTTGGTGACGAAAGCCAGTGTATTCATCCCTGCTCTAAGCCCTTACCTGTTAGCGCTTTATCGAGTGATGAAGGAAAAAGGTACTCACGAACGCTGTATTGAACAAATGCAGCGGCTGTTTACTACGAAGTTATACGATCAAGAGAAAGTGCCAGTTGATGGCGAACGCTTGATTCGAATAGATGACTTGGAACTTGAACCGCAAGTTCAACAAGAAGTCCACGCTCTTTTAGAACAAATGAATGCTGATAACTTTAAAGAGATTGGTGATTACCAAGGTTTCAAAGATGAATTTATGAAGCTCAATGGCTTTAACTTTAAAGATGTCGACTATTCGCAAGATATTTCTATTGAATCGTTAATGTCGCTTAAGCCTTGATGCTTGTTATCTGTTTCAAGGATGAGATATGTGACAACTATTCCTAGTCCTGAACACTTTTCAGGACTTTTTTTTGTTTCGAGCCCTAGCCACCCTATACTTAATTAAAAAGCGAGAACAAAATAGAGCAGTCTGCATTTTTAAATTCACAGGAAGTGAAACCACGTAAAGGATGACCTATATGGGGAGATTGCAAACATTAGACTACGAAATCCCTGAGTCTATGCGAAGAAGTTGGCAAGAAATCGTCAACTTACTGGCTCAAATAACACACGTACCCACCACATTAATTATGCGTATCCATCCGGATCGCATAGAAGTAAATACATCTAGCGAAACTCTAGGTAATCCTTATCGTACTGGCGATGCAGAGCAGCTTGGTAACGGTTTGTATTGCGAGCAAGTTATAGAACAGAAAGGCGAGCTTGTAATCCCCAATGCGCTTGAAGATGAAGAATGGCAAAATAACCCAGACATCAAACTAGGCATGATTTCTTATTGCGGCTTACCGCTATTCTGGCCAAATGGGGAGTCATTTGGAACAATCTGTATGCTTGACTCTGAGAGAAACGAGTACAACGATAGTTACCGTCAGTTGCTTGAAACTTTCAAAGATTCAATCGAAGCACAGCTTTCAGTTGTGTACCAACAACATAAACTTCAGCGACTTAACACCGAGCTAAAGAGTCGAATTGAAAATCGTACCACGGATTTAGCCCAGTTAAGTTACTCCTTAACACAAGAAATTGATCGCCGTAAAGCCGCGGAAAAACAAGTGAGCTACCAAAAAACACATGATCAGGGAACTGGATTTCTAAATCGTTCTGCACTTGAGAACATTGTCCAATACACCTTACAGTCCCTTGATAGTGATCAGCAATCGCTTGTGGTCATCAACATTGGTTTTAGTAACGCTCGCAGTATTCAGACCAGGCACGGGTTCGAGGTCTTTGACAACATTTTAAAAGAATTTCACTCCAGATTAACCAGACACGGTGCTAGCGGATTTATCACTGGTAGACCAAGTTCGAATGACATGGTTTTATTGATTTGGGGAGAGGATATTGAAGCTCGGTTAAATCAACTATTAGATGATATCACTAAAATTAGCGTAGATGGATTTGTCTTCAACAAAACAGAAATACATTTGCACACGTATATCGGTATAGTTCAAGCTTACAAAGATTGCAGCAATGCTAAGCGTATCCTTCAACATGCATGTTACGCGATGCTTCTATGTAAAGAATCCGGCGAACCTTTTAGTTATTTTAGAGAAAATCATTCGGCGGATCTCAATAGTCACAATGAACTGGAAAGTTACCTTTTACAAGCAGTGCGTAACGACGATTTAGTGTTGTACTTTCAACCTCAAGTAGACTCCAAAACACGTAAATGGATTGGCGCAGAAGCCTTGCTTCGTTGGAGACATCCAATACTTGGCGACGTTTCCAACGAAGCATTGATACATATGGCCGAACAAAACGGGCTTATCTTTGAAGTTGGCTCTTTTGTTCTGCGTACCGCGATAGACAAAGCGAAACAATGGTCTGAGTTAATCGATAACTTCAAAATTGCCGTCAACGTTTCTCCCATTCAATTACAAAACGTAAATTTTGCAGAACAAGTGCAACACCTACTCGACACTTTCCATTTGCCAGCACACTTTCTCGAACTCGAAGTAACCGAGAGCGCTCTAATTGCTGATGAAATAGTAGCACGCACAACGTTAAATAAGTTGCATAAACTAGGTGTGACATTGTCACTTGATGATTTTGGTACAGGATATGCTTCGTTCAGCTATTTAAAGAAATATCCGTTTGATGCCATCAAAATTGATAAAAGCTTCGTCCAGCAAATGGAAAAGTCAGATGATGATCGCGAGATCATTTGTTCAATCATACACATTGCAAAAAAACTGGAACTCCAAGTAGTGATCGAGGGCATTGAATCCCACCAACAAGAGCAGTTTCTTATTGGTGAGGGTTGTGATATCGGACAAGGTTTTCTTTATGGTAAACCTATGCCTTGTAATGAATTTGAGCAAAGTTTGTTTAATCAGCGCCTTTCTGGCGGGCAATACGCCTACTCTTCCTAAGCATTCTCTTTACTATGAGGGCGGTGGTTTCTATAATCGCCGCCCGCTTCTATTAAAAGGCCAATATCTTCATGGATCAGTTGACTGCCACGCTTAAGAAAATTGAAAAGCAGAACTACCGAGCTTATCAGCAAATCAAAGGTCAATACGACTTCACTGATTTCACTTTGTTTATCGATCATGTACAGGGTGACCCTTATGCATCGGCGTCACGTTTTCGTGCGACTCGCGCATGGTCTTTGACTGGTCTTGAGTGGCTAAGAGACGAGTCTCCTGCATTTCAAAGAGCGGCACGTGATTTTATTGCGCGTAGTTTTGAACAGTTTGCTAAACAAGAAAACTCAGTATCAATTTCACTGACAGGCCAAACTGTACTGGATAGCACCGCGGTGTTGTTTACTGAAGAAGGTATTGAACTGCGTTTTCGAGTTAACTTACCAGCCGAAGGTCGTTCAGTATTGGGGAAAAAAGCCAACAACATACTGACTTTCCACCTGCCTAAGTTTATCCGTCGAGCAACTTTAGAGCGTGAACTCGACAAAGCCGCTTTAATTAAGCACTGCCAAGTTGTTGAAGACCAAGATGCCCTACGAGAACAGTTAGAGGCCAATAACTTAGTCGCGTTTGTCGCAAACGGCAGTATTCTTCCTCGAATTGCAGGTAATTGCGACCTTCCAATGAAAGAAGCCGTTGAGTTTAAAGCCCCTGAATCTCTACAAGTCACTTTACATGCGCCAAACAAGGGCCATGTCACAGGATTAGGAATTCCAAAAGGTATCACACTGATTGTAGGTGGTGGCTTCCACGGTAAATCTACCTTATTAAATGCAATAGAGCGTTCAATTTACGATCATATTCCAGGAGATGGTCGCGAATACATTGTTGCCGATAACAAGGCTATGAAGATTCGTGCCGAAGATGGCCGATGCGTACACCACTTGAACCTATCAAACTACATCAACCATTTACCGATGGGTAAAGATACGGCGGACTTTTCTACTCAAGACGCATCAGGCTCAACGTCGCAAGCCGCTTGGCTTCAAGAGTCTATTGAAGCGGGTGCAAGCACATTATTGATTGATGAAGATACTTCTGCTACCAACTTCATGATTAGAGATGAGCGTATGCAGGCATTGGTGGCAAAAGGTGATGAGCCAATTACTCCTCTCGTCGACCGCATTGGTCAATTACGAGATGATCTTGATATCTCTACCATTATCGTTATGGGTGGGTCGGGCGACTACTTAGACGTTGCCGATACCGTCATTCAAATGCACGACTACCAAGCCGTTGATGTGACTGAAAAAGCGAAAGAAGTTATCGCTCAGCACCCTACTCAACGCCATAACGAGTCAGAAGAACGTTTACAGACCTTCCCACCTCGAGCACTGAACCGCGTTGCGTTGATGAATATTCTGACTGACGGCAAGTTCCGTGTGAATGCGAAAGGCAAAGAGTCACTTCGATTTGGTAAAGAGTTTACTGATCTTAGCGCTTTGGAACAGATAGAGTCAGCCGATGAAGTCAACACAATTGGCTGGTTATGGTTCCAAATTGCTCAACTTCCAGGTTGGTGTAATCATCCGGCGAAGGAGATTGAAGAAATGCTTTCTGGTGAGTGGCATGCCGCTCTTCCTAAGCAAGGCGACTTAGCCAAACCACGCACACTAGACGTTATGGCTGCCCTCAACCGCATGCGAAAATCTCAGTTTAAGTCATCATGCTAGTTTTGATACGCTGACAGAGACAGTTCAATCAAAAGGCAGCTATAGTTAGCTGCCTTCCTTTATCTTTATTCTTAGCGAATCATTCGTTTCTCAGTACATTCCACGCTTCACAAAGAACTCTAAATCTTTCTGCATCGCCATTTTCTCGATCAGGATGCCAACGAAGCGCGAGTTTTCGCCATTGTTTTCTAATTTCCGCAGGCGTAGCGTCAGTGTTAAGTTCAAATAGTGACAGTGCCTTTGTCTTATCTACGCTGGCTACTGACGAACCACCGATGAACTTTTGATAAGTTGTCCAAAATTCATTCAACAGTCGACGCACTTCATCTTCGTCCGCTTCGTAATTGCGCCAATCTAAGTAATACTCACGCAAAGGATCATGAATATCGATCTTATGCCTCAAAGCTTCCATCGAAGACATGAGCTGAATATCCATGGCTTCGACTTGAAGCCAGCTATCCGGATACAGAGTGTCTTGCAGTTGATATAATGCATTCATGATCAGGAAATTTCTTTTGAATAAATCCTTATCGGGAGAGTCGTCCAGCTTTGAAATATAACCTTGTTCACCCAACGAGCTTGCCAAGGTGTGCACTTTCCAATTAGAGGGCTGTTTTCTCAGAATTTCTAACATTGGCCAAAGCAGCGGATTTTCTATTGCATGAGGCTCAATACTATTGACAGTACGTTGTCCTTCCATTCATCCTCTCTGACACGAGTTTAGGGCCCCATTCACGGCACAAAAAACATAGTTTCCACTTTGTAGCATAAATGCAAAAAGGCCGATAGTCATTCACCATCGGCCTTTGTAAGGAGATCACGTAAAGGTTAAATAACCCCTAGCTCACGTAAACGTTCCATAAGGTAGCTATGTGCAGTGTAGCGCTCAGATAACACCACTTCCGGCTTTGGATGCAGGAACAACGGTAATGAGATACGTGACTTTTCTTGACGGCCACCCGTAGGGTTGATTACACGGTGAGTCGTTGAAGGGAAATAACCACCTGACGCTTCTTGAAGCATATCACCAATGTTGATGATTAAGTTCCCGAAGTCACATGGTACATCGATCCAATCACCCTCTTTACTCTTTACTTGCAGTCCAGGTTCATTAGCAGCAGGCAAAACCGTTAACAGGTTAATGTCTTCATGCGCAGCAGCACGAATAGCGCCTGGCTCTTCTTCGCCTGTCATCGGTGGGTAGTGAAGCACGCGTAGTAATGTTTTGTCACTGTTATTGATCATTTCTGACAACGCGATAGAGAACTTCTCTTGAACGTCCTTAGGTGCGTACGCTTCAACCCAGCCTAATAGCTCTTGAGCAAATGCATTGGCACGCTCGTAGTACTCTAAGATTTCAGCTTTAAGCTGCTCTGGGATCTGACCCCAAGGGTAAACATGAAAGTACTCTTTGATGTCTTTCACTTTGTGCCCTTTCGCCACTTCAGACACAGAAGGTGGGAAGTAGCCATCTTGGGTGTCTACGTTAAAGTGAAAATCATTCTTTTGTTCTGAACAGAAAAACTCATGCCAGTTTTTGTAAATTGACTCTACAAGCTCTTGTGGAATCGGGTGGTTTTTCAACACACCGAACCCCGTTTCGCGTAGAGAGGTAACGAACTGTTGAGCAGCATCGTCAGCAAGATAATCGACAGTTTCCAGTTTCATGGCTTTACTTCTTTTTTATTAGACTGAATCATGGATTCTATGGATGGGCATGTTGTAAATCAAACTTTAATGAAAAGTGCACGCGCAAACGTTTTAATGTTGAGCAGTTTGCCAATAAATCAACATTTTCAGTGATCAAAAAAACTATTAAAATACCAATTGCACACCGTTCAATTAAGTGCAATCATTAACACAATCTATGGAGTCCCACTGTAAGATAAATTGAAGGATCAAGTAACTCTATGAAAAGCACCTCAACACTCTTAGGATTAACGATTTTTTATGCCATCGTGTTTTTATTTTCAGCGTTGGAACCTAACTCACGTGCAGTTTGGTTTGCGGAGATTATCCCGGCGATTGGTATTCTTGTTGCTATTTGGGCGATTTCGATTCGCTATCAGTTCAGTAATACGGCTTACTTTTTAATGTTCATCTGGCTCTGTTTGCACACTATCGGTGCGAAATATACGTTCTCCGAAGTGCCGTTTGACTGGTTTAACGACATGATTGGTTCAGAGCGAAATAATTTTGATCGCGTTGCGCACTTTTCAATTGGCCTTTACGCATATCCGATCGCTGAATACTTGATAAACAAAAAACGGTTCAACAAAGCGTTCTCTTGCTGGTTTGCTTTGTTTGCTATCATGTCACTTGCTGCTGGCTATGAGATTATCGAATGGTGGTATGCGGAGTTGGCTGGTGGCGATGAGGGAATTGCCTTTCTGGGCTCGCAAGGTGACATATGGGACGCCCAGAAAGATATGTTGTGCGATACCGTTGGTGCAGTGTTGTCTTTATTCTTAATGTCGGCTCAACGTCGATTCTCTCAACCATTCTAAATAAGGGTTAAACCCATCAACAAGTGGAACCTGTACGATTTGAGCGACCTCGTATTCGTGCAGGTTTTCTATTTTCTCTTCCACCAATTCATAGAGCTCTCGACGAGTTTTGATCACCAGCAACCATTCGTTGTCAGTACAAATCTCCCCTTTCCACACATAGTGACTTTCAATAGGCATTGTTTGAATACACGCGGCTAATTGTGCATCTAGCAAACCTTTAATGATCTGATCTCGATTTTTTTCGTTGCTGGTTGTGCTTAACACCATGCAGTAGTCATGTTTTATACTCATTTTCTAGCCCTTCATTATTTCATTGTCACTTTGCTGCCAATCATTTTGTAAGCAGGCGTTCCTCTCACTAGGGTATCTCTTGCAAATTCTTGCCCGCAACTGGGACAGATGCATGGGGTTTGTGTGAAATCGTCAACAATGCGTTCTTTGAAGCACTTGACCAGTGCGCCTTTTCCGCCTTTACGGTACTTGAATAGTTGAGTTTTACACTTTGAGCAATAGATATCGACGGTTTTCGTCGGCTGCTTCTTATTCGGTTTCGCCATGGTTACTTTCTATATCCGGTTTGACCCATACATTATTAAAATCAAACCAACCTAAGGCATTACACTTTGCATTTTGTAACGCACCGCTGTGGTCTTTATTCACGCCTAGCCAACAGTGAAACATAGGAATCACCTGACAGCTTTTTACTAACTGTCGTCCTAGCTCACGCGCAGGAAAGTCTGTGTGCATCCCAGCACGCCATTGATCGACAAGTTTAGCCCATTCACTAAAATCGTAACCTGAACTGAACTTCTCAATATCACTGTAATCCAGGAGCCAGCCCGCCAACGCGTCATTTCGGTTCGTTGCAATGCCCATAGCTTTCACCCAGATATCCACTTCCTCCGGTGCGGGCGGTTGAGAATCATAACGAATAAACTCAACCTCTATACCGTGCGGTTTTAAGAGTGTCTTGATGGCCTTGGCAACTACTGGAAACATCGGATGCTTTTTCTGATACGCTACGGAAATTACCTTATTAGCCTGTGGTACGCTGCCCGCTTCTGCTGGCCTAAGATCAATCCAACCGGGCTTAAGGCCAAAGGCTTGCAATACTCCCAGTTCCATCACTTTATCTTGTGGGACATGCGCGTAAATCTGGTGACTGTTGAGGGTTTGCGAGAGGAACTCTGCCCAACGTGGATCTTTTGCAATCCCAGTGTTTTTGTTTAGTAATAGGAATGTACAGCCAGGGTCCAGCTCGACTTCATCGGATGAACCTTGTTTATCCATCTTCGGCTTTGACAGGCTTGGATAAACCATTGAAGAATAGGCTTCATCGATTACCCACACCTCCACTTGGTCAAGTAAAGGGCGAAAACCAAAGTAGCCATCAAAAGCAGTCAAAATAAGACGCTTATCATCATTCATTTTAACTTGGAACGGCCCTGTCCCTATCGGTTGTCTATCAAAGCTTTCAGAACGCAAAGCACTCGGTAGCAAAATTTTTGCTTGCGACTCACTCAGAGCCAGAGGCAGGTAGCGATCAGGACGGACGAGCTCAATATCAACGGTCCACTCTTGTGGTGAAGACACCCGCTTTATGTGAGAAAACAAGTTCAAGCCATTTAACGCAAGCATACTTTCAAGAACACAACTGGTTGTTAACGGTTCACCATTATGAAAGCGTACTCCACGACGAAGATAAAAACGCCAATGAGTATCAGAAATTGCTTCCCACGTGTGGGCTAAATCTGGTTGAAGTTGTTCATTTTCATCAAGGCGAGTGAGTCCGCTAAAAATTTGTCTGGCGATGTGCTGTTCAGAACGCCGCATCGGTTTCTGCGGGTTTAACATCGACAATGGTCGATAATAAGGCAAACGCACGACCTGCTCGCCCTGTCGATGCTGAAGCCCTAAATAACCTTGGATAACCTGCGTCAATCGTGCCGCATCGTTATCAAGCGCATCTAGAGCCTGACCGATTTTCCCTTCATCGAGATAACGCCTGGCGAGGTTTTCGCTGACATCGCTTCGATTACGTTTAAAAACGAGTTTCGAAAGTTTTCCTCGACCCGCTGCCGGATGCCACTCAATCCAGCCCTCTTCTTCAAGTTTATTTAGAACAATACGAGCATTACGACGTGTACAAAACAACGCTTCGGTGATGTCTTCGAGCTGAACGTCCGTATCGTGACCGGAAAATTTTTCAAACAGTGTTTCGAACTGAACACGTAAACGAGGGCTACTCATAAAGAGGAAATTCTTATCTTGTTGTCGATAAGCTAAGTTTCCTCATTTTTACCAAAAAGTGCAAACATCACACTATAAATTATTGAATATCGATACCAATTTCTCGCGAAAGTTCAGCCAGTTGTTCCTCGTTGTCCAGCTTGATAGACCATTTGCACTCTGCTCCATGAGATAAAACAACGTTCGCTCCTCTACCCAGCAACTGAATTGCATCGGTTTGCGCTTGCAAGGTTACCATTGCACTACCGGAGAGCTTAATCACTATTTCACGCTGGGTTGCAATGATTTTTCCTAATGAAAACTCAATCACCATCTTAGTTTATACCGACTTTGTTTTGTGTTGTTTCACAGCGATGGTCAAGCGACTGGTACACACTAAACGGCCTCGCTCATCAGTGATATCGATTTGCCACACTTGCGTTGAAATACCCAGATGAAGCGGTTTTGCCGTACCAATCACATGACCACTTCGCATGGCTCGCACATGGTTCGCGTTAATATCTAAACCGACGCAGTAGCTGCCCTCATCGACAGAGAAGTTTGCAGCCAATGAGCCTAATGTTTCTGCGAGCACGACTGATGCACCACCGTGAAGCATTCCTAAAGGTTGATGAGTAAAGCTGCATACGGGCATGGTTGCTGTAAGGGAGTCGTCAGTGAAATCTGTATATTTAATTTGTAGGTGCTCGATCAGGGTATTTTTTGACGTGGCATTCAGAATCTCTATGCTTACGGGCTTTTTCCATATACTCATTGTTTTACTCTTAGTTTCACAAACTGGTTTGTTAGGTTGTAACGACGTGCTAGGAAGCTAGCATAGACGCTACTTGGGCATAACTTCAAGACGTAACATCTCACCCTCTTTATTAATCAGATGAATAACTTGATCCATGCATCATGTTACTATTTGGGTATATACTATTGCTTCAAAACAAAAAATTAAATGGAGCCTGTTATGAAGGTATGGATGAAAGCCTCTGCTCTTTTAACTATCGCGGGTTTAACAGCGTGTAGCGCATCACCGACGGGTCGCAACCAGATCCTGATGTTTTCAGATCAGGAAATGTCATCGCTTGGCGCTAAATCTTTCGAACAAATGAAGAAAGATATCCCAATCAGCAAAGATCGCAAAACGAATGCCTACGTTCAATGCGTTGCCAAACACATCACTGACACCATTCCCGCTCAATCTGGATTTAAAGACTGGGAAGTCGTTGTTTTTGATAGTGAACAAGTCAATGCGTTTGCTCTACCAGGTGGGAAGATCGGCGTGTATACCGGGCTTTTAGATGTCGCGAAAAACCAAGATCAGTTGGCAACAGTTATTGGTCACGAAGTCGCTCACGTCCTCGCTGACCACAGTAATGAACGTCTTTCACAAAGTCAGTTAGCAAATGCCGGGTTGTCTCTAGCAAACGTTGCCATTGGAGCTTCCGAGTACAAACAGTATCAACAAATGACGATGGCGGCACTTGGTGTCGGTGTCCAATACGGTGTTATTTTGCCATACGGTCGTACTCAGGAATCTGAGGCTGATATTGTCGGGCTGGAATTCATGGCAAAAGCAGGTTTCGACCCACGTCAAAGTGTCGATTTATGGAAAAATATGAGTGCTGCATCAGGTGGTTCTCAACCACCTGAATTCTTCTCAACCCACCCATCGCACAGTACGCGCATTAAAGATTTACAAGCAACCATAAATAAGCTGCCTGCGTATAACGCGAAAGCACCAAGATGTGGCTAATTCATTGCTACTATCGTCTACTACTTAAGCTTGCCAAATAAAAAAGCTCCCTAGGGAGCTTTTAATGATTCTAATCAAGTGCCCAATATCTGTAGCGGCAAACTTAACAAACTATCTCCGAGAGTGGCAAAATACCAGATGATAGAAACAAAACCTCCGACAGAGACCAAGTACCAAGCCAGTGAGAATAGCTGCCCATAACGGGTTAATGGCAATAAATGGCTTTGATGTCGAGCTCTCCATTCCATCACCACTTCCAACATTCCCATTAACAATAAAAACCCTAGCAACGTCAGACCGAAATAGTAACTGATAAAAATGCCTAATAAAGCGGTCGCAATACTGCCAACTAACCCGACCCAAGTATTCATTGAAAAGGTAATACTTTTGAGCACATGGCCACCATCTAATGGTAAAATAGGCAGCAGATTAAATAGGTTTAGCAAGGCGTTAAACACAGCAAGCCCAGCGAAGATCACCTCACCAGTCATCCAATAAAGCAAAGTAAAAACAATACTAAGTACTAAACCGAAAAATGGTCCCATGATTGAGATAACCACATCCTGCCAGCGCGTGTTTATCTTTTCGTCACTTAGCGCCAAACCACCTAGGAATGGAATCAAATAGATTCCTTTGGTCTTCATTCCAAAATACTTCATCGCTCTAATGTGACCATATTCATGAAAAACCAAACAAGCGATCAACGCTAGCGCGAACTCGATGGAAAATAGCCAAGAATATGCAGCGAGACTTGCAGACGCTAACGCCACTTTAATAACTTTCGCACTTTTAAGTGCTTTCACCCCAAGAGATACGAGGCCTATTACACTTAAACGCTTTTCGGATGGTGGCGTAACTTCTGGCACTTGGCGCTCGATGTCTTTTTCATTTCGACAACCTTCATTGACGAGCTCACCGTTAATTGTGACCTTGTAACTCATTTCAAACGGTTGCCATGTTAAAGAACACTCTAAATGACAGTTCAGGATTTCCTCACCCGCAGAGAGCCTAAACTGGTGTAGACAAGTCTCTGCGGTATTGTCACTGGCATCGATTTGAGACACCAACGTATTATCCCAATATAACTGCTGCCACCCAGCCATCGATCCTTCGAGCCTTAGCGAACGACCTAAAAATTCAACATTCAGTAATTCCAATGCGGTTCCTATTGCGTCTATTGAATAACTACATAGCGAGCGCGAATTATGCCTGTGAAGTGAAGAAACAGCAAAGCGAGCTATCTCTTGATTTGATCGTTATTTAACTATAAAGCTCGCAAAACAATTCTGGTCGTACCATTCTCTTCAAAAATATAAAGATAATACATGCCCTTACAAGCCATCGTTTGACCTATGCATCATATTTAAAACGCAAAATACGCTCAAACTTTGACAAGTTATTAAACATACAATTAACATTACATTTACATCATCGTTGTATTTCGCGTATTAACAATTGGTGTAAGTACCACACAACAATTACAAGGACTTCGGTCCAGCATTATGACACCCTAGGAGGGTCAAGGATGAACAAGAAGCACTGCTCTCTGCTTACAATTTCAATATTGTTTGCGTGTAATGCCCACTCAGCGGGCTTCCAGGTAGCTGAACATTCGGCATCTGGTCTTGGTCGAGCATTTTCAGGTGAAGGGGCTGTCGCAGATAATGCCAGCGTCCTTGCTCGTAACCCTGCAGCAATGACACTTTTCAAAGAAGCTCAATTTTCGGGCGCGTTATCTATCATCGACCCTGAAGTCGATGTGTACGACACTGTAAACAATGAACACGCGAAAGATGTCGCTCCTTTACAGATCGTGCCAGCAGGTTATTACATCAGCCCTATCAATGATAACTGGGCTTGGGGTATCGGTATGTTCACAACATACGGTGTTGCTACCGACTATCCAAATGATATTTCCGCAGGTGATATGGCGGGTGACACTTCCCTACTTTCAGTAAACATCAACCCTAATGTCGCTTACCGTATCAACGAGTCTTTCAGTGTCGGTGGTGGTATCAACCTCGTATACGCTGAAGCAGAGCTGACTCGTCACAAAGGCGCACTCGCCGGTATTTTAGGTGGTAATAAGTCCGATAACCTTGTCGGCATGGAAGGCGAAACTTTCGCTTGGGGTTGGAATGTCGGCGCTTTATTTGAGCTAAATGAAAACAACCGTTTTGGCTTTGGCTACCGCTCTAAGGTTGATCTAGATTTTGATGACGGTGAGTTTAGTAGTTACGACTCTGGTCGAGCTTCATCACCAAAAGTGGATGGCCGTTTAAAAATCTCTCTTCCTTCAATTATCGAATTATCGGCTTTCCATCAATTGAATGAACAATGGGCTGTACATTACGGCTGGCAACAAACCGACTGGAGCACATTTAAAGAACTAAAAGCGACCAGTAACGAATGTAATGACGGAGTATGTTTCTTTAAACCTGAGAAATATGAAGACAACAATCGCTACTCCATTGGTGCAACTTACATACTTAATACAGACTGGACATTCCGTGCAGGCTTTGCGTACGACGAACAAGCAGGTGAAGCGACATTGAGTATCCCTGACAGTGACCGTTTTTGGTACAGCGCGGGCCTAACTTACGCAATGAGTGAGAATTTAACTTTCGATGCAGGCTTTGCACTTGTTAAGAGTAAATCAGGCTCTTTCACTGAGACAAATGCTCTGGGTGAAGAGATTAAGTTTGACTCAGAAGGTACTGCTTACATCAGCGCGGTACAGATGAACTACACCTTCAAATAATGGGATTACGGAGTAAACCAATGAAACACACGTTTAAATTATCAATGCTTTGTTCTGCAATCCTTCTTGCTGGTTGTGGTGATGATACCTCCAGCTCTGGTACTTCCGACAAAGTTCAATTTGAAGATGAAGTCCAAGCATTGCTTGATCGCGAAACATCCATCAGTTTTACGCTTCAAGGAGCGAACGCAGATGTACCGGCACCGTCTTACTTATTAATGGACACAAGCGATGGTACGCTTGGTCTGCCAACTGATGGCGATGATGCTTTAACCAACCCTAGAGCCTCGATGAATACGATGGATGGATGGTCAACGTCTATGCCAATCGTTCTGAACTTTAAAGGCGATGGTTTTGCAACGGGCATGTTGCCGTCTGGTGTTAAAGTCATCAAGATTAACCAACGCTTAACCGAGTGGGACGGTAAATCTAACCCAATCGAAGAGGTACTCGTTCAGAATCAGGACTACGTAGTTCAAGCAAAAGGTAACTCTCTATACGTCCAGTTCTTGGCTGCACTTGATGAGTCAAGCGAGTACATTTTTGCGGTTACACAAGATGTTACTGACGTGAATGGTGAGCCAATTGGTACATCAGCAAGTTATGCGACTGGTAAATCGAAAGAAATCGTTTATGAAACTGGCGACCTTGCTTCTGTTCAAGCAGTCACTCAGGCGGTTGAAGGCATTTTTGGTATCGCCAAAGTAAACCCTAACGACATCGTTTACTCCTCATGGTTCAGTACCCAGTCTGTAGGTGATACGTTAGCGGCAGTCAAAGGAGTAACCGCTACTGGTTTTTCTACCGGCGCAAACACACTAAATACCGTTTACAAAAATGACTCAAACGAAGGTTCAGTTGACTTATCAACGGCCTACACAATAACGCTCGGTGAAACCCAAGACTTTAGCACTGCGCTAGACTCTGACGATGACTTTAGTAAATACATTAGCGATCAAGACGCAGCTAAAACGGCAATTAAAGGCCTTTACATGCAATCAGGTGCCGATGTAAGCGTGACACAAGGTGTGGTAAGACTGCCTCATTACCTGGAAAAAGGCGCAAGCTGGAACATGCAACCAATGGTATCTGCGATGCCAAGCCTAGCGAAGCTAAGCGCAGCATTAGCGGATCCGAACGAGCAAGCAAACATGGTTCAGCAGCTATCAACAGGCGTTTTTGCAAATGATCCTGTTGATGTGACAAAGCTTGCTACAGATCCTACAGAGCAGCTAAAACTTGTTGGAGCTAAGCTTACTCTTATCGATGGTACCCAGCTTGATAGTGAGCGTATCATAACTCGCTACTCGCCTGTTCCCGTAGTGAAATCGGTTGAAGATGTCGAAGTACTGGTCTTCACACCTAAATCTGGCGTCGCGACAGACGTTGTGATTTATCAACACGGCATCACCTCAGCGAAAGAGAATGCGTACGCGTTCGCGTTCAATATGGTAAAAGCAGGTGTGGCAGTTATCGCTATTGACTTACCTATTCATGGTACGCGCAGCTTAGATGAACAACGTTCCGCAAATGCGAATGTACTGGCTTATCTAAATCTTTCCAACTTAGCCGTTGCGCGTGACAACCTACGTCAAAGTGTTCTGGATGTGTTAGGTTTGCGCGCTAGCTTGGTAGTATCTGCTCAAGGCGGTCTTTTAGCTGGAGGTCCTCTGCAAGGCTTCAACCCAATGACGGGTTCAAAGGTCAAAATGCTAGGTCATTCACTTGGCGGTATTGTAGCTACATCTGCCGTCGCAGCAGCAAACAATACATTGGGCAGCCCTACTGCCGATGCGCTGTACACCTTTAGTTCTGCATCAGTACAGAACTCTGGTGGACAAATTGGTAATTTGTTATTGGGTTCAGACAATTACGGCCCTCAGATCAAACATAACCTCGCTTATGCAGCATCAAAAGACTATGCGACTTACGCTGATGCATCATGTGCGGATCTAGAAGATAAAACATGTTACGAAGCATTTGAGGCTGCGGCAACGGAAGCTCAAGTAGCAGCGCTAGAAGCAGGTTTCTCACAATTTATCTATGCAGCACAGACTACACTAGACACTGTCGATCCGTTCACAAACGCTTCAGATTTAGTGGCATCTGGTTCGCTAACGACACCATTCTTTATGACAGAAGTGGATGGCGATAGCACAGTACCAAACAGCGTTCCAAATGCACCATTCGCGGGTACTGAACCGCTTGCTAATAAGCTAGGGTTGAAGACTGTGAACAGTACGGACACTGATGTGAATGCAACTGCGAGCTTTGTACAGTTTAATGCTACTGCATCGCACAGTACTTTTGCTTCGCCAAATGGCACTCTGTCTGATATTGATCATCATGTAGAGATGCAGATGGAAAACACTGACTTCTTAATGGATGACACACTAACAGGTGTCACTAACACTTCTGTTTTGAAGTAATCGCAACACCCTTCCTGCCAAAGCCCAGTTTCTACTGGGCTTTTTCATTTCAATTCTATTCAAACCCACTCATATTTCCTCTGCTATAGTTAAATCGATGTCTTTGCCTAACTCACTTGTTTAAAAGGAAAACTCTATGCGCGTATTGACTGTTATTGCCACTGTATTACTTCTTTCTGCATGCGGAAGTAGCCAATATCTGATGTCGACAAATGAAGGGAAAATTATTACCTCTTACGGTAAACCAGACCTGAACGAGGAAACGGGTATGTACGAGTATGAAGACATGGATGGTAAAGAAATGAGTATTTCAAAAGAGCAAATTGTCCAGATTGTCGAACGTTAACGACAGGCCCTCTGTAAATTAGAGGGCTATGTTCTAGCCACCCTCTCTCTACATTTACCTCTTTTAGGCTTGTAATCGTTGTAGAAATTGACACAACTAATTCATAAGCCAAAACAATTAATAGTGTCTTTTATACTTCCGTATTATTTATTTAGCGAATATTTTACATCTTCACCTTAATCAGGTTGGAGTATTGTAAAATCTAGTCTTTAATTCGCTAACACCCTTTTATTTCTCAGGATAAAGTGGATAATACCGCCACAAAATAACATTACTAAGGTGAGTCCTTATGTCTATTGAAGCTACTCTGCTTGCGCGCTGCGAGTCAAAATGTGAACTGTGTTCTTCTGAATCTCAACTAACTGCATACGCTGTCCCACCTCACGGTAATGTGACGGTTGATACTGCCATCATGGTTTGTGATAAGTGTCTGGGTGAGATCGATGAGCCAAAAGACATTAACCACTGGCGTTGTCTAAACGAAAGCATGTGGAGCCAGGTTCCTGCTGTACAAGTGACTGCATGGCGCCAACTCACTCGCCTAAACACAGAAAGCTGGGCTCAAGATGCTCTTGACATGATGTACATGGAAGAAGAGCAAATGAACTGGGCAATGAAAGGGATGTCTGCTGACGATAAAACGGTTGACTGTAACGGCACTGAACTTAAGAAAGGTGACGATGTAACAGTAATTAAAGACCTACCAGTAAAAGGCACTAACCAAGTAATCAAACAAGGTACAGTGATTCGTGGTATTAGCCTTGGCGATGATCCAAAGCTAGTTTCGGGTAAGGCAAATGGTGGTCAGTCGATGTACGTGATCGCAGAATACTGCCGCAAGAAGTAATATCGCACTTCAGTCATGTCAAAACGGGGCACCAATGGTGCCCCGTTTTTCTATACAACACTTAATCTACTCTCATGTCTACCTCCTCTAGAGTGTTTCTTTTCTAGGGCGTAGGTTGAGTAGGCATGTTTTACAAATAAAAAAATACCGGCTCATAGGCCGGTATTTCTTACACTATTTCAATATTAACGGTACATACCGATGTCTTTTTGAATATGTGCTGACAAGTCTTCTGCGTAGTAACTGCGTGGCGCAGTGTTATCTACAAATAGAATGTCCAGTAAGTGAGCAATCAGTCCTTTGAAGTTAACCGCGTAGGTTTTCTTATCCATAGAGGTTGGTAAAGCTACATTTGTCATTTGCATTGCTTGTGCCATGATTGCCTCTCTTTAAAAGCAGTAGTCTGTTTAGTTGGTTGTATATTAGTCAGTTTCTTATTGTTTAAGAAATGACAAATTTTACCCATTCAAATTAGAATTTCTAATAAAACAAACTCATTACAAAACTCAAAAATACAAATGAATAATAACGGCATAAATAATCACAATTGCTGTAATTACATTGAATAACTGAACATTACCTGCATAATCGCCCCTTGAGCAACAACATATATTTAACAATATTTTTCGTTATTTCTTTTGATTTTAGTGCTTACTTTATATTTTTTGATTAGTAATATTAACGCTAGTTTGACGCTTCGCTTTATTTTTTAGGAGTGATGCCACCACTGCCGATGTCATCACAACAACTAAAAATGTGAGAGACCATGCTGTCGGAATCTCATATTCTGTTCCAACCAATAGCATTTTCACCCCGATAAACATCATGATTACTGATAATGCTGGTTTTAAGTACACAAACTTATCTAACATTGCTTGAAGAACAAAGTACAGCGATCGCAAACCCAATAATGCAAATACGTTCGCGGCTAAGACTAAAAATGGCTCTCGCGTTACCGCGAATATAGCTGGTATAGAATCCAACGCAAACATAACGTCCATTACTGCAATGACACCAACAACGATCAGCATCGGTGTTGCCACCCACTTACCAGCTTGCTTTAAGATTAAGTGATTTCCTTGGTAGTCATCTGTAACTGGCAATACCTTTCGAATCAACTGCTCCGGATATGGATTAACCTCTTCTGCTTCGCCTTTGTCGCGAGCTAGCTTAACACCCGTCCAAATAAGGAAAGCAGCAAATAAGTACAATACCCAGTGATACTGTGAAAGTAACTGAGCACCAACCGCAATCATGACAGCGCGTAAAACTAGCGCACCTATCACCCCCCAAAGCAATGCTCTCGGACGCAAATGCTCCGGCACACTGTATTGTGCAAAGATGATGGCAAACACAAACAAGTTATCCACGCTTAGCGACTTCTCTAGTAAGTAACCAGTTAAGAATGAAATCGTTGCTTTGTCGTTCGTATAAGCGCTATGTGGCGCGTAAAAGTCCCAGAATAAATAAATAGAACCTGCAAAAACAAAGGCAAGCAAGAACCAAAAAACACTCCAAACGATGGCTTTTTTCATCGTGATAGCGCCACCACGTGTTTGATAGATATCAAGCGTAACAAGAACAAGGGTAAATAAACCAAAAGCACCATACATCGCTAATGATTCTTGAAGAGGCACCGATTGGCTCAATTGGGTGGTATTTTCGATAAGAGACATATTTCCTCCCATGGCGGAAGGACTTCGTTTGGTGACCTTCCGCAGACAATAACAACCAACAGCCACATAACGATTATGTGCTGCTAGTCAATGAATGCGTTGGTCTCGTTGAAGTGTTGACGTGAATGAACCACGTAACACCTTTACTTACCGGATAAGCTGATGCTTAACGAGATGACGATAAGTAAACTTGCGCTAACTACTCCCCAAACGCCGACATAATAACGCCGAGCGTCAGGCTTTCCAACAAAAAAACCTTGTCTTATCGAAATAAAATTCTTATCAAAAATCAGGAAGCACTATAAAAAGAAAGAAATGGATTCAACCACCTGAACTATAGTAAACAGACAAAAAGCAGCAAATGGCTCAAGACAAACTCTTCATTAGTTAGGGCCCTAACGGGGAAGATAGATACAAAAAAGGAGCATTACTGCTCCCTTTTGTAACATCCACATTCTTAGCAATTCAAAAGCCGCTTAGAGGCACAAAGTAGACCAGTGTCGACCAAATTGCGATCCAAGCAACTACGACTGCCGTATCTGCCCAATCTTTATTCCACATACTGCCATCCTCATCAACGCATGTAGTAAGTGGAGAGCAGCAAAATCAATACCAGTATCTATTATCGACGTCGCTTTGTGTAAAGTTTGTGACTTTGATTCAAACAGTTTGGCTCATCGGTCAGGAGTTCAATAAAACAATCAGCCATGGACAAACTGGTCACACGCCCTTCTCCTTTCATCTCCTGCAATGCGTCGTACCCCTCTTTCCCTTTCATCGTATAGGCAGAAGAAGTCCCTCGATACCAAACATCATCTTGAACACCAACCCATTGTTTGCCATCAAAAATCACTAATGATTGAACTCTTTCACCTTTTGGGGCATCTGCGTGATACTCGAAGTTTAAATTGTAAGTGTACGGATAACTGCCAGATCCAGTGCCTTCTACGCCATTGTTGAGTGCATTATTTATCGCGCCTTCAAGTGCACGGCGAATAGCGCTGCCTTTTACATCGTAAAAGCCGATAGGAATGGCAAAAGGCAACAGTCGTCCGGCAATGTCTGCCACTGTGATGTTGCCAGGGTTCAAAGAGGTTCGCACGCCACCCGCATTATGAATTGCAAATTGAACGTCATATCCACGTTTGTTTAAACAGTGCAGAAATGATCGGGCAACGGAGGAAGCCAACTCACTCTCACCAAATTCATCGGGAATTCTCACATGACGCTTTTTGGTGTCAACACTAGCAATGACTTGTGACTGTAACTGCCTAACCTGAGGAATATATTTATCGCTCAGGATAGCTTGAGTTTCCGGGTGTTTCTTACAAACCACGACATTCGGTTGACCATGGATGAAGTCGCACGCGGTTTCGAATACACCTTGGTCGAGCTGTTGGTTTAGCGTCGAGTCCCAAAAAATACGTCGGCCAAGCAACAGTTCATTTTGTCCACTCAACATCGTTGCTTTACCGTGTTCATCAAACTCAATGACGCAGTGCCCCATTGTCAAAGCATGGAAACCCGCTTGCACCACATAGGTATCATTAATTTTGATACCGTAGGGATCGTCTTGTCCTAACCCTATTGATGAAAAATCACCTTGCAACCGGTGGCTGTGTCCACCAACAATTATACCAATACCTGCGACTTGCTCAGCTAACTCTAAATCACCTTCATAACCTAAGTGGCTCAGAAGAATAATATTTTTTATACCTGATGAATGGATTTGTTTTACGGTCGCCTTGGCGGTTTCAATTGCTGAGTGAAAAGGCGTGTCTGCATCAGGGTTTGCGATGTCGCTCATTTTATCTATGGATAATCCGAAAATCGCGACCCGCTCGCCATGGAATTCTTTAACAATGTATTGAGCGCTCTGTGTATCCGGTTGGTAACTATATACATCCTTGCAATCACTGATACGGTGAGGTTTTTTAAGCGATTCATTGGATAAATCCCAGTTGCCAGCAAGCAATGGGAACTGAGTACGTTGGCAAAACAATGCAACTGGCTCATTCCCCATATCTAATTCATGATTGCCTAACGCCATTGCATCAATTTTTAATGCGTTCAATAAGTCGGCATTGGCTTTGCCTTTAAATAGTGAGAAATACAGCGTGCCTTGGAAGCAATCTCCGGCATGGAGGAACAACATCCCATGACCTTGGCGCTGAGCATCATCTCTTAACTGCTCGACTCTGGTTGCGATACGAGAAAAGCCGCCAGCACTGACATAGGGCTCTAGCGTGAGTTCATTGTTTATCTTAAGCTTTAACTGTAATGACGTTGGTTCAAAGTAGGAATGTGTGTCATTGATGTGTGCCAGTTTGATTCTCACTGGCTTATGATTGTTATTCATCTTCATCTTCTCTTTTTTCATTCCTTATAATAATAAGAAGTGAATCATGACAGAATCATGAATTTTATGAAACTGCGATTTAGGATTTCATGTTTAAGTGATCACGATGCTGTCCCCCGGCTTTGAAAGCAAGCCTCGCTTGTAACGGTCTCTATTCAGTAAGAGGCTCTCGTAATTTTGTGAACTGAGCTTAACTCAAAAATTTCGAATTCATATATGCTTAGGAGTAGCAAAATAACTCTCGATAATTCAAATAATTGCAAGGAGGATTGAGATGAGACTAGAACGCATCGAAATCTCCGGGTTTAGAGGCATCAAACGCCTTTCACTCTCTTTTGACGAACTCACCACGCTTATCGGTGAAAACACGTGGGGCAAATCATCATTGCTCGATGCCCTTTCCATCGCACTACCTGCCAATGGCTCATTGTATCAATTCAAACTGAAAGATTTTCACGTTGACTACTCAATTTCTCATCCACAAACACAACACTTACAGATCATTGTTTGTTTTAAAGCACAGGATAAAAACGAAGTAAAAGCGGGACGCTACAGACGCATAAAGCCTACATGGTGCACCAACGAAGATGGTGAGCAAGTCATTTACTATCGTATTAGTGCGTCTCGCGATGAGCACGGCATTAATACAGAGTACGCGTTTTTGGATCATAACGGCAAACCCAAAAAACTTCACCACTCAGAGAAACTCGCTATTGAGTTAATGACACTTCATCCTGTAATCCGACTACGTGACTCCCGACGCTTCCCAGATTTAAACCATGTCAACGGCGATGGTAAAAATGCTCGGATTGAAAAACGAATCAACAACACCTGTCGACGCTTATTGGCTATGCCTGGCCATGTGAATAAAGGTGAGATTCGTAGTAGCCTCGACTCAATGCAAACGCTTGTTGAACACTATTTCGCGTTCAGAAGTGTCAGTAAAGGCAACCCACGCAAACCTCGTGATGGTCTTTTCTATACAAGCCCTTCCTCTGATAAAGGCTTGAGTCAGTTCTTGAAAGAAACCAATGACAAACAAAGCCGCTTGCTTTTAATGGGGTTACTCAATGCCTATCTTCAAGCTAAGGGTCCCACCGATTTAAGGCGCTGTGCGAGACCAATACTGATTATTGAAGATCCAGAAGGTCGACTGCATCCAACTCATCTAGCGAGAGCGTGGTCCTTATTGCAATTGTTGCCAATGCAAAAGATATTAACCACCAACAGTGGCACGTTACTCGGTTCTGTTCCACTGTATTCAATTCGACGTTTAATTCGGCTATCAGACAGAACCATCGCTAAGAGTTTAAACTCAACAAAGTTTGGTCGAGATGAGTTGCGCCGAATTGGTTTCCATATTCGTTTTCATCGTTCAGGAGCATTATTTGCACGGTGCTGGTTACTTGTTGAGGGCGAAACCGAAGTTTGGCTTTTTCATGAACTGGCTCGTCAATGCGGGTATGACTTGGCTGCCGAAGGGGTTCAAATCGTTGAGTTTGCTCAATCAGGTCTAAAATCACTCATCAAAGTAGCAAAAGAGTTTGGTATTGATTGGCATGTCGTTACCGATGGCGACCCAGCAGGGAAAAAGTACGCGCATGCAGTGCGAGCACAGCTCGACCATGATCAGGAAAGGCATCGACTTACGGAGTTACCCGACCGAGACATCGAGCACTTTCTGTACAACAATGGTTTTGAACTTTTCTTTAAGGACATCATCAAAGTTCCTCATGACCACCCTATCCCTGCTAAAAAAGTCGTAAATCGTGTTTTGAAAAAACATGCAAAACCGGACTTAGCTTTGGCTATTGTTTCTCATTGTGAAGAGAAAGGCATGGAGTGTATTCCTGTTCTTCTGCGCTGGACACTTAAACGCGTTGTTACCATGGCCAACGGCAATACATGAGTTAGACGTATTTTACACTCAGCGTATTGTCTTGTAATACAAAAAAAGCACACCAATTTGGTGTGCTTGTATCAAACATCATTAATTTTGATTAAGGGTATTGAGAGGGATAAAACTCAATACACAGTGGATACCAATAAGATCGGGGGTTCACTACTGTGCTTGCTCAGCAAGCGAAGAAGAAGTAGCGGTTGATTTCGTATGCAACCATAGCCCTGTCGCTTTCATTAGATAGCCAAACACACCACCTAGCAACAACGATGGAATAACAAGTTGCCAGTTTCCATCAGCCGCAAATGTTGCGCATGAACCAATAAAAGTACCAGGGATGTACGCGAGCCAAGCCTGTTTAGCTTGAATACACATGAAGAATGCCACAATAGCGGTAATCACATAGCCAATAATTTCCAACCCCACGTAAGTGGAACCGTGAATAATTACCATTGCCCAGAATACGCCTGTCATATTGGTGATTAAGCTGATGCCTAGTCCTTTCAATCCGCTCGTTGGCGCTGCAAAGTAGCTCGTGCAACCTAAAAAACCAGCCCAAGAAAGCAAACCTAAAGAGATGGCGATCCAACCCCATACGCCAGATAAAATTCCAGTAGTGATAGAAATAGCTAAAAGTGTCGTCATGGTAGTCATACCTGCTCGGCTATTATCGTACCTATATGGTTCAATAACTGCCTTCATACATTGAAATCAAGGACACATGTTAGATACATCAGCTCAGCTTATCGGTGATATTGATCACAATAAGATATTATTATTTTCACAATTTACATTAAAAGTTTGACGCAACCGATAAATCAACAGATTTGGGGAATAAACCCAACTCATCTCGTAGGCATGTTTAATCAACCTTTAAAGAACTGAAGGCTTCCCTTTCATCATTCGCAGCCCCTCTCTTTTAATGCAGTCGACTAATGGGTTTTCTGCCATATCTGAACGCCATATAAATGAAAGCGTCCTTTCCATTTTTAACTCAGGTACATTTAATGCCACAAGATGACCTGCTTCTATATATCGCTCTACATCTAAATACGGTAAGCAAGTAAGGTACTGACCATTAGCAACTAAACTACGTAATACCGGAACATGTTCATATTCGCGCCACACATCCAAATCTTCAATAAGGTGGTGAATAGAACTATCAAATGTTTTTCGTGTGCCAGAGCCATGCTCTCTTAGTACCCACTTCGCTTGCTCTAACTGCGCAAGGCTAACAGACTGATTACGAGCAAAAGGATGATGAGAAGCTGCGACAACAGTAAGATGATCACGACACCATACTTCTTGGTGTAAACGGTTATCATCACAGCGCCCTTCAATAATCCCTAAGTCATACTTGTAATCTAATACCCCATCAATCACCCCTTTTGTACTTTGTACACCGAGGGAAATACGCATTTCTGGAAAGTCATTATCAATGATACTGATAAGGTCGGGAACTAAGTGCTCTGCTGGAGTTTGACTCGCTCCCATACGAATCTCACCACTCAATAAATGTTGCTCATAGAAGCCCATTTCAATCTGCAATGCATCTTGTAGCAAGCGTTTTGCTTTTGGTCGTAACCACATCCCCCAATGGGTTAACGCCATTTGCTTGCCTTGCCTCTCAAACAACGGCCTGCCAAGCATCTTCTCTAATTGCGCAAGCGACATGCTTGTCGCTGATTGTGTCAAAGCCAATTTTTCTGCGGCTTGGCTTACACTGCCGGTATCTGCAACTGCGTCGAAAACCGCTAATTGCTTAAGTGAGTAGCGCAAAGTGTCCTCCATTATTAGTGGGTATTTCCCAATTCCCACAATTGTTAAAGCATGCCCCAATAAGCAATAGAGTTCATTTTACCTAGCCCCGTAAAGTTATCAATTAATTTGATGAGGTTTCTAAATATTATCAATTTTACCTTACTAACCGTTCTCCCTATTCTGAGTACGCGGTTCGGGAATACCGCAAGCCTCAATGGTTTTGAAACCGAAGTCATTGAGGCTCTTAATAAAAACAACAATTTCATTTTTGAGTTAATAACCAAGGATTTTTTATGCGATTACAAATTAAGGAGTCAATATGGCGGTGACCAGTTCTCAAAATCACCAGTATTTTTCTCCAAAAGAGATGATGGTTGAAGCGGAAAAATTTGCGTTAAGTAAGGCAAACAAAACCAGCAGTATGACATTAAGCCTCGCGATTATGGCCGGCGCGTTCATCGGGTTAGCATTCTTGTTTTACATCACGGTGACCACCGGCAGTACGGGCGCTGGTTGGGGCTTGAGCCGCCTAGCTGGTGGACTCGCATTTAGCATGGGATTGATCCTCATAGTGATCTGCGGTGGTGAATTATTTACCAGCTCCGTCCTATCCAGTATTTCTTGGGCCAATAAGCAAATCTCGTTCGGTAAGATGCTTTCGATCTGGGGCAAAGTTTACGTTGGTAACTTTATTGGTGCGATGTTCCTACTTGCGCTGGTTACTGCTGCTGGTCTTTATCAGATGGATGGCGGTCAATGGGGATTAAATGCGCTTAACATCGCACAACACAAACTTCACCACACTCTCATTCAAGCGTTTGCACTCGGCATTCTCTGTAACCTATTGGTTTGCCTAGCGATTTGGCTAACATTTAGTTCTGCAAATGCAATGACAAAAGCAGCAATGACAATTTTGCCTGTGGCAATGTTTGTCAGCAGCGGTTTTGAGCACTGTGTTGCGAACATGTTTATGGTTCCACTTGGTATTGTTATCGCGAATTTTGCACCTGAATCTTTTTGGGCATCTGTCGGTATGCCTGCGTCACAATACGCAGACCTAAACATTAGCCACTTTATTACCGCTAACTTAATTCCTGTCACGCTTGGCAACATCGTCGGCGGAGCGGTATTAGTTGGCCTTTCAAACTGGTGTATTTTTCGCCGACCAGAACTAAAAGCAGCGAATATTTCTTCTATCACTACAACTACAACACTGTCGTCAGTTAAGGATTTCACCATGAAAAATGCCTCTTTTGTTAAAGACATTATGAACCCAAAACCAGTCACCATTCGTGCAGAAACGCCAATTGCAGCCGCGCTGGATGTGTTACTTGATAATCACGTAACGAGCGCACCTGTTGTAGACGTACAAAATCGATTAGTTGGCTTCTTCTCTGCTCACGATGTGATGGTAGAACTATGGTGTGAGGACTACATTCCGGTGAAAGACCAAAAAGTCGTCGACATCATGAGCCGAGATGTGGTCGCAATTGACGCTGGTGATCGCCTCGTTGATGTTGTGGAATTCCTATGTATCGATAAAGAGCAGTTGTACCCAGCGAGCAGTATGGGTATTGCCACTCGCTTGACGTCTTTGTCTCTCGAAGAACGCGCTAAAAGTATCAAAGTAAGTAAGCCACAAGTGCTTCCTGTGCTTGAAAATGGGCAGATGGTCGGGGTGGTTACTCGTACTGAAGTATTAAAAGCACTACGCCCGATTTTTGGTGAGCGTTTAAACCTAGTGGAAAAAAGCGAGTTAGAAACAGCGTAATTCGCTAAACATTTACAACGTCTATTGGCTTTCAATCGCTATCACTGACTGGTTTATCGATGTTAGTGATGTGATTAAGATAATAAAAAAGCGCTCTTCAAGTGAAGAGCGCTTTTAGTGTATCTAAAAGGAACTAATTACTTCTTAATACCTTCGATATGAAGTTCCATATCGACGTAGCTTGAAGCACCCATTACTGGGATGTCAAAGTCAGCAAGCTCTAGGCGAGTGTTGCCAACAAAGCCAGCGCGCTCGCCGCCCCATGGGTCACTGCCAGCACCAACGAATTCAGCCTCAATAGTAATAGGCTTAGTAACACCGTGTAGCGTTAAATCACCAGTTACATCTAGTTTGCCATTGCCTTTATCAACCACTTTTGTGCTCGTAAAGGTTGCTTCACTGTATTTACCAGCATCGATGAAGTCACCACTACGAATGTGTTTGTCACGTTCAGCATGGTTTGAATCTAGGCTGGTTGTATCAACAACAACATTTACTTTTGAGTCAGCAATGTTGTTTTCATCAAAAGAAAAGTCACCAGAAAATGTATTGAAACGACCTTTGATGAAACTGTAACCCAAGTGGCTAACTTTAAAGTTGATTGAAGCGTGAGCACCTTTGGTATCGATGACATAATCTGCAGCTTGCGCACCAAATGGCAGTGCCATAGCGATAGCTAATCCTGTAGCGAAAAGTGACTTTTTCATTTTGAAGCTCCTAACATTTTTCTTAATGTGTTGTCTTTATCGATAAAGTGGTGTTTTAGTGCAGCAATAGCATGTAAGCCTGCAATCAGGATGACTGCCCAAGCTGCATAGAAGTGAATCTCACCTGCAATATCTGATTGGCCTGGGAATAACTCTCCCGCTCCTGGCACGGTGAACCAATTAAACACTTCGATGCCGCGTCCATCAGACGTTGAAATGAGGTAACCTGAAACAAAGATGGTGACCAATAGTAGGTACATGACACCATGCGCTGCTTTAGCAGCAAGCACTTCGTAACGTTTGCCTTCTACCTTTGGTGACGCCGTCACATGTTTCCATACGATGCGTGCCAAAGTTAAAATAGCGAGTAAAATACCGACAGAGCGATGGTAATGCGGCGCAGTTCGATACCATTCGCTGTAATAGCTAAGGTCGACCATCCACAAACCCACTGCAAATAGACCAATAATGCACAGCGCTGATAACCAATGCATCACGCGTGCAGTAAGGTTGTAATTCTTTACCAGTGTATCCATCTCAAGTTCCTAGATATATTCCTAAGTTAATGCTGAGCAAGAAACACTACATTAACCTATTTACGTCATATGAAACAGATTATTTACCATCATTTACATCCAGCCAATGGTACCGTATCTATCAAGTTGTTCGAATTTTTTGAAGGAACTTTAAATCGTTTGTAAAACTGAAACTTACAGCTTAATTTCTTGTTCTATCTCATACAGCTCTTCGGAAACTTCTAACATTCTGCGTTCAACCAGTAACTTAGCATCTTCAACACCCTTGTTATAGTAAATTGGCCCTAGTTTTTCTGTAATAAAATCAATTAGAAACTCACTATCGAACTGGCCAATTTCAACATCTAGCTCGTCTTGCATGTAATCTTGAATGGCGGTGGCCAGCGCCTCTTTTTGTGCGCGTTCTAGCTTTATCATTTTTTCCCTTTCAAATTTTTGTTCAACTTCTGCTTCTTTCGTGTTGTTCTATTAAAGATTAGACACGGTCATTTGTGAGAAATTTGGTGTTTAGATCAAGAAGTTGCCGAAGTAAATTAGTCTATTCTCAAAAGACTATGCTAACCTTTTGCAGTTCGTTTTGTAATTATTAAGGGATATTCTTTGCTACTCGACCTAGTTATTCAAAGTGTTAATGATTTTCAAGACGACTGTCTTAAGCTGTGTGAAAAGCATTACCCTGCGGTGCATAACCAAGGCATGAGTGAGCATCATCTTGGTCTCGCGTTTTCAAGAAGGATGGAACATACTTTTCGTCACTTTGGATACAACTGCGTGATAAAGCCAATCGAAGTGTTGGATTCTCCAGACCTTCCCCATCACTATCGAATTTCATCCGACATCGGCACTGTCTGGGTTCTGAGTCACCATATGGTCAGTGCCGGAAAATCTTGCCGGGAAAACTTACTCTCATCAATTACCGAATGGCAGAGTGAATATGGCTATGCCTTACAGCCTAATGACCTACTCTTTTTGGTTTGCGATCATTGGATAAGTCGCAGCAAAACGAGCCGAGAATTGCTTCATTGGTGGATGGGGGAACTACCCGATCAGATCAACGAATACACAGAACAAGGAATCACACTGTACACCAGCGAGTCGCAACTCACGCAATCGTTGGACACTCGATTCGGTATTAGCCCTTGTTACATTAAGTTTGGGCATCCTTTACGGCGTTCGAACAAACAGCAGTTAGTCAGAAAATATTTGCAGTTGTATGCCGTACTGCAATGGTAGCATCAAATTGAAGTGCTGAGATTATCAATTATTTCATCAATTTGTTTGATATCACTCGACAAAACTACCCATCCATTACCATCGTTCTTGCTTGAGTTAATGAGCACACTTAGATTCATTGCCAATGAAATAGAAAAATTAGCGCGATAACGCTGATGTTGAGACATTGATTTAGGTTGTGGTAACAATGATGAGCATCTCGCAACTACTTAGTTGCATCCGGAAACAAGCCGACGGGCAGTATATTGCGAAATACGCGAACTTCACTCTCCGCAGTGTCTTTCAACCCATATATAAGAACGATATTTCCATCGTTGGCCTTGAAGCACTGGTAAGAATTAGCAATGCCAATGGCACCATGGTTAGGCCAGATCAGTTTTTCCAATCCAAAGCGACTCCCACTCAAGATTTGCTCAACGTTGAACGCTTAAGTCGCCTAATCCATATCAAAAATTTCTCTCAGTCTCGCTTTCACACAAAACAATTGTTTCTCAATGTATTACCGGTAGCGGCAGAGATACTAGTTAAAGACATCACTTATAACCGACTGCTAAAACAAACCATTTATGAATCGCATTTGATGAATGAACAAATCGTCATGGAGTTACTTGAATTGAAGGTGGAGGATGAACTCTCTTTGTCTCAAGCTGCTCGGGAGTTAAGTCTTGAAGGATTTAAATTAGCGATTGACGATTATGGCGTCAATGCATCGACAACTGAGCGAGTGAGAAGCGTTTGCCCAGATATAATCAAGATGGATCGCTCTTTATTGCTAAGGTATGAAAACGGTGATTTTAAAGCGCTTAACGATGCATTATCACTCGCAAAAGCGTTATGCTCTAAAACCGTTATCGAAGGAATTGAAACCGAACATCAACTTCGCTTAATGAAAAAGCTCGGTTTCGATATGTATCAAGGGTACCTACTTGCTATCCCCCAGACGTTAGACGTCTATGAAGAGGCAAAAACAGCCTGACTATGTAAGAACAAAAGTTTGCGCGGTTTAGCGAGAGCTACGTGATTTACCACGATTCTTATGAATCGCCAATTTTGCTTTTAGCTTACGCTTCTCAGATGAACGACTACGACGACGCCCACCCCCATTTTGTTCAGGCTCAACTTCTTCTACAAGACTTGGTTCGAAACCTGCCAGCCATTCTTGGGGTAAGCGTTGATCAAGCAGGTTCTCGATAGCTTGCAACAAGTACTCCTCATCTCTACTCATCAGAGAAACCGCCAAACCTGACTTTCCTGCTCTTCCAGTGCGGCCAATTCGATGGACATAATCTTCTGCTTTGAATGGCATATCAAAGTTCACGACTTGTTCTAGCTCTTGAATGTCTAACCCTCGTGCTGCCACATCGGTTGCAATCAAAGCACGTACCTTACCTTGTTTAAATTCATCCAAAGCTCTTTGGCGGGCACCTTGTGATTTATCACCGTTGATAGAAACCGCTTTGATGCCATCTAACTTGAGCTCTTTCGCTAACTCATCACTGCCTTGCTTCGTTTTTGTAAATACAAGCACTTGCTGCCAATTCCGCGAGCCAATTAAGTACGCTAGCAATTCACGTTTCCGTTTTTTATCCACTGGATAAACCATTTGTGTTACCGTTTCAGCAGTCGTATTTGCTGGTGAAACTTCGACTTCAACTGGCGATTCCATGAGTTTATACGCAATAGTTTTGATTCGCTTCTCAAATGTCGCAGAGAACAATAGGATCTGTTTCTCAGCAGGCAAACGTCGGAAGATGCGCTGCAAGTCAGGCCAAAATCCCATATCTAACATACGGTCGGCTTCGTCTAACACGAGCATATCGGTTTTAGAGATGTTTACGTTACCATTAAACAGGTGATCCAAAAGGCGGCCTGGCGTGGCAATCAAAATATCAGCGCCCTCTTCTAACTTTCTCTTTTGTACGCCAATGCTTGTACCACCATAAACACACACGATGCGAAGTTCTGTTTCTGCCGAGTACTGATTCAAATTATCAAATACCTGCTGTGCAAGCTCGCGTGTTGGAACCAAAATCAATGCTTGAGGTGTGCCGTTAAGTTTCTTTTGCTGAACGGTTTGTATGATAGGTAAACCAAACGCAGCCGTTTTTCCCGTACCAGTTTGTGCAGCAGCAAGTAAGTTTTTTCCTGCAAGGACGTGTGGAATTGACTTTTCTTGCACTGGTGTTGGCGTCACGATATTTAGATTGCCTAGCGTCTCGATTAGCTTTTGTTCGATGCCTAAATCAGCAAAATTAACAGACATGTGTAACCTCATTATTTTTGGAGCGCAGAGTTTACCAGAGCCCCTAAAGCCATACTACTTTTCTATCTCATTGAGTTGAGTCATTAAGCTGTTGCTGAAAATCATACGACTGGCGCAAAACATCTCGATAAAGTGACGAGAACTTCTCTTCTAATTCGGTGTAATCACTTTCAATCACTTTAAATGTTGTGGTTAAGTCTGCCATCCTAGGACTTCTTTGCGACATCCGATGTAGTGCAAATTCTATATTGTCTAGATCTTGATAGGATTGAAGCCATCGGCCATGCCACATTCTGCTGTGGAGCACCAAAAAACGTGGCGGCAAATGTTCATGAACCTCTCGGTTTACTCTCTCGTATGCCGTTTTTACAAAGTGTTCGAGAGACACGGAGTGAAAGTCGTTCCAGTGTTTTGCGAGGCAATGATCCCAAAACATATCTAAAGCGATAGGTGCAAAACGTCTCGCAACACCAGTGAAATGAGGCTTACATTCGTTGACGATTGGATGATGGTCAGTAATACGGTCAACAAATCTATGTAATCTGATGCCATTTGAGATATCGCGATCATACAGCTTGCTTGGATCTCCTTTTACGAAGTCTCCAAGCAAGTTTCCCAATAAATGGCTGTTACTGTGATCTGCGATATGCAGGTGGGCTAGAAAGTTCATTCGACGCCAGTTTTGGCCTCTAGGGCTTGGTGTGACATGAACCTAGTATAACGTCAATTACGACGAGATGAGAGTGTTCCGCTATTCGGCTTCGTTGTCTGAGCCAACGTATTCCGACAAGATAATGCCAATTTCAAGCGCATCTAGCAGCTCTAGGCTCTCATCGTTTTGGTATTGGTCGCTCATTGTGACCTCCTTTATTTTAAGCTCTCTTGCTTTTACTTGCTGACGGCCTGGCTCTTGCCATATCCACATCAGCAACTCCTTTTTATAGTCTTTATATGACACATTCATGACAGCGAGAAGTAAAGATTTAAAAACCTATGAGCATAATCAAAAGTAAACGATTGCAATTAGGTTTCATATCCACTTAACACTTTAGAGAAATGACTCTTTTATCAGCATTCATGTCAATTTAAAGATATAACATACTGTTATAGGCGTCCTTAGATCTCATTTCTTAAACTAAATTTAGTATTCGTTACATATTTTGCTGATTAACTTCGCATATTTTGTTTCGATATAGCAATAGATTTGGTCAATATCTTTTATCTCTAATGGAGCTTTAAATGAGAGAAGTTGAGTTTAGAACGATAGACAGGCTGTTTATCAAGATGTCTATCAACGACAAAATGTGGGTTATATTCCTACTATTTTTAGTAGCCCTCACTTCAGTGGCTGGAAGCCGCTACTTCAATGAAATACAACAATTTGAGCAGCAAGCCATCTCGGCGAGCGAAGCGAAGCTTTCTGGTATCGTTGATGCTCAATCAAACCGCGCTACAGAAATTGACGGCGTATCGAAATCGAACCGCGTAAGCGAGAGTTCTTTTGTCGATGGGTCTGTGACCGCTTATGCCAAGTTGCATTCTGGAGAAGTTATTAAGCTGACTCAAAATGTGTCCACACAATACGAATCGTTAAAATCATCAGCTCTATCGTCACTATTACTTAGCTTCTTATGGGTTATTCCTTTTGCCCTATTCTCTTACTGGGTGGCAACGTTTATCGGAGGAGCTCTGTGGGTTTTATATACAACAACCGAAAAAATTGGTGACGGTGACTTAACCTCTCGTCTTGGTTTTCATCCAGGTCGAGATGAATTCGGTACCATCGGCTGTGCGCTAGACAAGTCTATGGATACCTTAAGTGAACTGGTTAATAGTGTTAAAAATAATGCAACGATGTTGAGCGAGACATCTTCTGCATTCGAAAAAGATATGCAGTTGAGTGAAACCCAGATATCTCATCAATATCAAACGCTTGATTCAGTCGCGACGGCAATGGAAGAAATGACAGCCTCTGCAAAGGAGGTATCAAGTATTTCTCAACAAGCAACGACGCAGTCAGACCAAGATGCCCAGAAGATCGAACTAAGCAGAAGCCGTGTACAAAACGTGATTGGCGAGATAGAGACGTTATCTAGCTATATTGAACAAGCCTCTACGTCAGTAACCAATTTAAACGAGAATACGACGCAGATTAATGACGTAATCACAACGATTAACGCCATTTCAGAACAAACTAATCTGTTGGCACTAAACGCAGCAATCGAAGCAGCCCGTGCTGGTGAACAAGGTCGTGGATTTGCAGTGGTTGCCGATGAAGTACGTACATTAGCAAGCAGAACTCAACAGGCAACAGTAGAGATCCAAGCCATGATTGAGAAGCTTCAAATTGAGAGCCAGAACATTGCTTCAATCACCAACCGAACCGTTCAGCAAGCTCAAACCAGCAGCCAGCTTATTGATGAAATCGGCCATGATGTTACCTCTATTGCCGAGTCAGCACGCTCATTAATGGACATGAGCATTCAGATTTCCACATCTGCTGAAGAACAAAGCGCAGTTGCTAACGATATTGCATCGGAACTTTCAGAAATTCGTAGTCAATCAAGCACAATCAGAGAAGTGGCGGAGCAATCTACCGCTGGCGTCGCTAATCTCACGCAAGCCTCCGTTTCTCTTGGTGAGATATTACAACGCTACCGCACCGCATAACGTTGTGGAACTTATGATCAACAAGGGCTCCTTAAGGAGCCCTTTTCTTTAAACCGTGTTCAACTATTACCTTCGATATTTTCTACGACATCCAAGTGGATATTTGAAGTGAATCTCAAGTTCTCGCTGTACCGGATGAAATAATGTTCTTAAACAAAGCGTTCCGCTATGCTTGATCTTGCCAATTCCAATTTGCTGCTGGAAAACAATATGAATAATTACAAAGACACAAAAGACATAGAGAACCTGAATTGCCCACTCTGCCAAGGAGATGAATATCTCATTTCATCGGATGGCGAGAAATTCACATGCGCTGCTTGCGGATTTCATACAAAAAACTTCTCATCTATCCAATGTCTACATCAAACGCCTTACCTACAGTCTAAACTTAAGCACATCCACAGCTTAAGTCCGGTTTGCCATTAGTAGGTCAAACAGAGCAGCCACACAGCTGCTCTTTTAATTCATCTAAATGATGGATGCGAATTACACGCTCGTCATCAACACGATTGATAGCTTCACCATTAAATAACTGTACCGTTTTGATACCGGCGTTTAATCCCGCCTCAACTCCTTTAGGCGTGTCATCAATATAAAGACAGTCACTTGGTAAAAAGCCCATGCTCATAGCACTGTACATGATTAAATCGGGCTCAGGCTTCCAACTATTCGCATCGAATGCTGAGAACACTTTGCCTCGGAAAGCATCGAGTAAACCGGTTAACTCCAAAGCGTATTCAATTTTATCTTTAGGTCCATTAGACGCCACACAATATTCGATATTATGCGAATCTAAAAACTGAATTAATCGTTTTGCGCCATCCATCGGCTGTAAGTGACGCACAAAAAGGGACTGGACTTCTTCTCGGTATTGCGGCTCTAAAACATCAATTGGAACTTTGATATCTTTCAATTCTTTAGTATCTAAAAGGATGTCAGCAAGCTTTCCTCCTTTAAAGTGAGAAACGCACTCTTCCATCGTTAACTCAGCCCCATGCTGGTTAAATACATTGACGAGCGCTTGGCAACACAGTCTTTCGCTGTCGACCAACGTACCATCACAGTCAAATATCACGCACTTAATATTGGTAATTGCCATAGCCATCTCCAGACGTCTTAAAGGCTTAAGCCCAAGCTGATTTTAAGAATGTTTGGATTAATCTTATTTGAGTTTGGGATTGTTGAAACGACGAGCTTGGCATTTCATGGAAATAGAAGGGAGCAATTACAGTTTTTCTAAGCAAGATCACCCAACGTCATCTTGCTTTACTTTTTATGCACATTGATGTGTAAGTTAGTCTTCGATAACCACTGAGTCTAACAGTTTTTGCTCGGTGCTTAGTCTTTTAGCCAGATCAGCCACAAACGAGCTTTTGTATTTTGATTCAGAAACAGCAACATCAGAGATGAGTGTATTTCCTTCGAGATGGCTAACAATAGCAGCACCAATTGGGACTCCTGATTTAAAACCAACATATAATTCAAAATCTGGCGTGAGGATAATCTGTGTCAGATATTCAATGATCATATCTTTATCATACTGCTGTTCCCAGCGCTGAGATTGCAAGATAGAGAACATAATGGTCAGTCGATGAAAATCGACCAGAAAAATATCGTCGGGGTTAAATTCAGAGTCACTTTCCAGTAGTGTGTCTTTGTCGACTACTTGATACGTTGCTTTTTCTAGCGTTTTGAAATAGACATCGCGCCCTTTCAAACTCTCTGGTGTCGGAAATTCAACTTCGACCAGATCATACAGCCATGTATTTTTACGCTCGATACTGGCTAACTGTTGTTCATTCATCTTGATACCTTCGTTTAGAGCAGTACATTAGCATGAAGCCCGCAACAAACCTAGCGCACATAGACCTTTCCGTGGCTAAATTTTGTTTTAGGTGCAAACCTCTGATAGATTTCATCAATATCTTTCCTAGTTAAGGACAAAAATAATGAAAAAGATGCTGTTAAGTGCATTGCTTGCTACTACTCTAGTTGGTTGTTCAGATAACGATGTTGCTGACGTGGGGCTCGGTTGGTTTACTTTGAAAGACATCAAAGTCGGTGAGTTGAAAGACGAGGTGGTAACAGGTGTCACATGTCACATCGCCTCTATCGAAGCGGATTTCAGCTTAGCAGATCCAAGTGATAGCTCAATATCATGTCGTCAGACTGGCGAAATCACACCGGAAATGATTGCAAAAATAGATAAGAGTAAGTCCGGTGAAATTGTATTTAAGAAGTCAAAAAGCATTTTCTTCAAAACAATGAAGGTTCGCCGTATTTATGATGCCGATAACCAAACCTTACTCTACTTGTCTTATACAACAAAAGAGACCGATGGTAGTTTTAAGCATAGCCTTTCGACAGTCCCACTTTGGGGTACCAAGGCTTACGTTGAGCCAACTGAAGTGAAAAAGTAACGCGGGTAAATTTAGTTAGCGCGGAGCAGGCTCTTTCCGGGCGCTGCTGAGCAACAAGTTTAAAAAACAACCCATTGCAATACGACAAGCGCCATAAATTGCAGCTGCTTTGGTTGCTATTTACTCAGCTCGCTGATTTTTTCAGCGAGCAGACTTCTTTGTAATAAATCACCACGATTTTCATTTTTTTGTGATACAATCCCGCCTCTTTTTTTTCTCACTCAAGAACAAGCATGAAGTTTCCTGGTCAGCGTAAATCTAAACACTACTTCCCAACTCACGCTCGAGATCCATTAGTAAACCAAATCCGACAGGCACCTAAGCTATATCGCCCAACTATTGTTGGTGTCGGTCAAACCATTGTAGATATCGAAGCACGTGTAGATGACGCGTTTTTAGAGAAATACAACCTGAGTAAAGGACATTCGCTCGTTCTTGAAGAAAGCAAAGCAGATGCACTTTACGAAGAACTGGTTGAGCAAGGCCTGATCACACACCAATACCCAGGTGACACGATTGGCAATACTCTTCACAACTACTCGGTTTTAGCCGATAGCAAATCCGTTTTGCTCGGTGTGATGTCTAAGAACATTCAAGTCGGTTCTTTTGCTTACCGCTACCTTTGCCGTACGTCTTCACGCATGAACCTTAACCATTTACAAACGGTAGATGGCCCTATTGGTCGCTGCTACACCCTAATTTCTCAAGACGGTGAGCGTACATTTGCTATCAACGAAGGTCATATGAATCAACTACTTCCGGAAAGCATTCCTGAAGAGATCTTTGAGAAAGCATCAGCCCTGGTTGTTTCTTCTTACCTAATGCGTGGTAAAGAAGAAGATCCAATGCCTAAAGCGGTACAAAGAGCGATCGACTTTGCTAAGAAGCACGATGTCCCTGTTGTACTTACGCTAGGGACAAAGTACGTTATCGAAGGTAACGCACAGTGGTGGCAAGAATACATTCGCGAAAACATTTCTGTTGTCGCTATGAATGAAGAAGAAGGTGCGGCGCTAACAGGTGAAACAGAGCCGCTAGCTGCTGCTGATAAAGCACTTGAGTGGGTTGATCTCGTACTTTGTACAGCAGGACCAAATGGTCTGTACATGGCTGGTTACACCGACGAGAAAGTAAAACGAGAAACCACACACGACATCCTTGAAAGCTCCCTCGAAGCCTTTAACCAGTACGAGTTTAGTCGTGCGATGCGTAAAGAAGACTGTCAAAACCCAATGAAGGTCTACTCTCACATCGGCCCTTACCTTGGTGGACCACTAGAGATTAAGAACACTAACGGTGCAGGTGATGCAGCCCTTTCAGCCTTACTGCATGACATGGCAGCAAACTCTTTTCACCAAAAAGAAGTGCCTAACTCAGAAAAGCACGAAGTACGATGCTTAACCTACTCCTCACTTTCTCAGATTTGTAAATACGCAAACCGAGTAAGCTATGAAGTGTTGACGCAGCACTCTCCTCGCCTATCGCGAGCGCTTCCTGAACGAGAAGATAGCTTAGAAGAGACTTATTGGGATCGTTAAAACGACAACTTTAAAGCTAAAAATATATCAAGGTCACCATTTGGTGGCCTTTTTGTTTTTATCTAGCACTATAACGAGTAGATTTCGTTAGTATGTCGCACAATACGAAGCAGTAAACTCTTTACAAGCCTAACCGAAACAGTACCATCACCAAGCAGACCTTTGCCTCACAATAATACTCGTTATAACTCAGGTAGTTTTTCAACGCTACCTGTGCCACTTTGGGGATTCTCCATGCAGTCAGATATCGAAATTTGCCGAAACACACCACTTTCTTCTATTGATGTTATCGCGGAAAAAGTAGGACTATTGCCCGAAGAGTATGACACTCACGGGAAGCACAAAGCCAAAGTCCACCCAAAATGTTTGGAACGACTCAAAGCAAATGATGACGGTAAACTTGTACTCGTCACTGCGATCACGCCGACTCCTCTTGGCGAAGGAAAAACCGTTACGACGATAGGACTGGCGCAAGGTTTAGCAAAGCTTAATCAATCTGTTATTGCATGTATAAGGCAACCTTCGATGGGACCCGTCTTCGGTATTAAAGGTGGCGCAGCGGGCGGTGGTTATTCTCAAGTAGCTCCAATGGAAGAGTTAAACTTACACCTTACTGGTGACATTCACGCAGTGACAGCGGCGCACAACCTTGCTTCAGCCGCTCTTGACGCTCGCTTGTTCCATGAGCAACGCGAGGGTTATGATGCCTTTGAATCACGCACCGGGTTAAGAGCACTTAAAATCGACACGGCAAGTATTACTTGGAAACGAGTGATGGACCATAATGATCGTGCACTACGTAAAGTCAAAATTGGCCTCAATGATGCAGGAAAAACCATCAATGGTTTCGAGCGTGACGAAGGGTTCGATATTTCAGCGGCTTCCGAGTTGATGGCTATCATTGCACTAGCCAAAGATTTAAAAGATTTACGTCAACGTATTGGGAAAATTGTCGTAGCGTACGATTTGAACGGAAACCCCGTCACTACGGAAGATCTACAAGTTGCAGGAGCAATGGCAGTAACACTAAAAGAGGCGATTGCACCAACACTGATGCAAACTCTAGAAGGTGTTCCTACGTTGATCCATGCAGGTCCATTTGCAAACATCGCCCATGGAAATTCATCCATTATCGCGGACGATATTGCGCTAAAACTGTCAGGTTACACGGTAACTGAAGCCGGTTTTGGTTCGGATATGGGATTTGAGAAAGCGTGTAACATTAAAGCTGCTGCCGCCAACAAAGCCCCGGACTGTGTAGTGATCGTAGCAACATTACGCGGCCTCAAAGCGAATTCTGGACACTACGATTTACGCCCAGGTATGGCTATTCCAGATTCCATTTTTAATCCGGACCAAGCAGCATTGGAGGCTGGGTTTGAAAATTTAAAATGGCACATAAATAACGTTCATAAATACGGTTTACCTGCTGTCGTTGCCATTAACCAGTTTCCACAAGATTGTGTGAAAGAGCTTAAAGCTCTTGAAGAGCTGATTCACCAATTTAATCCCGAAGTTAAAGTAGCCATCAGCACCGCTTTTTCGCAAGGCGGACAAGGCGCAACGGAACTAGCTCAACATGTTATTGATGCGTGTACCACGCCTGTAGAGTTTTGTCCGTTATACAACAAAGAGCAATCATTACTCGAAAAGCTCATGGCAGTATGTGAAGCGGGCTATGGAGCAACCAATATAGAAATGACTCCTATCGCGACTGAACAGCTCAAACATTTTGAGCAATTAGGCTTTAACAACTTAGCGGTTTGCATCGCGAAGACACCACTATCGATAACCACAGACTCCGCAGTCAAAGGCGCACCAACTGGTTTTACCGTCCCAATCCGCGAGCTGCGCTTGTGTGCGGGCGCAGGATTCGTTTACGCATTATCTGGTACCGTGATGACGATGCCAGGCTTACCTGATAAACCCGCATTTATGAATTTAGATCTTGATGATGAAGGAAATATCATCGGTCTCTCTTAGTACAGTGATAACGTATCGCTATCAGTGAAGTGAGCATATTCATTAAGTGAGTGGTCTACTTACCTACCCACTCACTCTCAACAACTGTGAAAAGAGTTGTCTCAGGCCTTCTACTCTTGAATTGTTGATACAAAGCTCTCCTGCCTTACATCAACGCGCCTGTTTTAGACCTTTAGAGTTAAGACGCTAACCCTAAGCCTTGTTTAGCCATAGTTATTAAGATAGAAAACCCTATTTATCTTCTTGTTTTGTCGCCACTTTACATTGTAAATCCATACTTGTTGACTTCTCCTTTCTACAATTTTGCGCCAATTTGATGCACGGGCTATTTAGCGCTTCACTAATATGGTGCAGTTGTCTTACAGTGAAATTTTAACCTCCTTGATTTTTAAGGAGATATTCTATGGCTCGATTCTTGTAGTAGACTTTTCACTAATAAGCACATTAGCACATGCTTTTCAAAACCTCTGCGTTGCATACCACCTCCTTCAGGTTAGCACCGTTTTGATGCATGTCAGAAAGGGAAAGGGAATACTATGGAAGACGCACTTGCCGTAATTTTAGCAGGAGGGATGGGGTCTAGACTCAGCCCACTCACCGATGACAGAACCAAGCCAGCCGTACCTTTTGGCGGAAAATATAGAATTATAGATTTCACACTAACCAATTGTTTACATTCGGGTTTACGCAAGATCCTTGTTTTAACCCAATATAAATCTCATTCACTTCAAAAACACTTACGAGACGGCTGGTCGATATTCAATCCAGAGCTAGGCGAGTACATCACTGCTGTTCCACCACAAATGCGCAAAGGTGGTGCATGGTATGAAGGAACCGCCGATGCGATTTATCACAACATGTGGTTGCTATCGCGAAATGATGCAAAGTATGTGGTTGTGTTATCCGGCGATCATATCTATCGAATGGACTACGCCGCAATGCTTGAAGAGCATAAAGAGAAAGGTGCTAAGCTCACCGTTGCCTGTATGGATGTTCCCGTAGAGGATGCTTCAGCATTCGGTGTAATGGGCACCGCAGAAAACGGGCTCGTTACTTCGTTTATAGAGAAACCTGAAACCCCACCAACTCTTCCTGGAAGCGCGACCAGAAGCCTTGTTTCTATGGGAATATATATCTTTGATATGGATGTTTTGAAAGAAGCGCTTGAAGAAGACTCAAAACTCGATTCATCAAGCCATGACTTCGGAAAAGACATCATACCTAAGCTGATTGATACGGAATCCGTTTACGCTTATCAATTCTGTGGCAGTAAAGGGCGCGTCGATAAAGATTGCTATTGGCGCGACGTGGGTACCATTGACTCCTTCTATGAAGCGAATATGGATCTACTAGAACCTGTGCCGCCAATGAACCTTTATCAGTCCAATTGGGCGATTCGTACTTACGAGCCGCAGTTTCCACCAGCTCGTACTGTATCGTCGGCCACGGGTAATGAAGGTATTTTTATTAACTCCATCATTGCTACCGGTGTCATCAATTCCGGCGGCTCAGTACAACACTCCATTATTTCTTCTAATGTACGCATTCAAGATAGTGCAACGGTAGTCGATTCTATCATTTTTGATGACGTGGAAGTCGGTGAAGGAAGTCAGTTGGTCAACTGCATAGTTGATAAACATGTTCGTATTCCGCCACATACTCAAATTGGCATCAACAAACTTGAAGATGCGAAGCGATTTAAAATCTCAGACAAAGGTATTGTCGTCATACCTGAAAGTTACCAATTCGATTAAACGACAAACTATCACAACAAAAAAGCGCACGATAATCATCGTGCGCTTTTGTTTAAGTACCTGTAAACATTAGGCTATAACAAATAATCCATAATAATTAGATGTTACATACCGTTGACCAGCTACCATCTGTACCCGGTTCAGCCGCTGTCCACCAGTTCGCTTGGTAAACCACACCGTTGTGGATGATCTTATCACCTTGGTTAGCGTGGCTTGGATTACCTGCCCAATCCGTTTGTGGCAGAGCTGGGTATGTCACTAAACCTGTCGTATCACACGTACCTGGTTCAGTGGTACCACCACCCGTGCCCGCATTGAGATCACCAATTGGTAGAGCTGGCTGTTCAAACTTAAACGCAAACTCTTTACCACCAGAAATCACTGAGTAGTTAGCCGGACCAGAGATTGGTAGGTAGTAAACCATATCAAGCTCGTAAGTGCCGCCCGCCGGCAAGTCTTTCCATGCTGGTAGAGAGAACGACACACGGTGCATTACGCCATCTAAGCCACCAATGTTGTTTGCTCGAGTATGTCCAGAAGCAATTACTTTCAAACCACCACCTGATTGGTCTTTCGCGTTGTCCGGCGCAGATACTGGGATATCGAATTGGAATTCAGTACCGCCAGGGATCGCTTGACCAGTGTTGTTCGTAAACGTGATTTTCGGGTTAATTGGGTAGTTTTGATCGCCAACTTTGAAGCCGCCAACACTAACAGTAATGTCTACTGCTTCAGTTGGTGTTGGACCAGTCGCTACTTTATTACCGTAAGGCGTCGCAGACTTAAACTTGTCGTAGATAGCTTTGGTCATAGTGTTACCCATGTGGTATTCACCATTACCCGCCGCACAAGCTTGTTCAGTTGCATCTACTGCCGTACGATTACCATTTGCATCCAGTACGTAACAGTTGTAGTCACCGGCTAGTTCCCAGAACATGATACCGCCGATCTCTTTATCGATAACGTAATCGGCTTTCACCTCGATAGAAGCTTTATCTTCCGTAGATAGGAATACGCTCTTCTCCGCGTTCCACAACCAAGGTGCTACAGCAACGCTATCGTAATGACGAGTATAAGTACCAACAAACTTATCTGAAGGATCGTTGACTGGGTCAAGACCGTAAGCAGCTGCGTAAGAGCCCCATATACCGTTTTCTAGGTTCTTAGCATGCCACATTGGGTTAGAACCAGCGCCCATTTCGTTTCCTTTAGGGTCGGTATCATGCCACATGTTGTCGATACCAATAGCGCCGTGACCACAGTTGTTCTTCTCACCTTCACCTGTGCCCGGTTGGCACTCTGCTTGGTTTGGTAGTGCCGCTCGGCCCCAAAGGCCATTTTCACCACCAGTAACACCTTGCCAACCACGGGTGTAGTAAGGAACACCAATGTTAATACGACCTGCTGGCATAGAACCACGGAAGTAATGGTAAGCCCAGTCTGTGTTCAAGTAACCGATACCACCGTATGCAGCAGTGCCGTATACGTTCCACTGCGCTAGCTCAGAGTCTTTACCTGTATCGAATAAAGCCGCGTTATGACCAACGTGATCATTCCAAGCCCCATGCAAGTCGTAAGACATGATGTTTACGTAGTCTAGGTACTTAGTTACATCGAAGGTTTCCATCCCACGTAGCAAGTAACCTGAAGATGGTGCTGCGATAGTCAGCATATAATGAATACCATCTTGCGCGGATGCCGCATCAAGTTTCTCACGCAATACTTTCATCAGCTCTTGGTAAGACGCCCATAAATACTGACGACGTGGTTCCATGAAGTCTTTGTCGTAAGGGTTACCAGCACCAGCCATTGACGTCGGGTATTCATAGTCGATATCCAGACCATCGAACTTGTACTGACGCATCATTTCAACGGCTGAAGTTGCGAACTTCTCAATACCAGCATGATTAATAGAACCGTCCGCATTCGTCGTCATGGTGTAGAAGCCACCATCAGCTACACGATCGCCGTTCGTATCGAAGTGGCCGCCCGTTTCAGCCCAACCACCAATCGAGATTAGCGTTTTAACATCATGTTTTTGCTTGTAAGTTGCTAGTGCACCAAAATGACCTTTAAAACCAAGAGCGGGATCTACCTCAACGCCTGGCCAAGTTTTACCTGTAGCAGGGTTGTTAGGATCATTTACGTCGCCAACGTTTACTTTGCCGTCAGAACCAATGCTCACAAACGCGTAGTTAATGTGAGTAAGTTGTTCCCAAGGAATGTCTTTAACAAGGTAAGTCGATTGTGGGTCGTCACCTGATCGCCAACTGGTGAAGTAGCCGATTACACGACGTGGGTGATCAGCCCCCATTTTCTCACGGCCTTCTTCGTCATAAATAGAACAGTAAGGAACATCTACACCCGTTGTTTGATAAAGACCATCAGGACGACAATTAGATGTCACTGCGCCGCCGTTTACTGTTAACGTCGCAATTGCAGAATCTGCTGTTGCTCCAGCATCATCGGTTGCTCTCGCATAAACACTTAATGAGCCAGCTTGTGAAGGGGTTACATCCAGCGTGTATGGCGCTGTTGTAGCAGTGCCAGCAAGCACACCTGCAACATAAAAATCAACTTTAGCAACGGTACCATCCGCATCCGTAGCATTTGCAGTCAGTGTTACGGAACCACCCAGGTCAATAGAGCTCGCAGAAAGCGCGACATCCACTGTCGGCGCTTCGTTACCAGGTTGCGCTGATGCCACAGTTAACGTCACAACACTTGCCGTACTAACGGCACCTGCATCGTCATAGGCCTTGGTAGAGAACTCGTGCTGTCCTTCAGTTGCTGTCCACGATACAGCATACGGCGCAGACGTTGCCTGACCAACTAATACACCATCAACAAAGAACTCTACTTTGCTAACAGTCCCATCAGTATCTGCCGCATCTGCAGCTAGGTTAACAACATCACCCGCAGTCACAGAAGCCGACGCAGAAGGCGATGTCAGAGTAACCGTCGGGACTTCATTCTGAGGTGGATCAACCGGTCCAGTGCCATCACAAGCGCCAAGTGTTTCCCACTCGCCCCACTCACCAGATTGCGCTGGATTGTTGTTTTGCGTCCAGTAACGCGCTTTATAAGCATTACCTTCATGCTGAACTTGGTCGCCACCGTTATAAACTTTTGATGATTGCCAAGTTTCTAGAGGGGCACAGTCAACTGCTGCGTAGCTATTGAAGGCCATAAGACAAGAAGCGGTGAGTGTGCTTAGTGTGAACACGTTTTTCACTGCGTTGCCGTTTTTAAGGTGCATAATCGCTCTTCCTTAAGTTATTGTTAAAACAATACTAAATGCGCTAAACGAAGCGCATCTATACTTTTATTTCGACGTAAAATAACTTAAGTACAAGTTGGTGATTTCACACTATCTATTTACGAGTTTTCCACACCGCCTCGCAACAATCCACTAAATGATTGCAACAACGTACCTATTATTTGGCACCAGTAACTAATTTTATAACTCAAATAAATATGTCACTCGCAAATTAATAAAAAAGGTAAAAAAAGTCGCCATTTTGAAATAAAGATCACTAAGCCTTTGTTGACCTTGGCGTTTCATTAAAATGCCGCTTGTACTCGCGACTAAACTGTGATGGGCTCGTGTAACCGACCATTCTCGCTGCATCATTAACACGTCTCCCCTCTAACTGGATCAATTCGCGCGCTTTGTTAAGTCGAACTTTCTTAATATATTGCAACGGAGATTCAAGCGTGACATTGCGAAATGCTTGATGGAAAGCAGACACACTCATGTTGGCTTCTTCAGCCAATGCTTGTACGTTCAACTGTTCATGATACGCTTGATGCACGCGATTTAGTGCTTTAGCGACCCTCGCGTAAGAACCTTCTTGATGTGCTAGGTCAAATAAAACATACCCCTCTTTGCTCACCAAAGTACGATACACAATTTCCTCAAGAAGCAGCTCGCCAAGCATGATGACATCAAGCTCGTTACACATTGCTTTCATTAACCGCTTGCACGCATCCAACATACCTTCATTCATACGTACCGACTTAAGGCCGCAACGGGTTGCATCCAGACACTTATTACTGAATTTCTCAGCCTCTAATTTTTTAACGAGTTTATGAAGAAGCGTTGGCGAAATATCTATCGAAATGCCAAGTAAAGGCTCATTGTTTGTCGCAAACGCTTCGCACTCTAGTGGCATGGGAACCCCGACAACAAGGTAATCTTCGGGCCCATATTGCACTGGTGTATCACCAATATGAATGTTCTTATGCCCTTGACCCAATACGATGATGCCGGACTGATAGACAAACGGCTGGCGATGATTCCCTTTGCTACTGCGATAAAACCATACGCCATCTATCGCTGTTTTCTTCATACCTTCTAGGTCATGCAGCCCCTGCTTTTCAACATATTGCTGCATGATATCTGCGAGAGTGTGCATTAGAGCGCTCCATCAATGACCAACGAGTTTGGTCTCTATTATCGTTTCGAGCACTATACTTCCTCTCGACTTTAACTTTCTAGCTCAAGAGCATTAATTTTGTAGAAATAGGCAAATTATTTGCAGAAATCGACCTGTTAACGATCGTTAATCAGGACTAATATGCATGTATTCAATCTCCTTCACTGGAAGCAAGAGGGCTAATAATGAACTTTTCTTATGTAAACCCAACCAAGATTTTCTTTGGTCAAAAACAAATCGCAGCAATCAAAGAAGCTATCCCATCCGACCAAAAAGTTTTAGTGGTATACGGTGGTGGCTCCATCAAAAAAAATGGCGTGTACGACCAAGTAGCAGAAGCTCTTGAGGGACATGAATGGCTAGAGTTTTCAGGTGTTGAACCAAACCCAACCAAAGAAACACTCGATAAAGCAGTCGCAATGGTAAAAGAGCATGGTGTTGATTTTATTCTAGCGGTAGGTGGTGGTTCAGTCATCGATGGTTCCAAATACGTAGCTGCGGCATCAAAGTATGATGGTGATGGTTGGGATATCATGATTGGTAAGCACCAAGTCACTGAAGCGACGCCTCTAGCTGCAATTTTGACATTGCCAGCAACAGGCTCAGAGTCAAACATGGGCGCAGTTATCACTAAAAAAGAAACTCAAGACAAACTTCCGTTCATGTCTCCAGCAGTGCAGCCAAAATTTGCCGTGTTAGACCCAGATGTAATGAAAACACTGCCAGAACGCCAGCTTATCAACGGCATTGTTGACGCATGGGTGCACGTATGTGAGCAATACTTGACGCTTCCTACCGGTGCAATGGTTCAAGATGGTTACGCAGAAACACTGCTGAAAACTTTAAAAAAACTCGGAGAACAGTTTGCGGAACGAGACGACGATATGTGGCGCGCAAACTTAATGTGGTCTGCTAACCAAGCATTGAATGGGTTAATTGGTAGTGGCGTTCCACAAGACTGGGCAACACATATGATCGGCCATGAATTAACGGCTCTATGGGGCGTTGATCATGCGCGTTCTCTTGCAATTGTCCAACCGTCGTTACTTCGTAACCAAATGCAGTTTAAGCGCCCTAAGTTAGAACAAATGGGTCGCAACGTATTTGGTCTTGAAGCAGGTGAGGATTTAGCAGAGCGCACAATCGAATCTATCGAAGCGTTTTATCATCAACTTGATGTCGCAACTAAGCTCGAAAACTATGGTGAGAGCCGTGAACAAGCTATCGATGCCATCATTGATCAACTAAACAAACACGGCATGACTGTTTTAGGTGAAAACCAGGCGATCACACTTGAACGTAGCCGAGAAATCTTAGAGTTAGCTGTCTCATAACTGCAACAATTCTTCACTGCCCTTCCTAGGGTTTAACGGTATTGTGACTTAACAGTCACAATACCGTTTTTTTATGCTATTTTGTAAGCCACATCACGTTCAAAACGAGGAGGCTTCTAAAAACAACGATTCCCTCCAGACAAAAAATCGGCCGTGTTGGTTAGTAAAGAGACAACTGTCCAGCTTTACACAAATAAAAATAATTGAGATCAAAGAACGAGTTAACTCGTTAATTAAGTTTTGATTTGTTGTAGTGATGTACTACATAATTTTGTCTGTTCGAGAAAACACTTTATGTGGCTAGTTGTTGTCGTATTAGCATTCATACATATCATCAGTATCCGTAAAGGCTCTAAATGGCTCTTTTACGTTTCTAAACCATTACCAGTGCTCTGTATGCTTGGTATTTTAATTCAGTCCCCGGCTTACCCAATGCCATATGCGCATTGGATTTTGATTGGCTTATCGCTCTCGTTGCTTGGTGACGTGTTATTAATGCTCCCTAGAGACAAGTTCGTTACAGGATTAGTGCTCTTTTGCTCTGCCCATCTCTCCTATAGTTATGGTTTTGCCATCATGTCAGCGTGGCATTTTACACCTTGGCTCCCAATTGCCTTGTTCGGACTCGGTATATGCGTCTACTGGTTGTTCCGACCGGATCTCGGTAAAGAAAAACGGCCAGTTGCTAGTTATATATTGGTACTGATGACTATGTGCTGGGCTTCGATCGAGTATTATTTGAGTGGGAAAACACAATCCTCCTCTTTTGCAGTGCTCGGAAGCTTTATCTTTATTATCTCTGGCATCGTATTGGCTTTCGAACGCTTTGGAGGACGGTCAATATTTTCACGACAAGTTGTCATGGTGACCTACTATTCTGCACAGACACTAATGGTTATGTCTGTTGTTGCGATTGTTGTTCGTTATCCGTATCTCGTTGAACTGAGTTAGTCATACTCTAGACTGCACCAACATTAAAGAAACATGGATGTATCTTGTAAGCGATCTGAATAGAGTCTTAAAATCATCGCCTAAACATTAGCTTATTCTTAATGAAATTACGCGCACAACTTGCTATTGTAAAAGGATATTTTTCCGTTATAGCGTGCCCCTTTGAAAGAGAATACTCCCGTCGTTGAGTTTAGCGACGTAAATAAGTGGTATGGCGATTACCACGCTCTAAAAGACATCAACTTCTCTGTGCATTCTGGCGAGATCGTCGTGGTGTGTGGCCCTTCAGGTTCCGGAAAATCAACGCTCATTCGTTGCATCAATCATCTTGAATCGATTCAAGAAGGCCAGCTTCATGTGTTCGACCAGCCTTCTCACGCAAAATCTCTCAAGCCCGGTAAAATCGGCATGGTGTTCCAACACTTTCACCTTTTTCCTCATTTGACTGTACTGGAAAACCTCACCTTAGCGCCGATTCGCACACACAAATTATCAAAACAAGAAGCTGAAAAACGCGCAAGACATTACCTAAAGCGAGTCAATATTGAAGAGCAAGCGAGTAAGTATCCTATCCAGCTTTCTGGCGGTCAGCAGCAACGCGTCGCGATTGCCCGCTCCTTGTGTATGGAACCGGATTTACTCCTGTTTGACGAGCCAACTTCAGCGCTTGATCCGGAAATGATCAACGAAGTGTTGGATGTCATGGTTGAGCTGGCTCAAAGCGGAATGACGATGATTTGCGTCACGCATGAAATGGGATTTGCCAAAAAAGTAGCGAACCGCGTGGTATTTATGGATGAAGGCCAAATCGTGGAAATGAACTCTCCAGTCGCCTTATTTGAGACACCACAGCATCCACGCACCCAAGCATTTTTGAACCAAATTTTAAGTTACTGATGATAGTTCGCGTAATCAAACCTGTCCTTCAAGCTTTACTGCAAATGACGCTCCTCTTCATAGCGATTGTGTGGGTGTTGGACTCTGGTGCCGACGCTATGGGCTATCAATGGCAATGGGAGCGCGTACCTGATTACATCGCTTTTTATGAAGATGGCGAATGGTGGCCGGCAGAACTTATTGATGGGCTATTGGTCACGCTTAACATCTCTGCTATTAGTCTATTTTTTACCTTAGTGTTGGGGTTGGTCACCGCGTTACTAAGGCTTAGCGATTCGAAAGTCGGCAATGTTATTGGTACCACTTATGTCGAAGTAATACGTAACACGCCGTTGTTGGTGCAAATCTATTTACTCTACTTCGTGTTTGGCCCCGTGATTGGTTTGGACCGATTCAGCACCGCCGTTTTGGCATTATCCCTTTTCCAAGGTGCCTACACCGCGGAAATATTCCGTGCAGGTTTAAACAGTATTCCTAAAGGGCAATTCGAAGCAGCACAAACTCTCGGACTATCACCGTTTTACACCTACAAAGACGTGATTTTGCCTCAGGTTTTACAGCGCACATTACCGCCATTAACCAATGAAGTGGTTTCTTTGATCAAAAACTCTTCCATTGTAAGCGTGATGGCGATTTTTGATCTAACGACACAGGCACGCAACATCGTCTCAGAGACGGCGATGCCGTTCGAAATTTGGTTTACCGTGGCAGCAATTTATCTTGCTCTCACTCTGTCACTTTCTGGCTTGTCTGCATGGCTAGAACACAAACTCGGAGCCAGTTGGCGCAAATTATAAGGAGATAACATGAAGTTATTCAAAGCGACCATTACTGCATTATTAGGGCTAGCCATAGCTATGCCTACAATCGCGAAAGAAGATGTCGCCACACCCAATGTAGATCAAATCAAAGAACGAGGTACTTTGCGCGTTGGTATGTCAACATTTGTACCTTGGGCAATGCGTAACAAGCAAGGCGAGTTAATCGGTTTTGAAATCGATGTTGCCAAACGCTTAGCAGAAGATTCAGGTTTGAAAGTGGAATTCGTACCGACTGCGTGGGATGGCATTATTCCCGCACTACTGGCGAAAAAGTTCGACGTGATCATTGGTGGCATGTCTGTTACGCCTGAACGTTCCAAAAGCGTCTTGTTTACTGCGCCCTACTCGCACTCAGGCGTTCAAGTAGCAGCAAACAAAGAACTCGCCTCTGGTTTTAGCGAATTTTCGGATTTTGACTCACGACGCGTAAAAATTGCGGCTCGTCGCGGCGCATTCACCGTTCAAGTAGCCAGAGAAACCTTCCCGAAAGCGAAGATCCTGCAATTTGATGACGACGCGCAAGCGTTCCAAGAGGTGCTGAATGGTAACGCCCACGCGGTCATTGCTTCTAGCCCAAAACCAGAACATGAGACAGTGAAACACAGCGACAAACTATTCCTTCCATTCTCTGAGCGACTATCACAAGGTAACGAAGCCTTTGCAGTTCGCTTGGGGGAAGAAGATAAAAAGGCCTTTTTCAATAAATGGATTGAAGCAAGAACCCAAGATGGATGGTTAAAACAACGTTATGAATACTGGTTCTCGACATTAGATTGGCAAGATCAAGTCGCGCAAGGCCAGTAATCTAAATGGCTCGTGGACGCCGCGAGCCTATACTCTCCAATCATCCATTTTACTTTTCCATAACTTATCGGAGTCAAATTTTTGGGCGAACACACTACCACTCGCACAGCACCCGCGAAATCCAGCACAGGCTACCTTTTACCGCAATTAAACACACTAGACTGGGTACTACTTGTTATGTGCGGTATCGGTGGTGTTTGGCTGTACCATCGGTCCGCTGTTGGTGTGCATTATTTGTGGCAGTGGAAAGAGGCGCTTGAATTACTTTTCACGCCTAGAGCAGATGGTGGTTTGCCCTACTTCTTCCAAGGTTTGATTTCGACGTTAAGGCTCAGTATTTGGGGCATCAGCTTCGCATTAGTGTTTGGCACTTTGTTAGGCTTAGCACGCTTCTCTCGTTCCGTTTGGTTGCGCACACCTGCCAATGCGTTTATCCAGTTAGTGAGAAACATCCCTCCGTTGGTGTTTGTTTTTATTTTCTACTTTTTCATTTCTAACCAATTGATCCCGTTGCTCGGTTTGGAAGATCTTCTACGAAACTACAACGGCGAACCAAATGCGCTACAGCGCTTTCTGTTTGGGCCTTCTAACCTTTGGGAAAACCTTGCCTCTGGCGTGTTATGCGTCGGCTTACTCTCTTCTGCCTACATTGCAGAAGTTGTGCGCGGTGGTTTACAAAGTATCGACCAAGGTCAGTGGGAAGCGGCTGACTCATTGGGCTTGTCTCGATGGGTGAAATACCGATTTGTTATCGCGCCACAGGTGCTTAAATCAATAACACCTGCACTTGCCGGTCAAACCATCTCTTTGGTGAAAGACACCTCTATTGTTTCACTGATTTCGATACAAGAAATGACGTTTGTTGGGACAGAGATGGCAAATTCATCAGGGTATATATTTGAAATTTGGTTGATTGTCGGCCTTGCTTACTTCTTAATTTGTTTTGGTCTGTCACTTATTTTTCGCCATATTGAAGCAAAATCGGAAGCCATTTCAAATTAACTCAACCGCATATGTAATTAGGCACATTTGATTCTTCAAATCAGAATTGCACCCTGTTACATTGGCAAGATGCTAAATTTTCGGCGTTTTTCATGGAGTTAAAGAATCAATCCGACTACGAGCGATACATAAAACAAGATAATCTTGGTGAATATTACGTAGTTCTCAATCAATTCACTTTTCACAGTGTTTATCAGCCAATTTTTGATAGACGCCAACGTATTATTGGTATGGAAGCCTTACTGCGTATTCGTGGCATTGATGGTTCCCTAATTCGTCCTGACGTGTTTCTGGCCAATAATGGTCTTGATCCCTACTTTCGCTTATGTGTAGAGTTTTTATCCAGAGCAATGCACATTCGAAATTTTGCACGCTATTTCGCGGGGACGCCGATCAAACTGTTTCTTAACGTCATGCCTCAAACGCTACTCACACTAACCAAAGACATGGGCTTTAAAGATAACGGCCTGCTTTACAAACGCCTTTCCGAACTTGGTATGAGCCCATCAGACGTCGTTTTTGAAGTAGTCGAAGAGTCATGCGGAAATACGGATTTATTAATCAAAGCCGTACAGTTAATGAAAGCAAATGGTTTTATCTTTGCTATCGATGATTTTGGCGCCCAACATTCTGATATCGCACGTGTTCAGCAGCTCTGCCCTGACATCATCAAAATCGATCGTTCCTATTTGCTAGACTACTGCGCCGGAGAAACCTTTTCCATACATAGCGCCGTTGATCTAGCGGATCATATGGGAGCAAAAGTCATTATAGAAGGGGTTGAAGAAGACGTGCAGCTACAAGCTATGTATCAACTTAATTTGGATTATTACCAAGGCTTTTACTTAGGAAAGCCTTGCGCCATTCATCACTGGACAGATAGCCTAAACATCGAGACGACTGTGCATTAACACTGCCCACTTACAGCACAGTGAAACCAAAAAAGCGCCGATATAATATGCTCGGCGCTTTTTAGTTTTACTCAGATGTCACTTATTTAGTTAAGCGTTCATTTCCCTAGAAAAAATCAATAGAATTACGACCGCTCTTCGGATCACGAGTGGCTTGCGGTTTGTCTTCTTTTTTGCCTTTCTTAGCAGACTGAGACAACGCTTCTTTCTGCGCTTTACGCTCTTTATGTGCCGCTTTACGGCCTGTTGATTTAGGCCCAGAGGCTTTAGGTGACTTACTTTGACGAGACTTATCTTTACGAGAAGACTGCGCTTCTTTTTTCGCTTTCTTTTCTGCTTTTTGCTCTGCCGTTTCAGGTTCGGTTACTGGCGCATCGCAAACCACAACATAATATTCCTGGTTAAACTCAAAAAAGTCACCATCATACATCTTGCGGCGCTTACGTGTTTCTAGTTCACCATTCACCGCGACGTAGCCTTCCTCGATGATATGTTTTGCTTCGCCGCCACCGCTGACCAAGTTTGCGATTTTAAAAAGCTTGTACAGTTCGATTGGATGCGCATCAACATCGATGCCAATCGCTTCGATCTCAATCTCTTCGCCTTCTAAATACTCTTCGTGGTCGTAATCTTGGGTCATGTTACTTACTCTTACTATTTGATGCCCTGAAGTTTAAACGCAATGCTTAAAAATAGAAACCTCTGCCGATGTTCAATCACCGATTCGCCTTGGCATTTGAGCACCTCTTAACCCATTTAACTTGTCGCTTGTTAGCTTGTTAGCTTGTATACCGATGCGTAGCTCAAACGAAGCTGCAATTACGCAACCTGAAGGTATATACTCTCTAAGTTATTGTTGAAAAGAGCGAATACTTTGTCTCAACCAAGTAGAATTACCTTTGTCACTGCGAACTTGTTTAATTTTGTCGCACCGCCTAACGCCTACTATGATTTCGAGAACATATACTCGTTAGAGCAATGGCGAGACAAACTTTCGTGGACGCAACGTCAAGTTGAAAAACTGGAAGGCGACGTGATTGGCTTACAAGAAGTGTTCAGTATCGAGAAGACCCAGGAATTTTTTTCAACCATCGGCTACCCCTACTTTGCGACCGTTGACACCCCACATGTTGAAGATGAGTACATTTACTCAAGCCCTGTTGTGGCAATCGCATCTCGGTTTCCAATAGAAAAAGTACAAGCGGTAGAGTTTGACTTAGCAACGCTTGAGCCTTTTGGAGTAAGTGTTGTTCCAGAGTTCAGTCGCAAACCTATCTATGCCCAAGTAATACATCCTGTACTTGGTCATATCGCCGTTTACGTAACGCACCTGAAATCTCAACGCCCGGCCGACTCAGAACAACCAGAAACGTCTAGCACGATTATTGGGCGCTGGTTATCCACCCAGCAAAGAGGCTGGGAAGCAGCGATGTTAAGAGACGCGATGCAAAAGAGGTATCGAAAAGAACCAATGCCGACAGTGTTAATGGGCGATATGAATCAACCTATCACTCCTATCAGCGTTAACAGCGCATTGGTATCCAATACTGGTGACAGCGTCACTGAATTACAACTCAAAGATGGTTGGTTATTGCAAAGTGACACCCTGAAGGATGAACGCCCAGCCACGCACTATCATTTTTCCACTGGGAATGTACTCGACTATATCTTGCTCTCGCAAGAGTTTGATACCTTATCAGATATATCGGTTGCCGAGGTTGTTGACTATCAGGTGTCTAACCAACATCTGATCAACCCGATTTATGACAGAGATAAAAACGCCAGCGACCACGCATTTGTGGCGCTGACTGCTGAAGTAAAGCTTTGAGCAACCTATTTAGTTACTTAGTGACGTTTCACAATTTTACGCGGGATAAGTTCTACGCCAGGCTTGTAACGCTTGGCGGAAGCGTTGAGTGCTAACTCCATTGCGCTGTCCGCGATCAACTCAAACTGTTGAGGCAAAGAGTTGATTTTCACAGGCAAGAAGTCCAGCAGTCGATTATCACCAAATGTTGCTAAACGCACCTTTCCCATCAGTTCTGGTTTTTCTAGCATTACATCCAACACACCTTCTAACAGTGTATATGACGTTGTAACAATGGCATCTGGCAATGCGTTCTCTGTTAACCACCTCTCTAAGACTTTCTTGCCTTCTTCCCGGGAGAAGTGTTGTCCATAACCCACTGTTGCCGTTTTACAACCTTGTTGAGAAGCAGATAGAAAACCGAGCTCACGCTCTTTTGAGACTTGAAGATCTTGCAATGCACCGATTAAGCCAATGGACTTTATATCCTCGGACAGTACTGACTGAGTGAGTTCAAGTGCGGCATCAAAATCTTCGCTGATGACACAACAAAAGTGCTCATCATCCATTGGACGGTCTAGCGCGATAACTGGCGTACCAGAATTTTGCAACTTAAGATAATACTCGTTTGCAGTGGGCATACCACTTGCCACAAACAACGCATCAATACGACGACTGACTAATGCTTCCGCCACCTTTTGCTCTGTATCAGGATCATCATCAGAGCAGCCAATCAAAATTTGGTACCCCGCTTTCCGAGAGTTTTGCTCTATCAGCTTTGCAAGACGCGCATAACTGGTGTTCTCTAAGTCTGGGATGATAAGCCCAAATGAGCGTGAATTACCTGCCCGCAAGGAAGACGCCGCATGATCTGGCTTATAATTGTACTCTTCTACAACGGCCATCACCTTTTTCTGAGTCTTCTCGCTGATGCGGTATTTCTGCGCTTTTCCGTTAATCACATAGCTTGCAGTTGTCTTAGAAACACCCGCTAATTTGGCTATTTCATCCAGTGTCATATTCTAAACCTTATTCTGTGCGCGCGATCATATTAATACATCAACGATCTTTCGATAAGTTGAATTATAAGCTGAACCGATTCAGTATAAAAGCTGAAAGGATTCAGCAAAACTTAAAAATTGACGTAAATCACCCGAACACGCAACAAACCAATTTGTGAGCTAGGCTATAGGACAGCGGCAAAGGCTCGTTTGTTAACGTCAGTTTTTAAAACAGTTTTTCTGAGTCTTTTAAAAAATTTACCAACAAGCTGAATCGATTTAGCTTGAAATATAAAAGGTTTGAGGAGTGATAAGCGCTCAGAAGAAGCGGCGTTCAACTTCTCACACAGAATACATTTTTAAATTGATACCTTAAGGCTGGAGAAGCACCATGCTTAAGCTAAATAAGAACGACATTACCCTCTCGCAATCAGCGACAGATAAGTTTGAAGCAATAAAGAGTATTGCTCATAGCCTGACTGATAAAGGCCTAGTTGAGCAAGGTTACGTTGAAGGCATGCTAAACCGTGAAAACCAAAACTCTACGTTTTTGGGGAACGGTATTGCCATACCGCACGGTACAACCGACACTCGTGCAATGGTGAAAACAACGGGTGTTGCTGTGCACCACTTCCCACAAGGTGTCGACTGGGGTGATGGCAATACTGTGTTCGTCGCTATCGGTATCGCAGCTAAATCTGATGAGCACCTTGGCATTCTTAAACAGCTCACCAAAGTGCTAGGCGCAGATGGCGTAGAAGAACGTCTGCGTAATGCAAAAAATGAAGACGAAATCATCGCCCTACTGCACGGTGATGTTCAGCTTGAAGCAGACTTTGACGCTTCTTTAATTCAACTGATGTTCCCTGCGAGCGACATGCTACAGATGAGTGCTGTTGCTGGTGGTCTGTTGAAAAATACGGGATGTGCTGATAACGAATTCGTTGCAGATCTCGTTACCAAACAACCAACTCACTTAGGTAATGGCCTGTGGTTAATTGGCAGTGACAAACATGTCACTCGCACAGGTGTGTCATTTGTCTCGACGGCAAACGACTGCGAATATGAAGGTCAAAAAGTGCGTGCACTTGTCGCGTTCGCGGCATGTAACAATGCTCACCAACCTATCCTAAAAACGCTTTCTAATATTGTGTTTAACAATGAACACGGCAAGCTTTTAGATGCATCAGTAGAACAGATTCTTGCTTTGTTCAAAGGTGAAGAAGTCACAGCTGCATCTTCAGAAGAAGGCAATACCGCTGTATTTAAAATCAAAAACTCTCACGGCCTACATGCTCGTCCGGGGGCAATGTTAGTCGCAGAAGCGAAAAAGTTTGAATCCACTATACGTGTTTCCAACCTAGACGGAGATGGAAAAGCAGTAAACGCGAAGAGCCTAATGAAAGTCATCGCGCTGGGCGTTAAGCACGGTCACCAACTTCAATTTACAGCAGAAGGCCCTGATGCGCCGCAAGCCTTGGAGTCTATCGGAAATGCAATCGCTTCTGGCCTTGGTGAAGGTTAAGGATCCGATATGACAAACAAAACAAATAAGGTTGTCACTATTACGCTCAACCCGGCATTGGATTTAACAGGTTCAGTAAATGAACTAAACGTTGGTTCCGTGAGCTTAGTACAGCAAAGCAATCTCCACGCTGCAGGTAAAGGTGTCAACGTAGCAAAAGTGTTGAGCGATTTAGGCGCAGATGTCACGGTTACCGGCTTTCTTGGTAAAAATAACCCTGAGCTATTCCATCAGCTTTTCAATGACATCGGCGTTAAGAATGAGTTTGTAGAAGTACAAGGTGCAACTCGTATCAACGTCAAGCTCGTTGAGGCTAATGGAAACGTTAGTGACATTAACTTCCCTGGTGTTCAAGTTACGGCAGAAGAAATCGCGCGCTTTGAAGAAACCCTATTCCGCCTTGCTGAAACACACGATTACTTTGTATTGGCAGGCAGCCTACCGGGCGGTGTTACTGCAGAGCAATGCGCTGCATGGATAGAAGCACTGCATCAACAAGGCAAAAAGGTGTTGTTCGACAGTAGCAAAGCCGCATTGAAGTCAGGTATTGATGCTCACCCATGGTTAATTAAACCTAACGATGAAGAACTTGGTGATTTTGTTGGCGAACATCTAGAAACGCCTGAACAATGCCAAGCTGCTGCGCAAACACTGAGCGACAAGGGCATAGAAAACATCGTGGTTTCTATGGGACCTGACGGTGTTATGTGGCTCAACCAAGGCGAATGGCTTAGTGCAAAACCGCCTCGAATGAATGTAGTGAGCACCGTTGGCGCAGGCGATACGCTGGTCGCTGGCTTGTGTTGGGGCCACATGCAACTGATGCCTAAAAACGATTTATTGCGCTTCGCTACGGCACTTTCTGCTTTGGCAGTTAGTCAAGTTGGCGTAGGGCTAACCAGTCAGGAAGAACTGGAAAATATCAAGCGACAAACTGAAGTTAGCGCGCTTTACCCTATTACAAACTTAGAACAAAACTAAGGAACAGAAGGTTATCGTATGAATATTGCCATTATTACTGCCTGTCCGAGCGGTGTAGCAAATAGCATCCTTGCGGCAGGATTACTAGAACAAGCCGCCGCAAAATTAAACTGGAATGCCAAAATAGAATGTCAATCAAGTGTGGTTGAACCAACACTATTGACGGAAGCTGACGTTGAACAAGCAGAAGTCATTGTCATTGCGGCAAATACTAGCGTCGACACTTCTCGTTTTGTAGGAAAAAAGGTTTACCAAGCGGAAATTAGCGAAGTAGCAAAAGACGCAACTGCGTTTCTCCAGCAAGCGGTTGAAAACGCCACTTTACTTGAAAAAGCAACCACACTTGCAGCCCCTATCACTACAGATACAACATCAGCATCAAAGAAGATTGTTGCAATCACGGCATGCCCTACTGGCGTTGCGCATACCTTTATGGCGGCAGAAGCTTTAGAAGAAGAAGGCAAGCGTCGTGGCCATCAAATCAAGGTGGAAACTCGTGGTTCAGTTGGCGCTAAAAACCAACTGACTGAGCAAGAAATTGCAGATGCCGATCTGGTGATCATTGCTGCGGATATTGAAGTGCCACTTGATCGCTTTAACGGCAAAAAGATGTACCGCACGAAAACAGGCCCAGCTCTGAAAAAAACAGCCGAAGAGATGGACAAAGCATTCGAGCAAGCCACGGTGTATCAACATTCTGGTTCAGCTAACTCTTCATCTTCCACCGAAGAGAAAAAAGGCGCTTACAAACACCTGATGACCGGTGTGTCTCATATGCTGCCTGTGGTTGTCGCAGGTGGTCTGATCATCGCTCTATCTTTCGTGTTCGGTATTGAAGCATTTAAAGAAGAAGGCACACTAGCAGCAGCCTTGATGAACATTGGTGGTGGCTCTGCATTCGCATTGATGATTCCTGTACTTGCTGGCTATATTGCGTTTTCAATCGCTGACCGTCCTGGTCTCGCTCCTGGTCTTGTTGGCGGTATGCTAGCAAGTTCTACTGGCGCAGGTTTCCTTGGCGGTATCGCGGCTGGTTTCATTGCTGGTTACGCAGCGAAACTCCTCGCAGATAAGGTGAAACTGCCACAATCGATGGAGGCGCTAAAACCGATTCTGATCATTCCATTTGTGGCAACATTGTTCACCGGACTTGTCATGATCTACATCGTAGGCGGCCCAGTTTCAGGCATCATGAACGGCCTGACTGACTTCCTAAACAACATGGGTTCTGACAGTGCAGTACTACTGGGTATTATCCTTGGCGCTATGATGTGTTTCGACCTAGGAGGCCCGGTAAACAAAGCCGCTTACGCATTTGGTGTTGGCCTTCTGGCTTCACAAACTTACGCACCAATGGCGGCAATCATGGCCGCAGGTATGGTTCCTGCGCTAGGTATGGGTTTAGCGACCTTCATTGCGAAGAACAAATTTGAACAAAATGAACGTGAGGCTGGTAAAGCATCATTTGTCTTGGGCCTGTGTTTCATCTCTGAAGGCGCAATTCCATTTGCTGCGAAAGATCCAATGCGCGTGATTCCATCTTGTATGGCCGGTGGCGCGCTTACTGGTGCCCTATCGATGCTATTCGGTGCGAAATTAATGGCACCACACGGCGGTCTATTCGTGCTGCTAATTCCTAACGCAATTTCACCAGTATTAATGTATTTAGTGGCTATTGCAGCAGGTACAGCGGTAACTGGCTTTACTTACGCATTCTTAAAAAGCAAAGCAGAAGCGAAACAAGAAGTCGCAGCTTAATTAGAGCGACTCCGGTTAACAATGCCACCCTCGAATTTGGCATTTAGCACCTCCCTTTGATTCCGGTTAAGGGAGGTGTTTTTTATTCCGCAGCCGGAACGGCTACAATGTCTACTTCCCCACTGCTCATATCCACCGTTGCTTGATAAGCGCTATGCGGGTCACCGTAGTGCTTGAAGGTAAAGTGGTAAACGTTAGCTGGCGTCCACAAGGTTTTTGAATCTGCGGGCAGAATGTCATAGCCGTCTTGCTGATAAAGCTCTGTCGCCATTACATTTGCGATTGCCGCCTGCTGGTTAGCGTCTCGATCCACCTTTGGCTCTAGTGACGGGTTACTTGGATAAGATTCACCGTTGTAACTCATGAGTCGATATGAGCCATTACTCCAAACGATAAAGTCCTGCCAACCATTACTGTAACTGTCGGCTAGTACAATAGGCGTACGAGTTACCGACATTCGATTAATAACGTTTCCCTCATTATCAAACATATATGCAGAGCAGCCACCACTACCACAGAAATAGCGATCTTGAAGCAACACTATGTGTTCTGCCTTTCCGTCGCTGTTTAGGTCGGCGCTACCCGATAGATAACGTAGGTTGTCTTGCTCGAGCGACAGCCCTTCAGGGGCTAAAACCTTACTATCAATCCAACTGGAAATGACTTCGGCACTAACACTGTTAATTTTAGGGGCAGGTTGTTTGGTTTCTGTCGGCATGCTATTCGTCGCGGTGCAGCCAACCAAGGTGAAAGAACCAACGAAGAAGAGTCCGTTTAATATGCGCTTATTCATGTAATCTCAATCTTTGATGTGTCGTTACATCAGTATACGCATGATTTGCATTGTAATCGTAAGAAAATCATTAAAATCAAGCAAATGAATGGTTTGGTATGTATTAGTAAGATCAAAAAAGCCCCGAAGAAAACCTTCAGGGCTAGGCAGGAAGCTGGCAAATAGCCAGGAGTCCCTATGCAGTGGTCGGTTTTACCCTAAACAGAATTGCAAACATCACTGGCACCACTATCAGTGTCAGTACAGTAGCAAAACCAAGACCTGCCATAATCGTTATTGCCATCGAGCCAAAGAAGGCGTCGAAGACCAGTGGTATCATCCCCAAGATAGTTGTTAGGGCAGCCATACTTACCGGACGAACGCGGCTTATCGCACTATCGACAATCGCGAGGTAAGGATCTTTACCTGACTCCAACTCAAGGTTAATTTGGTCAAGCAACACAATACCGTTTTTCAAAATCATGCCACTTAGGCTTAACAAACCAAGGAATGCTGTAAAACTGAACGGCATGTTCGTGGTAAGCAAACCAAAAGCAACGCCAATGATCGCTAACGGAACGGTGAACCAAATGACCAACGGCTTTTTGATTGAGTTAAACAGTAAAATAGTAATGATGAACATCAACAAGTAACCCATCGGCAATGAACCGAATAGGCCTTCTTGTGCATCTTTGGATGATTCGTACTCACCACCCCATGTGATTTCGTACCCTTCTGGAACATGCAATGCCATCACTTTAGGCTGTACACGAGCAAATAAGCTTGCTGCCGTGTCGTCACTCAACACATCATGGTCCGCGAGAACGGTTAACGTACGCTTACGGTCACGACGCTGAATTAGCGGCTCACTCCAATCCAGTTGAACGCCATCAATCACTTGATCAACCGGAATATAAGTTTGCAACGAAGGACTCCAAATGGTCACGTTTTGTAGTGATTCAAAATCTACGCGTTCTTCTTCAGGAAGGCGTGTCATAATTGGCAACGTATGTGTACCATCACGCAAGTAACCTAAGGTGCTACCACCAAACGCCATTTGCAGTGTGCTTGAAAGATCTTCTTTCGAAATACCTAAGCGACGAGCTTTAGACTCATTGAAAACGGGTACAAGTTCCTTGGTGCGCTCTCGCCAATCGTGACGAATGTTTCGGGCACCAGGATCGGTATGAAGGATGTCTTCAACTTGCACCGCCAAGTCACGTAAAACTTGTGGATCAGGGCCAGTAATACGCGCTTCGATCTTAGACGCTGGTGATGGACCAAATTCCATCAATTTAAACTGGAACGTAGGCGCATCAAATGTTTTCGCCAGATTCTCATCTAACTTATGCAGTAAACCAAACATTTTCTCACGATCAGTCGCGCGAACTTGGAACTGCGCGTACGCTTCGTAACTTTTTTCTGGTTGATAGGTTAAAGCAAAACGCTGTAGGCCCTGCCCAATCGAAGCAGAAACAAAGTCAATATCATCTTGCTGACGAATGTAGCTTTCGACCTCTTCAGCTTTTTTAATCGTTTCACGGATGTCAGTACCCTCTGGCATCCACATATCCACGTAGAACATCGGCGTATTCGATGGTGGGAAGAACTGCTGTTTTACATTACCAAATGCCACGACAGCACCCACTAATAGCGCCACCATGCCAGCAACGGTAAGCCAGCGGAATCGCAATGCAAATTTCAGTGATGCCCCAAATACGACAAACAACCAGCCTTTATAAGGATCATCTTCGCTAGTACCCTGCTCTTTGTTTTCCTCTTTCAACAAAAGATCGGCAAGGAAAGGCGTCAGTGTAATAGCGGTAATCCAGCTTAAAAATAGTGAGAAACACAGCACCCAGAATAGAGAGCCCATGAACTCACCTGTCGCATCTTGCGACAAACCGATAGGTGCAAAAGCCGTAATTGCAATAACAGTTGCGCCCAGCAAAGGCCATTGTGTTTGCTTTACAATATCGACAGCCGCTTGAACTTTGGTACGCCCTTTCTTTAGGCCAACCAATATGCCTTCCACGACAACAATCGCGTTATCAACCAGCATACCCAAGGCAATAATTAACGCGCCAAGAGAAATACGATGCAGTTCGATGTTGTTGTAATTCATCAAAATGAAGGTACCAAATACCGTCAATAACAACACAACTCCAATGATGACACCACTGCGTAAACCCATAGTAAACAGCAACACAATGATTACGATCGCCACTGCCTCCGCTAGACTAATTACAAACGCTTTAACAGATTCATCCACCTCATTGGCTTGGTTGTAAAAGTAGTTCATATCGATGCCAGCAGGCTTGATAGACTCTAGGATCGCGAGCTCCGCATCCAAACGTTCACCAACCTCAACCACGTTCACACCCGACGCAAACGAGATACCGATATTAATCGCTTTTTGACCGTTAAAGAGTACGACGTTGCCTGGCTTCTCTTGAATACCGCGAGAAATCGTTGCTACGTCTTTTAGACGAATTAGATTTCCTGTGTCACGGCCATGAATGATCAGATTTTCTAGTGCTTCTACAGTGTTTAAGGTGCCGCTTGGGCGAATAACAAGGCTTTCGCCATTGACCATCACTTCACCTGCTGAAACCACATTGTTTTGCTGGTTCAACAAGCTCGAAACCACATTCATGTCTAAGTTCAGTGCAGCAAGGCGATCAAGTGAGATCTCAACGAATAGCATTTCTTGCTGATCGCCCGTGATGTCTACCTTACCAACACCATCAACAAGCTCGATTTCACGGGTCAGGTAATCCGCATAACGTTTCAGCTCTACATAGTCGTAATCGTCACCAGTGAGCATTAACATCACGCCATAAACGTCACCGAAATCATCAATGATCTGTAAAGACTGAACACCTTGAGGCAATGATGGTCGTAAATCATTAATTTTACGGCGCATTTCATCCCAAATTTGCGGCAGTTCATCAGGACCATAGTCCATTTCCATGCTCACCGTTATTTGAGACATACCATTAGAAGACGTAGAGGTAATTTTGTCGATATAAGGGAGTTTTCGAATCTCTTTTTCTAGAGGATACGTCAGCTCTTCTTCAACTTCTTTTGACGTCGCGCCAGGGTATGTTGAGATGATCATGGCATCTTTGATCGTAAATGCCGGGTCTTCTAATCGTCCAAGCTCCAAAAATGACGTTAAACCACCAACAGCAAGGATAATAATGAACAACCAGCTGATGACTTTGTTTTTTATTGAATACTCAGCAATGTTCATTATTGGTTATTCTCCACAACATCCACATGTTTACCTTCGCGTAATTTACGCAGATTTGAATTAATCAGAATATCGCCCTGGCTAACACCTGACGACACAATGGCTCCATTGCCATTCACTTGAGAAATCATGACAGGCACTCGTGTGACAATGTCACCTTCTTTTTTCCACACAAAGAACTCATTCCCTTCACTGCCTGCTTGAAGCGCCGTGACAGGAACACTGTAACCATCAATAGAGGTAATGCCCGCCTTCACCATATCGACCAAAACGCTTACGCTGGTTCCCGGCAATATCTCTGTTTTTGGCTGTGGCATCGTCAAGTACATTTCGTAGGTTTGAGTTTCAGCGTTGGGTTCACTTGTGTGCTCTAAATAGTCCAAAGCAAATCTGCCATCGATGCCGGAGAAGGTTGCTCTAGGCTTGTAGCTCATGCTGTCTGAGTTTGGGTCTACCATCGCTAAAACATTGTCGGAAAGCTCAATACGCACGTAAACCAAATCGTTTTGGTATAGGTTTAACACGGGTTCACCAATTGCCACACGCTCAAAACGTTCTTTGAAAACATCGGATACTTTACCGGCGAACGGGGCGAATAAACGGGTGTAATTCAATTGATTGGTCGCGTTATAGAAAGTAGCCTCAGCTAGCTCTTTATTGGCGGTTAGCTCATCAAGTTCCGCTTTTGAAATCATTTGACGTGCATGCAAGTCTTCACCGCGTTTAAGCTGACGAATTGCGAGTGTGTATTGTGCTTCTGCGTCATTCACGGCTTGCTTCTCTTTGCTATCATCTAGCTTTGCGATCATTTGCCCCTGCTTCACAACGTCACCCGCTTTAACCAATACGTGCTGAACTTCCCCAGCGCGGCGAAATGCCATTGGCGTTTGCTCTGCAGGCACTACTATGCCTTTGAACGCGCGATGTTGACTTTGTACTGGTGCATCCACCGAGATAGTCGACACAAAAAGTGGCTGCTTGACGATAGCTTGGTTTTCATTTTTGCACCCTGTTAAAACTGCAAGTGCAATCGCAGAGATCGTAAGTAGAGAACGTTTCATTAAATGCCTCCCTCACGAACCCAAGCTTTCACCACTTGTCCTTCAACCAGTCTCTCAACACCAGCAATAACAACGTAATCATTGTTATCAAGCCCGGCTTTCACACCACCTGCTGCGTCAAGTGACACAGTGACTTTATTGACCTGCTGCGTGCTTCTGTCCATTACCCAAACTTCACCTTGCGTCCCATTTTTGTTGACCCAAGCAGACTGAGGTAACGTCATCGCGTCCGATACATGTTGTTTAGCAATGTGTACCTGCCCAGTCATACCTGTCAGCAAATTGCGATCTTCTGGTCGAGTGATGGTCACGATCGCCTCATAACTATTGGTATCGATGTTTGGCTGCGTCGAAATTTCTTTAAATTGCCCAGGGATACGTTTTCCTGGCTCGCTATCCATCGTCACCCACATATCGGAGTTTTGCAGTGACTCAAGTGATACAGATTCCGCATAACTTACTGGCAAGGTGAAAGATACATCCAACGTCGTGTTATCAATGAGATTCAAGATCTCCTGCTTCTCTGCTACTACTTGAAACGGGTTGACATAGGTATATGACACAATGCCATCAAACGGTGCGTGAATTTTGGTATAGCTCAAATCGGTTTTAGCTTGTTCGTAGTTCGCCAATGCCGCTTTATATTGAGTTTCTTTCTGATCGTACTCATCAGTACTAATGAGTTTTTTTCCGTAAAGGTTTTTCGCGCGGTCCCATTGTGTTTTCGCTAACGCGTACTGCGCTTGAGCGGCATCTAACGCAAGCTGAAGATCTTTAGGGTCTAACGTTGCGAGCACTTCACCTTTTTGGACTTTTTGACCCATGCGTACACGTAATTCATCAACCTCTCCACCAACCTGAAAAGAAAGCTGCGCGCGATGTGTTGCATCAATACGCGCTAAAAAGGCGTGCGAGTCTTCAAGTTCTAGGTCTTTCACCGCCAGTAATTTTACAGGTTTGATTAAAGGTTCAGACGGCTCAGAAATGGCTTTATTACACCCAGTTAGCATCCCAGAAAGACTTAATGTCACCACTGCGCCAACTAAAGTGCGCTTTAAATATTGTTTTCGCACCCGCTTTCTCCGTAGGTTTTATATATTACACAGCCGTGCAGTATAAGCAGAATTTGAAATTGATCAACATATTTTCCAGGTGGATAGCAAATTAATTAGTCAAAGCGTTCGGTTTCTGGTAAAAGTAAGCGCGTGATTAATATTCGGGAAAATTCGAACTATGAATGAAAGAAAGCAGGGGCGTAGAAGTGCTGAAGCAGCAGAACAAACTAAGTGTCTGATCCTTAAAGTGGCAGCAGATATGTTTTGTGAACTTGGTTACGAGCGTGTCTCGCTGCGCAATATCAGTGAAAAGGCTGGTGTTTCACATAGTTTGATCCGTCACCACTTCGGCAGCAAAGAGAAAATCTGGCAAGCGGTTAGCGATGCAATGGACGAGTTCATGCAGTGCTATATGGCTGAACTCATCAATGAAATGCCGGAGAACACACCTTCGAATAGAAAAATTTATCTGTTTATGGTTCGCATGCTAGCATTTGCTCTCGTCAATCCTCATCCAGTACAGATGATCGCCGATGCCATTCGACAAGGCGATGACGGTGCTCTGCTGCAGTATTTCTTAAAGTCAAAAGATGAGTTCGCTGCGATATTTACCGGAATTTTCGAGCAGTACAACAGCGAAAACCCTAATGCACAATTTGATCAGTGGGAATCAAAGTGGCAAATGTTGATCTTCGCACATGGTGCTGTCAGTCTCGCGCCAATGATGCAAGAAACATGGCCGGATATTGCAGATAATCGCGAAAAACTGCTGATCAAGCATTGGGAATTGTTTAATACCATTATGGCCTCTCAATTTGGGATCCCAAAAGAAGAGATGATTCATCCGGAAAAGCTTGAAGATATCGTTATTGATATGTGCTGTACTATTGATGAAGCAGTAAACTAAAAGTAAACAAGCGAAAAGAAGACATAAAAAATGCCGAGCTACAAAGCTCGGCATTTTTGTTTCAATTCGTTTTAACCACGGTAGTAGCGTTGTGGTACGAACGGCATTTTTTCAACTGTCATTGGTAGCATTTTACCACGCACTTCAGCGAACACTTCAGTACCAATCGCCGCCAAATCCGCACGAACATAACCCATTGAGACTGGCTTACCTGCATTCGGACCCGCCGTACCGCTGGTTACAACGCCAATTTTAACGCCGTCAGCATCAAACAGTTCAACACCTTCACGCACTGGCGCTTTGGTTTGACCTACTAGACCCACACGCTTACGCGCCACATCTTTAGTCTCAATCTGCTTAAGAATAATGTCTGCGCCAGGGAAACCACCTTCACGTTCACCACCAATACGACGAACTTTTTGGATACCCCATAGCAAGCTCGCTTCAACAGGTGTTGTTGTTGTGTCTAGGTCATGACCGTATAGACAAAGGCCACACTCAAGACGAAGCGAATCACGAGCACCAAGGCCAATCCATTCAACTTCATCTTCAGCAGTCAGTTTACGTGCTAGCTCTTCCGCTTTGTCAGCAGGAACCGAGATTTCGTAACCGTCTTCGCCTGTATAACCACTACGAGAAACAATGCACTCGGCGCCTAAAATATCGACTTTACGAATATCCATGAACAGCATTTCAGAAACTTCTGGTGCAAAACGCGCCAATACAGCCGCCGCTTTAGGGCCTTGGATTGCAAGTAGAGCTCGGTCTTCGATAATTTCTAGCTCAACACCAGATGGTAAATGCGCTTGTAGGTGTGCGATATCTTGCGCTTTACATGCTGCGTTCACAACCACAAACAGATGATCGCCTAGGTTAGCCACCATCAAGTCGTCCATGATGCCGCCCTCTTCATTAGTGAAAAAAGCGTAACGCTGTTTACCAGACTCAAGATCCACAATATCCACTGGAACTAATGTTTCTAGGAACGCAGCTGCACCGTCACCAATTAGGCGAAGCTGTCCCATGTGAGAAACGTCAAACAGACCTGCCGCATCACGAGTATGTAAGTGTTCCTTCTTTACGCCTAGAGGATACTGAACAGGCATATCGTAACCCGCGAACGGGACCATTTTGGCACCAACTTCAACGTGAAGTGCGTGTAGTGGTGTTTTCAGTAGTTCTTGAGTCATTTTCGTCTCCATTTAGATAGACCCGAGAATGCTATCGGCATTCGATGTGTTTCCAATAATAAACATGGCTCATTCTATTTTGCACGAACAAGACGTAGATCGACTTGCAAAAGTGTGACTCTTAACATTTTAATCACAACAAATCGTACAAAAAAAGCGCTTTAATGAGCAAGTTCTCATCAAAAAAGCGCCTTTTCATCATAACGACCACCAACAGCAATCGTTTGCTTTCACTATAGGAAATTTACAAGTATTTATCACTATTTGGCTGTCACCCACAAAATGAGCGCATCTTCCTCGCTAACACTGGTCAACATATGTCCCATATTTGCATCGTAATAAACGCTGTCTCCCTCGCTTAAAACAACAGGTTCGTAAAACTCAGAATAGAACATGACCTCACCAGATAAGATAAGCAGAAATTCTTCGCCATCATGACGAACCCAGTCTTTATATTCATCAAAACTACGAGCTCGAATTTGGCTCTTAAACGGCATCATTTTCTTATTGGAAAGTTGTGTCGCGAGCAGTTCATGTTCATAAGTTTGTGTTGGGTGTGGTTTACCTTCATTCTTCTTGGTAACATCCCTACGCCCTGTCGCTACCTTTTTTCTAGGTGGCTCAAATAGTTGTGGCATGTCAATTTGTAAGCCAAGTGCCAATTTTTGCATCGCTTGAAACGTCGGGGAGATCTGCTCATTTTCTATTTTGCTCAGTGTAGATCGAGCAAGCCCGGTTCGCTGACTGGCCTCTTCTAATGTGATACCGAGTTTCGAGCGGATATCCTTAATACGCTGGCCCAGTTTTAACGGCTCGATATTTTGGTCATGTTGCTCTTTTGCCAACGTCATCGATGGGTATTCATCGTAAATACTTTCTGCCATAAATCCCTCTATAGATATCCATATTTTTTGTCTTACTCGCATTGTGCATGAAGCACATAGTGGATAGAAGTCCACCAAGTGAATTAAACCGTGCTCTTGTTAACAAATTTTGAAATCTTGTTTCCTATAGGAAATTTTTGGTTGATTGTTCCCGTCACAGGCGCTATGTTACCAACTTGTTAGATGTAGAGATGCATATTTCCGTAAGAGATTGGTAAAGGAAACACGCAATCCAACGGAGTTTTTGCCCAAATTTAGGGCCGGATGTTCACTCTGTTCTGCTACGCAGTTCAGCTGTTTTTGAGGACAAATGAACCACAACCGCAAATCATAACTCATCTATTGCGGGTTCATTTTCAGATTTGGAAGGTCAACTACCATGAATAAGAGTTACCCTAACCACAGCTTGGAAAACTTTTTCTCTACCAACCTCTCTGCGACAGATGATGCTGTCTTTGCTGGAATTCAAGCGGAATCCGCTCGCCAAAACGAACAAATCGAACTTATCGCTTCTGAGAACATTGTTTCTAAAGCGGTAATGCAAGCTCAAGGCACATGCCTAACAAACAAATACGCTGAAGGCTACCCAGGTCGTCGTTACTATGGTGGTTGTGAGCACGTAGATACAGTGGAAGCCATTGCTATCGAACGCGCAAAAAAACTTTTCAATTGTGAATACGCAAACGTTCAACCACACTCAGGCGCACAAGCAAACGGCGCAGTAAAACTAGCACTGCTTCAACCTGGTGACACCATTCTTGGTATGTCTTTAGACGCAGGTGGTCACCTGACGCACGGTGCACGCCCTGCACTTTCTGGTAAATGGTTTAATGCAGTTCAATACGGTGTTGATCGCGAAACACTGGAAATCAACTACGAAGATGTTCGTGAGCTAGCACTTGAGCACCAACCTAAAATGATCATCGCAGGTGGTAGCGCTATTCCACGTACTATCGACTTTGCAAAATTCCGTGAAATCGCAGACGAAGTAAATGCAATTCTTATGGTCGACATGGCACACATCGCCGGTCTTATCGCAACAGGCGCGCACCCTAGCCCACTGCCACACGCACACGTTGTTACGACTACAACACACAAAACATTGCGTGGCCCTCGCGGCGGTATGATTCTTACTAACCACGAAGACATCATTAAGAAAATCAACTCAGCCGTATTCCCTGGCCTACAAGGTGGCCCACTGATGCACGTTATCGCAGCCAAAGCGGTCGCATTTGGTGAAGCGCTTGGCCCTGAATTTAAAACTTATATTGATTCGGTGATCAATAACGCAAAAGTCCTAGCGGAAGTATTGCAAACTCGCGGTTGCGACATCGTAACTGGTGGCACAGACACGCACCTAATGCTGGTTGACCTTCGTCCGAAAGGGTTGAAAGGCAATAAAGCAGAAGAAGCTCTAGAGCGTGCTGGGATCACATGTAACAAAAATGGCATCCCATTCGATACAGAGAAGCCTATGATTACATCGGGCATCCGTTTAGGAACGCCTGCGGGTACAAGCCGCGGCTTTGGCGCTGAAGAATTCAAACTCATCGGTAATTGGATTGGTGACGTACTGGACGGTTTAGTGAACAACCCTGAAGGTGACGCAGAAGTTGAAAAACGCGTTCGCAAAGAAGTAAAAGAACTTTGCAGTCGCTTTCCTCTATACCAGTAAACGATTTTTTTAAAATCATAATAATTCCTGACAAGTTATTCGGAGATTAAGCAATGGACAAAACACTGAAGTTTGCAGATAGCCACGAGTGGGTACGTGACAACGGTGACGGCACAGTAACAATTGGTATTTCTGAGCATGCACAAGAAATGCTAGGTGACGTGGTATTCGTTGACCTACCAGACGTAGAAGACGAAGTTGAAGCAGGTGAAAGCTTCTCTCTCGTTGAATCTGTAAAAGCAGCGTCAGACATCTACGCACCAATCACTGGTGAAATCGTAGAAATCAATGAAGAACTAGAAGACAGCCCAGAGCTAATTAACGAAGAGCCGTACGAAGGTGGCTGGATCGTAAAAGTGAAGATGTCTGATGTATCTGAACTAGATAACCTGAAAGACGCAGACGAATACCTAAACTCTATCGAAGAAGAGTAATTAGGATGTGACGAAAGCTGTTCCCTAGCCTGTTTAGAGAACAGCTTTTTTTCTAGGTTCGGACGTATAATTTAATTTATCAGTAACGCAAATCCGTTACCCGAACCAAGGAGTAGGTAAAGGACAATGACTGAATTACTTCAAAGCCTCAGCACACAAAACGAGTTCGTTGCTCGCCACAATGGACCAAACAAATCTGACCAACAGAAAATGTTGGAAGCGATCAACGCAGTTAGCCTAGATTCGCTTATCGACGAAACCGTACCAGCACAAATTCGCCTAGAGCAACCAATGAGCTTGGCAGAAGCGAAAAGCGAAGCAGACATGCTGGCAGCAATGCGTAAGTTCGCCGATCAGAACCAAGTTAAACGTACATTCATTGGTCAGGGTTACTACAACACCTTCACGCCGAACGTGATTCTACGCAACGTGATGGAAAACCCGGGCTGGTACACTGCTTACACCCCTTACCAACCAGAAATCTCACAAGGTCGTTTAGAAGCACTTCTAAACTACCAACAAATGGTGATGGATCTTACTGGTATGGAAATCGCGAACGCGTCATTGCTCGATGAAGCAACGGCAGCAGCAGAAGCGATGACACTTTGTAAGCGTGCGGGTAAAAGCAAGAGCAACGTATTCTTCGTTGCTGACGACGTTCACCCACAAACCATCGAAGTGGTAAAAACTCGTGCGAAATTCATCGGCTTTGAAGTCTTGGTTGGTTCTTTAGAATCACTACCAGAGCAAGACGTGTTCGGCGCACTAGTTCAATACCCAAGTACAACAGGTGAAGTTCGTGACCTAACGGACATCATCGCTAAAGCGCAAGCAAACAAAACACTAGTGACTGTAGCAACGGACCTTCTTGCTTCTACCCTACTTAAACCTGCAGGTGAAATGGGCGCAGACGTAGCAATCGGTTCAGCACAACGTTTTGGCGTGCCGATGGGTTACGGCGGTCCACACGCTGCTTTCATGGCAACTCGTGATAAGCACAAGCGTACAATGCCTGGTCGTGTTATCGGTGTTTCTATCGATACCAACGGTAACCAAGCACTGCGTATGGCAATGCAAACGCGTGAACAGCACATCCGTCGTGAAAAAGCGACTTCAAACATCTGTACTGCTCAAGCACTGCTAGCGAACATGGCGTCTTTCTACGCGGTTTACCACGGCGCAGAAGGTCTACGCACGATTGCTCGTCGTACGCACCACATGACAGCCATCCTAGCCGCTGGCCTAACTAAAGGCGGCTTCGAGCTTGCTCACAACAGCTTCTTCGACACCATCACTATCAACACAGGTGCACAAACTGAAGAGCTATACGCGAAAGCACTAGCCGCAGACATCAACCTACGTAAGTTGGGTACTCAGCTAGGTGTGAGCTTCGACGAAACCACAACCGTGGCAGATGTAGAAGCCCTATTCGCAGTATTCGGTGTGAAAGAAGAAGTCGCAGCACTATCAACTGAAATCGCAGGCAACGAGTTTGCAGCCATTCCAGAAGCATTGCGCCGCACAACAGAATATCTAACACACCCTGTGTTTAACACGCACCACAGCGAAACACAGATGATGCGTTACCTAAAACAGCTAGAGAACAAAGACTTCTCACTCACGCACGGCATGATCCCACTGGGCAGCTGTACGATGAAGCTGAACGCAGCAGCAGAGATGATTCCAGTAACTTGGCCTGAGTTTGGTTCGATCCACCCGTTCGCACCAGCAGAACAAGCAGCTGGTTACGCTGCACTCGCAAAAGACCTTAAAGAAAAGCTATGTGAAATCACTGGCTATGACGCATTCTCACTACAACCAAACTCTGGTGCATCGGGTGAGTACGCAGGTCTTATCGCGATTCAACGCTACCACGAAAGCCGTGGCGAAGGTCACCGCAACGTATGTTTGATCCCAAGCTCTGCGCACGGTACTAACCCTGCGACAGCATCTATGGTGTCAATGAAAGTGGTTGTGGTTAAGTGTGATGAAGAAGGCAACATCGACATCGACGACCTAGCAGCGAAAATCGAGAAACACAAAGACAACCTATCAAGCATTATGATCACTTACCCTTCTACGCACGGCGTTTACGAAGAGAAAGTGAAAGAAGTGTGTGAAATGGTTCATGCCGCTGGTGGTCAGGTTTACCTAGACGGCGCTAACATGAACGCGCAGGTTGGTCTAACATCACCAGGCTTCATCGGTTCAGACGTTTCTCACCTAAACCTACACAAAACCTTCTGCATCCCGCACGGTGGTGGCGGTCCGGGTATGGGTCCTATCGGTGTGAAATCTCACCTAGCTCCTTTCTTACCAGGGCATATTGAAGACGGTGTAGAAGGCGCAGATTTCGCAGTATCAGCAGCAGATATGGGTAGCGCTTCTATCCTGCCTATCTCTTGGGCTTACATCGCAATGATGGGCGAAGCTGGCCTAACAGATGCTACAAAAGTAGCAATTCTGAACGCAAACTACGTGATGGAAACACTTCGCCAACACTACCCTGTTCTTTACCGTGGCAAAAATGGCCGCGTAGCGCACGAATGTATTATCGACATTCGTCCGCTGAAAGAAGAAACAGGTATCAGCGAAGAAGACATCGCGAAGCGTCTAATGGACTACGGTTTCCACGCACCAACTATGTCGTTCCCTGTAGCGGGCACGCTAATGGTTGAGCCAACGGAATCGGAAGATCTAGAAGAGCTGGACCGCTTCTGTGATGCGATGATCGCTATCCGCGAAGAAATGGAGAAAGTGAAAAACGGTGAATGGCCACTGGATAACAACCCACTTGTTAACGCGCCACACACACAAGTTGATCTTTCAGCTGAAGATTGGGACCGCCCTTACTCTCGCGAGATTGGCTGCTTCCCGTCTAAAGCGACCAAATCTTGGAAGTACTGGCCAACGGTAAACCGCGTAGATAACGTATACGGCGACCGTAACCTAATCTGTTCATGCCCAAGCATCGATAACTACGAAGATTAATTTTTGTAGTCTCTAAATCGACAAAGGCGAACCGTTTGGTTCGCCTTTTTGTTTTTGGTGTGCCGCCCTAACACTTGTTGATACATCGAGAAGGAATGATGGCTAGTTATTGTTTGCACAAAAGTGATTTAGAAATACAGTAACTTCTGAGAACCTTTGAATTAGCACTAATATCTCAGAGCCTTAAAGGCTTGTTGGAAACTCCTCATGAACACTATGCTATGCAGGTGCTATGTAGTTTCTAGTTCAGTTGCAGTAAGTCCCATTTATTACCATAGAGATCTTGGAACACCACCACTGTCCCGTATTCTTCCACACGAGGCTCTTCATTAAATACAACACCATTTTTCTTCATCAACTCGTAGTCACGCCAAAAATCATTAGTTTGCAGAAACAGGAAAACACGACCACCTGTTTGATTTCCTACTGCATGCGTTTGCTCCGGTGTACTCGCTTGAGCTAAAAGTAGGTTTGTACCATTGGAGTTTGGAGGAGAAACTTGAACCCAGCGTTTACCACCACCTAGGTTGGTATCTTCAACCAGAGTGAATTGAAGTTTTTGAGTATAGAATTCGATAGCATCGTCGTAATTTTCAACGACTAGAGCAATGTTTCCGATTTGCTGCTGAACAGTTTTGGCCATGATGATTTCCGCTGTGTCAAAACGCTAATTGTACTCTATTTTGAGACTTTTCTAGAAAGCACATAACGCCTTGCAAATGTGTAAGGCACACAATACGAATGCTTACGCACGGCGCCTTTGTCACTAGAACCGACAAACAATATAGCTGCCACCAGTGTCGAATCTTGATTGAGCAACTTATTAAAGCCTTAGCTATAACTCAAGAGCAAATCTCTAACCTAATAAAGAAGGCTGCTCGTATACCACGGTATTATAGTTCTTCTAGTTTTCCCTTAGCTAAATCTTCTTGTTGCTTAAGGAACATGAAGAAGTTTGCCTCACTGATAAACGGGTTACCGCTTGTGCCGAGCTTCTTCCTATTTTCAAAAAGGAAATTTTTATGTGGATGGTTCGAAAGGTTAACGTTCACAATAGGTGCCTGTAGTGAAATTTTTCTAATTTTCTCCATGCTAGTCAGGAACTGGCCAATAACTTCTGGATCATTGCTACTTACGCTATGCCCACCAACGATAAAAGCACGATATTGTTCGCCATTATCTTCAACAGTGAAGTCTAAGGAATAATCACCTTCCGTGTGGCCAGGTGTGAGATAGAACTTAAACTCATGTCCACCAATAGCCATAGAGCTATCGCTTTTTATCTCTATGTCTAAATTTGGAGGAAGGAACTTGTTCTCACCTTCGCTTTTGTTTGATTGCTGTATAGCTAGTTCATGAGCGCTTTTGGTCATCACGACTTTGGAACCATACTTCTCTTGAAGTAACTGGGCGCCTCCAACGTGGTCAGAATGCCCATGAGTTACCAATATGTGCGTTATTGGCTTATCTTTTAGCCCTAGCTTCTCTAGGTTGATAGGTATCCACTCAGAGTAAGGGAAGTCAAGCGTATCAATGATAACGAGTCCGTCGTCTGTAGCAATGGCATATGATGAGACCCACTTGTCTCCTACATAATAGACATTATCAAACATTTGAAATGGTTCTACATAACCGTTCTTATCATTCATTGCTGGAACATATTGACTTAAGGAAGCAAAAGACGAAGCACTGAAAAGTAAACCTACAATAATTTTTTTCACGAAATCACACACAAATATATCCTTAATAATTTCTTATAGAACCTCGCGGATGAGAAAGCTCTAAACGATTTTCAGAGGCAAATACAACTGCAAATACTTTCTACTTAGCTTGAGTTTTAGCTGACCGAATCACTTGTAAACTCGAATCCTATTAACTGCCTATGTATTCATGATTCTTTTAGAGGTTAAATAAATGAACTCAATTGAAGCAGAGTCATGAAGCTTCACTTGAGGTTAGCGGCACAGCACAATGTGATAAACCTCTTTCAAGCAAACATTTGAATGCGATTTTTCCAATTTAAGACATGTTCAATAAATGCATCAACTCTTGCAGGCCTTTTATCGCGGTCTCGATACATAATGAATACTTCTTTACCCGAGCATTGCCATTCTGGCAACAAAGGCAGCAGGTTATGTTGATCATGATTTAGCTCATGAAAGTAATAGGTTGGAATCCAAGCAATTCCTAAACCATGGATGACGGCGTCTCTAACTAGTAGTACATCATTTGAAGTGAATTGAAACTTTAGCGGACGATCAAATGTTTCATTGGTGATTTGATTAACTAATTTCCATTGGCTGTCGTTGTTTACCGTAATTAGGCGATGATGAACAAGTTGTTCTGGATGGGTAATCGGTTGGTGTTGTTCTAAATAGCTTCGTGATGCACAAAGCGCAAATGGAATCGACCATAATTTCTGAGCAATCCAGTCTTGTTCAATAAGATCACCAAGACGAAAACTAACATCGACACGGTTAGATACAAGATTGATTTTTTCATTCTGTACATCTAAATCGATACATATCTTCGGATGTTGCTCTGCAAATTCATAAACGCACCGCTTTAACCACATCTGTGTCATGTTAATTGGCGCTGATATTTTGATCGTTCCGCTTAAAGACTGACGCTCAGTCGCAATTCTCGATGTCACATTATTTAAGCTAAGAAGTAACGGCTCACAGAGTTGATAATATTTTTCGCCATCAGTTGTTAACGCAAAGTGGTGTGCACTGCGGTTAAATAGTCTGCAATTTAAGTTTGTTTCCAGCCTTTTTAACTTCCGGCTTAGCGTGGCTAACGGGACATTAAGACGCTCAGATCCTTGTGTTAGGCTTTGATAGCGAGCAACAGAAACGAATAACAAAAGGTCATCCAAAGAGTGACGTTCCATATTTGGGATTAACCCTCTTAAATTTGGCTATTAAAAATCAAATATGAAATATATAGCATTATCGCGTCAAGTTAATTTTTATCAGGAAGATCTATGTCTAAGCATTTATCAATTTGGTGCGGTGTTGTTGTCGCTATCTTTTTTTGGTCTAGTAACTTTAACGTAATAAAGGCTATTAATAGCGATGTCTCTCCTTTGGATTCAGCGACGTTACGATTTTCCGTTGCAGCTTTAATACTCTTACTGATAAGAGGTACTAAACGCTCTCCATATGGAGCCAAACTCACACGAAAAAGTATGTTGTCGTTGTTTGTTATAGCAACCGTGGGTGTAACTATCCAAAACTTCTCTATTTTCTCTGCAATGAGATTTACTACCCCAGTTAACGCAGCGGTTGTTCAGGCAAACCTACCACTTGTCACTATCTTGTTGTCGGGCGTTATTCTCAAGACTTCCATTTCGGTTAAAACTATTTTAGGTGCACTAATCAGTTTTTGTGGAGTGGTAATCGTCATTACAGGGGGAAATATTCATTCTATTAGCAGCAATAGTAATATTGGTGATCTATACATGTTATTTGCTTTAATTAGTGGGTGTTTATACACAATTCTAGCGAAGCGTTTAACATCTCATATCCCAGTAACTCAGCAGTTACGTTGGGTGTTAAGTATTGGTGCCATTCAAATGGTCGCTATAGCGATGTACCACGGCGACTTTAGCCGTAGCTTAAATGCCATAACATTTAAAGACCTAGCATTAATAGCTTACATGAGCCTGTTTGGAACTTTGATTGCTTATTACTTTTGGATGAAAGGCGCTATCGTTCTTGGTCCAGATAAGATGTCTCCATTATTTAATATTATGCCGGTATTCACTCTACTGATTTCGTTCATTTCTGGTGAGCAGGCTCAATGGGAAAATGTTTTAGGCGTCTTTATCGTTGCGGCTGGTGTGTATATAGGTAACTCAGCACCTTTTGCTCGTTTACGGAAGGTGGTGGAGTAAAAATAGACGCCAACCTTAAGTCGCATTATTTAGAGCAATACTTTGTTAATTGGCATAAGTTTTCTTGGTTTCCAATAGGTACATTTTTTCGCTTTCGTCGTTCACTCTTTTATCTAACTTTATTGAGTGCATGTCGAAAATCTTCAATCTTTTGCTAAGAGCGTTTTTTACTATGTAAAAAACAAAGGAGAATGACCATGAAAAAACGACTCAACTATATTGAAGTAGCGCCAAAAGCAATAGAAATCCTATACGCTCAGGAAGCTTACTTCCATGAACAATTTAGCCAATCAGAAACTATGAACATGATCATATGGGAACTGGTTAAGTTACGCATATCGCAAATCAATCAATGTGCATTTTGTATCGACATGCATAGTAAAGATGCGCTTAAGTTAGGTGAAAAGCCGGAACGCATATGGGGGCTTAGTGCATGGAAAGATATGCCATTCTACAGCGATGCAGAACACGTTGCACTAGGTTGGGCTGAATTACTAACTGCTGGCCTACCAGTAGATGATGATACCTATCAGCTGACCTTGAATACCTTCGGAGAAGAAGCTATGGTCAACCTAACAATTGCAATCAACGCGATCAATAGTTGGAACCGAATAGTTAAGGCATTTAAGCCAAAGGTTGGAGTCTATAAACCTCGATAATTCTATTTGACGGTTCTTACTTGTAAGCCACTGCTTATACCTCAACTTAATAGGATGAAAAGTACATGTGTATCACTTTCTCATTTAAGTTGAGGTTAAATAGGATGATTCATTTGAACTTAGAATTTGATATTTTAAAACCTCAAAAGGCTTTAGCTGGCTATGTTCAAGCCATTTGGTCAGCATCCGTCAAACCTGATACGACGCAAACCGTACGTAAACAATTACTCAGTGATGCTGGTACAGGTGTGGTATTCATTTTACAGAATGAAGTACAAATGGATGGTGAGTGGCAAACGCCAGGGGTTGTCCTACTACCTATAAGCATTCTGGCACATCAGGTCTGCCTACCGCCAGGTGCGGTGATGACTGGCGTACGCTTTCATCCTGCTGTTAGTTATCAACTATTTGGTAAACGTCTAGAACAGCTATTGCGGATTCAAGACGACCACCCTTTGGCTTCTTCTGCGCTAGCAACATTTGAGTCTCTGCAAACAGCGCGTTCGCCATATGCAAGGATTTCTACGTTATATCGCTGGGTTCAAACACTGATTGACGAATATGAACCGCGGTATGTCGGCCACATTATTGACCAACCTACAGGGACCATCAGTCAGCGCCAGAGAGAGCGCAATTTTCAGAAATGGTTGGGGATTACTCCTAAACATTACCAACGCATTAAACGAGTTAAGCACACTTTAGAGCAACTCCGAGCGCAACCCGATCTTACTTTATCGGAGTTGGCGCTAGAGCAAGATTTTTCCGATCAAGCACACATGACTAGAGAGTGTAAGCAGATTGCGCGCATGACACCGAAGCAGTATGTCCGAAAGAGAAACCTCTAAACCTTATTAGCTTTCTACATCAAACCCAATTGATTCAGAATCGACCATATACTTGTTACAATGTTCGATCATATATCACCTACTTTTTCGATCGCTCATTCCAGCTTGATGTGAGTTGGTTAGCTCGCTTTTGATGCCGCGTGCCGCTCTACCATAAACGCGATCGCTTCTTCATTTAAGCAAGATTTGCTGATGTATTGGCGTTGTTTACCAAGGTGAAGGATAAAGCCCAAATCGGTTTGTTCGAGTTGGTCGATTTCACTCCAAGCGAGGCTGCGATCGATTTTACCGCTTTTATAGCGCACGCCATCTGCATTAACTTCAAACACTACTTTGCTGCCACGGCTTGAACTGATGGTTTGACGCCATAGCCACCAGGTTCTTTTGAAGTAAACGCTGCACGCTTCAATCACACTCAATACGATAAAGAACCAACCGACGTAACCGTTAGGTAGCAGTTCAAACTCCAATAAAACCACACCAAAGATAAGAAACAGCATCCCTTTTAGGTACGCTTGTGGGAACTTCGTTGGCTGGCTAGTTTGATCATAACACTCAGCAAAGAAAGGTTTGTCGAGTATGTATTCTGTAGTGAATTCGAAATCTTTAGACATGTATGGTTACTTCAAGGCTTCTGTAAATGAGTAATCTTGGTTGCACTCTCGCAACACCTGCATTGTAGCGCTTCTCGGGATTTATCTTTAGTCCTTTTGATTTTGTTTTGTAAATCAATGATACCGCCACGCCAAAAGACCTCGGTGCACTCGCCAAGATCAAACAAGGCGAACCATTTGGCTCGCCTAGTTAATTAATGACCTATATGACTTATGAGGTTTTCTACTTTAGAGGGTCGTTGTCTGGCAATGCACTGTGTATCCAGACTGCCAGTCGGTGTTTGATGCTTGCGCCGTCTAGCTTGCTTTCCGGTAATGGGGTGATCTGTTTGGCATCAACCAAGAATAGGTAAATCGCTTTTACTCTTAGAGGTTGTGGTGACTGAGGAAGGTCAAAGCCTTGTAGCTTCGCCATCTTCCCACCAATATCTAGTGCCTTCTTAACCAGTTTGTCTTCATTGTGAAGTTTGGAGCTTTTTGACATTGATAAATCCTCTTCTTCGCTTCAATTAAGAATACATGAAGTGTCACGTATGGCGTGTTAGTAAGCTCGCATATTGATAAGTTTATGCCTTCTTACCGAGTAACTGATTGAAAAACGACCTTAATTCGTCATCACCAAGATTGAGCAGGTAGTCACCAACATACCATTCAACAATCGATTGATTTGGATGTGCCGTGACTTGCGGGTTACCAAACCAAATGCCCTTTTCCGTGGCAAACGTGTATTGGAGTTCTTTCAACTCTTCACAGCTAAATGGCAGGATAAGGTGCAACATGTTTGCTTGAGGCTGGGTTGGTCTTACCGCCAAAGGTGGGAACTCTTCAATGATCCTGTAGATCTGTTTTGTTCGCTCAAATAGAACCGGCATTTGTGACAACCTTTCATCAAACTGCATTGCCGCAGACACCACATAAGGTGTTCTGTGATACAGGTTGCCACCTTGCCGCTTCATCCACAATGAAGCCAGTTCAATGAACGACTTTGAGCCAAGCAACATAGATCCACCCATGCCGTTGATGCCTTTGTAAAGTGAAACATAGGTCGTATCAAAACCAGCGGCGATCTCGCGGTATTCTTTCTGATAGTAAGCTGCGGTTTCCCAAAGTCTTGCGCCATCCATATGGAGATGAATTTTGTTTTCGGCGCAGTACGCTTTGATTTCTTCCAGTTCTTGCCATGAAGGTAGCTGACCACCAATTTCTCGCATCGGGAGTTCATAAAGAACGGCTGCGATTTCATCCGGCCAAGCAGTGAGATCCTCAAGCTTCCATGTTTGATAAGGGTTCCCTACTGGCAAAATACTAAAGCGATGTTGAAGCTGATAGCCTTGTTTTTCATGCACCGGAATATGGCTAGATGCGTGCATGGCGACAATAGGATTACGCTTTTGTCTTGTGACAATTTCAAGCACCGTTGGCTGCGTCATCGTCCCTGTTACAACAAAAAGCCCTGCCTCGTAACCCAGCAGATCGGCAACCTTTTGCTCGAACGCTTGAATCGTTTCTCCCTCACCGTAGACATCGTGATTTACGTTGTTCTCTTCGCACCACTTTGCCATTTTCGCAAAGTGTTCGGCTGGAGAATCTTCTTTATTACCAGAGAGATGGATATGACAAAGCTGTTTTAGGTGGGCACTCATTGTTCTGTCCTTTGAATCAAAGCTTCAACAATGTAACTTGTTAAAACGGAGGCGTAAACTACATTTTCGCGATGTATTTTCTGCGTATGCCTCCGTGCTGAACCTCCGGTTGGACATAGATTTAACTTAAGAGTGATTTACGCAGAACAAAGATCATGCTCACCGTAAACAAGCCATTTAGGTAAATATGCGGCTTCTGGAATCGTCCAACCATACTTATCGTATGCCAATGCAGCAAGACCAGTCAGTTTCAGAGAAACATTTCCTTTTGGCGAATAGCGAACATCTTCATTCATGTAGAACTGGTAATGCGCCTCTAACGCATCTCTCAGTGCTTGTTGATAATGCGCCTCATCACCATCGATAATGGCAACAAACACATTCACAAATGGAATAAACAAAGAGTGTACATATGGTACTCTGGTTGATTCTAAGTATTGCGGAGAAGATTTCTCCATCACAGTTTGCAATAACTCAGGTAATGCTGATGAATTGCTAAATACACCGTTAACGAACTCGACCAACGCAACATCGAAAGGATCTTTTAAACGCACTAACGACTCATCCATGATGGTCATCAGCTCTACGCAGCGCCAATCTCTCGCGGCCATCGCTAAACAGATTTCATCCAACCAAGCATCCATCGTTCCCCCTGCAATAGAACGGTTACCTACTTCCGAAAAATGTCGGTGCCCAACGGAGAATTCAACCACTTTGTCTGAATGATTGGCCAGCAAGTACACGTTATTCAGTAACTCAAGCGCTCTTTTTATATAAGCTGGCGAGGCCTGATGTTGTCCGTATTTTGAAGCAGTGAAGAATGAATCAAGCGAATACCAAGCGTCGCCTTTCATTCTTTTGAGAGGTTGCTGATAAAAAGATTGTTTTTCATCAAGCATTTCTTCCCAGAAGTTGTAAAAATCTTCATCTTCCTCACGAAAAATACGCAATTTTCTTTCTTCAGGTATCTCTAAATAATGATTCTTCATTGCTTCCATCGTTCCCTAGCCTCGCATTATAAGTTGTTCTAATTTTTTGCCGTGATGATATTCATACTCAAAATCAAGCCGTGAATGATGCCGAAGTTAATTTATAAAATCAATTTATAATCAGTATGTTGTATCGAAAGTTAATGCTTAACTGAAATGAATCGAAAAGCCGAAAAACATTTGAAATATAAGGCTACCGCACAAGCCGCGATGGGTAAGCCAGAACGTACCTGTCCATAAACAGTGGACGACGAACACTGACTTTGTGGAGTAAAGATAGACAGATATTCACCATTGTGTTCGCCTTTCTTTTTCTGTCGCTTTCGATAATACTCTTGCGCAATATTACTCAGCTGGAAAATTTTATGCCTCAAGCAAACTCTGTGGTCGTACTCGACTTTGAAACCACAGGTCTCTCTCCTACTTTAGGTGATCGCGCAATAGAAATTGGTGCAGTAAAGTTAGTCAATGGCGAGGTTGTCGATAGTTTTCAGCAACTCATGAACCCCGGTTTCAGAGTGAGTTCTTTCATTGAGAACTACACCGGCATTACCAACAATATGTTGCGATCGGCACCAAGCTGCGAAGAGGTAATGGCGTCATTTAGTGAGTTCATTGCTGGCGAGAACCTTATCGCTCACAACGCGTCCTTCGATAAACGATTTTTAGATGCAGAGCTTGAACGAATCAACTGTGGTTATTCGGGTGAGTTTGCTTGCTCCTTACTGGTAGCAAGACGGCTCATTCAAGAAGCCCCATCACATAAGCTAGGTGAACTTGTTCGCTATAAAAATATCGACAACGACGGTGTTTTCCACCGTGCACTAGCCGATGCGCAAATGACAGCCAAGCTTTGGCTCTTAATGGTCGAAGGGATAGAAAACTCAGGCATCGAAAAACCAAGTTTTAAGTTGATGCAAACGGTCAGTAAAACAGCCAAAGGAAAAGTCGACCTGCTACTCGCCAAAAGCCGTGCGTAACACCCTCCGAACTAAAAGCTGATTCTAGTCTCTTCGACGTTTAAGTGATTTTCGATATACATGCGATATTGGTTATCCCAGTGAATTTCCTAATCCGAACGCGGTAGTTCGCTGGTCTCACCAACCAAACTGGCTTACTATGCCAGGTACCTAAAACGCTTTGTGAGTCACTCATGAGCAGAAAAAATAACAAAAATCTCAGCATTCTTCTTAAACTCAACACCTTTATTGCACCGTATAAATGGCGGGTTGCGGCGGCCTTGGTTGCCCTTGTTGCGACAGCAAGTTTGACGTTATCCGTTGGCTATGGAGTACGCATACTTATCGACCAAGGCTTTGCTCAGCAATCATTGCAAGAGCTTACCAATGCGATTCAGTTTATTGTCGGTGTCACATTGTGTATTGCCATTGGGACTTTCTTTCGCTTTTACCTTGTCTCTTCCGTAGGTGAGCGCGTTAGTGCGGATATTCGCCTTGCGGTGTTTAACCATGTGATTACGCTGCATCCGAGCTATTTTGAGACCAACAGTAGTGGCGACATTATGTCGCGCTTGACTACCGATACCACATTGCTGCAAAGCATTATTGGTTCATCGTTCTCGATGGCGATGCGTAGCGCTTTGATGTGCTTTGGGGCCATCATAATGTTGTTTGCCACTAACGTTAAGCTCACGCTGATTGTGCTTGCTTCTGTGCCTTTGGTTCTGGTTCCGATTTTGTTTTATGGACGACGCGTGCGTGCGCTCTCTCGCCAAAGTCAGGACTCAATGGCCGATGTCGGAAGCTACGCTGGAGAAGCGATAGAACATATTAAAACCGTGCAAAGTTTTAGCTCAGAGTCGCATGAACGAGCGGCTTTCGCTGTCGAGGTGGAAAAAGCTTATGAAGTAGGTAGACAGAGAGTAAAGCAGCGAGCGATCCTGATATCAGGCGTTATTGTGATTGTGTTCAGCGCGATTGCAGGCATGCTTTGGGTAGGCGGCAGCGATGTGATTCACGGAAAAATGTCTGCGGGTGACCTAGCCGCATTTGTGTTTTATGCCATTATGGTTGCCTCATCGACTGCAACCATTTCCGAAGTCATGGGTGAATTGCAGAGAGCCGCAGGTGCTACCGAACGGCTGATTGAGATCCTTCAAGTAGCCAGTGATATTAAAGCGCCAAGCAACCATTTGCCTGTCCGTGCCGACATGCCTGCTGAGGTTAACTTTAATTCAGTGAGTTTCAACTACCCTTCTCGCCCAAATCAACCAGCTATCAAAGAGTTAAATCTAACCGCTGATCAAGGAAAAGTGTTGGCGTTGGTCGGCCCTTCTGGTGCAGGTAAAACAACACTATTCGAACTGCTGCAACGCTTTTATGATCCGCAAAAAGGGCAAGTGTTGTTTGGTGGTGAAGATATTCGACAGTTCGATCCAAACGAGCTTCGACGTCAAATGGCGCTCGTACCACAACAACCAGCGCTGTTTAGCCATGATGTTTTCCATAATATTCGCTACGGTAATCCTGAAGCGACGGATGAACAAGTTATCGAAGCCGCGAAAAAAGCCCATGCCCATGAGTTTATTGAGAAGCTTCCCGAAGGCTATCACAGCTTTTTAGGGGAGCGCGGCGTTAGGCTATCAGGCGGACAAAAGCAGCGCATTGCGATTGCTCGCGCGATTCTAAAAGATCCAAAAATCTTACTGCTAGACGAAGCTACCAGCGCCCTTGATAGTGAAAGTGAACATCACGTTCAGCAAGCACTTGAAGCTCTAATGAAAGGACGCACAACGCTGATCATTGCTCATCGTCTTTCGACTATCCAACATGCGGATAAAATTGCGGTGCTTGACAATGGCGAGTTAGTCGATGTTGGTAACCACCAATCATTAATGCAAAGCTGTGAGTTGTATCAGCGACTTGTGGCATTGCAATTTAAGCACTTGGAGTAACGCCTAGTTAAGCGTTCAAAAGTAAGTAAAGGCGAACAAAGTAATTTAATAACAATAGCTTAACGATGTTTTTTGTATCAGTCCTGTGAACCCTGGCGAGACTAGGGATCTGATAGCAGTGCGCTGAGTGGTTAATGAGATAATTTAGACCATGAAGAGCTAGGGTAGAAGATCCCACATCATGTCCCATCGTCGCTGTACAAGGTGACGAAATACAAAAGATGCCACTCGCAGTTAAACGAGCGGCATTAAACCAAGCAGCTCGTCTTTTAACAAAGGAATTCCAGTAACCAGCGTATTCTCCCTTCAACTAGAAACACTCGTTCACAACTACCATATAAAACCCAATCAGCTTCATTTGTAATAATTCAGGTTTCAAAAATAGGAAATCATTACTGAAAAAGTTTACCGCGTTTTGTGTTGCTATCTATGGTTACAATATTTGAGACATCAATGCCTTTAAACCAAGCAACACAAAAGCGGCACCGATATGAACAGCGAAGCGAAACAACTATTTTCTTATCTATGTCAGCGATACGATGCGCTTTCTCAAGAGCTTGAGTCTCGCCCTTTTCCTGAATTTTCTGAGACTATTACTCATCCTCTTGGGCACTGTTTAGTCCGTTGCCCAGCAGGTAGCCAACGCTTTTCTATTGTAGCAGTCAACTTTGCACCCTCCATTCGCGGGCAAGGCGTGCTTACTGCATTTATCGACTACATCAAAAGCAATCCTTACCACTACCAAGGTGTTGAGGTTGCAATCATTGAAAACAAGAACTTAGCTAAACGGCTTTTGTCTCTTGGCTGGAAGTACAAGTCCCTGTTTGGCAAAATTTTCTTCGCTAGCAAGCCGACCCTAGTAAAGGACTTTCAGTCTACGTAATGGTTATTACGACACCGCATCGGTATCCAAAGTAAAGCCATCACTCAAAATCCGTAAGCATGTTGAAAAAAACTTGGCGATCTTCTGCAGTACTTCCTCGATGAGCAGTGTATTCAACGTGCGCGTCTGCGCTGGCTTTTGGGGATAGATTGATGCCCCATAACGCATTAATTTGATTTGGTACGATGGAATAACGCATATCAACAATTCGCATTTCATTATTCGGATCCTTCGCTACAAAACCGTTTGAAAACCAACGGAAACGTTCGATGTCTTTTGCTTGTTGCGATTGCGGGTTTAGCCACGGAAATTGCTCTTTTATATTTAACTTTGGAGTTGATTCGCCAGGGTAAATTTTTATTGAACGCCCCACCCTTACGGCATCTACATAGTAGCTCTCTTCCGTTTCATAAATTAGTTTCCAAACCAAAAGATTGCTGAAACTTGGTTTGGCTTTTAATTGTATAGCGTTGTGTTGTCGCTCTTTGACGATTTCCCAACCAGCTACTTCTGCTCTATCTCGCTGGATCATTCCAAGACTTAGGTAAGCCAGGCACCATAAAAATGCAATGCGGGCATAGTTTGGGCTTCGCTTCAGTGCAACAAACAAAAGCAATATTAAAATAGGGAGTGTGAACGCGGGGTCGATTACCGAAATAGTGTTCCAAGCATAACGCGTGTTGCTTATCGGCCATAGAAGCTGTGTTCCATAACTGGTGCATGCGTCTAATAACGCATGGGTACTATAACCAAGCGCGCAGTAAAACCAACTCTGCCGGAAGCTTAGTCCTCGCTTTTTTGCGAACAATGGATACAACACCAAAGCACAAATGAAACTACCAAACGGGATAAACAAGAGCGAGTGAGTAAATTGGCGATGGTATTCCAAATACAGCAAAGGATCAGTTGAAGAACGGATGAGCACATCTAAATCCGGAGCCATCCCAGAGACCACGCCCAACACGCCAACAACTGCAAGGTTTCGCTTGTTGCTCACGGCCAGTGGCAAAGCTGCACCCAATAAACCTTGCGTTAACGGATCCATCGTTCACTTCCTTTAGATAGATGAAGCTCAGCTGGAAAGCGTACACGCTCAATAGTCGGTTCCAATTTAAAAACCAGAAGGTTCTTCGACATAAATTATCCGCATTTAAGTGGAAAACAATACACGACTTAGTCATGCATTTGCTTGTTTAGCAACAAACACCTTGATTTAGTGTAAGAAGGAATCACGCCGTTCGCTAGTGAACGAACAAATCTGAGTCTAGGCTTGTTTGGTATTTCAAACCCGAAGGTTTATCTGACGCGAAAAAACAAGGCGAACCAAATGGCTCGCCTTGTTTCTAATTTACTGAACGATAAACGACAGGTGTTTAGTCTTGAGGATTCTCTTTCGCGTTGATTTCAGCGTAAGTGTGCAGCAGCTCCGTCAATGTTTTTACCCACGCAAAAACATCCGAAGGTGCATTTTCGATTAGTTTTTCCACTAGAGCACAGTGTGTTTCTAGCGTGATGGCCTCTTCCAAACGGAATGAGATCGCGTAGAAATGCCAAAGCACCAATCGCGTCATTCGCTCGCTATTTTGCTTTGCGTTGTCTGAGTCATCAAACGCTTGTTGAATTTCACTCAGTGCGATTGCTGTCATGCGTAGCATTGCATCAAGACGTGCAGACAACATGCGGTCTTCACTATCCACTTCTTCTTGATCAAAAGTGAACAGCTCATTCATCACGTCTTCTGGCACCATTTTACTGATCATACGAGCACTAAACTCTTCCAGCTCATGGCGAGGCATAGTTACAAGACAATCGAAGGTGTAATCACGAAGCATAAAATCACTCTAGGTTAGAAATCAATTTCAGCCTCGCATTCTAAATATTGAAATTTCAATTGCCAGTGTTAATTTCTATCCATCTACGAAAAACTACAAAACACCGTTGATTGCAATACCAACACCAATCCGCTGCTGATTATGATCATAGTCGATCAAACTCTTACCATAACCCGCTGAGTATTGTGCGTACCCCTGAACTTTGCCCCAAATCGGAAATGACACACCGAGTTCTGCAAAACCCTTATGTGTTTGAAAGTTCTGGCGACCTAAAAAGGTAAACTCGTAACCATTCCACTTGTAAGCACTCGATAGCTCAAAGTGTCCCATATAGTCTTCGATATCCGGGTTATCATCACCTTTGGGATCATTAGGCGATGTCTTTTCATCTTCAGGTATACGCCACCAAGGCTGGATAGAAACCGCAAAATTGTCTTTTGCAAAGGTTAAGTTGGCATAGACACGGTTCCAACTGCGCGATAGCTCCTGTCTCTGACCGTTAGACTCATGTTCAATACCAAAACCTAACCAAGTCGAACCATCAAGTGGTTTCCAGTCTGTTGGGGTGTAGTAAAAAAGCTCTGGACGATAATTGGTTTCACGGAATGGACGAGATGCTGCCCCCGTGTATACCTGCCAAAATGATTTAAGAGTCATTCCAAAAAACAGACCATCGCCATCAAACAACAAGTCATCATAGTTCATTGGTACTTTAAAACTGATTTGGAACTCCGCCTCTTCCTTACGCAGTTCATCGCCGTATTTGGTGTCGGCATACGCGCGTTTATTTACACGATCACTGTATGTAAACGGAAGAATATAGTTAACGCGATGCGCGACTAGGCTAAACGGTTCGAACGCGTTTTCTCGTTCTGATTCCAAACGCTTGTCGACCAAGCTTTCCTGAAGTTCTTCAGGCTCTTCAATTTCTGGATCTGCGGGCACTGTGCTGGTTACTGTGTCAAGCTCACACTGCGCGCGAATGCTCTTTATGGTTTCCTCACCTTTGCTTTGCTTTATTTTGTCTAGCAAACATAAATCATAAGCACTGGCTGTTTCTCCCATCGCAACTGGCGCTGCCAATAAACTCAGTATTGATATCCCTGCCACTTTTGAAGCCATCTGAAACCCTTAATATTCTTTATGTCAAACCAAATAATTTTAGTTTTTCTTGGTAAACCGCTTGCCATTCTGACGTTAAGACAATGTTAAATGTCCGCCGACTTTACATCTTGGATAAATGCAACAGACTTCGAACATATCGGCCAACTATGAGCAAAGCGCAAAAACAACCAAGAGTTGAGCATCATAGATAAAAACCACTCGTTTGCATGATGCTCATGTTCTCTATGCAAAATACTGGCTCGTAACTTTGATTGCAAACCCGGCTATGAATAAACCCAAACCAAAACCCAAATGCGCCAATGTGCTAAGAAAACGGGCTTTCCAAGGTGTTGGGGTTTTACTCGCAGCAAAACCAAATCCTAGACAAGGTTGAATGACCAAAAATGGGAAGATCAACGTTACCACGCCTGTAATTAAGCTGGGCATTAGACTGGGCTCTACCAACCAATGATGACCAAAAACAGTAACGTGAGCCAAAGCGAAAGTAACGCCGATGGCATAATGAAAAAACCAGCCCAGTGACTTTTCTCCCGGCATCGCCTCCGACGCCATAATTGGCGCATGCATAAACTTTCCTTGGGGCATGTACAAAACCCAGCGCGCAACCAACGCATAGTTTAATGAAGGAATTCCAAACACTCTCCTTTGTAACCATGCCCATAAATCCATTATCAAAGTGGCACCAATCCCTATTAGCACCGCTTGCAATCCCATTAAAAGCAGCATTTTTCTCTCCTCAAGTTTTTGATTTGTTAAGGTCTTAGTTGCATGCTACAACTTAAAGCCAACTTGAAGTCAATGGGGAATAATATGGATATTGCAGAAGTGGTTAGAAAATCAGGATTGCCGACTTCAACGCTCAGGTACTACGAACAGCTGGGGTTAATTCGCTCGATAGGAAGGAATGGATTGAGACGCCAATATTCACCAGAGGTACTCAATACACTCAATTTAATTAGTTTGGGGCGTATCGCTGGAATATCGCTTAACGAAATGGCAGAAATGTTGAATCAATCAGAAGTTTCAAAGCCATATATCGATCGTGACTTACTAACAAAAAAGGCACTTGAGATTGATGAGCAAATAAAACGTTTGAAAGCGGTGCGAGACAGCCTAAACCATGTTGCCACCTGCCCTCATGAGTCACATATGGACTGTTCTTCATTTCAAAGGCTTATGAAGGTCGTAAAGCGTTATGTCCCCCAAAAACAGAGATAAACCGCTCTCACTACCTTCCTATTCTTGATTTAAAAGGAAGTAACTCGACATGGAGGGTTACTTCCTCTCATATTACTTAGCTTTCGCTTTTACGTACTTCTTCACTTTTTTCATCGCCATTTTTTGCTTCAGCGGTGAAAGGTAATCAATGAACAAGTTACCAGATAGGTGATCAATTTCGTGCTGCATCACAATCGCCAAGAACTCATCGCTCTCGATTGTAATCGGGTTGCCATCACGGTCTAGTGCAGAAACAACAACTGACGTGTAACGCTCTACATCTGCGTAGTACTCAGGAACAGAGAGGCATCCCTCTTGACCAAGTGCTTTGTTTTCTCCGCTCACCACTTCTGGGTTAACCAAGATTAAAGGATCATTGCGTTCGTCAGAGATATCGATGACAACAACCGCCTCTTTTCTGCCTACTTGGGTTGAAGCTAAACCGATACCATTGCCCGTTGCGTAAAGTGTTTCTAGCATATCGTCTATCAGCGTTTGTACTGTCGATACATCAGTGACTTTTTCTGCTTTTACTTTAAGCCTTGGATCTGGAATGGAGAGAATTTCGAGGACTGCCATACTTACCTTTCATATCTATAAATCGTAATTCGTGGCGAATTATACACACGTTTCTCGATACATAAACCTGCTAAGCTATCTTGCGCACAAGGCATAAACCATTAACTCAAACGACAACACAATAAATGGGTTTGCCTTTTAAACAAAAAATCCTACAAACAGGAAACTAAAACGCCAGCACATTATGGCTGGCGTCTTGTCATGATCCTAATTGAATCGTTTGTTGTATTTTATCTACTGACTTTCCTTGGCTTTGAGTAACACTCTAATCGCCATTTTCTCACCACTTTTTAAAATTAAGTAGGCGATGCCAATCGTTATTAGCATTATGATAGCAATAAAAATACTTACCCCACCGAGCTCAGATAATAAATAAAACGGAGAAATATCTAACGACATTAAGATAAGAGAGAACACTACCAAACTTGCTAAAGTCCACAGTAAAACAGCATACCATCTTGTTTTTGATGGCATTACATCTCCAGTCTTGTAGCCGAAGTAATAACCAACACTCATGGCTGGGATTAACGTGCTAAGAAAGCCTGTACCACTCATTTCTATCCCAACAATATATTCAATGGCCAACAGCAATGCAGCCCAACAAACGGACGCCAGACACAACAGAGACGTAACAAGAAGTACCGATGGTGGCTGGTTTATTTCTGATTCTGAATAGTTATTTTTTAATTCCACTTTCATTTCTTTCCATTTATTTGAATAAAATAAGCGTTTTAGATCATGCTTCCGCTTGGACAACCTAGAGAAACAACACCACAAGAAATACAACTTGTAGCTTTTTAAATAGTTTTATTTTCATTTAACCTAGATTCCAACTAACTGTTATTTTTAATAACTAAACCCTCTCTCTCAAATTGTATATTCAATAAGTTTACTCATATGGACCCAGTGCAACCATGTTAATACGTTCTATGTATCAGAAACAATTCATTTATTTCCAATGACACTAGTGAGATCATGCGACGTGATTGGAATCTCACTTAAGTTTTCATGGACCTATAGCGCTGAAAATTGAAGCCTCTACCTGTCATAGAATAAAAAGCCGTCAAAACCAGTTGGTTCTGACGGCTTTTTATAAGTGCCCAGGGATCATTACCTACACAATTACTGCTTGAAGCTTATCTAGTGACAGACCTAGATAGCTAATAGTCATCCTTGCTATCGGAGGACTTTATTGGCTTTTACGCGGACTTTAACTAACACATCACCATCGACCAACCTAAGGTCGAATATTGGTGAATGTCGCGATGGTGACTCCATCACTTTGTGACGACAACGATTTTACGTCTGCGCTAAAGTAATATGGATTAAGTGGCATTTTACTCTCGGCTAGTCGCGCGTAGTAAAGCTTGGCGGGCTGTTTTGCCATTTGTTGCGCGTACAAATACCCGACCAACGCATGTTCAAACTGGTGGTAACCATTTCCCCAATGGAACGCTTTGGTTGACTTAGGACTCAGACCGACTCCTCCATATTGATGATCCACCCATACGTCCATAAAAGTGGGTAACGTGTATTGAAGCGTTTCTTTCATCGAACCATCGACAAGAGAAACTGTCATTGCCGCTTGATCGAGCTCTGCCCATTCCCAAGACGAGCTATAGTGCTTGTATGGTCTTGATTGCCAAGCAGGAATGCTCTCTTGCGTCCATTTACTCTGCCATTCTGGTGAGAAAAGCGCTTTGACTTGCTCAAAGTTTTGCTGGTATTGCGCTTGCTTAAGCGTGTGTTTCATTCCTTTGAAACCAAACTCTGTCCACTTTGAATTTTCCAACAACTGACCTGTCAGATACGTCATCCAATACGCCTTGATGGTGTGTCCAAAATCATTGTGTTTCGCATTTGGCATCATTACCGCTTTGTGGTGTATCGCGCCATAAAAGCGCTGCTCTTTGACGGAATGGTAGTTATCTATCATCACTTGCGTCAGCCACTCCAGATCTTGTTTCCACTTGGCTTGCGCTGGTTCTGGTAAAAGTGGCGCCGTTAACAACAGGTAGCCATTAATTTGGTCAAGTTGAGCGACTAACTCTTGCTGCTTCGCACTTTCCCCATCACCGTCTTTCAAAACCCAAGCCAGACCGCGATCATCGCTTCGTCGGTATTGTTTAAATATAAACGCTTGCTGGTCGATAAGCGCTTGTTCGACCTTTGGATCTTGCGTTAAGTAGTAGTACATCGCCAACCCCACCAAGGCGTAAGCTTGGTCTTGAGAAGTTCGTTGTTGCCACTCCATCCCCGGTTTTCCACTACGCGTAAAGCTCACGAAGCCGCCGTTTTTCTCATCTTGTAGATGATCAATCAGGTAATAAGCCCCTTTCTTTGCCAACTCTAATGCTTGCTTGTCACCCGTAAGATGAAAAAGTACGCCATAAGCGTAAGTTTGGCGCGATTTCATGCGGGTGTATTCGCGATCGAAGTGCGGGCTAATCCACCCTTTGTTTAATTCTTCACACGGCTTTTGTGGGTCGAGAATGACACCGTTATCACAACGAAAAGTCGGAAAATTCCCCGCAGGTTGTCCATGCGCGCTTTCCATCATCCAATATGGGGCTAGGCCATTCGTCACATGGTTTAACCAATCATCCCCCGAAGGCAGGCCTACATCAGCAAAGCTGCTCATGCTCGTCGTTGCGAGCAATAAGGTAAGATATTTAAAAGACATAACACTCAATTAAGTTATTGAATTTTATCCAGTATAAATAACTCCCTTTACGCATATTGTCGTCGTGGTCACAATCGCCTTACGCATTTGTTTGCATCAATCATCTTTCAGCCTTACTCGATGATTGAGCCGCGAATAAACGCTACTCTGTCTTCGACTGACATTTTGGGCACTTCGATCAATTGATAACCAAATTTGTGATAAGCGCTGGCCATCTGTTGATACGTAGCCACCGCTTCAGAAAAATCTTGCTTTCGCTCTTCGTCGTTGCTGAATATCGATGCCCAAGGTGGAAAAATGAATACTTGAGAATGATAACGAAGCGTCTGGCAATGCGTGATGAGCTCATGCGAGATTGGCAGTTGTTCCAACTTACTGTAGCCATATACGTCCACAATACTGCGATCAAAAAACACATTCCCTTGGTGGACATTGAAAGCTCGGTAATTGCTCACTTCTGCCTTCATCATTTCGTCTCGAAAAGCTTGTTTGTCATTCCAAGGTAATGCTGAACCGTGATTGGCAACCTGCGTTTGTATTATTTGACGGCCGGTTTCTGGCGCGCAGATAAAGCCTTGTGTTTTTAGTTGTTCGATAACCGAGGTTTTTCCTGCACCGGGACCACCAGTGAATACAATGAGTTTGTTCAAAATCTTTTCCTTATTTTTTGTTTGAGTGAAGTAATGCGTGTACAGCCAAGAAAATGGGCATCATCTGGCGTTTGAAATTGGAATTTGGCACGCTAACGTTAAGCGAGGATCGGTAGTGGGAAATTTGGGGAATAGAACTGAGCAGTGAAGAGATTTACAAAGTAAGAACCGAAACGACGTGTTCATCGGTTATGGAAAACGGAGGAATGCTGAGCGAAGCAAGCTCGCCCAAAATACTGGGTTGGGAAATGGTGCGATTGGTTCTGCTGGTTAACGCGTCAATTGGATATCTATATCAAGAAAATGGCACCTAAGCCTAAGAACGCAAAGAAACCGACGACATCGGTAACGGTCGTCAATACTACCGAGCCAGCCACGGCGGGGTCAATGTTAAACTTCTTCAACGTGAATGGTATCAACGTACCCGATGCCGCGGCCGCCAAACTATTGAGGAAAATGGCACAGCAAATAATAAGTGCCAATGGCCAAGAATCAAACACCATATAAACGACACCCGCGATCACCAATCCCATAATTAAACCATTAATGGTGGCGATTTTTAATTCCTTATTCACCAATAGCTTCAAGTTACTTTGGTGCAAGTGGTTTAGTGCGATACCTCGAATGGCCACCGCTAAGGTTTGGCTACCCGCGATGCCGCCCATGCTCGCCACGACAGGCATTAAGATCGCAAGCGCAACGACCTGCTCGACCACATTATCAAAAAGCCCAATGATGGCGGAGGCTACGAAAGCGGTCAGCAAGTTAATCACCAACCAAAGTGCTCTTAGCCTTGTCGCCACGCTTAATGGTGTGAACAAATCTTCTTCGCTTCGTACGTTTTCTGCCACTACGGCTTGCAGGCTGAGTTCGCGCAACGTAATCGCAATGGTCGCCATCGACAAGACGCCCATAATTTTGCCACCAGCCATGATAGGAAACCAATGTGCTCCACCATCAATCGAGACTTGTTTGCTGACGCTTTGAATCGTTTGAATATCTTCTAGAATTGGCGTAACTACGGTCAAGTCGGTAAGTTTGATATGATTCTCGTGCAGCAACAGGGTTTGCGGCTCTATCGTACCAATCACACCACTTGCATCACGCACAATAATCAACCGCACTGGACTTTGCCCGCGTTTTAGCAGCTCGGTTTTGATGCCTCCTACGCTGTTTTTAGGGTTTGCGACCAGAAAGTGAGGCTCGGCATAACGTCCAACTTTGTTGTCTTCATACGACAATGCTTGTTGGATATGCGCGACAGACTCTTCACTTTGATCAATAAGGTATTCATCTACAAATTCGGTCGGTAGAAAGTCCGCAAAGATGATCAGTTCTGAATCCGTTATGTACGTCAAGCGTTCATGTTGTAAGTCTTTATTGAGTGATTGATGAATGTGCTTGGCGGTGTCGTATCGGAGCAAATTTAATACCGTCCAATACTTCTCAGGCGGCACTGCTTCTATGACACGTTTACGGTAAGCAATGTTGACCGATTCCAAAATGTTCGCAATCTGTGCTTCTTGATAGTCTTTCAAAAAGCTCAAGTCTTCGGTCGATTCTATCGCTTTAATGATCTCAGCAAGCAAATGTGGCACTTTGCGGTTAATTTGCAATTGGTTGGAATCTATCATTACTTTTACCTATAGCTTTCACTACCACATTCGCCGCATTGACGATATGTGCTATCCGAAGGCATGAATTCTTGATGTTAAAATTCTAGGCGATAGTTGACTTAATTGCGGAATTTATATTTCGCTCGCAGAAACAAAACGCCTCTGCATCAGTTCATGGTATAGACTTGAATGTGTGTCAGGCTCATTCGCCTTGTTTGATAATGGAGTAATCAATGGCACCTGTATTTTTTCTGACTCAGCAGGCCGCCTTACCAAGTCGTAAGGTGCTTCGTAAAGTGATTCAATTTTCGACAGCGTTGGCTCAGCCTATTGTGGTTTTAGTGGAAGACCATCGCCGAAGTGAAGATCACGCATTCGCTCATTTTCTCAGTTTCAACTCTGACCATATAAAAAAAAGACAAGCTGAGTTTGAAGCTTGGACCTTAAAGTTCAACGCATTAGTTGTCGAACTTTGTGAAGAAGAAGAGCTTGAAACACCAACGCTCTCTTACGAGCATTTCAAAGGGAGCCATTGGGTTGAGCAAGTTGCGAAACGACTTGTTGACCACACTGACTTACTGCTCGTGGGACACTTTAACAAACACGAGATTCAAACGATGCTCACAGAACTAGCACAACAAGATTGCGACTTGTTGCTACTGAGTGAGCGTTCATGGCCTTCTCACGCCAACATGCTTTGTGCAATCGACCCACTTCATCGAGGGGATGAAAAGTCGATAGTAGATAAAGCCATCGTCTCGCGAGGCTCAAAATTAGAACAAACCTTAAGCGGGAAAATGACGCTCGTTTACTGCCGATACGTCGCGCCATACCTCTCTCGCTATCGTGCAGAGATATTAAGCAATCAAAAAGCAGGCATTACAGATTTTATTACTGCGCAAAAGTTAACGCGAGTTCCATTACTATTACCGGAAGGAAACCCTGAAACGGCGTTACCAAAAGCAGTTAAGCAATCACAAGCAGCGATTTTGATTATGGGTGCATGTAAACGAAGCATGTCATCCCAATTTTGGTCTGGCAGCACTGTAGACACGTTACTTGACCAACCACCTTGTGACCTACTGTTGGTCAACAGCTCCAAGGGCTGACTAGGTATTCCCTATTAACCTATCCTTTCAATACCAAGCGCAGTTATTGGCTCTTTACATCTTCTAACTGCGCGGCTTCATGTTCCGCGTTCAAGGCTTGTTTCTGCTGCTGTTTTATCTCATCCCAACTGCGTCCCGATTCAATCGCAGATACACGCTGCTCGTATTTAGTGCAGGCTCTTTCGAGTACTTTCTCAGGATCTATACCCTTTTCTCTTTCCAGCGCTTTTAATACGTTAAGGTAGTTCCACAACACATCGCCTAACTCGTCTTCCAAATGACAAAGGCGATCCTCGCGAATCTCTTCGCGGACTTCATCAACTTCTTTGCCAATGGCCTCCAGATAAGTCTCTACGCCTTTAAACCAAGTATTGGTTTGGTCATATTGAGATTTTCTCGTCGCAATTGCATACAGCTCATCAAATTTCTTCATTGCCTCTCCGTAGAACACGTTTTTATTTATGCCTTTTTAGGACGAATAAACTTCCCTTTAGCCGTCACTCTAACTTCGCTTTCGACCCGCAATTGAGCCACCAGTTGATATATACCGCGTCGTTCACCTTCACAGAGTGCGGTAATCGTGACTCGATCATTTAACTGAATAGGTGCATGGTAGCGCACATCCAACTGCGCCGTAAGGGCTTGAATGTCTCTAGATAACAAACAATGCGTCATTGCACCATCGAGAAGCGAACTGGCAATACCACCATGCAACAGGTCTGTGTAACCTTGATGACGCGGTAAAACGTGAAACTCTCCGACAACAGAACCATCGGCTAGGTATTGGTAGTTCACGGCCAAAGAGTTCGGATTCACATTAATTGAAGAACAAACCGCACATTGATGATGAGATTCGTGAGTGTAATGACAATAGCTGTTTGTGGACATGATAGTTACTCGGTTTCTCAAAAGAGTAATTAGCATATGCCAACAATTAAAAAGAAACGGCGAGTAATCTTTGTTTGCATGTTGCAGGGCCAGCAACCTCGCTTTTCATAACACTAAATAATCATTTTAATAATTAACGATAATTTCCAGTTTATTTAGAGTGGCGATATGGTTTGCATAGTGATTACGCAACGTTATGAAAAGGCGACTTATGAAGTTTCTCCACACGATGATCCGTGTAGCTGACCTAGACAAATCTATCGAATTTTATACAAAAGTTCTGGGAATGAGTGTTTTGGATCGTTTTGAAAACCAAGAATACCGTTACTCACTGGTGTTTGTTGGTAACCCTGATCAACCAGATGGCGCGACCATCGAGCTAACTTATAACTGGGATACCGACAGTTACGACTTGGGTAACGCATTCGGACACATGGCACTGGGGTCTGAAGATATTTACGCCGCTTGCGAAAAAATTAAAGCGCTTGGTGGCAACGTTACTCGCGAGCCAGGTCCAATGAAAGGCGGAGAAACTCACTTCGCGTTCATTAAAGATCCCGATGGTTACCAAATCGAACTCATCCAAACTCAAAAATAACGAGGTTTCCTATGACAGACGCATTATTTCAACCCATTCAACTTGGCTCTCTCTCATTAAAAAACCGTATCGTTATGCCTCCGATGACGCGCTCTCGTGCTTCTCAACCAGGTAATATCGCTAACGACATGATGGCGACCTACTATGCTCAACGTGCTGAAGCGGGCCTAATCGTTGCTGAAGGCACACAAATTTCGCCAATGGGTCAAGGCTATGCATGGACACCAGGCATTTACAGCCCAGAGCAAATTGCTGGCTGGAAAAAAGTAACTGATGCAGTGCACGAGAAAGGCGGCGTTATCTTCGCGCAATTATGGCACGTTGGTCGTGTGACTCACCCTGATAACATTGGCGGTGAGCAACCTATTTCTTCTTCTGCGCTAAAAGCAGAAAACGTGAAAGTATTTGTCGATAACGGCACAGACGAACCGGGTTTTGTCGACGTGGTTGAGCCACGTGAAATGACCAAACAAGACATCAAGAACGTTATTGAAGAGTACCGCCAAGCCGCACTAAACGCGATAGAAGCCGGATTCGATGGTATCGAGCTTCATGCAGCGAATGGCTACTTGGTTAACCAGTTTATCGATTCTGAAGCGAATAATCGCACCGATGAATACGGTGGTTCCATTGAAAACCGTCTGCGTTTTCTTGGTGAAGTGGTAGAGGCGATGACGCAAGCTATTGGCGCAGAGCGTGTTGGTGTTCGTCTTGCACCATTCACTTCGTTAAATGGCACCGTTGATAGTACGCCAGTCGAAACCTACACCGCCGCTGCAGCGCTGCTTGATAAACTCAATGTGGTTTACATTCACATTGCAGAAGTGGATTGGGACGACGCGCCAGACACTCCGCACGACTTTAAAACCGCAGTTCGTGAGGCGTATAAAGGCACACTGATCTATGCCGGTCGTTACAACGCAGAAAAGGCGCAACACGCGATTGAAAGTGGTTTAGCCGACATGATTGGCTTTGGCCGTCCGTTTGTTGCAAACCCAGACTTACCAAGCCGCATCAAGCATGGCTATCCGCTGGCAGAACATGACCCTGCCACATTGTTCGGCGGCGGTGAAAAAGGCTTAGTGGACTACCCTGCGTACCACGCGGGTTAATTCATCTACGTAAAGCTGATTCGCAACTCGCGATAAACCAATAGCGAAACCAAAAGAACCTTGCTCTTCCCCCTGTAACGCCAAGATGCAGGGTTCTTTTTAGGCAAGCCACCAGAATTAACGTCTTTGACAAGATGTACAACCTCGACACGCAGAGCGCGTCGTTTTACTGAGCAAACTGCGTTGTACTTTACAGTAAGCATTCTTTAAAGCACGACGACCTGAAAACCAATCATCCGGTTTAGTGAGGATTAAGTAGCCGTTAAACCTCTTAACCAACTCGGTTCGGTTGTTTTCGATAAATCGGCTATCAAACTCGATGTCGAAGTAATCCAAAGCCTCTTCGATACAAGTAAAGCTGGCAATTTTTTCCTGAATCGTATTCTCTGTCATCGTTTCTTTAGCGTAATCATTTTCAATGAAGTCTAAGTTCCTCGCGCTTTACGTTCTTTGATTTAGCGCTTCTTAAGATCATTCTTTATGGGGTTTCCATATTGAAATTCAATTTGGGAATTCGTTAACCCACCTAGCATTTTCATTTTGACAATCACTTTAAGGCACTGATTTAAATAAACATTATTTCTGGTTCATATTTTGCTCTACTTCATTAAACGGAATGTTGGAGCAACACTATATGACTTACAGAGCAGAAGTAGACGGATTAAGGGCGATTGCTGTCACGTTGGTGATTTTGTTTCATGCAGGAGTTGAGCAATTCGCTGGTGGCTTTATTGGCGTCGACGTGTTCTTTGTGATCAGCGGCTATTTGATCACTGCCATCGTGATTAACGACTTAGAAAACCAGAAGTTCAGCCTTGGTGATTTTTATGAGCGACGCATTCGTCGCATACTCCCCCTCTTACTGGTGGTCATCGCCGTCAGCTATTTGATGTCTTGGTGGCTATTTTTGCCGCAAGCACACAAAGACGTTGGTCAGTTCGCAGTGTCTTCTATTCTTTCTTCATCCAACATTCTTCTGTATCTAAAAGGCCACAATTACTTCGGTTTAGAAGATCAAGCCAACCCGCTGTTCCACACATGGAGCTTGGGCGTTGAAGAACAATACTACATTGTCATTCCTTTGCTACTCATGCTACTCGCTCGTGGCAAAAACGCGTTTTACTTGACTTTTTTCATCGTGGTATTTGCGCTGAGTTTGATGACTATTGTCTACGCGAGCAACGATCCTGATTTCGCTTTTTACATGATCTTCTCTCGCGCTTGGGAGCTGGCAACCGGTTCATTACTCGCATTAGTGATGAGAAAAGTCCAAGTTCAATCTAACGATACTCTAGCAACCATTGGCATCGTTTTGATATTGGCTTCCGCGCTTTTGTTTGAAAAATCGCAAGATGGCGCGGGCATTACGCTGCTGGTGCCGGTCATCGGTAGCGCGTTGGTGATTTTGTTTGCCTCTAAAGACAATGTCTGCGGTAGATTACTGAGCCTAAAGTGGGTCGTGTTCGTCGGCTTAATCAGCTACAGCTTATACTTGTGGCACATTCCATTATTTGTCTTTTACCGCTACGTGTTGGACACAACACAAGACGTCAATATCCCGCTTTACGTTATCGCTCTTTTTGTACTGTCTTACTTCACTTGGCGCTTTATTGAAAAGCCGTTCCGTAGCCGAAAAGCCATGAGCATGCGCACTGTGTCCGCGGTTATTGTGTTGTTGACGTTGCCCTTGCTAACGCTCGGCGTTATCGGTCATCAAAACGGTGGTTTTCCAGAAAGAAGCGCATTTTTCGAGGCCATGCGCGTTAACAACGGTTATGGTTTAGATTGCAACGGCAACACCAACGTTAACGATGTGTGCTCGTCTGCGCCGCAGCCCGCCATCGCTGTGTTAGGCAATAGTCACAGCATGGTTTACGTGAAGCGTCTATCTGAAGTAACACCAACTGGCGTGGTGCAACTTACTCAAGATTCCTGTGCGGTCGGTTATGTCGACATCCTAGAAGCTGCTGGCTCAATTTCTTGCCGACAGTTCTTCAATGAGGCTGTCGATACCATTCTAAGTACCCCTTCCATTCGTCGCGTTGTTATCTCTTCTAATTTCAATAAAGAGCTTTCACAAGCCGATTATGAAGCATCATTAACCAAATTATTGAATGAACTGAAAGGAAAGGAAGTGGTCGTTCTCGGTCCAACCCCTTCTGCACCGTTTGCGGTAGGAGAATGCCTTTGGAAAGCGCGTTTGTTTGGCGAGACAGAAGAGTCTGCCTGTGACTTTTCTCCCAAACAACATCACCCTCAAAACGTGGCGAAGTTAGTGAACTACTTTGAGCAATTTGAGCACGTTGAGTTTGTCGACTTGACCGATGCCATTTGCAGAAATGGCGTATGTCGAATGAGAGTTGGAGCAAACAATGCGATGTATACGGATGACAGCCATTTATCTTACAAAGGTGCTGAGTTGGTGCTTGGGCATTACCTCAACACTACAAATGAAGCGCAACAGTTCACTTACGACCGACAATAACCAAGGAAATAAACTTTTATGCTTCAGCGCTTATCTCAGGTAAGCGCTGAATGCTTTAAAGCAAGACAAAGCTAGGCGTCTATTTGAAAATGCGCGGATCAAACGCGAAATCGAGCTTTTCGGCTTTCTTGATGATCTCTTTCATTTTGGGATGATTTGGATTCACCACGTAGTTTTTATCACGAGGTGAAATCGTTGAAGGCACTTGCAGCGCGGCAAACTCTGGATGAGGATCATTGAGAAACTGATCGCCAATGTACTGCGTAGACTCGCTCGCCGGTATTGCTCGCCACGTCACAGGGAGATCTTCTTCATCTAAGGTGGCGATGAGGTATTCTGGCATTTCAATACGATATAAATCGTAAAGTTTGGTGATAGCAGGATCGTTGTTTACGTGAACAAATACTTCCAACGAGCAAAGGGATTCCGATTCAGAGAAGTAGAGGGCTTCGGTTCCTTTTGAGTTCCATCGCCCTCCAAATAACTTTGCGCCAACGGGGCTGAATGGCGTGTCAGCAAATTTCTTTTGTGTGAGACGATAGAGCTTCATATTACGAGAATACCCCGTGCTCTAAACGGCCGATCAAATCTTTTACGATTTCAAAATCCACCGTGGTCGAGACCATATCAAGTGGACGTTTTCCACCTAAGCCGTACACATTCTCTCTCATCCATTTTAACGCGCGCTCTTCGTCGTCAAACAGTTCTGTCGCGAGTTTCAATAACATCGCTAATCGATAGATTGCATCACTTTCTTGCGTATTGAAGCGTTCATCGTTTTTTAGACGACGCTTGATCGTGCTGACAGGTATCAATGTGACGTTTTGAAACTCACTCTGAGAAAGCTTCACACGCTCAACAATATTGCGATACACCTTTGGCTCAAAGCCTTTGTGAACCGCATCAGTGCGACCTGTTTCAGCGTCTTCAATACCCAACATAAACCAGAAATTGGCTTTATGAGGTTGTTTCGGTTTGAAGCTTTTTAATGCTGCAGTTGCCATATCAAGCTCCTATGGTTCATATGGTCCAGTTATTATGGTTCAAATGAGCTTAACTTTCAATCAAAGTAAAAAGATAGGTAAAGAAAAAGGCGAGCTTTTCGCCCGCCTCTCTTACTTATTCATCAACCCATCTACTGACGGGCATCGTTTCACTTATTGCAAGTCAAAACGATCCGCGTTCATGACTTTCGTCCATGCGGCGATGAAGTCATGGATGAATTTTTCCTGATTATCATCTTGCGCATACACTTCCGCATACGAACGCAGGATCGAGTTTGAACCAAAGACAAGGTCCACTCGAGTAGCCGTCCACTTAACAGCGTCGGTTTTACGATCACGGATTTCATATTGATTAGCACTCACTGGTTTCCACGTATATGCCATGTCAGTAAGGTTCACGAAGAAATCATTCGACAAAGTGCCTACTCGGTCAGTAAATACGCCCTCTTTTCCACCGCCGTAGTTACTGCCTAGAACGCGCATACCACCGATAAGTACCGTCATTTCTGGCGCAGTTAGCCCCATAAGCTGAGCACGATCTAATAAAAGCTCTTCTGGCTTAACCGCGTAGTCTTTCTTCAACCAATTTCGGAAACCGTCAGCAACAGGCTCAAGTACTTCGAACGATTCCACATCCGTCATCTCTTGGGTGGCATCACCTCGGCCTGGCGCGAATGGTACGGAAACATCATGACCTGCGGCACGCGCAGCCAGTTCAATACCTACGTTACCAGCAAGCACGATAGCATCTGCAACACTACAGCCCTCTTCTGCTGCTATTTTTTCTAACACCGCAAGAACACGTCTTAGACGTTCAGGTTCGTTCCCTTGCCAATCTTTTTGCGGAGCCAAGCGAATTCTCGCGCCATTTGCACCGCCTCGGCGGTCAGAGCCACGGTAAGTACGCGCACTATCCCACGCCGTACTTACTAACTCACTAATGGATAGGCCACTTGCTTCGATTTTTGTTTTTACTAAATCAACATCGTAGTCTGTCTTACCTGCGGGCGTTGGGTCTTGCCAAATAAGATCTTCGCTTGGCACATCAGGGCCGAAATAACATGATTTTGGTCCTAGATCGCGGTGTGTCAACTTAAACCAGGCACGAGCAAAAACGTCATCAAAGTACGCAGGGTCATTTTGGAACTTTTCTGCAATCTTACGATATTCAGGGTCCATTTTGAGCGCCATATCGGCGTCGGTCATGATTGGATTGTAGCGCTTAGAACCGTCTTCAACATCGACAGGCTTGTCTTGTTCTTCAATGTCGATTGGCTCCCATTGCCATGCGCCAGCTGGGCTCTTTTTCAGTTCCCAGTCATACTTAAATAGTAGGTGGAAGTATCCGTAGTCCCATTGTGTAGGGTGCGTTGTCCAAGCACCTTCAATGCCACTCGTTACCGTGTCACGGCCAATACCACGTGTTTTGTGGTTAATCCAGCCAAGACCTTGCTCATGAACGTCTGCTGCTTCGGGCTCTGGGCCAAGGTTTGCGGCATCACCATTACCATGACACTTACCCACCGTGTGACCACCAGCTGTGAGCGCGACGGTTTCTTCATCGTTCATTGCCATTCGCGCAAAGGTCACTCGCATGTCATGTGCTGTTTTGAGAGGATCTGGGTTACCGTCTACCCCTTCAGGGTTCACATAGATAAGACCCATCATTACCGCAGCAAGCGGGTTTTCTAAATCTCGCTCACCAGAGTAGCGGCTGTTATCAGCGTCACTTGTGGCTAACCATTCTTGCTCAGAGCCCCAGTAAGTGTCTTTTTCTGGGTGCCAGATGTCCTCTCGTCCAAACGCAAAGCCAAAGGTCTTAAAGCCCATGGATTCGTACGCCATGTTACCGGCAAGGACAATCAGGTCTGCCCAACTTAGTTTGTTGCCATATTTTTTCTTGATTGGCCATAAAAGGCGTCGAGCCTTATCCAGGTTGGCGTTATCTGGCCAAGAGTTGAGAGGAGCAAAGCGTTGGTTGCCTGTAGCAGCACCGCCACGGCCATCCGCAATACGATAACTGCCCGCTGCATGCCATGCCATTCGGATCATTAAACCACCGTAGTGTCCCCAGTCGGCAGGCCACCAGTCTTGGCTATCAGTCATTAAATCTTTTAAATCTTTTTTAAGTGCTTCGACATCTAGCTTTTTCAGTTCTTCTTTGTAATTAAAGTCCTGACCAAATGGGTTGGTTTTGGAGTCGTGTTGATGCAGGATGTCTAAGTTCAAGGCATTCGGCCACCAATCCATCACCGACTTATCTGTAGATGTTTGCCCACCATGCATAACTGGACATTTACCTACCGAACCGCCGTTTGCTTTGCTCATATAATGCTCCTTCGTGTCGTGGTTGTGGTAACCACTCTTTGTTATTCAATAAATCGAATATCCACCTCAAACAGCGTAGTTCATACACTGTTTTTTTAGTTAACGCCAAGTCAAAATTTCAAACATTTCAGCGAATAAATAATTGTTATCAAACATGTACCTATATGTAGAAAATATGGATAGAGATCAGTTTAAGTCCATACCTGAATACTTAATCCCAGACAGCCTCGCCATGTTGTGATCCCAGGTCGCTAAATCATGATGACTAAATTCACTCAGAGCGTGATGACCACAAGCCCTCGCCATGACTTTCATGAGCTCGACCGAGGATTCAAAGAAATTTTTCAGTTGCTGGGATGACTTTTCAACGTCGAGACGCTGCCTCAAATCGGCATTTTGTGTCGCAATGCCTGCAGGGCAATTATTGGTGTTGCAGATGCGAGCCGCGACACAACCGATCGATTGCATCGCACTGTTTGCTATCGCTACTCCGTCTGCTCCAAGTGCCAACGCTTTGACAAAATCCGTAGGAACTCGCAACCCACCAGTGACGATTAATGTGACGCTGTCACTTAAACCTTTTTCATCTAAGTACTTACGTGCACGAGCTAATGCAGGGATGGTGGGCACACTAATATGATCACGGAACATAGTTGGCGCCGCACCCGTGCCACCACCGCGACCGTCTAAGATGATGTAATCAGCCCCAGCATCAAGCGCAAACTGAATGTCTTGCTCAATATGGTTGGCACTGAGTTTAAATCCAATTGGAATGCCGCCTGTGATGCCACGAACTCTGTCAGCAAACTTTCTGAAATCGTGAGTAGTGTGAAGATCTTTGAACGTTGGTGGTGATATCGCTGGTTGTCCCTCGGGGATGCCTCTCACCTGAGAGATCTTACCTACATTTTTATTTGCAGGCAGATGACCACCCGTGCCCGTTTTTGCTCCTTGCCCACCTTTAAAGTGAAACGCCTGAACATTAAGAAGCTTAGATTCGTCGTAGCCAAATTGAGCACTAGCAAGCTCATAGAAATACCGTGAATTAGCGGCTTGTTCTTCCGGTAACATGCCACCCTCACCAGAGCAAATCCCAGTCCCTGCCAACTCTGCACCTTTTGCTAGTGCAATTTTCGCCTCTTCAGAAAGTGCGCCAAAACTCATGTCCGACACCAACAAAGAAATGGCGAGTCTGAGCGGCTTACGCGCGTTTGGTCCCACAATCAACTCGGTAGACACAGGAACGTCTTCCAACAACGGTTGTGTCGCCATTTGCGCCATCATGATTTGTATAGCATCCCAATGTGGTAGCAAATGCCTAGGAACCCCCATTGCAGCCATCGGACCATGATGACCGAGTTTAGAGAGTCCTTCTCTCGCTAATTGGTGGATAAACTCGAGGGTTGGTTCTTCTTGAGTAGCAGACGCCGTTGGTTTGTCTCTTTTCTCTCGCTTTTGTTCCGGTCCCTCTTTACCGACTTGCTCTGCGGTAAATCGCTTGTGTGTACCATCACAAAAAGGAGCATTGGCGGTATGCTTACATTGGCAGAGATAGGCATCTTCGTCTTTTTCCGCACTAAAGCTCATTGGCTTTAAGCCGGTTCCCGAATGAGCCCCATCGCAGTAAGGTTGATTTTTAGAACGCCCACATCGGCAGAAGTAATATTCTTGCCCAGCTTTCAACTCTACTTTGATCGGCTTGTTATCAGCGATGATTGGCTTGCTCATGTTGCCCCCTATTTATTATTGTTAACCATGCTTTCTCGCTGGCTTGCAATAAGCGTAGAACAGGAGCGTAAAGAGCGTCAGTGTCGCCGAGTAAAATGCGCGATTGTCGCCCGACTAACCTATACTTTTTATGGGTCTCATACACGTGGAGGCTATATGACGATTGCAACCCGATTAGATGAATATTTGACTGAGCATAACATTCACTTTCAAACCGTGAATCACAGCCACAGTCATAGCTCGCTACAAAGTGGTGTTGCAGCAGGTGTGCCTTTAATGAATATCGCAAAAGGTGTGATTCTAGAGGATCATGAAGGGCGTCATATGATGGCGGTCTTACCTGCCAACAACAAAATCAGTTTGTCGCGATTAAACGACGAATTTAATGCCACCTTCCACTTGGTGAAAGAGCGTATGGTTTACCGACTCTTCACCGATTGTGAACACGGCGCTATTCCACCGATTGGTAGCCCTTACCACATGTCGACAGTTTGCGATGAAAGACTAGCAAACTTGGAACATGTCTACCTTGAAGCTGGCGATCATGAAACTCTGATTAAGCTGGACCGAAAGGCGTTTAAAGAACTGATGAACGACTGTAGATATCTAAGATTCAGCAGTGAAGTTCTGCATTAAACTTGCCAAGATCTCTCGACACTTCCTGAACAAGGCTCTTTCAACAAGAGCCTTTCTTTGTTTTGTTGGTAGCACGCGATGGAAGTTTCTCGGACTTTGGTGCCCAGCGTTTCAGAGCATATAGAAACAAAAAACCGCCTATTCGGGCGGTTTTTTATCAATCAAATCATAATTATTATCGAACAAAGATCTTTTGGATCGCTTTTATCGCCATAGCCCTACGGCGCATTAATACGCTCGTTCTTGGCAACCATTTCGGTGTGTGAAGAATGGTTTTCGCATGACTAAAAGTTCTGAATCCTTCCTCTCCGTGATAATGCCCAATACCCGATTCACCAACGCCACCAAAAGGCGCATCTTCAGCGCCAACATGTAAAACCGTATCATTAACGCCGACGCCACCACTGTGGGTGTTGCGTACAATATGTTTGATGGTCGATTTGTCGTCCGACATAACATACAGCGCAAGTGGTCTTTGGTGCTGATTAATGTAGTCAATCGCTTCATCAACGGCATTGTAGGGCTTAACAGGTAGAAATGGCCCGAAGATCTCCTCTTGCATGATTCGCATATTCGGCGACACATCCGTGACCAAATGAGGATACAGAAGTCGTTCCTCTTGGGGCGACGCTTCAACAGTGTGAAGGTTAGCACCTTGCGCTTTTGCATCCTCAAGTAGCGCAGTCAAACGATCATATTGTCGTTGGTTGACAATATGGGTCAGCTTTTGATTCTTGTTGGATTTTAAATAGAGCTTTTCAAAACGTTTTAAGAATAGCGAAATGAATTCTTCGACACGTTCTTGCGGTACAAATGCGTAGTCAGGCGCGACACAAATCTGGCCTGCATTAATGCATTTACCAAACAAGATAGCATCAACGGCTTTCTTCATGTCTGCATCTTTTGCAATGATCACCGGGGACTTTCCACCCAACTCTAACGTCACCGGGGTAAGGTTTTCCGCTGCCGCTTTTGCCACTGCGCGGCCAACACTCGTAGAACCCGTGAACAAAAGGTGATCGAATGGCAGTTGGCTGAATGCTTGTGCGACGTCTGCTTCACCCTCAAAAACTTCGACATACTCAGACAACCCACGGCAAATATCGACGATGACTTTATTGGTTTTTGGCGTAAATTCGCTGAGCTTCATCATCACGCGGTTACCAGCAGCCAATGCTGTCACTAAAGGCGCAAGGCTCAAAATCACAGGAAAGTTCCACGGTGAAATGATCCCGACGACACCTAACGGTTGATACTGAACGGTGACTTTAGAAGGTGCGAGCAATAAGCCGGATTCGCGCTTGCTGGGTTTGCACCATTTTTTTAGTCGTTTGAGGGTATAATTAATATGCGAGACCGTTGGCAAAACGTCGGTCATGGCGGTATCAAATTCTGAGCGATAGCCAAAATCGTCACTTAACGCTTCAACCAAAGCTTGTTTGTTCTCAAGCAGCGATTTTTTTAACAAAACGAGGCGCTGTTTACGTTCATCCAAACTAGGATAAGGCTCGGCTGCATATGCCGCTTTTAAGCGTTCGAGGCTTTGCTGTAACAAGTTATCTACTTCAACCTCTGTGATTGCGTTCATGATGCTTCTCCTAGCCTAGTTTCTGCCAATGACGCCCCAAGTTAACACGAGCGCAACAATGTTACTATTGTAGCGCTCGTGAAGTTAGAGTTCGAACTCTGATTAAAATATTTCTGGGGTGGATACTACATCAAACGTAGTTCATAAATGCCTAGTCGTTGAGAGCGGTCAAGCATATCGAACTCATGATCAACGTATTCTTTTAATGTGGCGCCTGCACGCTCAGCAATATTGATGCTAGCGATGTTATCTTCCATACAATGGAACTGAATGAATTGTGCGTGCCCTTTCTGCTTCAAAAAAGGGATCAATACTGCGAGCACTTGATCAATCACACGATGGCCTCGCCCATTGTTGGCAAGCCAGTAGCCAATTTCAGTAACACGCGTATGTGAATCCACACCTTTAATGCCAATAACACCCGTAAGCTGCTCATCAAAATAAATTGCACACCAGTGGGAATCCAGCGCGTTACTGTTCACTCGCTGGGAAATGTAGTTAACGGCCTCTCTATGATTCGTGACAGAATCCGTCCAAGGTAGATAGCCCTCAAGGCTCTCTCGGTGAGTGTTCACAACCTCTAGTAAAGCGGACGCGTGTTTCGTGTTGAGGGGCTCAATTGAGACCCTTTGCGAGACGGAAAAACGCTTCTGTAAGTGATTTCCTTGATACGTCTCTTGGCATGTGACTTCATCCATAGATGTTATTCCTTTTTATTGTGAACGCTCAGCGCAAATCCTAACGCTTCATTTTATGAGAACAAACCTCTCTATAAAAACTAATCAAAGCCGTTGCCGTTCATTTAGCCCTTTTGATCGATCAGCGTAAATGGCGTTAGTGATGCCACATCTACATAATGTTTCCATACATGTTCATATAGGTGATGCTGATTGGCAAACGGAGCCAGCTGCTTAGCTTCTTCAAGCGTACACCAGCGATACTCTGTATGCTCTTCGTTAAGAACAACTGATTGGTTAGGCGGACAAAGTAGCACAAAACATGGGATAACCATGATACGGTTATTTTTTGCTTCGTAGAACTGCTCTAGAAAGTCTGCTGTATGTAACTCAACTTGGTCAATTAGTGTCTCTTCTTTTAACTCTCTTAAAATGGTTTGCCACCCGGCTTCACCCTCTTCGATACCACCTGCAACATGGCACCAATAGCCACCTTTTACGCGTTTGAGTAACAACATTTTTTCTATGCCATCAATTTTTGAAATGACAACGCCTGAAACATGCGTTGCTTTTATCGGGATCATGTAAGCTCCTTAAATATCGAGTTTTTATTGTTACGCTGAAGAGAGGCAGATTAATTGCTACGTATTCTACTGTTTATTCATCTTGTCGACAGAAGTGTTTGAGTTGAGAGGATTTAATCGCTAACTAAGTATGCTAAAGTGAGATCTGTCGCAACAAATGAGCAGTAAAATGTCCAATTCATTCAACACTATGATTCCCATCGGTGTGCGCTTTATGGTGCTTTCCGCGTTCGGCTTTGCTCTGATGTCGGCTACAGTAAAGCACGTCGGCAACTACGGTATCCCCGTTTTTGAAATCGTTGCAGCAAGAGCGCTCGTTTCACTTATCATTAGTTATTTCGATGTAAAGCGAAAACGAATTTCTGTATGGGGCAATAATAAGCCATTACTATTTGCACGCGGTGCTGTGGGTACGATGGCTCTGATGTGTGTATATTATTCAGTGACCACCTTACCTTTGGCAGAAGCGACGATATTCCAATATATTCATCCGGTATTTACTGCACTACTCGCCGTATTTTTCTTGAAAGAGCGCATCCAGCCGTCAACTTTCCTTTGTATTGCGTTGTGCTTACTCGGCATCTATATCATGGTAAGCCCAGAAACTGGGCAAGGCTCAGATAGCGCTTTACCAATGTTTAGCGTCATGATTGCGATCTTAGGCGCATTTGGTAGCTCAATTGCCTACGTCATTGTCAGAAAACTGAGTCAGACAGAAGACAGCTCAGTGATCATTTTCTATTTCCCGTTGGTTGCTCTCCCCGCTTCACTCTTACTGATTGGCGACGATTTTGTAATGCCCGATTTATATCTGACTTTCATGTTGGTTCTAGTTGGTGTCTTTACCCAAATTGGACAATTGGGGTTAACCAAAGCGATGCAAACTCAACAAGCGGGTAAAGCCTCCGCTTATTCGTATATCCAGATCGTATTTTCTGTGTTGTTGGGCATCATTTTCTTTGGCGAGGTTCCGATCATTTGGACGTACGTCGGTGGCGGTCTGATTGTTACAGGCGCATTAATTAATGCGTTTGGTCATCACTTACGGTTACCTTTTATTAAGCGCAACGCTTGATATACCTCGCCAGAACCGTAAACACGACATTTAGAAAAACAGCCAGAGTGACTCTGGCTGTTTTGTGTTTAGCCTAACGTTAAGCTGATATTTTTAACCCTGCGATACCAGCGACAATCATTAGCAAGCTTAAGGCTTTGATAAGTGTTGCTGGCTCATTGAACAGATAAATACTCACGACTGCCGTGCCTATTGCGCCAATCCCTACCCATACTCCATAAGCAATGCCTAAAGGCAAGGTTCTTAACGCAATGCCAAGCAACCAAAAGCTCAATAACATAAAGACAATAGTGAATGCCGAAGCACCGAATTTGGTAAACCCTTGTGAATATTTAAGACCGACAGCCCATGCGATTTCACACAAGCCCGCAATGAAGAGAATTCCCCAAGCCATGTCACATTTCCCAACGAGATGGGGTCGTCCCCGAGAAAAGATAGAGCGGTGAGGTCGTCCTCACTTCTGATTGACTGCTTATTATATACGGAAATCTAAACATAAAAAATAAAACACGTCGATAAGCATACAACTCAAACATCTCATGCACGCTTAAATTCTACGCTTTTCTTTTTAACGGTGGCGGACTCTCTATTTCGCATCAATAACGACACCGTTTTTTAACAATTTACATATAACCTTCTGGTGTTGAAAGTGTTGCATTTATTGCACAAATCACACAAAAACTAATTGAACATGTAAATATGAAAACGTTTGTGTGACTAATATCGCTTAAAACAATGACTGATGACTTTAATATTCAGCCGAATTAATTATAAGGTATGACGTACCCATGAAAGCAATCAAAACCTCTATCGCTGTCCTTGTTGGCGCCGCTCTACTATCTGGATGTAATGACGATACTGAATACGTCAATGTCCAGCCTAAAGAAGTAAAAATAGCGACTTACAACCTCTCTTTTGACCGCGCTACCTTCGAAACTTTGGTAGATGAAATGCAAATTGAACCAACGCAGCAAGCTGCGTTGGTCACCTCTTATTTAGACGGTTCAATCGCAGCCGAAGACAAAACCACTGCGGAAAAAGTCATTCAAATTCGTAACGTTGCAGCAATCATTCAAAAGAATCGTCCTGATGTTCTCATGATGGCGGAATACAACAACGATGGAACAGGTGAAAGCAAAGCAGCCATTGAAGGATTCCAGAAGAACTACTTGTCTGTCGCGCAAAGTATCGATGGCGCGGGCGGTGAAGCAAACCTTGAGCCTATTGAATACCCTTATGCTGAATCTTATTCAACCAATACAGGGTTATTGAGTGAGTTTGATCTCGACAACAACGGAACCGCAGGTCAAATGCCAGGTGATGCATGGGGCTTTGGCATGTACCATGGTCAATATGCATTTGCCCTTATGTCTAAGTATAAAATTGACACGGCAAACACACGTACATTCCAAGCATTTAAATGGAAAGATATGGAAGGTGCGAAAATTCCAACCATTACTATCTGTGACGGTTCGCAAAAGATTCCAGACGGCATGAAGTGTGGTGATGAATGGTACTCAGCGGAAGAATGGGATCAAGTGCGTCTATCTTCGAAAAATCACGTCGACGCGCCAATCATCATTCCAACTCGCAATGGCGAAGAAGTTGTACACTTGTTGATGTCTCATCCTACTCCACCAGTATTCGACACCGGTAAAAACAAAGCGCAAAACGCAGCAGAAGTGGAGTTTTGGCATCATTACATTCAAGGCAAAGACTATTTTTACGACGATGCGGGTAAAACAGGTGGCTTAACGAACGGCACTAAATTCGTAATGATGGGTGATCAAAACCTTGATCCAGTGGCTGGTGACGGTATTAGCTCTGTAATGCAAGAGCTGCACAACGATCCATTGGTTAATCAAACCGTGATGAATGGTGAGCTTTACCCAACAAGCTTTGGTGCAGCTGAACACGCTGTTGACCGCAGTTCAACTCACCCATATCCGAATCGCATCACTTCAACGTTTGGCTTAGGGGTAGACTATGCCTTGCCTTCAGCAAATTTGAATGTAATAGACTCTGGTGTGTACTGGTCAGCGTCTTATGAAGAAGGCCGTAAACTATTTAACGATGCACGTATCGGTAAGTATGGTGATGGTAAGGATGTATCTTCCGACCATCGCATGATCTGGATTAAAGCACAGTTCTAGACTGCATAAAAAAAAGCCAACCACAAGGAGTCGTGATTGGCTGTATATATTTGTGAACAAGATGGTTCACTAACAACGTCAGTTGGCTAGGTGACCCTCGGCTTAGAAAGGGTCACTCATACTAAAGCATGAGGCGTGCCAACTTTTCAGCGCACAAAAACAGGTTGTTATTTAATCACTTTCATTAAAACTTAACCAATAGCTACTGTTTGCTCACAGAATAAATTGCAATTTGCAAACTACCATTGGCATTTCGCAATAAACCTGATCTTTAGCTCTTGCTTTTATTGCTTCCTAGCTAAGTCGCGTGCAAGGATTAACGCAAGTCCGAATACTTGCAAGAAGAGTCCGATATTCTTGTACCAAGCGATCTTTTCATCCTGCTTTGCCATTACCTCATTGAGCTCTACATTCTCAATGTAGTAATTATCGATGCGGTCTCTATACGAAGCTTGTGCCTGATTTATCTTTGACATCAGTTGAGGAAGTTGATCAATTTTTATTTCATCCGACTCGTTGAGAACCCAGGAAGATAAATGCCCTGCTAATACCTCTTCTAGCTCTAAAGGTATCGCTACGCTCTGACTTATGTGCACATGCAGCAGTAAAGCTTCTCTTTTTCTTTCTAGGGTTTCCACACTGTTCCATGCGAGTTGGATGGAATACAAGTTTTCTGCTGTTTGCTCTGCGAGCTGCGAGTGCTGTTTACCCAACTTATCAAGGACTAAGCTAGTAACGATGATCGCGCCAATATTCAGTACTAATCCAATCAGAACGAGTACCCAAGGCGATGGAATATAACGTCGCAGACTTACCATAACTTATCGTATGGCAGGTAAATCATATTTAACACAACCAATGAAAGTATCACCAGAAATGTCACCTGCATCCCTCTAATGCGCTTTTTCAAGTCTTTTTTCAATATGCCTTTAGCATGAATAACTCGACCAATTACAAAAATAACACCGATGAGATGTATCCATGTTGGGTAAGCACTATTGAATTCTAAAAGTGCCATTAAAATCAGGGTGATGGGGATATATTCTGTCGCATTACTCTGGGCACTACGAGCAATTTGTAGAGCCTCTACCCCACCATCGGCATAAGCAATTTGATTTAAGCGACGTTGCTTAATTACTTGAACAGCCAACCAAATAATGAGTATTGCGAGAATGTTGGCATACAGAGCAGTGATCATATGTCGTCCTTCTTGATCTGGTTTTCACTTATATAAGCGTGTCACTTGGCTATAACTATAGCGGTATCATTATGATAATGCGTAAAATAATCTCAAGTTATGATTTCTATTCAGGCAAAAAACGAAAGCCAATGCTTCATGACATTAAAAATGCCCTCGAATGGAGGGCATAAGAATAAAGAAGCTAATATGTGAGAATATTGAAACCACTATAAGGGGTGTTTGACCAGCTTTTTGCGCCGATGCCCTTTGATAATACTTTCAAAAATGGTGAACAACAGCCCTACCCAAATAAATGCAAAGGTCACCGCTTTCACTTCGTCAAACAACTCGCCAAAAAACATAACTGCCAACACAAACTGCAAGCTTGGCTCGATGTATTGCATTAGACCGACGGTTGATAAATTAGTTATACGTATTGCGATAGAATAAAATACAAGTGGTAAAAGTGTGATAGGTGCACTGCCAAAATACAAAAGCAATGTTTTGGTATCTGTGCCCGAAGCCAGTTCACCAGTTGCCCATTGTTTATAGAGCAAATATGCGAGTGCAACTGGAGTCAGTAACAACGCCTCAACAAACAAGGTTGTACTCCAGTCATAATTTATCTTCTTCTTGTAAAGCCCATACAAAGCAAAGAACAACCCCATCGTTAGTGCGATAACGGGCAGCTGACCATAGTGAATCACTTGATACATAACACCAATTGTTGCCAGCACGATTGCAATAAGTTTGCCTTTTGAGAGCTTATCCCCAAGAATAAATACGCCTAGTGCAACAGATACTAATGGCCCAATAAAGAAGCCTAAGCTGGCATCAATGACCCGATGATGGGTCAAAGCCCAAGTGAACGCACTCCAAGAAATACACATCAAACTGCTCGCCACAAACGTGTACCACAAGGATTTTTTATCAAGCCAGATTTCTTTCCAATTCAACCCTCGACGGGTTATCCCAAGTACAATTAGAAACCCGACAGGTACAGACCCAATGATTCGCCATGCTAGCAACTCATCCATAGAAGCATTTGGTAAATAACGATAATAAATTGGTAGCAATCCCCAGATCACAAAGGAGAATGCTGCCATAAAAGTGCCATAACGAGTGTTATTCATAAAACTATCGCCCATCTAAACGACCAAATTTGGCGTAAGTAAACAAGTCCGCCATACATAAAAAGGAATGCAATCCCGCAGTGACTTTATGATGCAGATGGCATTATTGGCTCAACGCTTGTACGACGGCGGTAAAGCCACTCACAAAACACAACACAAGTGCCCCAAACCGAATCTTTTCTTTTGGTAACGACTGGGTAGTTTTCATTGCTAGCCAGTAACCAAGCGCCGCAGCAGGTAATAGAGGAATAGTAATGACCAAATGATGCAATGTGAAGAAGCCCACTGGGATTTGTACTATTAGTGAAATAATCGAACTGAAAACAAAAAAAGCCGATAAGTTGCCGCGTAACTGATTTGCTTCTTGATGCTGCAACAATAACGCCATCGGAGGGCCTCCAATCGCAGAACTGGTACCAAACAACCCAGAAAAGAAACCAGCACATGTCATACGCGAAGGCGTAGGCTCAACCCGAAACGGTAAAACACTCACCAAGACTGCAAACAGCACCAACAAACCAATCCAAAGCGTGAGAGTTTGTGTAGATACAAAAAAGAGTAGCAAGCCACCAGCAATTGATCCCGGCACTCGCCCAATCAACGCCATCTTTAAGCCGCCGATTTCAACACTACTGCGGTGCTTCATCGCATTCATCAACGAAATAAATAACGCGACTAAACAGATTGGCGCAGGAACATATTCTGGCGCCCAAAGAATCAGTAAAGGTGCGGCAACAATAGCCAAGCCAAAACCGATTGCGGTCTGGACATAAGAGCCAAGAAATATCAAACCTATTGCAAGGAAGTTTATCGAATCGAATTCCATTTAGATTATTCTTATATTTGAAAAATAAACACAAAACCAAAGCACATTCGCATGATGAATACCTCAGGCATACTGCGATATGAATTCCGCGTAGCATTCATCAAAGTGAATAAAAAGACAATCCATTTGTGCGGTTCGCCCTCATTTGCATTTTGTATTTCATTCCGCTGATGTACATGTTTGCTTACATCGAAGAGGATTCATGCTCGCCTGTTCACGCAGCATTTCTTCAGCGGAATTAATGACCTCTTAAAATCTAGCAGAATTAGACCCGTGAATTCTCCATTGCATTTAATGGATTCAGTCAATTAGTGCGGCGTCGGTATAGCACTTTACAACTCACCTCTTTATACTACTGATCGATTTATCATTACCGTACTTATTTACACAATAAACAAGTGTACGGTCAGTGTTTTTCTACCTTTAACTTGCTGTGAAAATAATATGAAAAAACAAACGGGATTTACTCTAATAGAGTTAGTCGTAGTTATTGTCGTGCTCGGTATTCTTGCTGTCACTGCCGCGCCACGCTTTTTAAACCTTCAAAGCGATGCACGTGAAGCTCGTTTGGAAGGAATGAAAGGCGCTATTGCATCAGCATTAGGCGTAGGTTATGGGAAAATGGCGATTGCAGGGTTGGAACATTATCCATATATATCAAATAAACACACTGACGCAGGTTCAGGTAAGGGCCCAGAAAGTCTGCCTTTCTCAAGCTGTGAGTTAAATGGCTCTCTTAGCTGTACATTTAGGTACGGTTACCCAGATGCAGATGAAACAAGCTTAGCTCTATTAGTCTCGGAACTTGAGAATCAGCACGGTGATAGTGACTGGAAAATTGTTCAGACTAACAACATTAAAGTCGTCATTTCAGCAAGAGATGATAAAAATAGTAGCCTAACTCAATGCGGAATTTTATATGGGCCGCCGCAGACTCCAAACGAGAGTTACACCTTAGAGATTCTTCCCTGCCCTCAATAAAAATAAGGCTGCCAATCGGCAGCCTTATTTGTTTCATCTGATCGGTTTTTTACGCAAAGTTAAACACGTATTTATCCATCATATTCACCATGCGGCCAATCTCTGGCTTGGTAATCGTATCATTTGCGCCAAGAGATAGTGCTTTCGCTCGGTTATCCTCACTCATCAATGACGAGAACATAATGATCGGCATTTCATGAAACGCTTCGGTATCGCGTAGTCTCTTCACTAAGTGCATACCATCCATTCGAGGCATTTCTACGTCCGTAACCACCGCATCTAATAGCTCTTTAACTGGCAAGTTTTCTTCTTTCGCGACCTCGATCAAGCTCATCAACTTCTCATGCGCCTCACCACCGTCTTTACATGTGATCACATTGTAACCTGAAGAAGCTAATGTATCTTGGATCAAAGAGCGAATAAAGGCTGAGTCATCCACCACCATGATCGTTTTCGCATTACGCTTACCAACCATTCTCTGGTTGAGATCCACCGACTTGTCCCCTTTCACATCGTATTTTTCCATACTCAGTTCTGGGTTGATGTCTGCGATGATTTTTTCAAAGTCGAGAATCATGATCAGGTTGCCTTCTTTACGGACAACGGCTACTACACAATCTTGTTCGCCCGCTTCCAAAAACTGACTTGGTGATTCCACATCATTCCAAGAGATACGATGAATACGCGAAATGCTGTCAATTAAGAAGCCATTGGTCATTTTGTTGAAATCCGTAACGATTACAAACTTGCGCTCCAGATCTTGTCGTGTTGGCACACCTAACCAACCAGCTAAATCCACTAAAGGCGTCAGTACATCTCTGGATGAGAACACACCAATCATATGAGGTTGTGCGTTTGGATAATCGGTTGTTTCTGGCACGCGAATCACTTCTCGTACTTTCGCAACGTTAATGCCGTAATAACAAGTTTTTGTGCTGCCATCTGGCAATGTTTTTTCTAAATGAAACTCGATGATTTCAAGCTCATTGGTACCACTTTCTGTCAAAATGGTGCTGGTTACGTTACTCATAAAGCCAATTATCCAACCAAAAATACGCATCAGAAAAAGTTTGATGCAAACGCCATGAGAAGCCATTCTCTGGCTAAAAATCCAAAAGTCCTTTTTAGTCGTTACAACAAAATTTGTAAACCATTAAAAGGACGGCTAACGCACATTTCCATACCAAACCATGTAAAATTGTCTCATTTTTGAACACGACATTATGAGTGGCCAAAGTGCGAATTAACACCTCCACTTTTAGCGGCAGAGTCAATGAAAAGTTTAGAAATAATTTGAAGTGATGTTCAGCGTCAATAGCCAAACCTATCCAACAGATATCAGTACAAAGTTGGCTAGCGTGCTCATGCCTAGTGTAGAACAAGCTCTCTTCAAGTGGCTTGGTATAAAACTGCGCTTGCTAACACACGGGTTTAAATCGAAGCGCTAGAAACATCACAAGAAAATCTGAAGGCATAGAACACTGAAAGAACACTTTCAGTTTGTTAGTTTTCTGTCAACGTAAGTTTCAAGCAATCATCCTATCACTAGGTATTTCAATACCTGACATCGCTATTCCCATAATCAAGACACTGATTTTCACTTTTGGAAAGAGTCATTTTCCTTCCTCTTAGCAAGGTTTTTCCTACAATCCTATTCATCCAATTGCGCTGTCGCCTGACAGCACACTAGTTGATGTATTAGGTGAGGTTCACTTTGAATAATGTTCTTATTATCGACGCTCAACCATTGTATAGCGAAGCACTTGCTTCTCTAGTTGAATCTGTAATCAACGCAGCTGAAGTGATTCAAACCACTGACAGTGCGGAAGTGATGGATCTTGTTCGAGGCCAAAAGATTGATTTGATTATTTTAGACGTAGTGCTTGGCGACCGCGATGGTATGCGTTTAGCCAAAAACATTTTAGCGACGGGATATCGTGGCCGACTGTTATTTGTTTCTTCACGTGACTACTCGAGTCTTTCTAAAGCCGCGTACGAAATGGGCGCAAACGGCTTCTTAAGCAAACATGAAACAAGAGAGACCATTATTGACGCAATTGTGAGTGTTTCACGCGGTTACTCAATGTTTAAGTCGACTCACACACCATCGTCGGGTAACGTAACACTTTCAAATCGCGAAGCCATGGTGTTCCATTATCTTGTACAAGGCTACTCTAATAAGAAGATTTCTGAACAACTTTCACTCAGCGCTAAAACAATCAGCACCTACAAAACGCGTATTCTGAAAAAGTACCATGCGGACACGTTGATTGAACTTCTGCATACTATTCCTCAGTCAGAAAACATTGAGTTTTGCCGCTAAGCGCTCATGTATTTTGCAATAGCACCGATTAACAGCTGGTGCATTGCATCATGTCTTAAGCTTTGCTTCACCTGTACAACCACTTTTGGCCAGCCATCTGGGTAAAAATGCTCTGGCACTCTTATAAATTTATATCCATCAATTGGCGCCTGATATTCAAGTAGCACGGTTGCGGCGCTTTTTTGCTTAATTAGCTTCAATACGCTGCTTACGTTGTCTAGAGCCGCAATACGGTTGATGACCATACCGTGGCTTTCCATCGCACGCTTAACGAGCTGCTCTTTCTCTTTCCAACCGATAATCTCTAACATGATAAAGGGAAGTTTGGCTGCTTCTTCTAGGGTGGTAATTCCCAGCTCTTCAGGGACAACTAACACAGCAGGCGCATAGCCGATGAACTTCTGATAAACAGATTTCGGAACATCCTCGTTGAAGTAATGTAATTGCGCATCCACTTTGCCTAGGATTATCTCTTCTATCGTATACTCTGTAATCGTTGCTATCGAAATGTGCGCCTTGGGAAACAGCGCCATTAAATCCATTGCAAGTAAATGCCCAAATGAGTATTGAGCGGTTTGCGGTAAACAAATGGTGATGTCTTTTTCGTAATTTTCCGGTTCAAACTCATCTCTAATTAGACAAGTTTCAAGCTTCTCGAGTGCATCGGAAATTTTAGGTAATTGACGTTTTAAATAGTCCGTCGGTTCCATGTGGTGAGGATGCCGAATAAACAATTCATCGTTTAGCTGGAGTCGCAATCGGGCAAGGTATTTGCTAATTGACGCTTCGCTCTTCCCCATCGCTTTCGCAACGGGCTTGAGCTGACGGTGCTTATCCAGTAAGACAAGTATTTTAAGTAAGTTTAAGTCGAGATCTTTGTTCACGTGCGACACCAAATGTAAGGTCGAGAATAAATAGAGCAATCACTATTTGTTGACTGCTCTAATATAAAAGACCACTCATTCTGTTTGGTCAAATTAATCAAACAGTTATGTCATGGTTATGTTCCGTAACTTAACATTGAGTCAATACTAGCGCTGCTTAATGGGACTTTTGTCTGTGTTTTTTCATCTCATAGAGATCTTCATCTGCACGTACAATAACGTCCTGAAGCGTTTCGTGTAATTCATTCGCCGCGATACCAGTACTCACACTAACTTCGATATCCAAGGTCTTTAGTCGGTTATCTTTAACGACACTACGAAGCTTCTTCGCCAATATTGAAGATTGACTGATACTGCAACCCGGAAGAATCGCAACAAACTCATCACCACCAGTTCGAACTAGATAATCACTATTTCGAAACACTTTAGACATAGCATCAGCAATAATCCCAATAACTTCGTCCCCTACATGATGACCGTAATGGTCATTGATTCGCTTGATCCTATCGCCATCTATTGCAATGACGGAATATGGCGCGGTTTCCAAACGACGTTTGAATTCGCTATCTTGAAAAACTCTGCGGTTAAACAATCCCGTTAAATCATCTTTCGTCACGTTCGTCAGTGCTTTCGCGAGGCGAAGTTTGCTCTCTTTAGATTCATAAGCTTTGTTGTAATACGCTAAGGTTACGAAAAAGAAGATGATAAACAAGAACACGTAATCCAATACAATTTTACTGAATGGGTACATGTAAACGATAAGATTGTTGTTGTCTGCGACATATGATTGGGTGTACGCGAATGATGGAAAGGGGTAGCCAGCGAAATAAATCACCATTTGCTTGTTCCCATTCGCTATTTGAACATCCACCGCTTTCCCATCATTATAAAGCGGCGAGAGGTACAATTGTTCCGAGAACTCCCCCACTAACTCACCTTGAAAGTAAACCGGACTCATGATGCTTATCGCCATGTCATCGGAGTATGTCGTTTTAAATGGTAGGGAAAACAATACCCGGTCCGTCAGTTGCTCTTTCCACGCAGCTAACACACAAGAATAATTACTTTTACACCAATCAACATCAAATGTGGCTTTCACTCCCTCTAACGCTTCAATCGGTCTCTCTAAGATGAGTTTGTTTCCAGTATAAGAACGAAAATACATAACGGCATTTTGTCGATTGAACGCATTTGATAAATACGCTTCAGCCTGATGAAGCGATTTCCGTGCAACAGCTTCAACGTAATTAAGTTTTTCATAAGGTGACAGGGAGTAAATCGCATCTTGAAAGCTCAGCTCTGTTTGCGCTTCTACTTCACTCACGCTCATGCCTTTGTATTGCTCGAGCTGCGCTTCCGTCAATAGCCCCATGAGAATTACTTTTTGTTTTATTTTGGCTAAATTATTCGCGTAAGTGTTGAACTGCTTTACTTCATAAGAAATTAACACCGCACCAATCATTGTGACAGAAGTGACGAATAGTAATGTTGCGATGAAAAGAGACAACGCGATACTTTTAAGTGTCATGATGCGGTCTTACGCCCCCGCCACTCTTGTTAGCTCAACAATGTTCTTTACGTTAAATTTATCCAATAGACGGCGTTTGTATGTGCTGACTGTTTTATCACTTATTGATAGCACTGAAGCGATTTCTCTATTGGACTTTCCTTGTAGTAAATACTTCATTACTGCACTTTCTCTGCTTGAAAGTTGTGACATTTCTCGAACGCTGTTAACAACTTGCTTAAATTTGAAGAAGGTATACCCCTTCTCTACCGCTTCTATCGCGTCTTTAAGAATGTCGTGATTTTCCGATTTACACACATAGCCATCAGCGCCAGAACGAAAAGCCATTTGGCTGTACATTTGGCTAGTTTCAGCGGAGAAGAAAATGACTTTGCCTTCATAACCATGGGATTTGATACGTTTGTAGAAATCAAACCCATCGCAATCTGCCAAGTTCACATCTAAGATCAACAGTTGAATTTCTTCCTTTTTCAATATTTGTAATGCCATCTTCGCTGATGTTGCAGTAAATACCCCATTTGTTTTACCTAACTCTTCCAACAACGACTTGATTGCAACACAAACGAGAGGATGATCGTCAAAGATCAAGTAATTCAATTTATTCATATCTTTCATTTAGTATGGTTATGGCTTCTAGTGGCATGGGTTTATCAATGTAAAAGCCTTGGCAAAGATCAATCCCATACTCACGTATCGCTTGCAGTGTGACTTCGTCTTCAATACCTTCCGCGACCAGTCGTATATTCAAACTTTTCGCTAACGCGCAAATAGCAACAACGATGTTGCGTTTTTTGATGTCGCATTCGACACCTTGTACAAACGAACGATCGATTTTTAACTCGTTGAATGGCAGTTGAGCCAGTTTTTCAAACGTCGATGAACCCGTGCCAAAATCATCTATTGAGACAGTGACACCGTTCATCCTCAACTTGAGTAAATTCTTGTACAGGGACGCGCTAGTCTGAAATGTATCTCGCTCTGTAATTTCAATGGTGATTTGTGATGGGTCAATCTCGCTCTCTGAACATTGCTGTAAAAAGTAGTGAGAGAACGCCGTATCTTCTAAATTTTCATGGTCTACATTGATGGATACGTTTTGCGTCAATCCGCGGTGTTTCATGTCATAGATAACATTACTCAATACAGCTTGAAACAACTCTCCTGAAAGGCGGCAACGCTCTACAATTGGCAAAAAATAATGAGGTGCTAACACACCATAAATGGGGTGATTCCAACGCGCGAGCGCTTCATACCCAAGCACTTTCCCACTTTGCACATCGACTAAAGGCTGGTAATAATTTTTCACGCGCCCTTCAGCCAGAGCAAACAGGAATTCTTGATCTTCCACTTCAATAGGTTGCGCAAAGCTGACTTGTTTCGCTTTTTCATCTTTTATTTTACCTAACAAATCAACGACTTCATTTTCATCGTATGGCTTAGGCAGCTTCCCTAATACTTCAAAACTAAATCCCTCGCACATGGCTCTTACCGCAGAAATAATGGTCAATTCCATTGCACTGACCAGTACAACTTGCCCCTGGTACTGGACTTTATCGAGCATTTCCATCATATCGATGCCGTCTTTTCCGGGCATTTGGATATCACAAAAAATTACGTCAAAATGTTGTTCCTGCACACTCTGAATAGCAGCATCCACACAGTTAAAGGGGATGACTTGCGCGCAATAGCGATCCAATATTTGCGAAAGTATTGTGGTTTGTAGCGGATGGTCATCAATCACCATCACATTAAGTTGTGTATTCATTTGTCTCTACCCAATAGTTTATGTTTTCGATCTCCTGCTCGATTCGTAAAATTAGCTCCGCTGTTCGCCTGTCAAACTCCGCAGCACTAACTCGTTCTGCCTCAATACAAAGCTCAGTCAGCATGCTTACCCCTATCGCCCCAACCGCTCCTTTGATGCCATGAATGACCCGTTTTTTGTCTCGCTCAGTCGATGCGGCGTTTAAGTTTTTTATATCTGTAGACATTGATTGACTAAACACGCGCGCAATCTCTTTTGCGTCCTGTGCTTTGAACCGTTTAATCCAGCCGGGCAGCCTACCCCTCTCTTTTTCGCCAATAAATGGAATCAAAACGGTTTTTAATTGATTAAGGTCATAGGGCTTGTAGAGCACATCATCAATGCCGATATCCTGTGTACGTTCAATGGCAAGACGAGCATCTTCTGCTGTCACACCGATGATTGGAATTGCTTTAAATTCGGAGTTTTTCACGTGCCTAACAAGCTCATAGCCATCCATTTCTGGCATATGAAAATCGGTCAGCAGCAACACAACGTTTTCATCTTGGTTGATGTATTCCCATGCTTCGCGGCCGTTATTCACAATGACAGGTTCGATTCCAAGTTCATGAAGCTGCATTGCTATCACACTTTGGTTAATGGGATTATCTTCTGCGACCAGTACCGTGCCGAGAACCCAAGAAACCACTTCTTGATTTGCGTCACTAAGCTTGGTTTCTTGCTGCGTTTGGCTGAGCAAATTGAACAATGTATCTGGATATTGAAGCTCTCTTAGCGTAAGACTGCCAAGTACCCTTTGTTCGTCACGCAGCATTAGGCCATTAAAACTGGCATCGCTGTCGTGTATAGGGTGAAGGTTCGCCACCATTGTTTTTAACGTCGCTGGACGCATTTTCCACGCGTCACACCACTGGCGAACATTAAGTGGTAAGCTCTCGCTATACGTCCAGTTCAAACAAACGTCTGGCTCAGAGTCGCAATGCTCAATTGGCAGTCTGACGGTAATCGTCGTGCCCAAGCCAAATTGTGAATCGATGCAGAGCACGCCGCCCATGCTGTCGATCAATCGGTCAACAATGCTTAGCCCCAATCCAGTACCGCCATATTTACGCGTAATAGTGTCATCCGCTTGAACAAAAGGATTGAGAATGCCTTCGAGTTGGTCATCCGTCATGCCGATACCTGAATCCGCCACTTTCAAAATAAGCTGCTTTTCATGAAGAATGACACTGATTCCAACCTCTCCTTCGGCAGTGAATTTCACCGCATTGGAGAGCAGATTGGTGGTAATTTGCACCAATCGCAGCGCGTCGATTTCAATGAAAGCATTCGAAAATGGTTTGATTGTCACTTTGTAATCCAAACCTTTCGCAAGCGCTCGTGGTTCAAAGCTTCGAAACACATCGCACAAGGTTTTAAGCAAGTCGGTCTTAACTGGGGCGACGGTTAAGTGCCCTGCCTCTAACTTTGAATAATCCAGTACTTCGTCTACTAGCGTATTCAAATGATTGAGCGAGCGTATGGCTTGGGCAATTAACTCGCGATTTGAATCTGCCATCACTTGGCGATTTAGCAAATCGAGGATGCCGTGTGCTGCCGACAATGGCGTTCTTAATTCGTGACTCATGGTTGCCAAAAAGTTTTCGCGCGCACGTACCGCGGTTTGCGCTTCTTTTTGCGCATCGATTAACGCCTGCTCACGTTCTTTTTGCTGGGTAATATCTTGAATAACAGTCAGTACAAACTTGTTCTTACCGCTAGGAGAAGCGATGACTTTGCGTTCTCGATATACATGTTTAATATCAAGTTCACAGCCCGATGAGGCAACCTCTTCTGAAACACGCTTTCCAGCAATAACAGTGGTCAGTTCATCAAAATTATTCACCAGAGGAGCGTGCGTAGAATCACTTTTCAACTTACATTGTTGGCACTGTTTACTGTTGTAGTTGGCACAATTACTCATCTCCATATGGTTATTTTCACTATGGATAAAAACCAAGCTATTGATCTCTTTGATTATGTCCATCAGCCATTGCTTTTCCGCTTCCTCATTGTCAGCATTAAATTCGGCTAACCTCACTTTAAGTCGCATGTGAGATAAGATGAAATACGCCGCAATTAACATGAGACAGAATATGAATGAACCAGCAACAACAAATGTAGCGATCTGCTCCGCGTCATAGCCATAAGTCAGTTTGAAGCTTCGGTGAGAACGCAGCAGTTTTTCGATCTCGTTAGAATCAATGGTTTCGATGATGCTGTTCAACATGTGTTGAAGTTGTGTATTGTGGTTTGCAACCGCAAATGCATTAGAGAACGTCAAAACGTCCTCCGCATTGATCACCAAGCCATCGACTTGATCTTGTGCAATCATGTTGTGAACGATGTCGTCAGGAATGTAAGCCACATCCAAAACGCCCGATTTCAAATCGGTAAGCAGCTTTTTCAAATCATCATAATGATCAACTTGGCCTTGCTGCCAAGTGCCCAAATGAACTAACCCTTGCTTTTTCAAAGTGAGCAGAATACCCGCTTCTTTCAGTGCAGATTTATCGCGCTTGCTCTGCTCCGCTTGGATAGCCACGTAATTACTGTGCATGAATGGTTTAGTGAACAACCAGTCTGACTTAGGTAGATCACCCACATAAGAGATGGGGACTATATCGGCATCAAATGCCGTTAATCCATTGGAAAGGCTCGACGTCGGTTTCACATACTTAAAGCTCAAGCCAGTACGAGACTGCAATAAGTCGATGAAGTCTGGAAAGAAACCGTCTAACTCACCCGTTTGCGAATCTCGGTAGAGAAACGGATAAGCTTCGTCACTGCTGCTGTAAGTTATCACTAGTTTGTTTTGATGATTACGTCGGTAATCTACCAATAACTTATCACTGATATGGTAAGGATTTTTCGAGGCGACGGAGCGAATGTTTTTTCCATTTTGCTCCCACTGAAGGATTTTGTTGATGTCATCGATCAGACGTTGTTTGTCCAACGAAGCGATAAAACTCACCTCTTCGTTTTTCAACCAACTGGGAATATCGACAACCCCTTTTACAATGTCATTCAAATCCAAATATTGGGTAATACCAACATAAGTGTAAATCAGCGCGTTCGCTTTACCTCGCTTAACTTCATTAAACGCCTCTAAACGTGTTTTAACGTAATGTATCTTATCGATACCGCGTTCAGTGAGGTTGTCACAATATACACTGCCCTCAACACACACCCATTTAAGATCACGCGCATCACTATCTCGGTAAGTGGCATTCCGATACCAAACAGCGATAGTGCTCGAAAAAAAAGGCATCGAAAACAAGAAACGCTTTTCTCTTGCTGCTGTTTTACTAAATCCAACCGCACCATCAATCCTCTTGCTTTCGACATCCGCAAGTAAAGACGGAATATGCTTGTAAGTCCGAAGTTCTAACTCATAATCCAAAGCTTTAGTAATGTTAGACAAATACTCAAGACTAATTCCGTACGAAGGACCAACGCTACCGTCAAACGAGTCTTTAGCTTCGTCTTGCGCAATAACACCAACGATGACCTTCGGTTTAGGACTCTGTTTGGCAGTTGAGCAAAAAGAACTCGCTAAAAAAATTAAGGCGACGGACGATACCGTAATACTTCTAAGAATACTGAGCATGACTGCTTCCTCTGAATGGAAGCTCAGACTAGTTTTTGTCAGATAAAAGTCAAACTTCGCTCAATAGCGAAATAAAAATAAAGCTTTGATATAAAACCAAAAAACCAAAATTCGTCAGAACAATCTGACAACACAATCCACCTTTGACTACACAGTGTTTGCGTTCGGTCTCTCACCCAGACGGATATTCACTGCGAGTCGGTATACATAAGGGATGTGTGCTTTTAGGTTTGCACGCCATAGCTTTTTACTTTCATCTTGAATGATTCATCATCATTCCATGATAAACTGGCGTATTAACATGAAAGAAAGCTCAACTCCGCGGTTTCGAGCAGCTTGAAGTAAACACAGTTTTAGAAAATGCGTTCTAGTATTGTGTCACTCAAGATTCACATTGCTACTTTTACAACCGCTGGAGCATTAGAAAAATTAAGGTATTAAATTCAAATGGTTAATAACTCAATCCAGTGGTTTCCTGGCCACATGCACAAAGCACGTAAAGAGATCGAAGAAGCAATCCCTCAAGTGGATGTGATCATCGAAGTACTGGATGCTCGTATTCCTTTCAGTAGTGAAAACCCTTTGATTTCTCAAATCCGTGGTGACAAACCTGTCGTTAAAGTTTTGAACAAACGTGATTTGGCCGATCCAGAGTTAACTCAACTGTGGATTGAGCACTTGGAGCAAGAGCAACATGTAAAAGCAATGGCGATCACGACTTCTGAACCACAAGAAGTGCATCGAATCATGGAGCTTTGCCGCAAACTTGCCCCACACCGAGAAGAAATTGGTAAAAACATTCGCACCATGATCATGGGCATCCCAAACGTTGGAAAGTCGACGATCATTAACACCCTCGCAGGCCGAACAATCGCTGTAACAGGTAACCAACCCGCGGTTACACGTCGTCAACAACGTATCAACCTGCAAAATGGCATCGTATTATCTGATACTCCAGGGATTTTATGGCCAAAAGTGGAAAATCCACACAGTGGCTTCCGCCTTGCGGCTACTGGCGCGGTAAAAGATACAGCGATGGAATATGACGAAGTCGCATTCTATACCATTGAATACCTAGCAGCTCATTATGCAGACAAACTTAAAGAGCGTTATCAAATTGAAGAGCTTCCAGAATCAGATATCGAGATCATGGAAGAAATTGGTCGTCGCCGCGGTGCACTACGTGCAGGTGGACGTGTTGACTTACACAAAGTATCAGAGATCTTATTGCACGAACTTCGCCAAGGCACTTTGGGCCAAATTACATTAGAACGCCCAGAAATGATCACTCAAGAGCTGATTGAAGTCGAGATTGAGACCGCCCGTAAAGAAGAAGAAAAAGCGAAGCGTAAAGAAGAGCGTCGTAAGCGCTATTTACGTAATAAGCGATAAGCTTGTCTTTTATCTACTCATGTTTCAAGGCGCGATTTTCGCGCCTTTTTTGTTATCTAATGCGCCCATTTTTTTCACTTTTCAAACTTTATATTCCTCATCCAAAATCCAGATATGAAGCACGAAAAAACACCGCAAAATCGCCGTATAAACTTTAAGCACAAACTAGTTTAGACCCCGGGCCCCTATAGAGTTACAGCCACCATCCAACCCTCAAATGTCGAGTTTGCAAGGGTCTGCAAACTTATGCAACCTGGTTAGTGACACTCTCCCCAAAATCCGCAATATGAATAAGTGTCAGCGCTGGCGTTTTTCCATATGAAGAAGAGATTTATTATGAGTGAAACTATACAAAGCAAACCACTTCCCTCCTTTATCGAGGAACGCCTAGATTTTTATATTCAAGATCTAATCGAACCGAATGAGAACAAAAAACACCTTGTTCTTGGTAAACGCCCACCGTGTAATGCCGTTGTCCTGCAAAGCAATGATTACCTTGCACTGTCTCATAATAAGGAGATTCAAAACGCGCATCGTGATGCGATTTCCCAGCACGATGACAACGTCGTGATGTCCGCGATTTTCTTACAAGACGATGAATCGAAACCTGTATTTGAAACGCAACTAGCCAGTTTCGTTGGTATGCCTAGTTGTCTACTTTCTCAATCTGGTTGGGCTGCGAATGTCGGTTTATTGCAGACTATTTGTGCACCGAACATACCTGTGTACATTGATTTCTTTGCACATATGTCTTTGTGGGAAGGCGCACGTATTGCCGGAGCACAAATTCATCCGTTCATGCATAACAACACCAGTCACCTAAGAAAACAGATTTCACGTCACGGTTCAGGGATCATTGTTGTGGATTCGGTTTACAGCACTATCGGGACCATCGCTCCTCTACGTGATATCTACGAAATAGCACAGGAGTTTGACTGCGGCCTGGTTGTAGATGAATCACACTCTTTAGGTACACACGGTCCACAAGGTGCGGGGATACTGCAGGGTCTTGGCTTAACTCATAAGGTAGATTTTATTACCGTTAGTCTTGCCAAGACATTTGCTTATCGTGCTGGCGCGATTTTAGGCCCAGAAAAACTGGCGAAGACGCTTCCATTTGTGGCGTACCCTGCAATATTTAGTTCTACCGTATTACCGCAAGAGATCATTCGGCTAGAGAAAACACTGGACGTCATAAGAAAATCAGATGATAAGCGAGATATTCTGTTTGAAAGAGCCAAGTCTTTAGCCGTTGGTTTAAAACGCATTGGATTTACTATTCGCAGTGAATCACAAATTATCGCATTAGAATGTGGTAACGAGAGAAACACTGAGCGAGTCCGCGACTTTCTCGAAGAGCGAAATGTTTACGGCGCAGTGTTTTGCCGCCCTGCAACTGGAAGGAACAAAAACATCATCCGTTTTTCAGTCAATGCAGACATGACAGCTGCTGAAGTTGATCATGTACTCACTGTCTGCCAACAAGCATTTGCACACCCTGACTTAGAGTTTGTGTAAGTTAGTGTGTAGATAAAACTAAAGAGCTCAACAGTTTTGCTGAGCTCTTTATTCGTATTATTCGTTGTGAGCAACTCGCCTCAAGAAAACAAGTCGCGAATGATTAGATCCAGTTTGCGATTTTATCGAACAAACGATTTTTATCCGCCGGTTTTACGATGAAGTCAGACATACCCGAAGACCCAATTTTGTCCAACGTGACAGGTGAACTATCCCCTGTATGTGCAATAATAGGTACCGACGCATAGTTTTTATCCGAGCTTCGAATTCGCCTAGACGCTTCTACACCATCCATAATTGGCATTTCGATATCCATCAGAATGAGATCAACATCTTCTTGCTCTAGTGTATCCAGAGCCTGCTGCCCGTCTTCTTTCTGAATCACTTCAAAGCCTTGCTTTTCAAGTAACATTGCCGTGAATTTACGCAAAGATTCATTATCATCCACGACCATAATTGTGCGCTTATTTGAATTATCTAACGTCACCGAGGCCGTTGGTGTCGATACATAGCTTGAATCATATAAGAGACGCTCAATAGTTGGTTTAGTATTCAATAACCAGGCTTGCGTTTCGATCCAAATAGGTTCATATGCAGCCTTACGTGCTCTCTGAGTCGGATGATGCTCAAAAAGATAAACGATGCGTGCTTCAGTGAAAGACAAGAGAGATTCTAATCTATCCAATTGGTTTGCTCTTGGATCTAAGCTCTCAAGATCGATAAAAATCAGATCGAATTCGAACTCGTACTCTTTCTTTTTGAGTACTTGGTTGGCATCTAAAATCGTCGAGTCAAAGCCCATAAAACGGCTAATATCTGTTACTTTAGACACCAAGATATCTTGGCTAGTCACCGTTAGAATGGTTTTGAGTTTAGTCAGATCGTTTTTGATTTCAGTAACGGTATCAGATGTCGTTAGTGGGAAAGTTAACGTAAATTGAGACCACTCCCCTAACTGAGATTGACACTCAATGTTCCCCCCAAATGAACGCATGACTTTTTTACAAAACGGTAGACCCAAACCATAACTTCCTGATTTGCCAGTGGTGTAAAAGTCTTGAAAGATATTGCGTAGAACATCAGGAGCAATGCCAGCACCATTATCGGTTACAACAATTTGATTAAAGCGTTCTGAACTTATCATGGATACATGTATGTGAAAATCTTCAGATTTACGGTGATGGAAGGCATTCTTGAAGAGGTTATACATAACGTATTTAAGTAATGTATCACTACCTAGAAACTCAAACTCACTTCTCGCATCCAGCGATATGGCAAATCGATCAGTGGCACGTTTATAACTGAAGCTTTCAATTGCCCGTTCAACGACCGAGTGAACTGAATATTTTTTGAAGCTAGAACGAGAAACTCGATTTTCATCAATCGAAGTTAGCAATAAATCGATGGTTTCATTACCCGATTGGATAATGTTCATTGCATCCTGACTCACTTCACGTAATAAGGTGACATCCTCTACACTCATGACGTACTGCTCTTTTCCTGCCTCTTTCATGTTGGGCAAGATCGACTGGATAACATCTATTGAAGTGCAAAGCCCACTCAACGGGTTACGCATTTCATGTGCGATCCCTGCCCCGAATGATTTTGCCAGCGAGACTTTCGCTTCATGTTCAACTTGGTTACGAAAATAGAACAAATTACCGAAGACATAAATAAACAGAAAGATTGGCACATGAGTCCAATCCATGGTCAAGTCAAGATGGAACCCTTTTGCAACCCAAGCGAAGAATGTTGCTAAACCTATCCCAGCAAAGGTTTGAGCAAACATGACCCTAGTAACATGAACCAGTAAAATGTGTAAGAAAATTGCAGACATAAACGACATAACCCATACATTGGACCAGTCATTCATCAGTAACATATAAAAAAAGAAAAACGGTAAGCACAGCGTTATCGTCACTTGGTAGTAAATAGGAACATAATCTCTCCAAGTCGATGATAAGCGGTTTCTAAAAATGATGCCGAAAAACAATAACGAGCAAAACAATCTAAGAGGTAAATTTTCATAAGCCTGTGGAAAGGCAAACTCCCAGACAAAGTAGTACAGCGGAAAGCCAAGAAACCCCATCCAGCCAACGAGAGTTAGGTTTGGTTCTGCATATTGATAAACCTTACGTATCGAGTCCATATAATCTGTTTTGCTTACTCCGCCTGACGCACAATAGTGTGATTTTGATTCACTTTTATCGTTTTATTATTAACTAATTATATATTAATCATCATTTATAAGCAGCGCGAAATGACGTAAACAGCTCGCAATACTTATCTTTAGTTTCAATCTTTTAAGACAGCTACACTTGATTTACAACCAAATAAACAAAGTTGCATATAGTTTAGTGCAATTTTGCGATAATCGCTCTGTATCCAATTGGATGTTAATCTCATTTTGTGCAAGAAACTTAAGTCGCGCCTTTGGCACGACTTTCCAACGATTCAAAAACAGTACTCACCGCATATAGCGTGGTGAAGAACAATTGGCTTGGGATGTGTTATGAATTCTGTCCAGATAAAAAATGTCATTTTTGATGTAGGTAATGTATTGGTACGCTGGTCTCCAGTAGAAATCGTTCGCTTAACATTTGGTGGTTCCGTAGAGTCAGAGAAAATGGCTCAGATGCTATTTTCATCACAAATCTGGAAAGATTTAAATAAAGGGACGATCTCCGAAAGGGAAGCAAAACAGCGTTATCAACGTGAACACCAAGTAACGACGGAAGAAATAGACCGCTTCTTTTATTATGTAAAACACACTCAAATACTACTTTACGGCAGTATAGAGCTGTTAAAACGAGTAAAAAGTGCCGGATATGGCGTATATGCGCTCACAGACAACATCAACGAAATTGTGGAACATCTTCGTACTACCTATGAGTTTTGGCCACTGTTTGATGGAGCAATCATCTCTTCTGAAGTTCAATTACTAAAACCACAAGCGGAGATCTACCAAACTCTACTTTCAAAGTATCAGCTTAACCCCGAAGAGACAGTATTTATTGATGACATGCCTTACAATGTTGAAGGTGCCCGAGCAGTTGGCATGGCTGCTATTCAGTTTGAAAATGCTCAGCAATGTGAGCTCGAACTAAAAGCTATGGGGGTTAACTTCTAGAAAGCTTTTAATAAAACATAACGTTAGGGTGCATAAACAAAAAAGAGCAGTGTTGAGACTGCTCTTATCTAATGTTTTAGAACGCTAGGTTAGGAGTAAATCACGTTTTCCTCAATCCCACTAACTAATGACTGGGCGTTCTTCCAACGGAATACTTTTTCTAACACCTCTTTGCCATCAGGTGCGCGCCAAGTTCGCTCTTGATCCTCTTGTCCACCAATGTGGCGATAGAATTCAATCGCAGAAATGTTTTGCGACACAACTTCTAAATAAAGACCTGTGTCTTGAAAGTACTGCTGTTGCCATTCTGCGACAGCAAGTAATAGCTGCTTACCAATCCCACGACCACGGTAACTGTCATCAACATGCAATGCGTCAATAAAGGTTCCACGCTCGAAATCATGGTTGCCGAACACACAAACAAAGCCAAGTAGCAAACCTCCCTCCTCCGCCAAGACAATGTGCTGATTGAATGGTGGGTTGGTCAAACGGGTTTGCCAAATCAGTAGTTTGTCGTCAATCGCTTCTTTCTCAAGATAGTTATCACTAAGAATGCCACGGTAATGACGCTTCCAGCTATCCGCATGAAGATGCGCAATGCGCTCGTAGTCCTTATATTCCGCTAATCGTAAATCCATTACGTATTCCTATTTTCTTACATTTTTGCTTCTTTATAGAGTCTCGGTATATTCCACCTTTATAACACTTGTTTCTTGGCAGATTTTATACACCTTAAGCCAGAGCTCATTTTTTAATACTACTCATTATTCAATTAAAAGCAAAATATCCCATCAAGTTCCTTAATCTACACCCAAAGGAATAGTCACATTTGTCTAACTTTAATTTGACTTACATGTGTACGCTGATATTCTGGCGAACAGTTGTTAGCTCAAAGTTAGGGATACACCTGTGACTCAAAACAAACCACCTGTTATCTGGTTGAATACATTAATATTTTCTGCCAGTTTTGTTCTGACTTTTATTGTAATGCCTTGGTATGCATATCATTTTGGACTGGGTTGGGAACATCTAATTTGGGGAGTGATTGCATTTAGTTTTACTAACCTTTCTATTACAGCAGGCTATCATCGTCTCTGGAGCCACAAAACATACGAAGCTCATCCTATTTTGCGCGCCATTTTTGCGATTGGAGGAGCATTTTCTTTGCAAAATAGTGCATTACATTGGTCTTCTGATCATCGTGTGCATCACAAACATGTCGACAATAACGGTAAAGATCCGTACTCCGCCAAGCGGGGTTTTTGGTATTCTCACATTGGGTGGATGTTACGTGATTACAATAAATCAAAGGAAAACGAATATACAAACTGCCGTGATCTAAAGCGCGACAAAATCGTCATGTGGCAGCATAAGTATTATGTTCCACTTGCCCTACTGACTAATATTGGTTTCCCAGTCATGCTCGGACTGATCTACGGTGATATCTGGGGGATGTTATTGGTCGTTGGTGCGGCTCGACTCTTTATGAGTCACCATACGACTTTTTTCATTAACTCCCTCGCACATATTTGGGGTAAGCAAACTTTCACAGACAAAAACACTGCTCGCGATAATGGTGTACTCGCCTTTTTCACATTTGGAGAGGGTTACCATAATTTCCATCATATTTTCGAGAATGACTATCGCAATGGCGTGTATTGGTGGCATTACGACCCAACGAAGTGGTTGATAAAGTCATGTTCTTGGTTAGGACTCACATCTAAGTTGCGCACAACGCCTACATTTAGAATTGAAAAAGCCCGTGCTAGTCAACTTTTGAAGAAAGCAAGAGAAAAGCTAGAATCGAAACCGAACACGCAAACAATCCTCGATCAGCTACAGCACGAGTTTGATACTCTAGTTCATCACATGCAGGAATACTACGAGATGCGCAAAGAAGTACTCGGTGCCAAAACTGCCAGTGTGGTAAAGAAATACGAATGTTCTGTAACGAAAATGAAGTACCAGCAAATTAAAGCAGAGTTCGAACGGCAGCAACGTAGTTGGAACCTTATGGTTCGTCGATACGCATAGTTTATCCTCATTCTTACGATTACTTAGCTTCGCTTCGGCGAAGCTTTTTTGTTTTCAGCCCTAAACCACCTACTTCAGTAGGTGGTTATCATCCGCTTCGGCTTTGCCTGTAAAACTACTCATGCTAA